>NZ_JBNGZA010000005.1:0-108405 GCF_052049935.1 Candidatus Pelagibacter sp. | reverse complement strand
CATATAAGTATAATATTTCAAAAATAATAAATATTATAGATTCCTGTGATATTGTAATAGGAAATGAGTCAGGGCCTGTTTGTTTGGGTTCTGCCTTAAAAAAAAAGGTTCATGCTATATATATACCTATTCACACCAAACCTGAAAGTAAGGTAATTTATTCAAAAAATATTTATTATAATACCAGAAAATTATCTTCAAAATTAATTCAAAAAAAAATTTTAGATAATTTATATTAGATTAGGTGAGGTGGGAGAGTTGGTTTAATCCACCTGCTTGGAAAGCAGGCATGCCTTAATTGGTATCGCAAGTTCGAATCTTGTCCTCACCGCCAAAATTATTTTTCTTTATTAATTTTGAGTACTCCAATAAAGGCTTCTTGTGGAATCTCAACTCGACCAAATTGTTTTGATCTAGCTTTACCTTTTTTTTGTTTTTCTAAAAGTTTTCTTTTTCTATCAGTTGCCCCACCACCATGAATCTTGGTAAGGACATCTTTTTTAAAGCCCTTAATTGTCTCTCTAGCAATAATTTTACCTCCAATTGCAGCCTGCACTGGTATCATAAAATTATGTCTTGGAATTAAATCTTTAAGTTTTTCACAAACTTCTCTTCCAGTTCTTTGAGCAAAATCCTTATGTATCATCATTGCTAAAGCATCAACTGGTTCTCCATTTACCAAAATACCTAGTTTTACAAGATCTCCTTCGCGATGTCCTATAATCTCATAATCGAAGCTTGCATAACCACTGGTCATAGATTTTATTCTGTCATTAAAATCAAAAACTACTTCATTTAATGGTAGCTCGTATGATAATACTGCCCTGTTACCTGAATAACTTAAGTTAGTTTGAATTCCTCTTTTGTCTTGGCAAAGTTTAATTATTGATCCTAAATATTCATCTGGGGTGATTACTGTAGCCTTTATCCAAGGTTCCTCTATTGATTTTATAAGTGTCGGATCAGGTAAGCTTGATGGATTTTGTAAATCAATAATATCACCATTATTAAGATGAACTTTATAAACAACTCCAGGTGTAGTTGTTAAAAGATTAACGTCAAATTCTCTTTCCAATCTTTCTGTTATTATCTCTAGATGTAATAATCCTAAAAAACCACACCTAAAACCTAAGCCTAAAGCTGATGAAGATTCGGCTTCAAATGAAAAACTAGCATCATTTAATTGTAATTTAGCTAATCCATCTTTTAATTTTTGATATTCAGAACTATCAACAGGAAATAATCCACAAAACACTACAGGTTTACTTGGTTTAAATCCTGGTAAAGGCTCAACATCTGGTTTTGATGTATCACAAATTGTATCACCAACTTTTGTTTCAGATAAAACTTTAATACCAGTTATAATAAAACCTATCTCACCTGCTTGAAGTTCCTCTAAGTCTTTTGGTTTAGGTGTGAATACACCAACTTTCTCAACAATATATTCCCTATTTGTTGAAACCATTTTAATTTTCATGTTCTTTTTTATGCTTCCATTAATTACTCTAATTAGAATCACAACCCCTAGATAAGTATCGTACCAACTATCAACCAAAAGACACTTAAGATCTTCATTAAGATTACCTTTAGGACTTGGTAGTTTATTTACTATTTGTTCTAAAATTAACTCAACACCTTCACCTGTTTTTCCTGAACAAGGAACTGCATCGTCTGTTTCAATGCCAATTACATCTTCTATTTGTTTCTTAGATCGATCTAAATCTGAAGCAGGTAAGTCAATTTTATTTAAAACTGGAATAATTTCATGATCTATATCTAACGCTTGATATACATTAGCTAATGTTTGAGCCTCTACTCCTTGAGTACTATCAACAATTAATATTGAACCTTCACATGCATAAAGTGATCTACTTACCTCATAACTAAAATCAACATGGCCTGGAGTATCAATAATATTTAGAATATAATTTTTTCCATCTTTTGCTTTGTAATTTAATTTTACAGTTTGCGCTTTGATTGTAATTCCTCTTTCTCTCTCTATATCCATAGAGTCGAGAACTTGTGCTTTCATTTCTCTTTCTGTTAGTCCTCCACAAAGATGAATAATTCGATCTGCTATAGTAGATTTGCCGTGATCTATATGTGCAATTATTGCAAAGTTTCTTATATGATCAATTGTGCTCATTTTAATTTATGATCTTATTTTAGCACCAGTTTTATCTTCAACAGATTTGATGATTAAATTATTTAAATTCTCAAGATCTTTATCTTTTAAAGTTTTTTCATTTGACTGTATTGTGACATTTAAAGCTATAGATTTTTTATCATTGGGAATATTATCTCCCTCATAGAGATCAAAAATTTTTACATTTTGTATTAAGTTTTTATCTACATTAGAAATTATTTTAATCAAATCCTGAGCTTTAACTTTTTTATCAATAATAAATGCAAAGTCTCTCTCTGATTTTTGAAAATCAGAAACAGAATACTTTGATTTTTGATCATTCAGTGTTTTTTTGGGTTGTTTTAAATTTTCTAAAAAAATCTCAAAACCAGTTAAAACATTTATTTTCATATCAATATCTTTAATTATACTTGGATGTAATTCTCCAAAATAAGCAGCTGTATGTTCTTTACCAGCATTTAAAAATATTCTTCCAGACTTTCCTGGATGATAATAATTTGGAGTTTCATCATCTATAACAAATTTTTCTGGATTATAACCTGCTTCAGACAATGTTTGAATAACATCTCTTTTAACATCGAAAACATCAACATCTCTTTCTTTTTCAATCCAAGATAATCTAGATTTTTTTCCTGTACTAATTCCACAAACTACTGTGATTTGGTCACCTGGATTTTTACCAGTGAACACAGGTCCGATTTCAAATAAAGAAATGTCTTTATAGCCTCTATCTATATTTTTATTGAGATACATTGTTAAATTAGAATATAATGAATTCCTCAGAACACCCAAATCAGAACTGATAGGATTTACAATCTTAATCTCTTTATTTTCACCTTTGAATAAATTATTGAATTTATTGTCTGTAAAAGACCACGTAACAACTTCATGATAACCTTTTGATGCAACAGCTCTTTGTAGAAAATGAAATAACTTTTGAGTTTTATTTAATGTCGGTTTTAATCTTCCTTTTTCAGGTTCTATTGTTTTTATTTTATCATAACCTTTAATTCTTGCTAATTCTTCAACAACATCTATTGGTTGAGAAATATCTGGCCTCCAAGATGGGACTTGTAGCTTCAATAATTTTTTGCTTTTCTTAATTTTAAATCCAAGATTATTCATAATATTAGTTACATCAGAACTTGATATTTTTAGACCCATTATTTTTTCAAATAATTTTTGATCAAAGTTAATCTCAGTAGTTTTAAATTTTTTAATTTTTTGAATTTCTACTTTTCCAATTTCACCACCACAAATTTCATGAATAAGGTTTGCAGACCTAATTAATCCTTCCTCAACTGATTGAGGATCTATACCTCTCTCAAATCGAAACTTTGCATCAGAATCGATATTCAATTTTTTGGCAGTTTTTCGTGTAATTGTTGGATCAAAATAAGCTGACTCAATCAATACGTTTTTTGTATCCATTTGCGTTCCGGATCTTATGCCACCCATAATACCCCCAAGTGCCAGTGGTCCTTTATTATCGCTAATAACACACATGTTTTCATCTAGAGTATAAATTTTATTATCTAAAGCATCGAACTTTTCACCTTTTTTTGAATTTCTAACTATTAGTTCTTTTTCAATTTTATCAGCATCAAAAACATGGAGTGGTCTATTGTTATCAAACATCATATAATTTGTAATATCCACAATTGCTGAAATTGGCTTTTGTCCAATTGAAATTAGTTTTTGTTTTAACCATTCTGGACTTTCAGTATTTTTTACATTTGTTATTAAGCAGCTTCCAAAAACTGAGCAAGCTTGAATTTTCTCTTTTTTTAATGAGATTTTAATTTTTCGTTTACTCGCTGATTTTAATTTTTTTAATTTTATTTCTTTGAGTTTTCCAAAACCTGATGCCGCAAGATCTCTAGCAATACCTCTTACACCTAAACAATCTGGTCTATTAGGTGTGATAGACAAATCAATTAAATTTGAGCTTGGTTTTTCAAAATAATTTTTTCCAACTTTCTTTGAATATTTTGATGATGGTAATTCTGTAATCCCTTCACTTTCATCAGATAATTTTAATTCTGATTCTGAACAAAGCATACCATGGGAAGTAACTCCTCTTATTTTAGCAACCACTAATTTTAATCCACTTTTAGGTATAACTGCTCCTGGAGGTGCATAAATTGTCAACAAACCTTCTCTTGCGTTTGGAGCTCCGCAAACAACTTTTTTAGTTTCTTTGTCTCCAACATCTACATCACACACTTTTAATCTATCAGCATCAGGATGTTTTTCTGTTTTTAGTATTTTTGCAACTTTAAATAAATCTTGTCCTTCAGATAACCTCTCAACACCTTCTACCTCCAAACCTACATTGGTTAGTTGTTCTAATAACTTTTCCTCAGTTTGATTTGTTTTTAAATGATCCTTTAACCAATCATAAGTTATTTTCATCGACTTAATCCTCTATAATTGGTTGGGACATCTAATGGATCAAAACCAAAATGGTTTAACCACCTGTAATCACATTCAAAGAATGCTCTTAAGTCATTTATTCCATATTTAAGCATTGCAAGTCTATCAATTCCAATTCCAAAAGCGTAACCTTGGAATTTATCTGGATCAACTTTTACATTTCTTAGAACATTTGGATGAACCATCCCACAACCCAAAATTTCTAACCATTGATCTCCTTCTCCGATAACTATTTTGCCATCCTTAATTTCATAACCAATATCTACTTCAGCAGATGGTTCTGTGAAAGGAAAATGGCTTGGTCTAAACCTCATCTTAATTTTATCAATTTCAAAAAACTCTTTGATAAAATAATTAAGACATCCTTTTAAGTGACCCATATTAATGTCTTTATCTATGTGCAATCCTTCTACTTGATGAAACATTGGTGCATGTGTTTGATCACTATCTGATCTATATGTTCTTCCAGGTGCAATGATTTTAAATGGTGGTTTGTCTTTAAGCATAGTTCTTATTTGCACTGGTGAAGTGTGTGTTCTTAATAATATTTCTTTTTGTTCATCAAGATAGAATGTGTCATGCATGTCTCTTGCTGGGTGATAATCGGGGGTATTTAATGCTGTAAAATTATTGTATTGATTTTCAACATCAGGTCCTTCTTCCACACTAAAGCCAATTTCTGAAAATATAGATGAAATTTCATCTATTGTTTGTGATACAGGATGAATTTTTCCTCTCTCAATAGGCCTTTCTGGTAAAGTAATATCTACTTTTTCATTTTCTAATTTTTCATTAATTTTTTTTAATTCTAATTCTTTAAATTTTTCTGAAATAGTATTTTGTAATTCATCTTTAATTTTGTTCAGTTCAGAGGCAAATTGTTTTCTTTTATTTTCATCAAGTGAACCTAATGTTTTAAATTGAGAGGAAATAAGCCCATTTTTTCCAAACAGATCTGATTTTATTTGATTAATTTGATCTAAGCTTAATTTTTCTTTTAGCTTAGTCCTATATTCTTCATGAATATTTTTTAAGTCTGACATAACGTTAGATTATTTCCTTAAGAAATAAAAACAATAGAGAAGATTAATTTAGAGCTGATTGTGCTTTATGAACGATAGTTTTAAATGCTTCTGGGCTGTCATAAGCAATTTCTGCAAGAATTTTTCTATCTATTGTAATTCCGCACTTATTAAGACCATTAATAAATTTAGAGTATGTTAAACCTTCAGCTCTTACGCCAGCATTAATTCTTTGTATCCACAAAGATTTGAAGTCTCTTTTCTTATTTCTTCTGTCTCTGTAAGCATACTGCATTGCCTTTTCCATTGCTTGTTTAGCAACTCTAATGGTATTTTTTCTTCTGCCCCATTGGCCTTTAACAGCTTTTAAAACTTTTTTATGTTTTGCTTTGCTAGTTACACCTCTTTTAACTCTTGCCATTTTATCCTCTTAAACTGTAAGGCATATACGATTTAACTATTTTACCATCTTGTTTTGATAGTGATGTAGTGCCTCTTAATTTTCTTATTTGTGAATTTGTTCTTTTAATCATGCCGTGTCTTTTACCTGCTTGTGCAGAAATCACTTTTCCTTTTGCAGAAATTTTAAATCTTTTTTTAGCTGAGCTTTTAGTCTTTAGTTTTGGCATAATTTTGCGGTGTTATACAAAGAATGATAAAAATTTACAACTATAATATAGCTTAATTATAGAGGCTGAATCACCATTATCATCTGTTTTCCATCAAACTTGGGATTTAATTCTACTTTTCCTATATCTTTCATGTCCTCTTTAATCTTGTTCATCAACTCATTTCCCAAATGAGAATGTTGCAACTCTCTACCTTTAAATCTAATTGTAAACTTAACTTTGTCTCCTTTAGCTATAAATTTCTTAGCATTTTTGACTTTAAATTCATAATCATGAGTTTCTGTTACAGGTCTCATTTTTATTTCTTTCAAAGAAATTATTTTTTGTTTTTTTTTTGCAAGATTAGCTTTTTTCTGAGCATCATATTTAAACTTGCCCATGTCCATAATTTTACAAACTGGTGGATTTGCATTTGGAGCTATTTCAATTAAATCTAATCCTTGATTTTTTGCTGTAGTAATTGCTTCACTTGTATTTAGTATTCCTAAATTTTCTCCATCACTGTTAATTACTTGAACTTCTGGTGACGAGATTCTGTTATTAGATCTTGGTCCTCTATCCTTGGTCCTTCTCTGAAAATAATTTTGCTTGAAATCTGCCACTTAGTTTGAAGATGCTTTGTTTAAAGCAGAGTATGTTTTAATAAAAGAATTTAATTCCATATTTTCTTGTTTGTTAGAGTCCAATCTTCTAATCGTTACTGAATTAGAGTCAACTTCTTTTTTACCACAAATTAATAAAAGAGGTACTTTAGCTAGCGAATGATCTCTTATTTTATAATTTAAATTATTGTTTTTTGTATCTGTGATTGATGTAATTCCAGAGTGTTTAAGTTTATTAGAGACATCTATTGCATAATCATTAAATTCATCTGAGACTGGTATTACAACTGTTTGTAAAGGTGATATCCAAAAAGGAAATTTTCCAGCATAGTGTTCAATTAGAATTCCAATAAATCTTTCTAATGATCCAAATAAAGCTCTGTGAAGCATTACTGGAATTTTTTTTGAACCATCTTTATCAACATAAGAAGCTCCTAATCTCTCAGGTAAATTTAAATCAACTTGAAGTGTACCACATTGCCAATCTCTTCCAATTGCATCCCTTAAAACAAATTCAATTTTTGGTCCGTAAAAAGCACCTTCGCCTTTATTAATACTATATTCTAATTTTGAGGCCTTAACCGCATCTAATAAAGATGCTTCAGCTTTATCCCAAACTTCATCACTGCCAACTCTCACCTCTGGTCTATCTGCATATTTTAGTATTACATTTTCAAAACCTAATTCTTTGTAAATATCTAAAATCAAATTAGTAACGATTAGGCACTCACTAGCTATTTGATCCTCTGAACAAAAAATATGTGCATCATCTTGGGTGAAAGCTCTTACCCTCAATAAACCATGTAGTGCGCCTGAGGGTTCGTATCTATGAACTTTTCCAAACTCACTTATTCTTAATGGTAAATCTCTATAACTTTTTAAACCTTGATTGAAAACTTGTATATGGCCTGGACAATTCATAGGTTTTATTGCAAAAACTTTTTCATCTGGAGTTTCAGATGTGTACATATTTTCTCCATACTTTTCCCAATGACCTGATTTTTCCCATAATAATCTGTCTAAAATTTCTGGAGTATTAACCTCTTTATATCCAGCTTTGTTTTGCCTATTTCTCATATAATTAATTAATTTTTGAAATAGAGCCCAACCTTTTTCATGCCAGAAAACCGAACCTGGACTTTCTTCTCTGAAATGAAATAAATCCATTTCTTTTCCAAGTTTTCTGTGATCTCTTTTTTCAGCTTCTTCTAATCTTTTTAAATAATTATCCAAATCTTTCTGATTAGACCAACTAGTTCCATAGATTCTTTGAAGCATTTCATTATTAGAGTCCCCTCTCCAGTAAGCTCCTGACACTTTCATTAATTTAAAGTATTTTCCAATTTTTCCTGTGGAAGATAAATGAGGGCCTCTACAAAGATCATGCCATTCTCCATGAAAATATATTGATACATCTTCACCTTCGGGAATATTCTCAATCAATTCAGCTTTATAAATTTCACCTTTATCCTTAAAATGTTTTACAGCTTTGTTTCTTTCCCAAACTTCTCTTTTTGTAACCTCATCTCTATCCACAATTTCTTTCATCTTTTTTTCTATTTTTTCTAGATCTTCTTCAGTGAAAGGTTCTTTCCTAGCAAAATCATAATAAAATCCATTATCAATTACAGGACCAATGGTTACTTGTGTTCCTGGGAATAACTCTTGAACTGCCATTGCTGCAATATGTGCAGTATCATGTCTTATAGTTTCTAATCCTTCTTTATCTTTAGATGTATGAATTTTAACAGAACAATCTTTCTCAATAATATAATCTAGATCTTTTTGTTCACCATCTACGCTAATTATTAACGCTTGTTTAGCCAAAGACTTACTTATCTTTTCTGCTATTTCTAATCCAGTTACTTTTTTTGGAAAACTTAAACTGTTTCCATCTGGTAAGGTAATATTAGGCATTTAATTTAATAATTTTTTATATTCTGAATAAGTAGAAAAACACATTTTTTCAACATTAAATTTTTTTTTGATGTTTTTTCTACCTTCTATACCCATTGTTTTCAACGTGGATTCATCAATATTCAAAACTCTTAAGATTGTTTTGCTCAATGATGAGGAGTTTCCTGATTCAAATAGAAAGCCTGTTTTTTCATCTTCAATAGTCTCTCTAGAGCCACCAATATTACTTGCTATGATTATTTTTTCCATTGATTGTGCTTCTACTGCAACACGACCAAAGGCTTCGGGCTCGATTGATGATGATATGATAATGTCTGAAACTTTATAAGCCAAAGCCATATCTTTACAATGATCAATAAATTTTAATTGATTTGTCAATCTATGTTGTTCAGACAATCTGATTAATTTTTTTTTATACAACTCTCTTCCTTGATCGCTGCCAAGAATAATTGCATGAAATGCTTGATAGCCAAGTTCTATATTTACTTTATTTATTGCTTCTATAAATAGTTCTTGACCCTTCCAAGAAGTTAATCTTCCTGGCAATAAAATTATTTTTTGATTTTTTTTTTTTATACCCCATGATTTTAACAATTCACCTTCTTCTTTTTCAAGTTTTGTAGTTGGATCAAAATAATCAACATTTATACCTCGAAAAATTACTAACATTTTATTTTTGAACTTAAGATATTTTGAGTAGTTTTCTTGAATATGAGAAAATATGAAATTTGATCCTGCAATTATTAAATCTGATCTTAACATTACAGAGTTGTAAAATTTTTTTAAATTACTTTTAAAATTATAGGTACCATGAAAAGTAGTAACGTACTTTCTGCCAGTAAATTTTGCAGCTAATAAACATGACCAAGCGGGAGCTCTACTTCTTGCATGAACAATTGAAATTCTAAATATCAATATTATAAAAATTAAAATTATTGCATTTATCAAAATCAAAAGTGGGTTTTTACTTTGAACAGGAAGTCTAATTAGTTTTACTTTTTTTTTATCAATAAATTTCAATAAAGGTCCACCACTGGTTACAATATAGGATCCACAATTGTTTTCAGGAAGATAATGTGCAATGTCATAGCAGCCAGTTTCTGCTCCTCCATAACCTAATTTAGGAATTACTTGTAAAACATTAAATTCAGATGCCATTTTACTCATTATAATATATGAGCTATATCATACAAACAATTATGACTAATTTTAGTTTTTACAATACATCAAAAAATACAAAAATAAGATATTTAAAAAATATTTCTAAAAATAAAACTTATATAGTTTTTCTTCATGGTTTTATGTCTGATTTAGAAGGAAAAAAACCCTCATCATTTCTAAAACTTGCCAAAAAAAATAAAGTTGGATTTTTAGCTTTAGAATATTCTGGTCATGGAAAATCAAGTGGTAAATTTATAGATGGCAATATTTCAAAATGGTCAAATCAAACAAAATTATTAATAAAAAAGATTGTTAAAAATAATAATTTTATTTTAGTTGGTTCAAGTATGGGTGCTTGGATTTCTTTAAATCAATTTAAACACTTTAAAGATCAAATTAAAGGTTTTGTTGGTATCGGTTCTGCTCCAGAATTTTTAGAAAATTTAATGTGGAAAAAATTTCCAAGAAAAATAAAAAATGAAATATTAAAGAAGAAAATAAGCTATATCAAACATGGAAGTTATGAGTATCCAATTACTTTACAATTAATTAAAGATGGGAAAAAAAATAAAGTTCTTAATAAAAAAATAAGTTCAAAAATTAAGGTCACAATGATACATGGGAGCAAAGATGAGTCTGTACCAGTAAATTATTCTAGAAAAGTTTTAAACCTATTTAGTGTGGCTAGAAAAAAATTAATTGTTATAAAAAAAGGTGATCATAGCTTATCAAGTCCAAAAAATTTAAAGATAATAAATAAAGAAATTAAGCAAATGCTCTAACTAACAGCTTTAGTTGAAGGTTTTAAGGTTATAGGATTATCTAACTTATCTAACATTTCTTTTGGACAAACTTGAATAAAATTATCTAGTTCACTAACAAAGTTCTCTAAGATTTTTTTTGTCAAACTAGAATTAGTTTCATTTGAATGTTTTTGTAAAAGATCTTTTAAATAATCTCTCCAAAAATTTGTTTCAACATTTTGCCAAATAATACTCTCTGGATTTACTTTATTTTCAAATTGTTTATCAATGTCATAAATAAATGCCATTCCACCAGTCATACCTGCACCAAAATTATCACCAACAGAACCTAGAATAACAACTATTCCTCCAGTCATGTATTCACATCCATTTGAATCACACCCCTCAATTACTGCGGTAGCACCAGAATTACGTACAGCAAATCTTTCACCAGCTTGGCCTGCAGCAAATAATTTACCAGATGTTGCGCCATATAGAACTGTGTTTCCAATTATTGTATTTTCATTTGATATTAAATTACTTTCCTCTGGAAGTTTTATTGAAATTGTTGCGCCAGACAATCCTTTACCAACGTAATCGTTTGCATCACCTTCTAAAACTAACTTTAGTCCTTTTGATGAAAAAGCACCAAATGATTGACCAGCTGAACCTTTAAAATTTAAAGTCAAAAATTCTTCATCTAATTTTTCGTAACCAAACTTATTGTATAAATGATGTGAAATTCTTGTTCCAACCGCTCTATTTGTATTTTTTATTGTAAACAATTGATCAACGTCTTCTTTATTATCTAATTTTTTTTCTATAATAGGCCAAATTTCTTGATCTAATGTATCTGGCACTTCATTTATTTCTTGAGTTTCACAGTATCTTTTATTTTCACCTGAGTCTGCCTGTACAAACAAAGGATTAAGATCTAAGTCATCTAAATTTGGAGATGCTTTACTTACTTGCATCAAAAGATCTGTTCTTCCAATTATTTCATTTAAAGACTTAAATCCTAAGCCAGCTAAAATTTCTCTTACTTCAGTTGCGATAAAGGTAAATAAATTTACAATTTTATCAGGTGTTCCAGTAAATTTTTCTCTTAATTTTTCATCTTGTGTACATACTCCAACTGGGCATGTATTAGAATGACATTGTCTTACCATTATACATCCCATAGCAACCAATGCCGTTGTTGCAACTCCATATTCTTCAGCACCCATCATTGCAGCCATAACAACATCTCTCCCAGTTTTAATACCACCGTCTGTTCTTAAAGTTACTTGATGTCTTAAATTATTAAGAGTCAAAACCTGATTTGCTTCCGTTAATCCCATTTCCCATGGAATACCAACATATTTTACACTTGTTTGTGGAGTGGCCCCTGTACCACCATTATGACCAGAAATTAAAATAATATCTGCTTTAGCTTTTGCAACACCAGCAGCAATTGTTCCAACTCCTGATGAGGCTACAAGTTTAACTCCGATTCTGGCTTTAGGATTAATTTGTTTTAAGTCATAAATTAATTGAGCTAGATCCTCAATTGAATAAATATCGTGATGAGGTGGAGGTGAGATTAAAGTTACACCTGGTGTTGAGTGACGAAGTTTTGCAATTTCTTCGGTTACTTTAAACCCAGGTAATTGACCACCTTCTCCTGGTTTTGCTCCTTGTGCAATTTTAATTTCAATTTCGTTACAATTATTTAGATAATTTACTGTTACCCCAAATCTTGCAGAAGCAATTTGTTTAACTCTTGAGTTTGCACTATCCCCATTATCTAAAACTTTAAATCTTTTTGCATCTTCTCCACCTTCTCCACTGCATGAAGCACCTTTAATTCTATTCATTCCCATTGCTAATGTTTCATGAGCTTCTTTAGATAAAGCACCATGAGACATGCTTCCACTACCAAATCTTTTTAAAATATTCTCTATAGGTTCTACTTCAGAAATATCTATTTTTGGACCTAATTTCTTTTTTCTAAAATCTATAAGATCTCTTAAATTGATTGGAGGTAAGTTATAAATACCTTCAGCATATTTTTTGTAAGCATTATAAGAGTTTGATCCAACTGCACTTTGAAGTAAATGAATTAATCGACCTTGATACTGGTGAGTTTCACCATTCTTTCTATATCTATAAATACCACCAATTGGTAATATATTATCAGAATTTTCAAATGCTTCTTCGTGTATATTTCTTACTTTTTTTTCTATACCTGTTAATCCGATACCTGAAATTTTTGAAACAACTCCCGGGAAATAATCAGATACTATAGTCCTACTTAAGCCTACAGTTTCAAAATTACATCCTCCTCTGTATGAACTTAACACTGAAATTCCCATCTTAGACATTATTTTTAATAGACCAGCGTTAACTGATTTAATGTATCTCTCGACACATTCATCAAAACTGAATTGTCCAAAAAGCTTTTTTTCGTGTCTTTGATATAAGCTATCAAAAGCCAAATAAGGATTTACAGTTGTGGCTCCCACACCAATCAACGTTGCGAAGGAATGAGTATCCAAAGCCTCACCGGATTGAACATTTATAGAAACGTAGCCTCTAAGTTTTTTTTCAATTAAAAAACTATTTATTGCACCCACACATAACAACATTGGGATTGGGAGTTTTTCTGATGAGATTTCTTTATCACTTAAAATAAGCTGAGTTACACCTTTTCTTACAGAAATTTCTGCTTCTTTTTGAATTCTATCTATTGCATTAGTTAGATTCTCTTCTTTAAAAAAAGTACAGTCTATAATTTTTGAATTTTTACCAAAAAAATCAATGAACTTTTCTAATTGCGAATTAGATAAAATTGGAGAGTTTAATACATAAATATTCTCTTTTGTTAGAGTATCAAAGTCTAAAATGTTTCCTAAATTTCCAAACCTAGTTTTAAGACTCATTACTTTATTTTCTCTTAAAGAATCAATTGGTGGGTTTGTAACTTGGCTAAAATTCTGTCTAAAAAAATGATATAAAGGTCTATATTTATCTGAGAGCACAGCTAAAGGTGTATCGTCACCCATGGAACCTGTTGCTTCTTTTGCGTCTTCAGCCATTGGATGAAGAATTAATTCTATATCTTCTAATGTAATTCCAAAAGCATGTTGTTTTTTTCGTAAATCTTGTCCACTAAAACAATTTTTTTCGTTAGAAATTGATAATTTGTCGTCTAAATCTATAATTTGTGAATTAAAATGTTTGTACTCCTTTGCTAAGTAATCTTTAATCTGCTCGTTAGTAAATACTTTGCCTTTTTCAATTCTAACACCAATAATTTCACCAGGACCTAATCTTCCTTTTTCAACAATTCTTTTTTCATTTAATTCAATCATTCCAGTTTCAGATCCTGCAAATAAAAGCTTGTCTTTAGTGATTGCATATCTAAGAGGCCTTAATCCATTTCTATCATTAGCTGCTATTACCCATTCATTGTCTGTTCCAGCTATAGCGGCTGGTCCATCCCAGGGTTCCATTGTGCTATTTAAAAAATTAAATAATTGCTGATGGTTTTTTGGTAGTGTTTTATTTTTTTTAGACCATGCATCTGGAACTAACATTAGTTTAGCTAAAGGTGCTGGTTGACCTGAAATATTTAATAATTCAAAAACATTATCCAATGCAGCAGAGTCTGAAGTACCTTGTTGAATAACTGGTTTTAAATTGTTCACATTATCAAATAAAGGACTATTCATTTCTTGCTCATGAACTTTCATCCAATTTTTATTGCCTCTAAAAGTATTAATCTCACCGTTGTGAGCTATTGCTCTAAAAGGTTGTGCTAAATTCCAACTAGGAGCCGTATTAGTCGAAAATCTTTGATGAAAAATTGCATATCTAGATACAAAGCGTGGGTCTTTTAAGTCTAAATAAAAATCAGCTATCCCTTCTGCTAAAAACATGCCCTTATAAATAATTGACTTAGAACTTAATGAACAAATATAAAAATTGCTTAATGATTGTTTAATAGCTTCATTTTCAATTTTTCTTCTTGTTTCATAAATCTTTCTTTCAAGCTCTTTATTTATTAAGCTTTCATTATTTGATTTAAATAAAACCTGAATTATTTCTGGCATTGTCAAAAGTGCTTTTTCACCCAAAACACTTGGGTTTACTGGTACCTGTCGCCATCCATAAATACTGAAGTCATTTTTCGTAAGCTCACTCTCAACTATAGTTTTGCAAGACTCTTGCGCACCATAATCATTTCTTGGTAAAAATATCATTCCAATACAGATTTCTGAATTGTCATGCTGATGACCTGTTACTTCAATTTTTTCTATAAAAAAATCTTTTGGTATTTCTACATGGATACCGGCTCCATCTCCTGTTTTTCCATCTGCATCAACCGCACCTCTGTGCCAAACTGCTTTTAAAGCCTCTATGCCATATTCGACAACTAATCTAGATTTCTTACCCTCTGTTGACGCTATCACTCCTACACCACAAGCATCATGTTCCATTTCTTCGGTGTATACGTGGTTGTCTTTTAATAATTTTTTATTTTTGAAATAATTTTTCATTAAGCAACTTTATTAGTTTCAATTAGTTTTGATTGTAAAAATTTTTTTATTGATGCTGCTACATCTCTTCCATCTTTAATCGCCCAAACAACTAATGATGCACCCCTTACAATATCACCTGCTGCAAAAACTCCATCTAAATTTGTTTCTAAAGTGTCAAAGTCAGCTTTAATAGTTCCCCATTGTGTAACTTTTAAGTTAGGGTTACCAAATAAATTGGGTAGATCTTCTGGATCAAAACCTAAAGACTTTATAACCATATCTGCATTTATTTCATAATGGGAACCATCTTTAATTTTTGGTTTTCTTCTTCCTGTCTCATCTGGTTCACCTAATTCTATTTGATCAACTATTATTTTTTCAATTTTATTTTTACCTTTGAATTCTTTAGGTGATGAAAGCCACACAAATTCCACACCTTCTTCTTCTGCGTTTGCTACTTCTCTAGCAGATCCAGGCATATTTTCTTTATCCCTTCGATATAAACATTTTACTGATTTTGCCTTTTGTCTTATTGATGTTCTGACACAGTCCATCGCTGTATCTCCTCCACCTATAACTACAACATCTTTACCTTCTGCATTTATTATTCCTTTATCAAAAGCTGCAACTTGATCACCTAAACCTTTTTTATTTGATGCTGTTAGAAAATCCATAGCTGGAAAAATATTATCTAAATCACTACCTGGTATATTTATTTCTCTAGCTTTATAAACTCCAGTTGCAATTAATAATGCATCATGTTTTTTTCTTAATTGATCTAGTGTTAAATCTTTTCCAACTTCAAAATTCAATTCAAAATTTATTCCACTTTCTTTAAGAAGATTGGTTCTTCTTTCTACAACAAACTTTTCCAATTTAAAATTAGGTATCCCGTATATTAATAAACCACCTGGTCTATCATATCTGTCATACACTGTGATTTGGTATCCATCTTTTCTTAACTGTTCAGCAGCTGCTAACCCAGCAGGTCCTGCACCAATAATTCCTATACTTTGTTTTTTTTCTTTTGTTACTTTAATTGGTTTAACCCAACCTTGTTCCCAAGCATTATCTGTAATATATTTTTCCATTGAACCAATGGTGACTGTCCCATGACCAGATTGTTCAATTACACAATTACCTTCACATAATCTATCCTGAGGGCAAATTCTTCCACATACTTCTGGCATGTTATTTGTGCTTTGAGATAATTGGTAAGCTTCTTGAAGTCTTCCTTCAGCTGTTAATTTTAACCAATCAGGAATATTATTGCTTAAAGGACAATGAACTTGGCAAAAAGGCACACCACATTGGGAACACCTGCTTGACTGTAATTTTGCTTTGTCTGATATAAATTCATCGTAAATCTCATTAAAATCATCTTTTCTACTATTTACATCTCTTTTAGGTGGAGTTTGTTGACCTATTTTTACAAATTTTAACATTTTTTCAGACATAAAAACCTTTGAACTGGGCAACATATACATTGAAAAATCAATATAAAGTAAAATAAAGGTCAATATTACTGTCTTATATTAATCATTTTTTATTGAAAAATATAGGAAATTTAAATTTTGCATACCTAATATGCTTAAATTGTATTGTTGTTATTAAATTTTTATAAGGTACGAAAATTTTAAATGTTAGAAAATATAATAGAAATTTTTATTCTATCTCTAATTCAAGGTGTATCAGAATTCCTTCCGATTAGTTCATCTTCACATTTAATAATTGTCTCAACGTTGTATGAGTTTAAATCTAGTTCTCTTCTAATTGATATCAGTCTTCACCTTGGTTCTTTGTTTGCAATATTGTTCTTTTATAAAACTGATATTTTTAATTTTAAATCAAATAAAAAATTTATCTCATTGATTTTTTTTGGTTCAATACCTTTAATCATATTTGGTTTTATTGTTTATATAACAGGTCTTATTGATCTTTTAAGAGACGTTAAGATAATTGCTTGGACAACTATTTCTTTTGGAATTTTATTATATTTTGCAGATAAAAATAAATTAGAATTATCAATGGATAAAGAATTACCAATCAAATCGATTTTTATTATAGGTTTGTTTCAAATATTATCATTAATTCCCGGTGTTAGTAGAGCAGGTATAGTTATTACGGGTGCAAGATTTTTAAAATACAACAGAACCGACTCTGCAAAAATATCTTTTTTATTATCAATACCAGCTTTATGTGGAGCTAGTGTTTTAAGTTTTAATGACATTCTAAAACAAAGTGTTGATTTCAATTATTTGGTTATTTTAGCAATAATCTTATCATTCTTTTTTTCATTCATTACAGTGAAGTTTTTTCTAAATTTTATAAAGAAATTTTCTATGAATATATTTGTTGTTTATAGAATTGCTTTAGGTTTGGTTCTGCTTTTTTTGATTTATTAAAGGAACAAGTTGTGAAATTAAAACTCCACACAAAATAAATATACAGCCTAAAATATTATTTATTTCAAGAATTTGACTCAAAATAATCCATGCAGCTATGGTTGCAAAAACTCCTTCTAAAGAAAATATAATTGCTGCAGGTGCTGGGGAAATATTTTTTTGAGCATAAATTTGCAAAACAAATGCAAAACCACCAGACAATACGCCTGCATATAAGATTGGTATAATTTCCTTAAGTATATTTTTTAAGATAAATTCTTCATATATTAAGCCTACAATAAAAGATAGTAATGCTACAATCATTGTTTGTGCAGCACCTAAAGTTAAAGGTAAATTAAATTTTTTAATGAATATATCAGTGTAAATGATATGAAAACTCCAAAATAGCGCTCCTAAAATTACTAAACTATCTCCAAGTCTTACAGTTGCATCAAAAAAATTAGTTAACAGATATCCTCCAATTAAACATAAACAAACCGAAGGCCAAACACTCCAATGAATTTTTTTCTTTCTAAATAGGAAAACTATAATCGGAACAAGTGGAACATAAAATATTGTAAAGAAAGCTGCATTTGCAACATCTGTGTATAACAGTGCGACTTGTTGCAAAGCTGAACCAAAAAATAATGAAAACCCAATTATAATTGTTAGTCTTAGTAGTAATTTTTTATCCTTCTTAAATTCAAAGCTATATTTTTTTGTTTCAAAGAGAAAAACCAATGGAAGAATAGCCAGAAAGCCTACAAAAAATCTTACAGCGTTAAATGTAAACGGACCAATATCATCCATTCCAGTGTCTTGGGCAATAAATGTTGTCCCCCAAATAAAGGTACACAATAAAGCGCTCAGTAAAGATATTGATTTAGACATTTAAACCGCAAGTTTATACGCGAAATTTTTACCAAGATTTTCTTTTAAATCATTATTGAATCTTGCTGCTTCAGCACCATCAATTATTCTGTGATCGTATGATAAAGAGATTGGTAGAATTGTTCTTGCTTCAAACTTTCCATTTATAAATTTTTGTTTTTTTTCTGCTTTACCAATCCCTAGAATGGCTACTTCTGGATAATTGATAATTGGAGTAAAAAATGAACCACCAATGCCTCCCAAACTTGTAATAGTCATAGATCCACCAAATAATTCTTTTTTATCAATTTTGAGATTTTTACATAATTCACCCAAATTTTTTAGCTCTTTAGCTATATTAGATATGCTTTTATTGTTAGCATTTCTTAATTTAGGTACCATCAAGCCATGTTTGGTATCAACAGCAATACCTATGTGAAAATATTTTTTTAAAGTCATTTTTCCATTTTCAATCTCATCAATTGAAGAATTAAAACTAGGAAATTTTTTTAGTGATACAGTTAGCGCTTTAACAATAAATGCTAATGGTGTTATCTTTTTTTTTTCTCCAGTATAAATGTCAGTCAATGTGGATCGAAAGTTTTCTAGTTCAGTTATGTCAGCTTCATCATGATTTGTTACATGAGGAATATTAGACCAAGAGTTTGACAGGTAAGTAGATGCTAATTTTTTTACTCGAGGAATGTCTTTTACCTCGATAGACCCAAACTCATCATGCTGAAATTCTAATTCTATTTTTTTATTTCTTTTATCTTCATAATGTAAACTGTTATTTCCTGATGAAATAAAATTCTTTATATCAGCTTCATCTACTCTTCCTTTTAGTTGACTACCTTTAATTAAATTAATATTAACACCTAATTCTCTCGCAAACTTTCGAGTTTTTGGTGATGCTAAAGCAATTCCGCCTTCTGTATTTATTTCTACTACCGAACTTGGTTGTATTTCTTTGATTTGTTTTTGAATTACTTTTTCCTCTTTTTTTACTTCAATATTTTTTGATGGTTTTTCATTAGATTTAGTATCTTTTTCAATTTGTAAAATATTGTCTCCTTCTGAAACTTTGTCACCTATTTTTAAGTTAAGCTTAATAATTTTACCATCTTCCGTGCTAGGAATTTCAACACTAGATTTATCACTTTCAATTGTTATTAGCGGATCATTTTTTTTAACTTCATCACCTTCTTTAACTAAAACTTCTATTACCTCTACATCTTTAAAATCTCCTATGTTTGGAACTTTAATTTCAGTTTGTGACATTATAATTTTGTTGGGATTTTTTTGTCTGGGTTTATTTTATATTTTTTTATCGCATCTGCTGCATATTTAGATGCAATAAGTTGTTCTTTAGAAAGCACACTTAAACCATATGCAACTATATGTTCTTTATCTACCTCAAAAAAGTTTCTTAAATTTTTTCTGGTATCACTTCTTCCAAAACCATCAGTTCCTAATGAATAAAAGCTTTTATTTACATAAGGTCTTATTTGATCAGAATTTGCTCTCATGTAGTCAGATGCTGCCAAAACAGGTCCTTCAGTCTTTCCAAGACATTTTTCAACATAAGAGATCTTTTGATTTTTATCAGGATTAAGCAGATTGTATCTTTCGGTTTCCATTCCATCTCTTCTCAATTCATTAAAACTTGTAACGCTCCAAATTTCACTATCTATTTGATATTCTTTTTGAAGAATTTCTGCTCCAGCAATCATTTCTCTCAAAATTGTTCCTGAACCTAAAAATTGAATTTTTGTTTTCTTATGTTTGTTAAATTCTTTTATTTTATACATGCCTTTCAATATTCCCTCCTCACATTCTTTATTTTTAGGAATAGCTGGATGAGGGTAATTTTCATTCATTGTAGTAATGTAATAAAAAATATTTTCTTTTTTTTCATGCATTCTTCTTAAACCTTCCCGGAAAATTACGGCTAACTCATAATGATATGTGGGATCATAAGAAATACAGTTTGGTATAGTTGATGCCATTAAATGGCTGTGCCCATCTTGGTGTTGTAAACCTTCACCTGCTAGTGTTGTTCTTCCAGCAGTAGCGCCAATTAAGAAACCTCTTGATTGACTATCAGCGCCAGCCCAAGCTAGATCTCCAATTCTTTGAAACCCAAACATTGAATAAAAAAGATATATAGGAATCATTTCAATATCATGATTTGTGTACGAAGTACCTGCTGCAATCCAAGATGACATTGCACCAGCCTCATTAATTCCTTCCTCTAAAACCTGACCACTTTTATCCTCTCTGTAAGAACTTAGTTGAGCAGCATCTTCTGGTTCATATTTTTGGCCTTCATGTGCATAAATTCCAATTTTTTGAAAAAAACCTTCCATTCCAAAAGTTCTAGCCTCATCAGGAATGATTGGAACTAATCTTGGAGCAACATTTTTATCTCTCAATAAACTTGTCAACATTCTAACCAAGGCCATTGTTGTAGACATTTCTTTTTCACCTGTTGATACTTTCATATTATCAAAAATATTTTTTGGAGGTGTCTTAATTATTTTTGCATAACTTGTTCTTTCTGGAATATATCCTCCTAATAGTCTTCTTCGTTCTTTTATGTATTTAATTTCAGGTGAACTTTCTTTAGGTTTATAATATTCAATATTTTTTACTTGTTCATCGGTCAAAGGAACATCAAACCTATCTCTGTAATACATTAAATCATCTATATCTAATTTTTTAGTCTGATGTGTTGTATTTACACTTTCTCCTGTTTTTCCCATTCCATAACCCTTAATAGTTTTTGTAATAATGACTGTTGGCTTACCATTACTTTTCATCGCTTTATCGTAAGCTGCATAAACTTTGTGTGGATCGTGACCACCTCTATTCAATCTCCAAATATCTTTATCTGACATACTTGAGACAAGATCTAATGTTTCAGGATACTTGCCAAAAAATTTTTCTCTCACATATGCACCATCTCTTGCTTTCATTGCCTGATATTCACCATCAACTGTTTCATTCATTGCTTTTACAAGATGACCAGATTTATCGTTTGCTAATAGTTGATCCCAATATGATCCCCAAATAACTTTAATTACGTTCCAACCAGCTCCTCTAAAGATACCTTCAAGTTCTTGAATAATTTTTCCATTTCCTCTTACGGGTCCATCTAGTCTTTGAAGGTTACAATTTACTACAAAAATTAAATTATCTAAGTTTTCCCTAGAAGCTAAACCAATTGCACCAAGTGATTCAGGTTCGTCCATTTCTCCATCACCTAAAAAAGCCCAAACTTTTCTTCCTTCATCTTTGATTAAGCCTCGATTAATCAAATACTTCATAAATCTTGCTTGGTAAATTGCCATCATTGGACCAAGACCCATTGATACAGTAGGGAACTGCCAAAAATTTGGCATTAACCATGGATGTGGATATGACGATAGTCCGCCAGGTTTAACTTCTTGTCTAAAGGAGTCTAATTGTTTTTCATTCAATCTTCCTTCAAGAAAAGCTCTGGCATACATGCCAGGTGCACTATGACCTTGAAAGTAAACTAAATCTCCTCCAAATTTATCATTTTTTGCTCTCCAAAAATGATTCATTCCTACATCGTAAAGCGTTGCTGCTGATGCAAAAGTTCCTATATGGCCACCTAGTTCTGGAAATTTCTTGTTAGCACGAACAACCATTGCGGCTGCATTCCATCTAATGAAAGATCTTATTCTTCTTTCAATATTTTGATCTCCGTTTGATTTTTTTTCCTCACTAACTGGAATAGTGTTTATATAAGGTGTGTTTTGCGTATATGGAATGTTTGCACCCTCCATATATGCTTTGTTGATTAATTCTTTTATAAGATAATGAGCTCTCTGATTGCCCTGTTTTTGTATCACAGCAGTAAGTGATTCTACCCAATCTTGTGTTTCTAAAGGGTCATTATCGCCCTCATTAATTACTTGAATAATCTCAGATTTTTTATTTTCATAATTATATTGATCAACATTCTCATTTTGATTTTTTTCTGAGACCGTAATTTCTTTAGAAATTGCTTTCTCCGCCTCCTGTATCAAACTTTCTGTGTTTTTAGGTATATCATTTTTTTTAATATTTTTGTTTTGAGAATTTACGGTTAACAAGATGTCTCCCTTGGATACTTTATCGCCAACTTTAATTTCAATTTTTTCAATTATTCCTGTTAATGTTGATGGTATTTCAACACTGGATTTATCACTTTCAATTGTTACAACAGGATCATTTTCATTAATTTGGTCTCCTTCTTTAACAAGTAATTCAATTACCTCTACGTTTTCAAAATCACCTATATCTGGAACAATTAATTTCTCAGTCATTTTTAAAGATTATATACACTGTAATTTTTAATTGTGTCTAAATTTAACATAATATGTACAATTTTCTGACATTCTTTGTCTTCAAAATACGATTATGATTAAAAACTTCATAAATAAATTAAGAAAGACAAACAATAACACTTTTGACGCTAAATTTTGGATACAAAAAAATTTATTAGAAAAAAAATATAAAACTATAATTTTTAGATAGATTATAATTATATTCTTTCAAGACACATTGCGATTCCCATGCCGCCGCCAATACAAAGAGCAGCACAGCCTTTTTTTACGTTTCTTCGTTTCATTTCATGTAACAAAGTAACTACAATTCTGGCACCTGAAGCACCAATAGGATGTCCTAAAGCAATTGCTCCACCATTCACATTTATTTTTTCATAATCTAAATTTAATTCACTAATGACAGCAATACTTTGAGCTGCAAAAGCTTCATTAATTTCAAACAAATCAACTTCGTGAATATCCCATTTTGCTTTTTTTACTGCTAATTTAATTGCATCTATTGGTCCCAAACCCATCAACGACGGTTCAACCCCTACAGAACTCCATGAAGTTATCTGACCTAAAGTTTCTAAATTTTTTGTTTCTGCAATTTTTTTTGTTGTTAAAACAACACCTGCAGCACCATCATTAATACCAGATGAATTACCAGGTGTTACTGTTCCATTTTCCTTAAAAACAGTTTTTAATTTATTTAAATCTTGAATATCTAGATTTATCCTAGGGTGTTCATCGATTTCTAAAATAATATTATTTTGTTCATCAGTGATTTTAATTAATTCATTTTTAAATAATTTTTTTGTAATCGCATTTTTTGCTTTATTTTGAGAATTTAGTGCAAATTCATCTTGTTCTTTTCTAGAGATACTATATTTCTGAGAAACATTTTCTGCGGTAACACCCATATGGTAATTATTGAATGCATCTATTAAGCCATCTTTTATCATAGTGTCATGCAATTGATTTTCATTAAATTTTTTTTCTTCTCTATAAAAAATTGAATGAGGAGCTTTAGACATGTTTTCCTGTCCACCAGCAATCACAACTTTAGAGTCGTTTAACATAATTGATTGATACCCAGATATTATTGCTCTTAATCCCGAACCACATACTTGATTAATGATATGAGCTGGTTTTGAGATTGGTATGCCTGCATTAACTGATGCCTGTCTTGCAGGATTTTGACCTTGACCAGCTGTTAAGACTTGCCCCATAATTACTTCATCAATTTCTTCAACAGATATATCGGATTGATCAATCAAATTTTTAATTACTTCTGTTCCAAGTTTATCTGCACTTAAATTCTTTAATGAGCCTTTATATGTTCCAATTGGAGTACGTAATGCTTTAACAATTACAATTTCATGCATCAATTTAAACCTATTTTCTAATAGTTTTAATATTAAATTACATTATAAAGAATGTGTACTAAATTAAAGAAAGAATTTAAAAGCGCCTGTAGCTCAACTGGATAGAGCGCTTGGCTACGGACCAGGAGGTTCTGGGTTCGACTCCTAGCAGGCGCACCATAAAAAATTATGTTTGATTGGTTATTAAAGTCATCACTACAAAATTCAGTGATATATTTTTTTGCAATTATTTTTTTAATTTTATTATTACTAACTTTTATACTTTAAAATACATGTCAAAAGATTTTGAACAAATCAGCACAAAACCTGGTTTTATGAAACATAATGGTGGTGTTCTATTTCGTAATATTTCTGAGAATAAATATGAATTTAAATCAATCATAAACGAAAATCACTTAAATGCAGCGGGAATAACGCATGGTGGATACATAGCAGCTTTAATTGATGCTGGAGCTGGCACAGCTGCTCACAGAGTTTCAGGTAATGCTCCCTGTGTAACAATTTCTTTAGAATTAAAATATATTGGTGCATCAAAAGTAGGTGATGAAATTTTAGGTACAGTTAACATTTTAAAAAAAACAAAAACTCTAGTTTTTTTAAATTGTGAAATAAAGTCAGCAGAATATACTATAGCTTCAGCAAGCGGTGTTTGGAAAATATTAAAAATAAAACCTTCAGACTTAGGTCCTGGCGGCTAATTTCTTTTAAAATACTGATAAATCAAAATTGGAAAAGATATAATTGATCCAATAATCATAGTTTTAAGACCTGGTGCTACAAAAAATAATGAACCAAATCCTATAATCCATTTTTCATATGAGTTAAGATTTTTTAAGAAATATCCAGTAAAAGCTATACCTAGTAAAGCTATACCAATTAATACTCCTACTAAAGTAATAATAAGTTCATTTATCTCAAAATCACCTGTAATCAATAACAATGAAGGTGAATAAACAAAAACGAATGGAACTAAAGCTTTAGCAATTCCTAGTCTAAAAGCTGTATTACCTGTTTGAAAAGGATTTGATTTTGCAATTCCAGATGCAGCATATGCAGCTAATGCAACAGGTGGTGTAATATCAGCTAAAACTCCATAATAAAATACAAAGAAGTGTGCAACAAGTGGTTCAATATTTAGTTGAGCTAAAGCAGGAGCAGCTACTGCAACCAGAATGATATAAGTTGCTGTGGTTGGTATACCAGCACCCATAATGATACATGAAATTGCAATTAATATTAAAGAAAAAAAAAGTTTTAATTGTTCAAAAGTGAAATATGAAATTGGCCAAATATTAGAAAAAAAATTACCAATGTCACCTGCTGTTTGAAGAACTACAAAACCCAATCTAAACCCAACACCAGTCAATGTAACTACACCAACGATAATTCCAACACAAGTTGCGGCTGCACCAACAGCTAAAGTATTTTTTGCACCAACTGATAAACAGTTCCATAAATCATTGAGATTTAATTTATTATTAGGTTTAATAAATCCAATTACCACACAGGAAATAATTCCATAAATTGCTGCAAAGTCTGGGGTCCTTCCAACTAAAATAAAATAAACTAAAATTATTAATGGAATTATTGATAGCCAATTATCTTTTAAAACTTTTAAAAGATTTGGTAGTTCATCATTATTAAGCCCTCTTAATCCTAATTTTTTTGCTTCTAAATGAACCATAATAAAAATACCAAAATAATGTAACAAGGCAGGTATTAAAGCAGCAGCTAAAATATCTTTCAGTGGTATCTCTAAATATTCAACCATTATAAATGCTGCTGCACCCAAAATTGGTGGGGTGATCTGCCCACCTGTGGATGATGCTGCTTCAACAGCACCAGAAAAGTGAGATGGGTATCCAACTTTTTTCATCGCAGGAATTGTTAGTGATCCTGTGGTAACAGTGTTTGCAATTGATGAGCCTGAAATTGTTCCCATAAATGCAGAAGAAAAAATTGCAACTTTTGCGGGGCCACCTGAGAATTTTCCAGCAATCAACATTGCTAAATCAATAAATAATTTCCCTAAACCAACTCTAGTTGCAAGGACCCCAAATAAAATAAAAAGAAAAACATATTGCGCCATTACACCTACAGCAATCCCATATACGCCTTGATTAGTAATATAAATGTGATTAACAAAGCCCAACCAACTAGTACCACCATGTTTTAAAGCACCAGGAGCATACGGACCAAAGATTGCAAACAATATAAAGATTATTGCTATTAGAGGTAATGTAAATCCTACAGATCTTCTTGTAGCTTCCAATGTAAGAACAATAAGTATTGTTCCCATAAGAACATCTATTTGTTCAGGATTTCCTACTCTTTGAGCTAAAATTTCTGATGGCAACAATGGTAAATATAAAGCAGATGCAACTGCTAAAATTGCAAAAATAATATCTAATATTGGAATATTTTGAATTTGAAAAAATTTTTTTTTATTTAAACGTTTTTTCCAACTAAAAAGTAGGAAAACTAAACCAATTACATAAGAAATATGAATGCCTCTATGCAATACTTCTCTAACTAGTCCAAAACCAGATGCCCAAAAATGATAAATGGACATAGAAACAAGTAATGAAACAATTATTAAGTTAAACTTTGGGCCTATTTCTCTAAATGATAATTGAGGATCATATTTTTTTTCAATTTCCTCTAATTCTTTTAAAGTTGAAATTTTGTTTTCCATATAAAAAACCCTGAGTTTTTTCAAACTCAGGGTTTAATATTAATTAACTTATTTTAATAAGCCAGCTTCTTTATAGAACTTTTCAGCGCCTGGATGTAACGGTACTCCAACACCAGATAGAGCTGTGTCTGGTGTAATTGTTTTTCCTTTAGCATGACCTACATCCATTAGTTTTCTTGACTCTTTATTCCAAAGAGCTTTTGTAATGTTGTAAATCAAAGTTTCATCTTCTTTAGCAGATGTAAACCACTGCGCACCTACAGCAACAGTACTTGTCGTACTGACATTTTCATATGTACCAGCTGGAATATCACTTTGTGAAAAGAAACCGTACTTATCAGTTAATTTTTTTGCACCAGCACCATCAATAGGAACTAGTTTTATTGCTACAGATGAAGCTAATTCAACAATTGCTCCTGTAGGAAAACCTGCAACAACAAATATTGCATCGACTTTTTTGTTTCTTAATGCATCAGTAGCTGCATTACCTTTTAAAGCTTCTGCTTTAACATCTTTTTCAGACATTCCATTAGCTTCTAAAATAAGTAAAGCATCAACATATGTTCCTGATCCCGGTTCATCTAAAGAAACTCTTTTACCTTTTAGATCTTTTACAGAATTTATTCCACTATCTTTCAAAGTAACCAAATGAATGTGTTCTTCAAATAAAGCTGCGATTGTTCTTAAATCTTTTGCAGGCTCTTTTCCTTCCATAGTTCCAGTGCCTGTATAAGCCCAATAAGCTACATCTGATTGAGCAAAACCAGAATTTCTCAATCCAGATATAATGGCATTTACGTTATCTACTGAACCTCTTGATGAAACGGCTGAAGCAATCAATCCATCAACTCCACAACTTCCGCCTTTGCCACATTCTCTTGATCCAGGAGGTTTAGAAATTGCGTTAGCAATCATTCCTCCAACTGGATAGTATGTATATGCAGTTCCTCCAGTTCCAATTGTAAAGAAAGTTAAATCATTCGATATAGCTTTTCCAACAAAAGATCCTGATAGTAATAAAACTACTGCAAATGTTTTAAATAAATTTTTAAACATAAATCTCCTTAATAGTTTTTTAATTTTTAATTATTCTACAGTTTCAAAAAAATTAATGTAAAAAAATATTAAATGAGAACATTTATACCTACGATTCGGCCATGTTTTAGTCTATTTTTGTTCTTTTTGACTAACTATATCTGGTATAAGAAAAAATAAGTATACCAAAGATAGAAAATGAAAAAAAATAAAATTACTGCAGTTCTAGGTCCTACTAATACAGGCAAAACCCATCTTGCAATCGAAACAATGCTTTCTTTTGAAAGTGGAATAATAGGTTTTCCGCTAAGACTATTAGCAAGAGAAGTTTATGAAAAAGTAATTAAAAAAATAAGTTTAGATAAGGTCGCTTTAATTACGGGAGAGGAAAAGATAATTCCACCAAATGCAAAATATTTTTTGTGTACGGTAGAATCTATGCCAATAGATAAGTTAGTAGATTTTGTAGGTGTTGACGAAATACAAATGTGTGCAGACCACGAAAGAGGTCATATTTTTACTGATCGTTTACTTAACATGAGAGGTGAAAAACTGACCATGCTAATGGGATCAAATACAATTAAGAATATCATCTCAAAACTAGATGATGATGTTGAATTTATAAATAGAGAAAGATTGTCAAAATTAACTTACGCTGGCCATAAAAAGATATCTAGAATTAACAGAAAAACAGCAATTATTGCTTTTTCTGCAGAGGAAGTTTATGCAATTGCTGAGCTTATTAGAAGACAAAAGGGAGGTGCGGCTGTTGTAATGGGGTCGTTAAGTCCAAAAACTCGAAATGCTCAGGTAGAACTTTATCAATCTGGTGATGTAGATTTTTTAGTTGCTACAGATGCTATTGGCATGGGTATTAACATGGATCTTGATTACGTTTATTTTTCAAACTTAAAGAAGTTTGATGGAAAAAAATTAAGAAAATTAAATTTATCTGAGATAGGTCAAATTGCTGGTAGAGCAGGCAGATATTTAAACAATGGAAGCTTTGGTATTACAGGTGAGTGCAAAGAGATTAGTGCAGAGGAAGTTGATTTAATTGAAAATCATAAATTTGAAGAAATTAGAACTTTATTTTGGAGGAATTCAAATTTAAATTTTAATAACTCATTTTCTTTAATTAAGTCTTTAGAACAAAAACCCTACCAAGATTGGTTAAGAAAAATTCATGAATGTGAGGATGAAAGGGCTTTAAAATTTTTTTTAAAAGACAAAAATCTAGAAAATGTAGATATGAACAAAAAAACTCTAAGTCTTTTATGGGAATGCTGTCAAATACCTGATTTTGTAAAAAAAACATACGGCAATCATTATGAAGTTATTGGAAGTGTATTTAAATTTTTAAATAGTGAAAAAGGAAAAATTCCCAATGAATATATGAGAATTCAGCTCATGAAATTAGATAAATTAGAGGGAAATGTCGATTCTTTATCAAATAGAATTGCAAATGTTCGAACTTGGTCTTATGTTTCGAATAAAAATAATTGGATAGAAAATCAAGATTACTGGATAGAAAAAACAAAAAATTTAGAAGACAAGTTGTCAGATAGATTACATGAAGAGCTTACAAAGACGTTTATCGACAAAAGAGCAAGTGTTCTTGCAAGAGGATTAAAACAGGATATGGAATTTAAAACAGAAATACTTCAAAATAATGATGTAAAAATTGATAATCATTATATTGGTAAAATAAATGGACTTAAACTTGAGTTGGACCTAAAACAAGGAGCTCTTGAGACAGATATAAAATCATTAAAAAAAGCTGCAAGACAGTCTGTTAGTCCAGAACTTGAAAAAAGAATAGACAATATAATTGAAACAAAAATCATTGAGCTTTCAAATGATACAAAAATTTATTGGAACAAGTTTCCAATTGCAAAAATAATACCTGGTAAAGATTATCTAACACCAAACCTAGAGATAATTGTTGATGAAATGTTAGAGCAAAAACAAAGGCAAAAGTTAATTGATTTTTTAAAGAAATGGTTAAGCGAAAAAATTAACTTTGAGTTAAAAAGTTTAATAGATCTAAGAAATATAAATCAAAAAAATTCTTCAATAAAAGCTTTGGCCTATCAATTGTATGAAAATAATGGTGTTCTTAAAAGAGATCAAGTTTCTGATTACTTAAAAAGTTTAGGACAAGAAGAAAGAAAAATTTTAAGAGAAATTGGAGTAAAATTTGGAAGATATCACATTTATTTATTTAAACTCATTAAGCCAGAAGCTGTAAAGTTAAGAACTTTATTGTGGAAAAATTTTCATCAAAAATACTTAAAACTAAATCCACCAACTTTTGGATTAAATTTTATTGAGGACAAAGAAAAACAAAATAGAAACTTTATGTTGTTGTGCGGTTTTGAAAAATTTGACAACTTTTTTGTGAGAATTGATATTCTTGAAAGATTATTCATGCAAATAATAAATGCAAATACAGAACAAAAAAAAGAGATTAGGGTTGTTCCAGAAATGCTAAATTTATTGGGATGTAATAAAGAAAACTTTGTAAGTCTTTTAAAAAAAATGAATTATGTTGTTACAAAAAAAGATGAGGAATTTTATTTCAAATACAATCCATATAAAAATAGAAGAAACTTTAATAAAAAAATCATCTCTAAAGAAAACCCTTTCAACATTTTAAAAAATTTAGATTTAAACAGATAATGTTTTTTAAAAAAGAAGATAAAAAAGAAAAAATTCCTCTAAGTAAAATTGGTTCTTTGTTGATACACGCGGCTAAAATAGATGAACATTATTCTAATGAAGAGGAAGAAATAATAAAAAAAACACTTATTTCTCTGGGAGCAAAAAAAGAGGATATTGATTATTTAATTGAGATTTCAATTAAAGAAGAAGAAAATTCAAATCAAATACTTGAATTTACAAAACAAGTAAAAAATTTACCTGAGATAGATAAAACTAAGATTATCGAAGCACTATGGAAAATAATTTATTCAAATCAAAATGCTGATATTTATGAAACAAATTTAATGAGAAGACTTGCTGGTCTTTTATATATTGACAGTAAGACAATGGGGAGTATTAAAGAAAAAATCAAAAAGGAATATTCTAAATGACTTACATCGTTAATGATAAATGCATCAAATGTAAATTAATGGATTGTGTTGAAGTTTGCCCTGTCGACTGTTTTTATGAAGGGAAAAATATGCTTGTAATTAAACCTGATGAGTGTATAGATTGTGGCGTTTGTGAGCCTGAATGCCCTGTTGATGCAATTAGGGCGGATACAGAACCAGGTAGCGAAAAATGGTTAGATTTGAATAAGAGGTATTCTGAAATTTGGCCTAATATTAATGAAAAAAAAGATCCACCTGAGGATCATGAAAAATTTAAAGACGTAAAAGACAAATATGAAAAATATTTTAAAGAAAATCTTGAATAAAAAATCATCAAAAAAAGTAGTTAAAAAAACAAAAGTAAAGGCTAAATCAAAAGCAAAAAAAGTTGTCGCTAAAAAAATAAAAAAAACAAAAAAAATTTCAAAATTAACCCCTAAAAAGTCTGTAAAAAAAACTGATGAAAAAATAGTGAATAAATCTTCAAATGGATTAAGAATCTCAAAATCTAATGAGGTAAAACCAGAAATAAAAAAAGTTAAAAAACAAGAAACTGAAAAAAGAGAATTTAAAATTAAAGATTATGTAGTTTATCCAAAACATGGTGTTGGACAAATTACTGAATTTAAAAAAATAAGTATTGGTGGAATTGACGTTGAAACATATGTAATCAAGTTTGAAAAAGATAAAGCAAATGGAATGGTACCAGTAAACAAACAATCTCACCTAAGACCTCTTGCAACAATTAATCAAGTTAATAAATGTATTTCAATTTTAAAAAGTAAGCCAAAAATCAAAAGATCTATGTGGAGTAGAAGAGCACAAGAATATGAGGCAAAAATTTCATCTGGTAAAATATATGAATTGGCCGAAGTGGTAAGAGATCTAAATAAAGGCGACGATCTAATGGTAGATCAATCTTACTCGGAGAGACAGTTATTTGAGAAAGCTTATGAAAGAATGCAGTCTGAATTCCAAATCATATTAAACTTATCAGCCGAAGATACCCAAAAAAAACTGGATAAGGCTTTAAAAAGAAACACGGGAGTTCAACCAAAGCCTGAAGCAACTGAAAGTAAAAGTTCTACTGTAAAAATGCCAATGGAGGAACCTATTGGTGATGAAGAAGATCCTATAGAAGAATAAAAAAAAACGCCTCTCACACGTAAATCGTTATGAGAAGCGTTTTTGTTTAAGAATACTAAGAGACTATCTTCTTCTCTTTTTAGCCTTCTTCTTAGCTTTTTTCTTAGCTTTTTTCTTAGTCTTCTTTGCCGCTTTTTTTCTTTTCTTAGGCATCTTTAGCTCCCTTTTTTAAATTAACGAATCAAAATGATTCGCTCTTAAGTTATTTTTATTTTTTTATAACACCTATGTCAATTGTTTAATTAAAACCAAAATTTTAAAAAAAATTTTTTTTTTTAAAAATTTTTTTTTTTTTTTATTTGTAGAAAAAGTAAGTGTTTATGCGAATAATAACTTATTATTTTAATAAAGTTTTTCTAATTGTTCTTTGTATTTTTTTATTATCTTAAATCTTTTTAACTTTAATGTTGGTGTCATCATTTCATTTTCAATTGTAAATTGATCTTTTATAACTAAAAATTTTTTAATCATTTCAACTTTAGATAAATTTTTATTTACTATTTCAATTTCTTTTTGGATTAATTCATTATTTATTTGATTGTGTTGTTCTTTATTTAAAACAATTAATGCTACTAAATATGGTTTTCCGTCACCATACACTAAAGCTTGTTCTATAAAATTGATTTTTGTTAAATCATTTTCAATTTTTATTGGAGAAATGTTGTCACCTCCTGGTGAAATTAAGATATCTTTTTTTCTATCAGTAATTTTTAAAAATCCATCTTCTATAACACCAATATCTCCAGTATATAACCAGCCATCTTTTAAAATTTCTTTAGTTTCTTTTTCTTTCTTATAATATCCTTGCATTACGTTTTCTCCTTTTACAAGAATTTCTCCATCCTCTGCTATTTTAACCTCATTTCCTGGAAAAGGAGGACCAACTGTTTCTATTCTAATATCATGAATTGGATTACAGCTTACAACAGGTGACGTTTCAGTGAGTCCATAACCTTGTAAAGTTGGCAATCCTATTGAATTTAAAAATAAACCAACCTCTTTATCTAGGGCTCCTCCTCCAGATATAAATGCTTTGAGCGATCCTCCAAATTGCTTCTTTATTTTTTTTCTTACTAATATTTCACATAAAAAATTTTGAATTTGCTCTCCAAAATTCAAATTTTTTATTTCTAATTTTTTCTTGCCAAGATTTATTGTTGCATTAATTATTTTTTTTTAAATCCTTCCGCTTTATTAAAAGTTGAATTAATTTTTTGATATAAATTTTGGTAAAATCTTGGAACGGCTGTCATTATTTCAGGATTACAGTCACTCATATTTTTTATCAACTTATCAATACTTTCTGCGTAAAAAACTTTTGCACCAACAGCCATTTGGACAAATTGAACTGTATGCTCATATGAATGTGATAATGGTAACCAAGTTAAAAAGTGTGGTTTAGGGGAAATAAATTCTTTTAGTAAAGTATAGGCTCCTTCACAATTATTTAATATTCCTCCGTGACTTAACATTACCCCTTTTGGATCACCTTGCGTTCCTGAAGTATAGATTATACATGAAGTATCTTTTCTTCTAATATCTAAATTTAAAAAATTTATCTCCTTTAAATTATTCTCTGCAAAAATTGAGTTAATACTTTCTATTTTAATTTCTTTATCTTCTATTTGATCAAACGAAATTATTTTTTTAATAAAATCATTATTTTTAATAAGATTTTTTATTTTTTTAAATAATTCATTATTAGAAACTAATATTAGTGATGGTTGGCAATCATTAATTATATATTCATAGTCTCTTTCTGTGTATGTAGTATAGGATGGTACTGTAATCCCTTTTGATAACATTATAGACAAATCAGAAATCATCCATTCTGGCCTGTTTTCAGAAATCAATAAACATCTGTCACCTTGTTGTATTATTGATGAAATTTTAGAAGAAAGTTTGATTACTGATTGGAATGTATCTTCCCATGAGAAAGATTTTTTTTGTTTAAGAGATGTTAAAAAAATCTCACTTTTATTGCTTAATTGATACTGCGTATAAAATAATTCTAAAAGATTATTTAATCTATTTATATTCATAAGTAATGGTGGGCGAAGAGAGAATCGAACTCTCACTTCTTGCGAAACACGATTTTGAGTCGTGCGCGTCTACCAGTTCCGCCATTCGCCCTTTTTAAATCTAATATAATTAATATAAATAGTATAAGAAGAATTTTTATATTAAAACAAAAAAAATGCTTAATTCATTATACAAAAAATGCTTAGAGCTAGCTGCTCATAAAAGTTCAAAATTTTTTTTAGGACTTGTTTCATTTATTGAGAGTTCTTTTTTTCCAATTCCGCCAGATGTGATGATTATTCCAATGGTTTTTTCCAGAAAGAAAGAATTTTTTAAAATTTTTTTAATCGCTACTATTTTTTCAGTATTAGGCGGAATTTTTGGATATTATATTGGATCATTCTTTTTTGATTTTGCTACTCAAATAATCAGTTTGTATGGGTATGAGGAAAAAATGATTAAAATTAAAAATGATTTAAGTGAAGGCGCAGGTTTTTTTGCTTGGCTAGGAATTTTATTTTTAGCTGGTTTTACCCCATTACCATACAAAGTTTTTACAATTGCTAGTGGTCTTGTTGGGTTTAATCTATTCGTCTTTATAATTGTAAGTATCATTTCAAGAGGTTTAAGATTTTTTATAATTTCGTATCTTTCTTATAAATTTGGGCATTTATTCACTAAATTTATGGAGAGCCATGGTTCGAGGTGGTTCACTATGATTGGGGTTGTTTTAGTTTTTATATTCGCAGTTGTAATATACGTTTTTAAACATACATCTTAGACAGATGGTAAAAAAAATTTATTTAAGTATTTTAATTATTTCAATATTAACTTTAACCTCAGCTTATTTCATTGAGTATTTTTTGGGTTATCAACCATGCAGTCTTTGTTTGTTAGAAAGAATTCCTTACGCATTAAGTATAATTATAATTTTAACTAATTTTAAAATTAAATTTAATGATAAACATACAATTTTAGTATTAATCGTTATTTTTGTTGTAAGTACTTTATTATCAATTTATCATTTTGGAATTGAACAAGGGTTAATTGAAGAGTCTTTTGTATGTAGCACAAAGGATAATCTAAATTTAAACAAGGAACAATTGCTCCAAGAGCTTCAAAAAATGAATATTAGCTGTAAAAATGTGGCATTTACTATATTTGGTTTATCATTAACAACTTATAACATATTACTATCTGTAATCATTTCTGCTACTTTAATTAAAATTTATGCAAAACAAAAATAAAACTGACCAAAGAAAATTAAAAGAATTTATTAGAGTAGATCATGCTGGAGAACGTGGTGCTGTTAAAATTTATGAAGGACAATTGTTAGCCTTAAACACCGTTGTAAAAGATGACAACTTAAAAAAAATAATAGAAGAAATGAAAGTTCATGAAAAAGAACACTGTGAATTTTTTGAGGAGGAAATAAAAAAAAGGAATATTCAACCAACAAAATTATTACCATTATGGGATCTTCTTGGTATTGGTCTAGGATTTGGTTCTACAATTATTGGAAAGAAAGCTGCAATGTTATGTACAGCGTCAGTTGAAGAGGTAATCGATAAACATTACTTAGATCAAATAAATCAACTAGGTACGGATGAAGCTGAATTAAAAAAGAAAATAAAAAAATTTAGAGATGATGAACTTCATCATAAAGATATAGCATATGAAAAAGGAGCAACTAAAAAAGGTCTTTATTCTTTAATGGATAAAATAATTAAAACTGGATCTAAAATAGCTATAAATATTTCAGAAAAAATATAACTTTAACTTTCTAATTCAACATCCCAATACAAATAGTCCATCCAGCTTTTATGAAGAAAGTTTGGAGGAAAATTTTTTCCATTTTTATGAAGATCTTCTGTCGAGGGCCTATACGGATGTTGGTTTAATTTCATTCCTGAGAATTTCAAAAGTTTTCCACCTTTTTTAACATTACATGTTGAGCAAGCTGTAACAACATTATCCCAATTTGTTTCTCCACCTTTTGATCTTGGTAGCAAATGATCAAAAGTTAGCTCTTCTTTACTTCCACAGTATTGGCAAGAGAATTTATCTCTTAAAAAAACATTAAATCTTGTGAAACTTGGTTTTGCTTGAGGTACTATATAATCTTTTAAAGCAATGACACTTGGTAGCTGCATACTAAAAGATGGGCTTCTAATTTCCCTATCATATTTACTTACGATAATTACTCTATCTAAGAAGACTGATTTCACTGTGTCCTGCCAAGACCATAATGATAAAGGGTAATAGCTCAGAGGTCTATAATCTGCATTTAAAACTAATGCAGGACATTTTTCTAAAGAAACATCTTGTTCTATAAAATTCATATTAAAACCATAACTTAATTAAAAATTATTTTCAATATGACTAAAATATTAAATTTTTTTTAAGATGTAATTTAATGCTAAACTTGAAGCCTCAATTGGTATATGATGTCCACAATTTTTTACCATGTGTGACTCTACATTAATTTTTTCTCTTATCAGAAAATCTTTTGCTTCTAATAAAAATGTAGGTGAAACAATATCATCTAATTCACCATGAATTAAAAAAACATCTGTTAAATTTTTAATTCTCTGTTTTAAATCATTCTGATTTATTATTTTTCCTGAAAAACCAACAATGGAACTAAATTTATCTTCAGAAGTTAGTCCCACATTTAAAGACATCATACATCCTTGGCTAAAACCTGATAAACATATGTTGTTATTAATTAAATTATATTCTTCTTTAACTTCATTTATAAACTTTTTAAGTATTTCTTCTGCTTTTTTTGTTTCTTCCAAAATATAGTTTGGGTCATCTTTTGTTAAATCAAACCATTGATATCCAGAGGGATTTATTTCACAAGTTTCATGTCCATTTGGACATATAAAAATTGTATTAGGCAAATGACGTTTCCAATTTAAAGATAACATACTAATATCATTTCCATCTCCTCCATAACCATGAAGTAGTATTATTGCATTTTTTATTTCTTTTTCTGGCTTGATAATTTTAGATTTTAGGCAAAATGTCATAGTTAAAATAAATTGTTTTATATTTTTTTAAAACAATCTAAGATAATTGTAAATGATATCTGGAGTTCTTGCTAAAATTATTTCAATCACCTTACTCATCGCTGTCGGTGTAGTATTAATATTAGGAATCGGAACTCTTTTTAAAGGTGGTAACACAAGCAAAAAATATTCTAACAAATTAATGCAATTGAGAGTTCTTCTTCAATTTATAGCGATTTTGGTCTTAGTTGGTTTTGCTTATTTTTTTAAGAATTAATTATATTTAGACAACCAATCAACTATACTTGGATCTTCAAAATCAACTATTCCTATTATTCTAGCAAACTCTTCACCATTTTTGTTCACAAGCACAGAAGTTGGAACACCCCTTAAAGATAATTCTCTTGCAAGGTTTATTTTTGGATCAAAATATGCCTCTAAATTTTTTATGTTTAGATCCTTAAAAAACTCTTTAGATTTTTCTATACTGTCGTTACCTACATTTATTGGAAAGATCTCAATATTATTTAGTTTTTTATTTACTTTAAGTTTGTCCAAAGATGGCATTTCTTCTTTGCATGGTGCGCACCAAACAGCCCAAAAATTTAATAATACAAATTTTCCTCTAAATTCATCTAAATTAATTCTTTTATTTTCTTGATCAAAAAAATATAGATTATCATACACTTTTAATTCATCATTAATGACTATGTTTTTTGATGGTGTGGTTTCAGTAGCTACTGCATTTGCAAGTAAAAATATATATAGTATTAAAATTCTCATAATTAAAAGATATAAATAGATAGCATGACAAATAATAAAAACAATAAAGCAATATGGAATACTAGAATAAAACAGAAATCTTCTATTTTATATCAAAAAGCTGGGAGCTCTTTAAATATAGATAAAAGACTTTTTAAAGAAGATATTTTAGGATCAAAGGCTCATGTTGAGATGCTCTTTAGACAGAAAATTATTTCTTTTAAAATAAAAAATAAAATCATTTATGGGTTGGACAAAATTGAGAAAGAAATAAAAAATAAGAAATTTATTTTTAAAAAAGAATATGAGGATATTCATATCAATATTGAAAAAAGACTTCATGAAATAATTGGTGAGGAAGCGGGATATATCCATACAGCTCGATCAAGAAATGATCAGGTTATAACCGATTTCAAATTATGGATTAAATCTTCTACAAAAAATTTGGATTTTGAAATACAGAATTTGATTAAATCTATTATTAAATTGGCTGAAAAAAATGTTGAAACAATAATGCCAGGTTTTACGCATTTAAAAAATGCTCAACCAATTTCATTTGCTCATTATTTGTTATCTTTTGTGGAAATGTTTAATAGAGATAGATTTAGATTTAATAATAACTTAGAAAATTTAAATGAAAATCCACTTGGTGTTGGGGCCTTAATTGGGACTTCATTTAATATTGATAGAAATTACACAACAAAAAAACTTGGTTTTAAGAAGCCTACAAACAATTCTGTAGACACAGTTTCTGATAGAGATTTTGTTTTAGATTTTCTATTCAGTTCATCTGTGTGTGCTATGCATATTTCAAGAATTGCTGAAGAGTTAATAATTTGGAACTCTGATGCATTTAGATTGATTTCCTTGAGTGATCAAATAGTTACTGGTTCTTCAATAATGCCTCAGAAAAAAAATCCTGATCTTCTTGAATTTTTGCGAGGAAAAACAGGATCATCTTATGGCAATCTTTTTTCAATGTTAACAATTTTAAAAGGTCTTCCAATGTCATATTTTAAAGACTTACAGGATGATAAGCAGCTAGTGTTTTCCTCTTATGATAATTTAATTGATAGTTTAAAAATTTTAAACGAAGTTATTAACAATATAACACCAAATAAAAAGAATATGATCAAATTAGCTGAAACTGGGTTTATCACCGCAACAGATTTAGCAGACTATCTGGTAAAAAATTGTTCTATGCCATTTAGAGATGCATATCAAAAAACAGCATCAATTATAAATTATGCTGAAAAGAGTAAAAAAGAACTTAAGGAATTGACACTCGATGAATTAAAAAAATTCAATCCTAAGTTTACGAGTGATGTACTTTCAATATTTGAATTAAAAAATTCAATAAATTCTAAAAAATCTTTTGGAGGAACGTCTTTTAGTAATATAAAAAAGATGATAGTCAAATATAAGAAAAATTTATGATAAAAAAAATTACATTATTAATCATTCTTAGTCTTTTAACTTTATCGTGTGGTAAAAAAGCTGACCCTGTTTTCAAAGAAAGCAAGGAAAATAACAGCACTAGAATTATTAATGTAATATGAAATATAGAAATAATAATTTTTTCATAGAAAATATAAAAGCTGAAAAAATTGCCAAAAAATATGGAACACCTAGTTATTGTTACTCATACTCAAAACTTAAAAATAATATTTTAAACTTTAAGAAAAATTTTAAGATTTTAAATCCATTGATTTGTTTTGCTGTTAAATCTAACCCTAACTTATATCTACTAAAAGAAATAAAAAAATTTGGTCTAGGTGCTGACGTGGTTTCCATTGGAGAATTAATGAGAGCTTTAAAAGCAGGTATAAAACCAAAAAAAATTGTTTTTTCTGGAGTTGGCAAAACAGAAGAGGAAATAAGATATGCAATAAAAAAGAAAATTTTATTAATAAATACTGAGTCTGAAAGCGAAATTAAAGAAATAGAGAAAATATCTAAATCTATGAGTAAAACAATTGATATTGGTATACGTTTGAATCCAAACACTGATGCTAAAACTTTGAGCCAAATCTCTACTGGAAAAAAAGAAAACAAATTTGGAATTGATGAAAAGCAATTTCTAAACCTAGTAAAATACGTAAAAAATTCAAAAAATCTAAATTTAAAATGCTTAAGTGTTCATATTGGTAGCCAGATACTCAATCATAAACCTTATGAAAAAATGTTAAAAGTTTTAGACCGTGTAATAAAAAAATCCAATTTTCAATTCGAATTTATTGATTTAGGTGGGGGTATGGGCATTGATTATGATGGCTCAAATCAAAAACTAAATTTAAAAAAATATTCAAATGCAATTCAAAAATTTATAAAAAATCATAATTCTAAAATTATTTTTGAACCTGGTAGATCGATAATAGGTGACACAGGTATTATGTTATCAAAAGTTAATTATATTAAAAAAAGTTCAAGAAAAGATTTCATCATATTGGATGCTGCAATGAATGATCTTATGCGCCCAGCGTTATATAATGCAAAACATAGAATATTGCCTTTGAATAAGACTAAACAAAAATCAAAAAAAAATTACGAATTTGTAGGACCCATTTGTGAAAGCACCGATAAATTCTTGAATACAAATAAATTTCAAAAACTTAACGAAAAAGATTATATAATTATTTGTGATGTCGGAGCTTATGGGATGTCGCTTAGTTCTAATTATAATATGAGACCAAAGGCATCAGAAATTTTAGTTAATGGTTCAAAAATCAAAATTATAAGTAAGAGACAAAAGCTCAAAGACTTAATATAGTTTTTGAAATGATTAGAAATTTTTTATTTTCATTTTTTTTCTTTTTTGGAATAATTATAATCTCTTTAATTTTCTTGCCTTCATTTTTTCTCCCCCAAAAAGTTGTTTTATTTGGTGGAAAGTTAATGGGCTATTGGTCATCAATATGTTTAAGAATTTTCTTAAATGTTAAAATTATAATTAAAGGCAAAGAAAATATAATCTCAAATGAAAAGTTTTTTATTGCTTCATCACATCAATCGATGTTTGAAACATTTTTTCTTCAAACAATATTTAATTCTCCCGTTTTTATTTTAAAAAATGAACTTTTATTAATTCCTATTTTCGGTTGGTACTTAAAAAAAATTGGATCTATATCAATTAAAAGAAATAAAATAACAAAAGATAATCTAGGATTTATTGATGATATTATAAAAATGATACAAACTACTAATAGACCTTTAATAATTTTTCCTCAAGGGACAAGAGCTTTACCTGAGGATAGATCTAATTTTAAAAAAGGGGCTGGAAGAATTTATGAACAAATAAATGTTCCTTGTCAGCCAATAGCAATTAACTCAGGATATGTTTGGCCTAAAAAAAATCAAAAGACTCCCAATAAAAATATAACAATTTCTATATTAAAAAAAATTGATCAAGGATTATCAAAAGAAAGGTTTATAGAACTGTTGCAAAAAGAAGTTTATGAGGAATTAGATAAAATTAATTAACCTTTCATTGGCATAACAACATAAATACTATCAAAATCACCTGGATCTTTAATTAATGCTGGTGAACCAGTATCATTAAAGTAGACTTCTATTTTTTCTCCATCTAGCTGAGATGCAACATCAATTAAATATCTTGAATTAAAGCTTATTTCTAATTCATGATCAAAACTAACGTTTAAGCTTTCTTTACCATCTCCACTATTAGTATTATTTACTGATAGATTTAAAACATCTTTTGACAAATTAAACTTAACACCATCTTTCTTGTCTAATGACACAGATGCAACTCTATCAACTGAGTCTAAAAATAACTTAAGATCTAGCTCTAATTTTTTTTGATTATTTTTTGGAATAACTTGAATATAATTTGGAAATTTACCATCAATTAGTTTTGAAATCAAAATACTATTATCTAACTCAAATTTTATTTTTGACTTCGCATTAGAAACTTTTACTTCGCCATCATAATTATCAAGTAACGAACATAATTGGAAAATCGTTTTCTTTGGTAATATAATTGGTTCAAATTCAATTTTGTTTTCTAATCTAACTTTTGAGATTGACATTCTATGACTATCAGTTGCTGCAGCTGTGAGATAAATTTTATCTTCAACTTCAGTTTGGTGTAAATAAATTCCACTCAAATAATGTCTAGTTTCATCATTAGAAACTGAAAATTTACATTTATTTAATAATTTTAATAATTGTTTAGATTTTATTGAAAATTCATTTTGATTAAAATTTTCATCAGTTAATGGAAATTCAGAGGCATTTATACAATTCAAATTAAATAAAGACTTCTCTGACTCTACTTGAAGTTTACTTTCATCTTTTAATGATAAATTTATTTTTTTCCCAGAAGTAAACTTTCTTATTATATCATACATTATTGACGAAGTAGTTGTTGTGCTTCCGAGCTCTAAGATTTCAACATTTTTGATTTGATGGATAAAAATTAGATCAAGATCTGTTGCTGTAATAGTTAAGTTTGAGTTGTTAGCATCTAACAAAATGTTTGAAAGAATTGGCAAAGTGCTTCTTTTTTCAATTACACCTTGGCAATAATTAAGGGCTTGCTGTAAATCTTGTTGGTTAATATTAAACTTCATTTTCTTGATTTTTATATAAAATTTGATTTTTTAACTTGTTAATATTCTCAACCATTTCTGGATCATTTTCTTTTAATTTTTCAATTGTTTTTACTGAATGGATAATTGTTGTGTGATCTCTATTAGAAAATTCACGACCTATCTCTGGTAATGACTTTGATGTCAAAATTTTTGTAAGATAAATTGCAACTTGTCTTGGTCTTACTAAATATCTAGATCTTCTAGCAGATAACATTTCATTTTTGCTAATTTTAAAGAACTTGCAAACTAAAGTTTGAATTAAATCTATCGTAACTTTATTTTCTGAAATATTTAATAAATCTTTTAATACAACTTTTGTTTCACTAATATTTGGAATTTTATTATAAATTCTTGAAAAAGATACCAGTCTATTAATTGCACCTACAAGTTCTCTTATACTTCCTGTTATCTCATTACTTATAAAATCTTGAATATCTTGAGAAATTTTTTTTTGATCTGAATATAATGAGGTCAATTCGTCTGCTTTTTTGGCAACGATCTCTTTCCTTAGTTGATAATCAGGTTTTTGTATATCCACAACTAAACCTCCTGAAAATCTTGATTTTATTCTTTCTTGAATTCTAGATAATTTATTTGGAGCTCTATCTGCTGATACAATAATTTGTGAACCTTTATCTAACAAAGCGTTGAAAGTATGAAAGAACTCTTCTTGCATTGCTTCTTTACCATTCATAAATTGAATATCGTCTATCAAAAGAATATCTGTATTTCTAAAATATTCTTTAAATTTAACCATATCATTTGATTTTATAGATTTAACAAATTGGTACATAAATCTCTCTGCTGAAATAAACATTACTTTATTGTTTTTTTTCAATTCTAACCCAATCGCATTTAACAAATGAGTTTTACCCATACCAACACCACCATAAATATATAGGGGATTATAATGAGCAATATTTTCAGATACTTTCAAGGATGCTTCATATGCTAATTTATTACTTGTGCCTGTAATAAAATTATCAAATCTTTTATTAGGATCTATTCGATTATATTGAAGATAAGAGTCTTTTATAAATGAAACGTTTTCATCAGTTTTATTTAAATTAGTATCTATTTCCGTAAAGTCTTCAGGTGATGATTTTTTTTCTATAATCTTAAATTCTATTCTGTGAATTTCTTTTTTGTAATTTTTAATTATTTGTAAAATTTGATCTAAATATCTTGAAGTAATCCAATCTCTGATAAATCTAGTTGGAACTGACAATAAAACATAATTGTTTATTTCTTCTATAAATTCAATTTTCTTTAACCAACTTTCATAAATATCAGAACCAAGTTTACTTTTCATTTCTGATTTTACTAATTCCCAATCTAATCTATCTGGACTAACTTGTTTTAAATTTTTATTTGTAAAAGTGTTGTTCATTATTTAAATTTTGGAAAAAAATTATTTAGAACTAAATTTTTTTAAGTTCAACAAATTATTCTTAAAATTAAAAAAAAAATAAAATCTCGGATTGTATAAATTTTTGTCACACGAAAAAAAAATTTTTGACAATAAAAAATTTTATGCATTGAAAATTATAAATTTTATATTGGATAGTTAATAAAATTTATTTATATTTTATTTACTTAGTCTAAATATAGTTTTAACAAGTTAAAGTTTGATAGATCTAGTAGACTTTATAGTTGTAACAACCAGTGGTATTTAATTTTAAAGAGCTGATATTTTCTTTGTAATTCTTGAAACGTTTCTAGAGGCATTTTGTTTTTTAATGATACCTGTCTTAGCAATTTTCATTAACTCTGAATTCAACTTAGGTAAGAATTTTAAAGCTTCATCTTTCTTTTTCTCTACAATTAATACGTTCATTTTCTTCAGAGCATTTTTATATCTACTCTTACGTGCCCTATTAACAGTCGTCTGTTTGGCTATTCTTCTTATTCTTTTAATTGCAGATTTTGTATTTGCCATAATTTTGCAGGGGTATAGCCGCTTAAATTACTCTGGTCAATATAATATTTGTTATTTTTGACACAATTTACAAAGAAAAGTTGATCTATTTGATTGGACAATTTTAGTAATTACACCAGTACAATTTGATCTTAAACAATTAAGTTTTTGTCTTCCATAAACCTTAAATTCTTTTTGAAAATTTCCAGTATCTCCTAAAGTATTTTTAAAATCTCTTATTGTTGATCCACCCTTTTTGATTGCATTTAATAAAACTTTTTTTGAATTTTTTATTAAAAGTTTAAACTGAGTTTTTTTTAATTTTTTTACTGGAATTTTAGGATTAATTCTTGATAAATACAAAATTTCATTTGCATAGATGTTACCAATACCTGATACAAATTTTTGGTCTAATAAAAAACTTTTAATATCTTTTTTTTTATCTTTAAAATAATTGGCCATATAATCCAAATTAAAGTTTTTATCAAAAGGCTCTGGTCCATAATTTTTAAATCTATTTGTGAGATTTTCTTTATTTTTGACTATTTGAAAAAAACCAAATCTTCTAGGATCATTGTAAACTAAAGTTAAATCATTAAAGGAAATTTCAACATGATTGTGTTTTTTTGGCAAACCAGGTGAGTGATAAAAACTAGTATTGGTATATATGTTTTTTTTATTTTTTTTTAAAATATGAATAGTTCCAGACATGCCTAGATGTATGATACAGAAACTTTTGTCATTTAGCTCAATAATCAAATATTTTGAAAATCTATAAATGTTTATAACAAATTTATTTTTTAAATGTTTTTCAAAAGAAAACTTCAACTTAAATCTTAAGTTTCTATTTCTTATCAAAACTTTATTGATTTTTTTTCCAATTATATTTTTTGATAATGATAAACGTACAATTTCTACTTCTGGTAATTCTGGCATTTGATATTATATTAAAAGAATAATTAATAAAAAATGCAACAATATCTTCAAAATAAAAAAGGTCTAGTTCAAGGTGTTTTTGATCAAGTTTTTGATAAATATGATTTGATGAACGATTTCATGTCTCTAGGTGTTCATAGATCTTGGAAAAAAACTTTATTGAATATAATGAATCCTTCCAAAAATCAAAAATTGATAGATGTGGCATGTGGCACAGGTGATATTGGAAAACTATACTTGGATAATACAGATAAAGAAAACTTCATTACATGTGTTGATCCTAATGAAGGTATGATTGCTAAAGGCAAAGAAAAACTAAAGAAATATAATAATATCAATTGGGTAATCTCTAGTGCAGAGAACTTGCCGTTAAAAGAGAATTCTTTTGATTTTTATACAATCAGTTTTGGATTAAGAAATACAAAAGATTTGGATAAATCTCTTTCAGAAGCACACAGGGTACTAAAACCTGGAGGTAGATTTTTTTGTTTAGAATTTTCTAAAATTCAAAATGAAAATTTAGATTTTGTTTATAAACAATACTCAAAAATTATTCCTTTAATTGGAAAATTTATAGTCGGTCAAAAAGAACCTTATGAATACTTAATAGAAAGTATAGAAAAGTTTTTAAACCAAGATGAATTAATTGATTTGATGAAAAAAAATAGATTTGAGAAATGTAGTTATAGAAATTTATCTGGAGGAATTGTATCTATTCATAGTGGTTGGAAAATCTAATGGTAAAAAAACTTTTCACACTTTTAAAATTAGGTCGAAAAGTTGCAAGATCAGATATACTTGATATTGCATCAAAATTTCAAAAACCTCCGTTAGCTATAACTATTTTATTTAAGATTCTATCATTTTCTTTTTCAGATAAAAAATCTTCTAATTTAAATAAAGATGAAGGAGAAAGACTTTCAGATTCACTTGAAGATTTAGGCACAACATTTATTAAATTAGGTCAATTTTTAGCAACAAGGCCAGATATTATAGGAGATCAATTATCAAAAAAATTGGAGAGTCTTCAGGATAGACTTCCTCCTTTTTCAATTATTGAAGCTAAACAAATAATTAAAAATGATTTAGGTGAAGATACTTATAATTCAATAATTGAAATAAGTGAGCCTGTTGCTGCTGCATCTATAGCTCAAGTTCACAAAGCAAAAATTAATGATAATGGCACAATAAAAGATGTGGCTATAAAAATTCTTAGACCAAACATTAAGAAAGTTTTTAATGAAGAAATCGATGCAATGATGTTATTTGCATTTTTAGTTGAGTCTGTAATTAAAAAAACAAAAAGACTTAAACTAGTAGATGTGGTTTTTCTTCTTAAAGAAATTACAAATTTAGAAATGGATCTAAGATTTGAAGCTGCTGCTGCTAATGAATATGCTGAAAATACAAAAAATGATGCTGGTTTTAGGGTTCCTAAAATATATTGGAACTATACTAGTGAAAATGTAATGACACTTGATTGGATCGATGGTGTTTCAATTCGAGAAACTGAAGAATTAAAAAAACAGAATATAGACACAAACAAAATTGCAGAAGATATAATACAACATTTTTTAAGACATGCGGTAAGAGATGGTTTTTTTCATGCTGATATGCATCAAGGTAATGTTTTTGTAGATAGATCTGGGCAAATAGTTCCAATTGATTTTGGTATTATGGGAAGACTAGATAAAATGAGTAAAAGATTTCTTGCAGAGATTTTATTTGGTTTTATTCAAAGAGATTATAAAAAAGTTGCTGAAGTACATCTCTTAGCCGGTTTGGTTCCTGCTGATGTCCCAATTAATGATTTAGCACAAGCATTAAGATCAATAGGAGAACCAATATTTGGACAAGAAGTAAAAGATATTTCAGGTGGAAAATTATTAAAACAATTATTCGATGTTACTGAAAAGTTTAATATGCAAACACAACCTCAGCTTCTAATGTTACAAAAAACCATGGTTGTTGTTGAAGGTGTAGCAAGAAAATTGAATCCAAATACTAATATTTGGACTACTTCAAAGCCTGTTTTAGAAAATTGGCTAAGAGAAACTAAAGATCCTATCAAAACTATTAACGAAACATTAAACACTACGTCTGAGGTTATAAAAAGATTACCTGAGTTTCCAGAAATCATGGATAAAGCAAATCAAGCTTTAACTTTCTTAGCTAATGGTCAAATTCCACAAAATTCTAATTCTTATAATGCTTTAAACGATAAAAAATCTGAAATGATGGCGTTTAGAAATCAATCAGTTATTAGTTTATTAATTCTTGTAATTATTGGCTTATTAGTATTTTAATTCAACCGATGAATAATTTAAAAAATAAAAAAGTATTATTAATTATTTGTGGAGGAATAGCTGCTTACAAAAGCCTTGAAATAATAAGGTTGTTAAAAAAAAATAATGTTACGATAAAAACAATTCTTACCAAAAATGGTTCAGAATTTGTCACACCTCTTTCAATAACATCATTATCTCAATCTAAGGTTTATCAGGATCTTTTTAGTTTAGAAAATGAATCTGAAATGGATCATATAAGCTTATCAAGATGGGCTGATGCTATCTTAATTGCGCCAGCAACAGCTAACACGATTTCTAAAATTGCGAATGGTAATTCTGATGACCTGGCATCTACAGTAATTCTTGCATCAAATAAAAAAATTTTTTTAGCGCCTGCTATGAATGTTAGAATGTGGGAACACCGATCTACCAAAGAAAATATAATTAAACTTCGGAACTTTGGATACACTCTAATTGGTCCAGTTGTTGGGGATATGGCTTGTGGCGAATTTGGCGAAGGTAAAATGTCAGAACCTAAAGAAATTATTAATAGTTTAGAGAACTATTTTGGCGATCTAAAGAAAAATAATAAACTTAAAGCAATTGTTACAGCAGGTCCTACTAATGAATATATTGACCCTGTAAGATTTATTTCAAATAAATCTAGTGGCAAACAAGGATACGAAATTGCTAAATCATTATCAAAAAGAGGGTTTGATACAACTTTAATTTCTGGCCCAACACACCTAGAAATTGATGAGGATATCAATTTAATAAGAGTAGAAACTGCTGAAGAAATGTTTCAAGCAACACTTACAAATCTACCAGCTGATGTTGCTGTTTTCTCTGCAGCAGTCAGTGACTACAAAGTAAAAGAAAAATCAGAAATAAAAATTAAAAAACAAGATAATTTAAATTTAAATTTAGAAAAAAATGTAGATATTTTAAACTATGTATCCAATCATAACTCATTGAGACCAGGATTAGTTATTGGATTTGCAGCAGAGACTAATAACTTAGAAAGTTATGCAATAAAAAAACTTAATGAAAAAAATTGTGATTGGATAATTGTGAACGATGTGTCTAAAAGCAATATTGGTTTTAACTCTGATTTTAATGAAGTTTCAATTTTTTATAAAAATAATAAATCTGATAAAATATCATATAAACCTAAATCTGAAATATCAGATGAAATAGTAGAAAAAATTATTGATCATTTAAATTAATGGTTAAAGTTTTAATAAAAAAATTACACCCGTCTGTTCAATTGCCATCATATAAAACATCAGGAGCATCAGGTATGGACTTAATGGCTTTTATTGAAAAATCAATTATTCTAGAACCAGGTAAATCATCTTTAGTTCCAACTGGTTTATCTATTGCATTTCCAAAAGAATATGAAATTCAGATAAGACCAAGATCAGGATTAGCTGCAAAAAATAATATAAGTGTTTTAAATACACCTGGTACAATTGACAGTGATTACAGAGGTGAATTAAAGATTATTTTATTCAATCATGGCAACGAAAATTTTACAATTAATAATAATGATAGAATTGCACAAATGGTTTTAACTCCAATAATTAAAATGGATCTAGATGAAACAAATGAGCTTCCAGAAACAGTAAGGGGAAAGGGTGGTTTTGGTTCAACTGGTAAATGAAAAATATTTTGAACAAATCACAAATTGAAAGATATTCCCGGCAATTAGTTTTAAAAAATATAGGCTCAAAAGGTCAAAAGAAGCTTTTATCCTCAAAAGTTTTAATTGTTGGTGTTGGTGGTTTAGGATGTCCGGCAGCTGAAAATTTAGTCAGGGCTGGTGTTGGATCTATTGGGTTAATAGATAATGATGTTGTAAGTCTTTCAAACATTCATAGACAAGGTCTTTTTAATTCAAAAGATATAAATAAATCAAAAGTTGTTGTTGCAAAAAAAATATTAAAAGAAATTAATCCTCAGATAAAAATAAAAACTTTTAGATCTAGACTAAATGAAAATAATATAAAAAATATAGTTAAAAATTACGAAATTATTATTGATGGTTCAGATAATTTTAAAACTAAATTTCTAATTAACAGTTATTGTAAAAAACTTAAAAAAAAATTAATTACTGGTGCCATAAGCAAATTTGACGGCCACATATTTGTTTTTGATTTTAATGATAAAAAAACAGCTTCTTTAGAAGATTTTTACCAAGAAGACGAGATTTCTGATGATATTCTAAATTGTGAATTTGAAGGAGTTCTTGGTTCTACAGCATCAATTGTAGGAGCTATTCAAGCCAATGAAGCTATAAAAATAATATTGGGTATTGGTCAAAATTTAAAAAACCAAATATTAATAATTGACTTGTTAAATCTCAATTTTAGAAAAGTAAATTTCAAAAAAAGATAAAATTTAATATTATGATAAAAAAATTTTTAATCTTATTAACTTTTATTTTAATTTATCCGGTAAATGTTTTTTCAGAGGATATTTTTTTATCTTTAAAAAAGAATAAAGTTAATGTCAGATATGGCCCAGGATTTAATTTTCAAGTAAAGTATGTATACAATAAAATCAATCTTCCAATCAAACAGATTGATCAAAAAGAGAATTTTAGAAGAATAATTGATTTAAAAAATAACAGTGGCTGGATACATGTTTCTCAACTAAAAAAATCTAATTCTATAATCTCTTTAAATGATAAAATATTATTTACAAAGCCTACAGTTTTTTCAAAACCGCTGGCTAAAATTAAAAAAGGCCGTTTATTAGTTATAAAAAAATGTTCAAATAATTGGTGTAAAATTACAACCAATAAATTTAATGGTTGGATTGAAGCCAAAAATATTTGGGGATCTATTAACTAAAATCTTCTAATAAAGATTTAACAGTTGCTTCACTTAATTTTGTAGTGTGTGAATATTCTGGGTGATCAATACCAAGTTCAACTAAAGAATCTTTAGATTTAAATTTATTTATTTGTTCATTACTAAATTGGAAATGAATAAACTGTACTGAAGAGGCCTTTCCATCAGCAGAAGTTCTATCTACATCTTCTTCTGGTAATGCCTTTACTATTTCTCCATCTACTTTCATAAATACTTTTTCTTCAATCCCACCAACTTTACCTAAAAATGCAGCTCTTGAAACTGGGTTATCAATTTCAAACATAAGTGTTGCTGTTAATTCTTTTCCATTTGGTACAAGAGGGTTGTAAGCTGTTAACTCATCATTTAATTGTTCGTCTCCACCTTTTTCAATGTAAAGCATTTCCTGAACTTGCGCCAACATCGTTTCGTAACTTTCAAAATAAAAAGTTGCATATGGTCCAAGTGGAACTCTTCTATCTTTTTTAAATTCAACAATATTTTTTCTTAATTCTTTTCTATTCTTTGTATAGACATCAAGTGGCATGATATCTTCTTTAGTTATTTCTCTTTTATTTTTTGGCATATTTATATCCTATAGCTTTTAGCCATTAATTCGATAGGGTGTAGTGCCTCATCGTTGGCTATATTTGTATCGGCTTCTAATTGTTTTAAATGTTTACCTGCTAAAGGACAATCAGATGCCATATATTTATTGTTTTTAGTTTTAATTTGTCTCGCTGTAGGTCTTCCTACTTTAATTGCTAAATCGTGTGTTTCTTTCATTACACCAAATGTTCCACCGTGACCCGCGCATCTTTCAACAACATCAATTTTTACGTTAGGGATTAATTTAAGCATATCCCTAGCCTTAATACCCATGTTTTGAGCTCTAGCATGACAAGCATGATGAACTGTAACTCCTCCATCAATCTCTTGAAGGCCATCGGCTAAACCTTCATTATTTGCTATATCAACAACATATTCATCAATATCCATTACATTTTCTGATAATTTTTTAACAGTTTCATCATTAGGCAATAACAGTGGCCATTCAAATTTTAGCATCAATCCACAACTAGCGGTCAAAGTAACAACCTTGTAACCTTTATTAATCCAATCAAATAAATCTTTTGAAACTTTTTTAGCTTGCTCCACTACTTTAGGTAAATCCGCTTGTTCTAAAAATGGCATTCCACAACAGCCAGGATATGCTTCTTGAACTTCTACACCATTTTTTTTTAATACTTTTAAAGCTGCAACCCCTGTATTTTTTTTATTAAAATTAACAAAACAAGTTGAATAAATTACAACTTTTCTCTCAGACTTCTTATCTTCAAATATTAATTTTTTATTATTTTTTTTGAAAAAGTTAGAAAAAGTTTCAGAGTTATATTTAGGTAATTGCACTCTAATATCAATACCAGCTATTAATTCTAAGATTTTTCTAAATAATTTATTTTTAATATTTGAAGCCCAATTTATTAATCCAGAAAACATTACTCCAATTTTTGAATTTCTATCTATCTCAGCTAGTTGTCTTGGAATACTTGGTAATTTGCCTAGTTTTTTTTGCGCTGTTCTATATCTCAGCATTAGATGTGGAAAATCTAAGTCAAAATCATGTGGTGGTACGTAAGGACATTTCGTCATAAAACACATGTCACATAAGGTACAAGCATCGACAACCGGTGCAAATTGATCACTTGATAAACTTTCAACATCTTCATCTTTTGACTCATCTATCATGTCAAAAAGTTTTGGAAATGAATCGCATAAATTAAAACATCTTCTGCAGCCATGACAGATATCAAAAACTCTTCTCATTTCAGCATCCAGTTTTTCTGGATTTGTAAAATCCGGATGCTCAAAATCAATTGGGTGTCTTATTGGTGCCTCTGTACTACCTTCTTTGCTCATATAATTATGTTAGTTATTATTATTAATGATAGAGATAAAATTAAAACAGGCTCGTTAAACCAATCTTTTAGTGTTTGTAATAATTGCTCTATCATATTTGTAAAAATTTTAAGATTGAGATAGCGGGCGTTATACACGCCCACTAGAAATATTTTATTAGCTAATAGATTCTAAAGTTTTTTGGAATTTACCAGCGTGTGATTTTTCAGCTTTTGCTAAAGTTTCAAACCAGTCTGCAATTTCTTCGAAACCTTCTTCTCTTGCAGTTTTAGCCATACCTGGGTACATATCAGTGTACTCATGCGTCTCACCTTCGATAGCTGAAGCTAAATTTGCTTTAGTTTCTCCAATTGGTTTACCAGTTGCAGGATCACCAACTTGCTCTAGGTATTCTAAGTGTCCATGAGCATGACCAGTTTCACCTTCTGCTGTAGATCTAAAAACTGTAGCTACATCGTTATAACCTTCGATATCTGCTTTTTGAGCAAAATAGAGGTATCTTCTGTTAGCTTGACTTTCACCAGCAAATGCTGCTTTCAAGTTTTCTTCTGTTTTACTTCCTTTTAAAGACATTATTTTCTCCTTAATTTAAATATGACAAATATATAATCATTCTAAACTATATGTCAACAGTTTAGAATCATTTTAATGTATTTTTTAAATAATTGATTTTATTGGATTATTTTTGAGTTTGATAATCAGTTGCAACTTTTATCAACACTTCAACAGAATTTATTTTTTTTCCAGTGGTATTATTTTTAATTTTTATTTCATCAAGATCGTTTTCACCACAATCAATTAATCTATTAGTATCTTCATCAAAAAAATGGTGATGAACTGATGTGTTTGTATCAAAATAGCTTTTATCACTATTGATTGAGATTTCTTTTAAGTATCCTTTGTTCTTGAATGCATGAACAGTGTTATAAACAGTAGCTAATGAAATTTTTTCATTTAATTTTTCACTAATTATTTTAGTAAGATCATTTATTGTAAAGTGGAAAGTAGTATCTCTATCAAACAAAACTTCACAAATTTTAAGTCTTTGTCTTGTTGGTCTTAATCCAGATTTTCTTAATTTATCAATAAAATCAACGCTTTTTGTCATGCAAATTATAATTATTCTAAACTATTTCTATATTATATTTAATATAAATCAAGTATTAAGAGAGTTCAAATTTTATGAAAAAAAACTCTTTTAGCTATGATGATCTAATTCAATGTGGAAATGGGGATCTTTTTGGGCCTGGAAATGCCAAATTACCTCTCCCTCCAATGCTTATGTTTGATAGAATAAGTAAGATCAATGAAAACGATGGTGAGTTCAAAAAAGGCTCATTATCTGCTGAATTAGATGTCAAAAAAGATTTGTGGTTCTTTGACTGTCATTTTAAAGACGATCCTGTGATGCCAGGCTGTCTTGGCTTAGATGCAATGTGGCAATTAGTAGGTTTTTTTCTAGGTTGGTTAGGAAATCCAGGGAAAGGACGTGCACTTGGAGTTGGAACTGTTAAATTCACGGGAGAAGTTTTACAAAATATTAAACTTGTAAAATATGAAATAGATATGAAAAAAATTATGTCTCCGGGTGGTACAACTGTAGGCTTAGCTAACGGCGTTGTTTATGCAGATGACAAAAAAATTTATACGGCAGAAAGTTTAAAAGTGGGGTTATTTAAATCATGAGAAGGGTAGTTATTACAGGTTTAGGGATAGTCTCTTGTTTGGGAAATAATCAAGAAGAGGTTCATCAATCATTATTAAACTCAAAATCAGGGATTTCATTTAGTGAGGAATATAAAGAACATAATTTAAAAAGTAACATTCATGGAAAACCAAATATTAAATTAGAAGATCATGTAGATAGAAAAACGATTAGATTTATGGGTTCTGGTTCTGCTTATAACTACGTTGCCATGAATGAAGCTATAAAAGACTCAGGATTAGAAGATAATCAAATTAGTAATTTTAAAACTGGAATCGTAATGGGTTCAGGAGGACCTTCAATAGAAAATGTAGTTTTATCAGTTGATAAAACTAGAGCAAAAACTCCGAAATTGATGGGGCCGTTTATTGTTCCAAGAACTATGGCAAGTACTGCTTCTGCTACCTTAGCAGTTCCATTTAAAATCAAAGGTGTAAATTATACAATGAGTTCAGCTTGTGCTACTAGTGGGCATTGTATAGGACATGCTAGTGAATTGATTCAAATGGGAAAACAAGACGTTGTTTTTGCTGGAGGAAGTGAAGAATTGCACTGGGCTATGACAGCAATGTTCGATGCAATGACTGCACTTTCTTCAAAGTACAATGATACCCCTGAAAAAGCATCAAGAGCTTATGACAAAACTCGAGATGGTTTTGTAATTGCTGGTGGTGCAGGTGTATTAGTTTTGGAAGAATACGAACATGCTAAAGCTCGTGGTGCAAAAATTTATGCTGAGTTAACTGGATATGGCGCAACATCAGATGGTTATGACATGGTTGCTCCTTCAGGAGAAGGAGCTGTGAGATGTATGAAAATGGCTTTAGCTACAACAAAAAATAAAATTGATTATATAAATACCCACGGCACTTCTACTCCAGTAGGTGACATTACTGAGCTTAATGCAGTTAAAGAAACATTTGGGAATGAGATACCTAAAATAAGTTCAACAAAATCTTTATCAGGCCATCCTCTTGGTGCTGCATCTGTTCATGAAGCAATATATTGTCTGATTATGATGAAAAATAATTTTATCACGGGCTCAGCAAATATTAATGATATGGATGATGAGGCTAAAAAGTTTCCTATAGTAACAAAAACTGAAACGGGAGCGACTCTTAACACTGTGATGTCTAATAGTTTTGGATTTGGTGGAACTAATGCAGCTTTAATTTTTGAAAAGGTAAAATGATGAGCTTAATGAAAGGTAAAAAAGGATTAATCATGGGAGTAGCGAATGAACGATCAATCGCTTGGGGTATATCCCAAAAATTAGCTGAGGCTGGTGCTGAACTAGCATTTACTTATCTTGGAGACGCTTTAAAAAAAAGAGTTGTTCCATTAGCTGAAAAATTAAATTCAAATGTCACATTTAGCTGTGATGTGGAAAAACAAGAAGAAGTTATCAAACTTTTTGAGGATATAAAATCATCTTGGGGCGAAATAGACTTTGTGGTTCATGCTGTTGCATTTTCTGATAAGTCAGAATTATCTGGAGAGTATCTAAATACCACAAGAGATAATTTTTTAAGAAGTATGTTGATTTCATGTTTCTCTTTTACTGAAGTAGCAAGAGAGGCTCAAAAAATTATGAAACCAAATGGAAGTATGATTACCCTAACATACGAGTCAACTAAGGCGATCCCAAATTATAATGTGATGGGCGTGTGTAAGTCAGCATTAGAAGCAAGTGTTAAATATCTTGCTAGAGACTTGGGGGCTAAAGGAATAAGAGTAAATGCAATAAGTGCTGGACCTATAAAGACTTTAGCTGCTTCTGCAATTGGTGATGCTAAATTTTTATATAAATGGAATGAAGATCATTCTTTCTTAAAAAGAAACGTAGATATTCATGATGTTGGAAATTCTGCTCTTTATCTTTTAAGTGATCTTGCTAATGGTGTCACAGGTGAAATTCATTATGTTGATGCAGGATATAACAAAGTAGGAATGCCAGATCCAAAAAATATTTTTTAAAATTTAATAAAAATTGTATATAAAACACTTATGAATAGAAGAGATTTTTGCAAGACAGTAACAACTGCACTTATCGCTTGGGGACTAAACCCTGTATTAGTATTGGCTGATAATGGAAATAAAATTCTTAATGGAGAATTTTTTATAGACTCAAAATCTGCAAACAATGGATTTACTGATTTAAATGACAATATAATCGAGACAAAAAGTGAGAAATCAATAATTAAAGTTAAAGATGATTTTTATCTGGTAAGACCAGAAACAAAACTAAAATTTATTTCAAATAAACTTACAGAAGTTATTAAAGGGTCTGTTCATGCAGTATTCAGTAAACAAAAAGATGAGTTGAAAGTTAAAATTCCTCAAGGAACTATAGGTATAAGAGGAACTACAATTTTTGTAGACTTAGAACCATCAAAAAATAGAAGTTATTTTTGTAATTGTTATGGTGAAACTGTTCTATATGACAACGAAGGTAGGTTAATAAAAACAATAGTTTCAGATGGTCACAAATCTGGTGCTTTTACAGATGATGGAAAGTTTAGACCATATTTTCACAACTATTTATTTAATAAGTATGCGAAAAATCATCCAAGAATATTTGATGATGAAATGGAAAAGGCTGGCTGTATTGTTAAAGACAGTCACTGTACTTTAAAATCGTAATTTAATCTCTCTTCCAAAGTAAAGGGAAAAACTCATCTGGTAGTTGATCAGAATTCTCTATTTTGTATTTTTTATAAGTTTTAGCGGTACCACCATTATTTGTTGGATGAAATTTAGCATCAGAGGGTACACAATGAGAGACAATTGCTCTTCTATGTTTATTTGAAGTATTTATGCCTGAGCCATGCCACATATACCCATGATGAAATGCAACTCCACCAGCTGGCACTTCTACATAAACAATGTCTAATTCTTTATTATTTTTTTTAGCAAAAATTTTTAATTGTTCTCGATAATCTTCTGGTGAATGAAATTCCCCTCTAGGTGGTTGTAATCCCCATTTATGAGAACCTTTGACGTATTCGAGAGTACCTGTTTCTTTTTTAGTGTCATCTAATGACATCCAACAAGTCATCATAGTTTGGGGAATAATCCAATCATCATAAGCAGCATCTTGATGATAACCTAATGTTTTTCCACCCGGAGGTTTCCATAAAACATTATCTTGAATTAATTTTGAACCATTCCAGTTCATTAATTCAGCACAAGCTTTTCCTATAATTTCATTACATACGAAACTTTTAATTAATGTATCAGATTTCCATCCATTGCAAATTTGTCTAGTTACATCAATTGGGTCTTTATCAAATTTCCAATTCCACTCATCAGGTTCAATTCCTGTTTCAAATTTACCCCTAAATAATGGTTCAAATCTTTCTTTTAAATTTTTAATAAAATCTTTTTCTATAAATTTTTCTAAAATAATAAAACCGTCACGGTCAAAGTTATTAATTAATGTATGGTCTAATTCCAAATTGATCATTTGGATATATTATTATATTTATAGGTTTGTGAAAGGGGCGTTCTGTTGCCAGGTGCCCCAAACCCCTGAAATTTTTAAGAATTAGCTTGTTTGATTGAAAGTTTAACTTTTCCTCTGTCAAAACCGATAACTTTAACTTTAACCTCGTCACCTTCTTTAACAACATCAGTTACTTTTGCCACTCTCTTGTCTGCAAGCTCTGAAATATGAACAAGCCCATCTTGTTTTCCTAAAAAATTAACAAATGCACCAAACTCCATAATCTTCATTACTTTTCCACTATAAATTTTATTAAGTTCAGCTTTTGCAGTAATATCTTTGATCATCTGCATTGCTTTATTTCTAGACTCTTCATCAGGCGCAGCAACTGTTACTTCACCTTCGTCATTAATATCAACTTTAGCCCCTGAAACTTCAACAATTTCTCTGATTGTTGCCCCTCCTTTTCCAATCACTGCTGCAATATCTTTTTTATCAACTGTAATTTTTTCCATTTTAGGAGTATGTTTTCCAACATCAGTTCTAGATGCTGATAGAGCTTTATTCATTTCACCGAGAATATGAATTCTTCCATCTTTAGCTTGTTTTAAAGCCTGGTCCATTATTTCAAATGTAATACCTGTAATTTTAATATCCATTTGTAAAGAAGTAATACCATCCTTAGTTCCAGCTACTTTAAAATCCATGTCACCTAAGTGATCTTCATCTCCTAAGATGTCAGATAAAACTGAAAAATCATCACCTTCTTTAATCAATCCCATAGCTATACCAGCAACAGGTTCTTTAATTGGTACTCCTGCATCCATTAATGCTAGTGACGTACCACAGACAGTAGCCATTGATGAAGAACCATTAGATTCTGTAATCTCAGATACTATTCTAAAAATATATGGAAAAGATTCTTTTGGTGGCAATGATGAATTAATTGCTCTCCATGCTAATTTTCCATGTCCAATTTCTCTTCTACCAGTTCCTATTCTGCCAGTTTCTCCCACTGAAAATGGAGGAAAATTATAGTGGAGCATAAATCGTTCTTTTTGTAAGCCATCTAAACTTTCAATTTTTTGCTCATCATCTGATGTTCCAAGAGTCGTTGTTACTATTGCTTGAGTTTCTCCTCTTGTAAATAGTGCTGAACCATGCGTTCTTGGTAGAATTCCAACCTCACATGATATTGGTCTCACATCTGATAAACCTCTACCATCTATTCTATTTTTATTTTTTAGAATATCTGTTCTTACTATTCTTTTCTCAAGATTTTTAAGTTCAGAATTAACATCTAGATCAGTATAATTTTCGTTTTCTTCAAATAACTTTTTAGCTTTATCTGTTATTTCAGAAATCTGATTTGATCTATCTTGCTTATCTCTTGTTCCAAAAGCTTTTTTAAGGCCATCTGTAAAATTATCCTCTAATACTTTTTTTACTTCTGAAAGATCTTTTTTTTCAACAACCCATTCTGGTTTTCTACAATCTTTAGCAAGATCTTCGATCATCTCTATAACTGGTACAAAACCTTCATGACCAAATTTTACTGCATTTAACATCTCTTCTTCAGTTAAACCATTTGCCTCTGACTCGACCATTAGAACAGCATCTTTTGTTCCTGCTACTACTAAATCTAATTTAGATTTTTTAAGTTCTTCTTTTGATGGGTTTAAAACATAATTACCATCTATATATCCAACTCTTGATGCTCCCACTGGTCCAAGAAATGGCATACCAGAAATTGCTAATGCTGCCGAAGAGGCAGTAATAGATAAAATATCTGCTTCATTTTCTTTATCATACGAGATTACAGTTGGTAATAATTGTACTTCATTTTTAAATTCATCTGGAAACAAAGGTCTGATTGGTCTATCGATTAATCTTGAAATTAACGTTTCGCTTTCAGTTGGTCTTGCTTCTCTCTTAAAATATCCACCAGGTATTTTTCCCGCTGCATAATATTTCTCTTGGTAATTAACTGATAATGGAAAGTAATCTACATCTGGATTTACTTTTTTAGCACCTACAACAGTTGCTAATACAACTGTTTCACCACATCGAGCAATAATTGCTCCATCTGCTTGTCTTGCTATTTTTCCTGTTTCTAAACTTATTTTCTTTCCTGCTACTTCTATTTCTTTCTTATGTATTTTAAACATTTCTTTTCCGTTTCGTTCTTTTCGTTTCGTTCCGTGCTATCTATTTTGATCTTATTTTCTTAAATTCAATTTAGACAATACATTTTTGTAAGATTCTAATTTATTTTTCTTTAGATACTCTAACAATTTTTTTCTTCTATTTACCGCTCTTAATAAACCAACTGAAGAGTGTTTATCTTTCTTAAATTGTTTTATGTGTTTTGAAAGAGTTTCAATTTTTTCAGTTAACAATGCAATTTGCACCTCTGATGAACCAGTGTCCTTTTCATGCATTGCTAATTCACTTGCTTTTTTACTCATATTTTTCCTATTTATTTGTTTGTTTAATTAAATTTTCAATTTTTTCCGCATACTCAAAAGACTCATCTTTTCTAAAAAGTAATTTTGGTAAAAATTTTACGATAACTTTCTTTGAAAGAATTTTTCTTATCAAAAAAGAATACTCTTTAAGTTTATTTATAACTTCATCAGCATCTTTGCCTCCCAATGGAAGTACATATGCTTTTGCAATTTTAAGATCTTGGCTCATTCTAACTTCAGTAACTGTTATTGTGTTTGTTTCTAAATTTGGAACTTTTGCTTCATTTCTTAAAAATATCATGCTCAATGATTGTTTAATCATTTCCCCAACTCTTAGCTGCCTTTGTGATATCGGTTTGCCTATTCTATCAGTCATTATATTGACCTTTCTGTAGATGTAACACTAAACGCCTCTATTGTATCGTTTTTTTGAAAATCCATGTAATCTTTTAAAGTAATTCCACATTCTTGGCCATTACTTACCTGTTTAACTTGGTTTTTTTCTCTAAAAATTGAGCTTATTTTCCCAGTATAAATTATTGAACCATCTCTAATAACTCTCACATCTGACACACTTGTAATTTCACCTTCAGTAATTTTAGAACCGGCTACTTTTCCAGCACCAGAAACTTTAAATATTTCCAATACTTGTGCTGTGCCAGTTATTGTCTCTTGAACATCTGGTGATAGCAAGCCTGACATTTTTTGTTTTATATAGTCAAGTACTTCATAAATAATATTGTATGAAGATATTTTGATCCCTTCATTCTCTGCTAATTTTTTTGCCTCTTTACTTGGTTTGACATTAAACGCGATTAAAACTGCATTCGATGCTTTTGCTAAAGTCACATCTGTTTCAGTTACCATACCAATATCAGCTAAAATTATTTTTGGTTTAACTTCTTCATGTTTAATTTGTGTTATTGCGTTTTTAATTGCTTCTGATGAACCATGAACGTCTGATTTGATTATCAAATTTAATTCTTCAGCAGATTTATTTGCGAAAGCAGATTCTTGAGAAGCAAATGATAATGGATTTTTTTTATCTTTACTTTCTACGTCTCTATTTTCACTTAATGTTTTAGCTTCTTTTTCAGAGTCTAAAACAATAAAATCATCACCAGATTTTGCAGCACCATTAATTCCTAAAATTTCTACAGGCGTCGAGGGAGGAGCTTCATCAATGCTCTTACCTTTGTCATTTATAATTGCTCTAACTTTTCCCCATTTTAAACCACTAACAAAAAAGTCACCTTTTTTTAAAGTTCCCGATGTAACAATAACGGTAGCAACTGGTCCTCTCCCAACGTCTATCTTGGACTCTAAAACCACACCAGTAGCTTTTGATTCAAAGTCTGTTTTTAAATCTAAAATTTCTGCTTGAAGAGAAATAGCTTCAATTAATTTATCTAAATTTAATTTTGTCTTAGCTGATATTTCTACCATTAATATATCTCCAGATAAATCTTCAGCAATTAACTCATGTTCTAAAAGTTGATTTTTGATTTTTTGAGGATCTGCTTCTGGAAGATCACATTTATTAATAGCAACTACAATTGGAACATTTGCAGCTTTTGCATGATTTATCGACTCCACAGTTTGAGGTTTTACTCCATCATCTGCTGCAATTACTAAAACTACAATATCAGTTAACTTAGATCCTCTAGCTCTCATTTCTGTAAATGCTGCGTGGCCAGGAGTATCTATAAATGTCAATTTATCTTTTCCATTTTCAACCTGATAAGCACCAATGTGTTGAGTAATGCCTCCAAATTCTCCTGAAACAACGTTAGCACTTCTTAAAACATCTAGAACTGAAGTTTTTCCATGATCCACATGTCCCATGACTGTTATTATGGGCGCTCTATTTTTTAAATTTTCTGCACGAGATTCTTTAATTTTTTGTATTATCTCTTCTGCTTTTTCTTCTCTTATTGGATTATGTCCAAATTCTTTAACCAAAAATTCTGCTGTATCAGCTGCTAAAGTTTGATTAATTGTGACTGTAACACCCATACCAAACAAATATTTAATTACATTACTAGATTGTTCTGCCATCCTATTAGCTAACTCTCTTACAGTAATTGCTTCTGGAATATTGATGTCTCTTTTAACAGGTTTTAGTTTTTCTTTGTCCTCTTCTTTACTTGAATTTTTCAGTTCTTTTTGTCTTGCTCTTTTGACAGATGCCAAACTTCTTTCTCTAGTTTCTATTTCATCACTCAATGCTCTTGAAACTGTAAGTTTTGTGTCTCTTTTTTTTATATCTGTTTTGGATTTTTTATCTTTATCAGTATCTCCTTTTAATCTTTTTGTAGCCCTTTGTTCTGCAAGTTTTCTTCTTTCAAAATCACTTAATGTTGAAGGGGTTTTTGGTGGAAAATTAGGCTTAAAGCCAGAACTTTTTCCAAAATTACTTGATGATTTAAAACCAGCTCCTGTTGGTTTTTTGAAATTTCCTTTTCCCGGAGATTTACCGAAACCTCTGTTCGATGAAGATAAATTTTTTCCCTGTGGTTTAGGAGAATTAAAATCTTTAAAGGATTTTTTTGGATTTCCGGAAATAGTAAGTTTCGTTTTTTTGTTTTCCATTTCTCATCCCTAATCTTTGTAAACTATATTTCTTGCTGACATTATAAGATCATCAGCTTCAGTTTTTGATAAAGCAAAATCCTCTAAATATCCTTGAATTTTTACTCTTTCTCCTTTTACAACATCAAAACCACCAGTAAGTTCGTCTGATGCAAGATCTGCAAAATCTTCTAAAGTTAGAATTTTTTGTTCACCCAGGGTCATAAGCATACCAGGTGTTAATCCTTTTAAACTTCTAAGATCCTCAGAAAGACCAAGTTCTTTAATTTTCTCAGAAATTTCTTCTTTATCTTTTTTATGAAATTCTTGTGCTCTTTCTATAAGTGCTTTTGCAGTATCTTCTTCAATGCCTTCTATCTTTGTCAGATTTTCTAGCGGGCTATCTTTGATATCATCAATCGTTGAAAATCCTTCGGCCACTAAAAGTTGACCAAGTGTTTCATCTAATTCTAAATTTTTAACAAAATTATCTGTTTTTTCTTTAAACTCTTGTTGTCTTTTTTCAGAGTCTTCTTGGTCAGTCATAATATTAATTTCATAGTTAAGCAATTTTGTTGCAAGTCTAACATTTTGACCTCTTCGACCAATAGCTTTACTTAAATTTTCTTCTGTAAGTATTACATCAAGTTTTTTTCTCTCTATATCAACATTAACTCTTTGAACTTCTGCTGGTGATAATGCATTTGAAACTAATACTGCTGGATCCTCAGAGAAATTAACGATATCAATTTTTTCTCCTTGCAGTTCATTTACTACAGCTTGAACTCTTGATCCTCTCATACCAACACAAGCACCTACAGGATCTAATGATGTGTCAACCGCTCTAACACAAATTTTTGCTCTACTTCCTGGGTCCCTTGAAGAAGACTTAATTTCAATCAATCCATCGTATATCTCTGGAACCTCTTGAACAAAAAGTTTTTCCATAAACTTTGGGTGTGCTCTAGATAAGAAAATCTGTTGTCCTCTTGGTTCTTTTCTAACATCATAGCAATATGCTTTTACTCTATCTCCCGCTTTAACATTTTCTCTTGGGATCATTTCATTTTTTTGAATTATTGCTTCCGTTCTTCCAAGATCAACTATTACATTTCCAAATTCTAAACGTTTTACAATTCCACTTAGAATGGTATCTTTTTTATCTATAAAATCGTTATATTGTCTTTCTCTTTCTGCCTCTCTAACATTAAAACTTATTACTTGTTTTGCTGTTTGAGCTGCTATTCTTCCAAAGTCAAAAGATGGTAATGGTTGTAGTACCTCATCCCCGATAGTCTTTAATTTATTCTCATCATTAATACTAATTGCATCTGATAACTTTATTTCTGTATTTGTGTTTTCTGGATTATCAACAATTGTTAATTTTCTAAAAAGCTCGATATCTCCACTATCTCGGTTAATCACAACTTTAATCTCATTGTCCTGACCAAATTTAGATTTTGCTGCTTTTGCAATACCTGTTTCCATTGAACTAATAATAAGTTCTTTGTCTATAGATTTTTCTAACGCTACAGCTTCAGCTATTCTCAATAATTCTAATTTATCTGCTCTTTTATTTAACATATTTTTGTTTACTCCAAAAAAAAATGGGCTGACGCCCATTTTGATAATTCAATAATGTGTATGAAATATATTAGAGAATTTTAATTAATCAATAAAAACTATTTAGAAAAAATATCTATTTTATCTGTTTTTTCCCATGAAAAAGCTCCATTTGACTCTGGTGTTCTTCCAAAATGGCCATAAGCAGCAGTTTTTTCATAAATTGGTTTATTCAATCCTAGCATTTCTCTAATACCTCTGGGGGTTAGATCGAAATTTTCATTAATTTTATTTACAACAAATTTATTTTTTTCAATATCATTATCAAATAGATCAACATAAATTGATAAAGGTTTAGAAACTCCTATTGCATAAGCTAATTGAATTAAGCATTTGTCAGCAATTTTAGAGCCAACAACATTTTTTGCAATATATCTTGCTGCATATGCTGCTGATCTATCAACTTTTGTTGGATCTTTTCCAGAGAAAGCCCCACCTCCATGTGGTGCAGCACCTCCATAGGTATCTACAATAATCTTCCTACCAGTTAAACCACAATCACCATCAGGCCCACCAATTACAAAATTTCCTGTTGGATTAACATAAAATTCTTTCTCATTAAAACCTTCTAAAAATTCTTTTGGTATTGATTTTAACATATAAGGTCTAAGAAGGTCTCTTACATCGTTTTGATTTACATCAGGAGAATGTTGGGAAGATATTACAACTGATTTTACTTTGACAGGCTTACCATCAACATATTCAAAAGTTACCTGGCTTTTAGAATCTGGTTCGATATTTTTTAATTTTCCTAATTTTCGGTCTTCTGCCATCAATCTTAAAATTTTATGAGAATAATGAATAGGTGCTGGCATTAACACATCTGTTTCATTACATGCATAACCAAACATTATTCCTTGATCGCCAGCTCCCTCGTCTTTATTACCTGATGAATCTACACCCATCGCAATATCAGTAGATTGTGAGTGTAAATGACTTTCTATTTTAGTAGCGTCTTTCCAAGTAAAACCATCTTGATCATACCCAATATCTTTTATGCAATCTCTTACTTTTGAAATTAACTCTTCTTTATTAATTTCTGGTCCACGCACTTCACCAGCTAAAACAACTTTATTGGTAGTAGTTAGAGTTTCACAAGCTACTCTTGAATAAGGGTCACCAGACAGAAATGTATCAACTACCATATCTGAAATTCGATCAGATACTTTATCAGGATGTCCTTCTGATACTGACTCACTAGTAAAAAGATAATTTTTTAATTTACTCATTTTTCATCCTATTAAATGAAAATATTAAAAAAATATACAATAAAATCATAATGAAAAAAATTTTGTTACCATATGTGGAAAACATAGTTGTTTGAAAATCTCTTTTTTTATTAAAGTCAATATAACCAGAAACTCCATAATCTAGTTTCTTTTCAACTTGTCCTAGTGGATTTATTATTGCTGCCATTCCATTGTTACTTGATCTTAAAATATATTTTCCACTTTCTATTGCTCTAAAAACACTATGGCTAAAATGTTGTTTGGGTCCAATAGAATTGCCAAACCATCCATCTTCCGAAATATTAAAAATAATATTAAAATTTTTTTTTTTCGAAAGATTGCCAGTATAGATCATCTCATAACATATAAGTGGCAAGAAACTCATATTAAAATTTGAGTTTTGCTCTAAATCAATTATTTCTCTATTTTGTCCTTTTGAGAACGATCCAAAATTATTTGTTATTGTCTCTAAACCTAGTTTGTTTAAAGTTCTCTCAAAAGGTAAAAATTCTCCAAATGGAACTAGATTGACTTTATTGTAAGTACTTAACAAATTTAAATTATTATCGAATACAGATAATGAATTAAAAAACTCATAATTATTATTATCTAACTCTCTATTTGTAATTCCAAGAGCTATAATATGATTTTCATTAAACTTATTTATAAATATATCTTTATATAAAGACATTGTGTTGGCATATGTGTTTGGAATAATACCCTCTGGCCATAAAAAAATTATTTTTTTACTGAAGTCTGGTGTACTAAGATTTATTAGTTCTGTGATTACTTTTTCAGGATCTACATCATAATAAAATCTATCTAGACTTATATTTGATCCTAACACCCTAACAGTATGAGGCATCTCAGTTAGATCTTTATCAAAAAATAATTTTTTTTGATAATTTCCATAGATCAGAAAAAAAATAGGTAAAAGAAACAAAAATATACAAATAGCAATCTCTTTCTTTGAATTTCTCAATACAAACAACGCTGGAGCTGTAAAAAAACTTAAAACAATTAAGTTTAATGAATAAGTTCCAATTAATGATAAAACGCTTAAAAAAGTTATCTTATCAGAGAAACTATAAACAATTAAATTCCATGGAAAACCTGTAAAAATAGTTCCTCTTATAAATTCAACCAATCCAAAAAGTAATGAAAAGAGAAAAAAAGCACTGATTAAATTTTTAGGCCTTAACAGTTTAAAAATAATCGTGATCAGCCCATAAAATATTGCCAAAAAAGATGGAATTAAAATTAATGCAAATGGTATGAGTAATATAAATTGATCTTCAAATGTTAACGATATCGTAATCCAATATAAATTAGTTGAAAAAAATCCAAAACCAAACAACCAACCATAAAAAAAGAATTTTTTATAATTAGTTCTTTTCTTTAACTCTTTAAATAAAAAACCAAAAAAAATACTCAAAGAAAAAAAATTTATTATAAAAAAATTATATGGTGGCAAACTAAAAGAGGAAATGACACCTAAAATAAATATGAAAGATAATTTTATTAAAGATTTTTTTTTCAATTTAATTCAATAATTTTTTTACTGTATTAAAGATATTTTTTTCTGCTGTTTGCATTTTTTTATAATCATTATCATTAATATGATCATAACCTAACAAATGTAAGAAACCATGTATAAAAATTTTTACTGTTTTTTCAGTGAATTTTTTATTTGTTATATTTTTTGGATCATTCATATAATTGAAACTAATTATAATATCTCCCAAATAAAATTCCTTCTTACTCATAATTTTTTGCTCAAAAGGAAAAGACAATACATCTGTGTGTTTATTCTTTTTTCTAAATTTATGATTTAAAACTTTAATTTTTTTATTGTTTGAAAGTAGAAGTGTAAAATAAACTTTTTTATTTTGAAATTTAAATTTATTAGGAAAAAAATTGATAATTTTATTAAAAAATAACTCTTTATTTTTTATCTTTTTTGACCAAGATATTTCTTCTGTAATGACATTAACTTTGATCATTATTGTTATATGCTTTAACAATTTTAGAAACCAAAGGATGTCTTACAACATCTGAGTGATCAAAATCTACAACTGAAATTTCACTTAAATGAGATAGTATCTTTTTGGATTTATCCAGGCCTGACATATTTTTATTGGGCAGATCAATTTGAGATGGATCTCCGTTAACTACAATTTTTGAATTTTCACCAATTCTTGTAAGAAACATTTTTATTTGAGTTTCTGTAGCATTTTGTGCCTCATCTAAAATAGCAAATGAGTTCTTTAAAGTTCTACCTCTCATAAATGCTAGAGGAGCAATCTCAATATCTCCAATTTCAATCATTCTTTGAATTTTTTCAAAATGAAAAAGATCGTAAAGTGAATCATATAAAGGTCTTAGATATGGATCGACCTTTTCTTTCATGTCTCCAGGCAAAAAACCCAATCTCTCTCCAGCTTCAACAGCTGGTCTAGATAATATAATTCTTTCTATTTTCTTTTCTAATAGCATTGTTAATCCTACCGCCACAGCTAAGAAAGTTTTTCCTGTACCAGCTGGACCTGCAGAAATAATTATTTCACTCTGTCTTAAAGCCCTAACGTATTCTTTCTGTTTCTCAGATCTTGGAATAATTGATTTTTTTGGTGTTTTTATAATATCAGTAACATTGGTATTTTTAACTTTTTCATTAATCATAAATTGATCTATAGAGGATATAATATCCTTTTGTTCAATACTTTCATTGTTAATAAATTGATTTGCTAAAAATTGAATTGCATTTTTAACAATTTCATTTTTATCTGGAGTTGATTTTATTAATATTGAATTTCCTCTAGAATAAATGCTTGCTCCTGTTAGCTTTTCCAACTCTTTCAAATTTTTATTAAACTCACCAACTACACCCATCAATAAGTCATTTTCATGAAAAATTACACTCAGAGAATTATTTTCTGAATAAACAAATTTCAAAGAAGATTGGATACCTTTTTTAATTGTATTACTCAATTTAAGCTACTTTTTGTTCTGATTTTCTTACTTTTTCACCAAACAATGTGTTTTGGTTACTATTGTTAATTTTTACTTTTATCACTTGTCCTACATCTTCATCATTACCATCAAATATAACTGAAGTCATGTACTCAGATCTACCAAAAAACTTATTATTTTCTTCAGTTTTATTTTCGACCAAAACATTAATTTCCTGATTTTCTAAAGATTTATTCATTAAAATTTGATGTTCAAATAATTGTTTTTGGACTTTTTCTAGTCTTTCTTTTGAAATTTCTTTATCAATTAATTTTAAATTAGACGCTGCTGTTCCTGGTCTTGGACTGAAAATAAAAGAAAACGAATTAATAAATTTAATATTTTTAATTAATTGAAAAGTTTCATTAAAATCTTTTTCTTCTTCACCAGGATATGCAATTATAAAGTCACTAGAAAATTCTATTTTAGAATTTATTTTTTTTAATCTTTCATAAGTCTTGATGTAATCGCTTATCAAATGTTTTCTATTCATTAATTTTAGAACTTTATCAGATCCACTTTGAACAGGTAAGTGAACTAAAGGCATCAATTTTTTAGAAATCCCGTAAACTTCAATTAAATCATCAGTCATGTCTCTTGGATGAGATGTTGTATACCTAATTCTTTTTATTGTTGGAATTTTTTCAATCTCAAGAATCAAATCTGATAATTTATAATTGTCATAGTTATACGCATTAACATTTTGTCCAAGCAGAGTAATTTCCTTAACTCCATTAAAAGATAAATTTTTAGCTTCATCGATAATTTCATTAAAGGATCTAGAATATTCTGGACCACGTGTATAAGGAACTACGCAAAAATGACAGAACTTATCACATCCCTCTTGAATTGTTAAAAATGATGATACTTTGCTTGAGCTATTTTTAATTTGATTTAAATAATTAAATTTTGCTTCAGCATCAAAATCTGTTTCCTCTAATTTTTTTTGTTTTTCAAAATATTCCTCAATTTTTGGGTTGATTTTATGATAGGCCTGTGGACCAATGACCAAATCAATATATGGTTCTCTTTTTAGCATTTCTTCATTTTCAGCTTGTGCAACACATCCTGCTATAATTACGAAAGGTTTTTTTTTTGATCTGAAATTTTTTTTTATTCTTCCAATATCATGATAAACTTTTTCTTTAGCCTTATCTCTGATGTGACAAGTATTTAAAAGGTAACAATCAGTTTCATCAAGCACATCTGTTTTTTCAAAACCAATTTTTTTAACGGTGTCAAATATACGATTTGAGTCGTATTCATTCATTTGACAACCAAATGTCTTAATAAAAATTTTTTTCATCATTTTTTTGAGTTAATTTTTACTCCATATAACTCTAATTTATGATCTACTAATTTATAACCGTACTTTTTGGCAACTTTTTGTTGCAACTTTTCTATTTCATCATCTACAAATTCAATAATCTCTCCAGTTTTTACATCGATTAGATGGTCATGATGGCCTTCGTTTAATTCCTCGTATCTAGCTTTATCTCCTTTAAATTCATGTTTTGTCAAAATTCCACTTTCCTCAAAAAGTTTTACAGTCCTATAAACTGTAGCAATACTAATTTTTGAGTCTATTTTTGAAACTCTTTTATATAATTCGTCAACATCTGGATGATCTGTTGATTTTGACATAACTTGAGCAATTACACGTCTTTGGTCAGTAAGTTTTACCCCTTTTAATAAACATTTTTCTTCGATGGTTTCTGACATAGCTAGTTTTAACCTGAATAATCAGGATTAATCAAATTTTTTTTAATCTTATATTTTTTGCATAAATCTGGAATATTTTCATATTTAACATTATTTTCTTTTTTAAAATCATTAAAACTAAAACAAAAATAATCTGTATTGTTAGCTAAATTTATTGCTTTTACAGTTGATAAAGAATTCCTAATACCTGCAAAACTACCTGGGCCTCTATTTACATATATTTCAGAAATATTATTTAAATTTTTTTTATGTTTCTTTAAAAATTCGTCAATCAATATAGACAACTTCTCATAGTTAATTTTACTATTTTCATGTTCAACTTTATGAATATTATCTTTATTTATGAACATTAAAAAAATTTTTTCATTTGCAACATCTATTATTATTTTTTCCATTTGCTATTTTCTTCTATCATTTAACTCTATTGCATCTGAAAATGATAGCAAATTTTTTTCAAATGATAAGGGTGTTTTGTCTTTGATGTATCATCGATTTAATGAAAATAAATATCCCTCAACAAACATCAGAATGAATGTGTTTGATAAACAAATGCAAATGATTAAAAGTTTGGGATATAAATTTTATGATCCTAAGTTTTTTGATGAGGAATTTAATATAAGAAAAAAAGAAAAAAAAATATTAATCTCAATAGATGATGGTTTTAGCTCATTTTATGAAGAGGCATGGCCATATTTAAAAAAAAATAATATTCCATTTATTTTATTTGTTTCAACCGAGCCAGTTGGAAAAAATGGTTATATGACATGGGAACAAATTATAGAAATTGAGGAATCACCCTTAGGCACAATTGGACATCATTCTCATACACATGAATACTTAATTGATTTTAATAATGATGATTTTATAGATGATATTGAGACCGCTAGTAAAATCTTTAAAGAAAAACTTGGCTATATTCCCTCTATATTTTCTTATCCCTTTGGAGAATATTCAGAATTTATGAAAAATTACATCTCAAAAAACTTTAGTGTTGCTTTTGGACAACACTCTGGTGTTATTGATTTAAATAAAGATAAGTATGAGCTGCCAAGATTTCCCATAAATGAAAAATATGGTGACTTAAAAAGATTTAAATCTGTTATCAACTATAATCCTCTTGAATATAAATCTATTAAACCTGAAGAAAAAAAAATAAATAATAACTCTAATCCTCCTGAGTTAATAGTTGAGTTTTTTGATGTTCAAACAAATATAAATAAAATTACTTGTTATTCTAATGATGGTGGTAATTGGAAAAAAACAAATTCTACTTTTGAAAACAATGTAATGAAAATAAAATTTGAAGATAAGTTTTTACCAAGAAGAGGAAGAATTAATTGTTCCTTAAATGATAAAGGTAAATGGAGATGGTTTGGGACTCAATTTACTGTAAGAAATTAAATTAAACTTTCTAATTTTTTGCTTGATGGTAATAATTTTGCATCATCAAAATCTTTTAAATTATTTTGATCAATAATTTTTTGTAAAATTTCAACATATTTTATGCCTGTTTCTGCATACTTATCTAAATATTGAGATAAAATTATACTATCTAATTTTTTGCCTTGTGATCTTAATTCGGCTCTTGCTTGTCTAAACTTTTTGTATGATTTATGTGTATTTAAATTTCTTTGATATGCTCTAACAGAAGCTTGCAAAATATTAAATTTCATTACTTTGTGACCCTCAGATAAGTCTGAGTCTTTTGGTTTTAATCCTTCTCCAGACCATGTCCATTGTCCAAATAAAGCATTTCCTTCTAATGCAAATCTGGATGTTCCCCAGCCTGTTTCTTTTGCTGCTTGTGCCAAAGCTAATGAGGTTGGTATTTCGTCCATTCTAATTTTTAAAACTGAAAGATCTTTTGAATTTACTCCATATTGTTTGTATTTTTTATTTAACCATTTTTTCTCAACTTCTGTATTGTTAGATTTTTTAATTATACTAAATAACTTTATTCTATCTAATTTGATCTTATTATTTTCTTCTAATACTAATGGTAATACAATTTGTAAAAATAATTCTTTTCTTTTTTTTGTGTTTTCAATTTTTTTTATCTCATAAGGTAACCAGGTAAGTGCGACTGGTTTTACTAATTTGTTTGTTCTGACATCATTTAAATTATAATTTGTATCTTTAAATAATTGTTTAATAGTTGAGGCATTTAAACGAATTGAATCATTTTCAATATCGTTTAATGTCAAAATATCTGACAACAAATCTTTTTCATTAAAAATTTCAATATCTTCAATTTTTTTTTCTTTTCCATCTACGTTTTTTCCATCAAGTTTATAAACCATAATTTTTCTAGAATCATTTTTAAACTCGCCAGTAAGAATATCCTCATGTAAAAAATTTATAAAAATTGGAGCAACATAAAAAAAAAGCATTACAAATATACATGAAAGAAATGTTCTGCCAATTGTTCCGGTAACCCTATCTCCGAACAAATAAATTGTTTCGATTGTTTTTTTTTTAGAATTAAAATTTATAAATCTTATATTTTTCATTGTATTGCCTCTACTTCTTTGACTTCTTTGATATAGTGTTTTAATAAATTCTGAACGCCCTGTTTTAATGTCATTGTAGAGCTCGGACACCCTGAGCAACTTCCTTGTAATTGCACTCTTACAATTCCATCTTTAAATTCCTTAAATTTTATATCACCACCATCTTTAGCAACAGCAGGTCTAATTTTCTGGTCTAAAATTTTAATTATATTTTGTTCAATTTCAGAACGATTTGAAATTTTTTCATCCAAATTTTTATCAATTACAAAATCCTTACCATCTGAATAAAAATCATTAATAAGAGAAATAACTATATGTTTTATTTCCTCCCAACTAATACTGCCACTTTTATTTACTGATATAAAATCTTCACCTAAAAAAATTCCCTCAACTCCATTTACTGATAATAAATTTCTTACTAATTCATTATTAATATTATCTTTTTTTGTTATCTCAAAAGAACCATTATTAGAAACTTTTTTCCCTGGTAAAAATTTTAATGAATTAGGATTTGGTGTAATTTCAGTTTGTACAAACATATTTGCAATATAGTAATTAATTTTAAAATTTAAACTTGATAATTAAAAAATTAATTAAATCCGATTATTTGCTTTATTTTTTTAACTTTCTCTGAAGCAATATTATTTGCTTTTTCAAAACCTAAATCAAGAATCTTGTCTAAATAATTTTGATTAGACATTAATTTATTAATTTCTCTTGATATTGGGTCAAGTTTATCAACTAAAACTTGAATTAAAGAATCTTTAAATTCAGAAAAGTTTTTACCAGAAAATTGACTAATTGTTTTTTCTAGTGTCGTATCATTTAAACTTGAATATATACTCAATAAATTTTTTGCTTCGGGTCTTTTTTCCAAATCTTTAATTTCTGCTGGTAAAGGCATAGGATCTGTTTTAGCTTTTTTAATTTTTGAAATAATCACATCTTTATTATCAGTTAAATTAATTCTACTTAGATCTGATACTTCAGATTTACTCATTTTTTTTTTACCATCTCTCAAGCTCATAATTCTAGAAAACTCTTTTTGAATTAATGGTTCTGGAATTTTTAAAAAATTTTCTTGTTCAAAATCATTATTAAACTTTTGAGCTATATCACGACTTAATTCTAGATGTTGTTTTTGGTCTTCTCCAACAGGTACATGTGTTGCATCATAAAGCAAAATATCAGCTGCCATTAAAACTGGATATGAATATAACCCAACACTCGCTTTTTCTTTGTCTTTTCCTGCTTTCTCTTTAAATTGGGTCATTCTATTCAACCAACCCATTCTTGCCACACAACTAAAAATCCATGCCGCTTCTGCATGAGCTGAAACTCTTGATTGATTAAATATTATATTTTTTTCAGGATCAATCCCGCTTGCCACAAAAGTCGCAACAGTTTCTCGAATATTTTCAGTCAATAATTTTGGATCTTGTTTTACAGTTATTGCATGAAGATCTACAACACAATAGATACAGTGATTATTTTGATCATTTCCTAATTCTACAAAATTTTTTATAGCACCCAAATAATTTCCTAAATGCAAATTACCAGTAGGTTGAACACCTGAAAAAATTTTCTTACTCATAACTAATTAATATTTAGCCCTAATATCACTTAATTTAAATGCTTTAATTAAAAAAGAAACCAAAAGATAAAAAAGAATGCTTAAAAGCACAAAAATTAAAATAAAAATTGCTTTTAATGAATAATCATCATCTAAATAATAACTAAATTCGGTAATCATAAAATAAAAAAATATTCCCATAACTAGGGAAGCAAATGTAATTTTAATAAATTGAATTAAAAAGCTTTTGTTAAATTTAAATAAGTCTTTATTTAATAAATATAAAAATAAAATAATCGTGTTAAACCATGACGAAATTGAAGTTGCAATTGGTATAATTATAAATCCTATTTCTTTAAAATAATACACGCTTATGAAAACATTTAATGCTACTGAAACTAAAGATATATAAAAAGGGTTTTTGGTATCATTGTTTGCAAAAAAGAAACTTGAAAATATTTTTATTAGAGCAAATGCTGGTAAGCCAAATGCAAAATAAAAAAGAGCTTTTGAAGAATTAATTATAGATTGCTCATTAAAAGATCCATATCCAAACAAAGCAGATACTATTTCCTCTGAGCCTAAAAGTAAAGCTATAGAGGCTGGTAAAGATAAAAATAAACAAAGTTCGATTGATTTATTTTGGATAAGATTAATTTTTTCTCTATTTTTTGATTGAATATATTTTGATAGTTGAGGAAGTATAACTACTCCTATAGCAATTCCGGCTATCGCTAAATTTATTTGATAGATTCTATCAGCATAATATAAATATGAAACGGCTCCAGCTTGAAAGGAGGCAATTATAGTACCAATTAAAACATTTATTTGTGTTACACCAGCAGCAAAAATACTTGGAAATAATTTCTTGAAAAAGAACTTTATTTTTTGATTAAAATTAATTTTAATAAGTAAATATAGTGAAAAATATTTTTTAACAAAAATATATAAAAATAATAATTGTATAATCCCACTAATTGTTACTGCATAAGACAATTGATAAGCAAGTTGATCTCCGATGTTGGCTGAAATTAATAATGTAATTATTAATATCAAATTTAAAATAATAGGAGAAGCGGCGGCTGCAGCAAATCTATTATGTGAGTTTAATATTGCAGCAAAAAACGATGCTAATGATACAAACAATAAGAAAGGGAAAGTAATTCTTGTTAATTTAACTGCTAAATCTATTTTTTGATCATCTTCGATGAAACCTGGCGCTAACAATGAAACAAAAAAAGGGGCAAATAATTCAACAATAATTACTAAAAGAAACAATACTATTAATAAAATATTAAAAACTTGATTTGCAAACTTATCAGATTTTATTTTTCCTGATCTTTGTTCAGATGTATAACTTGGTATAAACGCAGCATTAAATGTTCCTTCTGAAAATAATCTTCTAAATGTATTTGGAATTCTAAATGCCACAAAAAATGCATCCGCTATAAAACCTGTTCCTAAAAAGAACGCTATTAAGATATCTCTGATATATCCAGATATCCTGCTTAACACTGTAAAGAAACTAAATGTGCCTGTTGACTTAATCAAGTTCATAAATCATATTAGTCTTAATTTAGTCCTATTTGTACATATAAATACCATAAATGAAAAAAACAAAAACTGATCATTACACTGATAAAGAAGCATTAGAGTTTCATACTAAAAAAAAACCTGGCAAGATTGAGATTGTTTCATCAAAAAATATGACAACAAAAAGAGATCTTGCTCTTGCATATTCTCCTGGGGTAGCAGTTCCTGTAAAAAAAATAAGTGAAAATCCTGAGACTGCTTATGATTATACAAGTAAAGGTAATTTAGTGGCTGTAATTAGTAATGGATCTGCAATTTTAGGGTTGGGTAATTTAGGAGCTCTTGCCTCTAAACCAGTAATGGAAGGAAAAGCAGTATTGTTTAAAAGATTTGCAGATATAGATTCGATAGACTTAGAGATTGATTGTTCAGACGCTAATGAAATAATTCAAAGTATAAAAAATTTTGCACCTAGTTTTGGAGGTATAAACTTAGAAGACATAGCAGCACCAGATTGTTTTATAATTGAACAAAAATTAAAAGAAATTTTAGATATTCCTGTCTTCCATGATGATCAACATGGAACTGCAATCATTACAACTGCTGCCTTAATAAATGCTTTAGATATAAGTGGTAAATCAATCAAAGATATCAAAATAGTAGTCAATGGAGCTGGTGCGTCTGCAATAGCTTGCACTGAATTATTTAAAAGAACTGGAGTATCTCAAGAGAATGTAATTATGCTTGATAGAAAAGGTGTAATTTATAAAGGTAGACCAGAAAAAATAGATCAATGGAAATCTAGACATGCAATAGAAACAAAAAAAAGAACTTTGGAAGATGCTATTGATGGTGCAGATGTTTTTTTAGGATTATCAGCTAAAGGAGCTTTACCAAAAGCATTCGTAAAAAAGATGGCAAAAAATCCAATTATATTTGCTTGTGCAAATCCAGATCCAGAAATTACTCCTGAGGAAATTGAAGAAGTAAGAGATGACGCAATTATAGCAACTGGAAGATCTGATTATCCAAATCAAGTAAATAATTTAATCGGTTTTCCATACATATTTAGGGGTGCTTTAGACGTAAGATCTAAAACAATCAATGAAGAAATGAAAGTTGCTGCAGCTCATGCTATTGCTGACCTAGCAAGAGAAGATGTGCCAGACGAAGTAGTTGCTGCAATGGGGGGTAACAGGCCTCATTATGGTAAAGAATATATCATTCCCTCAACTTTTGACCCAAGATTGATAAGCGTTATACCTGCTGCTGTTGCGAAAGCTGCAATGGATACAGGTGTTGCGAGAAAAGAAATAAAAAATTTTGATACGTACAAAGAAAAATTAAAACAAAGATTGGATCCTACTGTTACAATAATGAACGGGATAAACAACTTAATTAAAAACAAACAGAAGAGAATAGTATTTGCTGATGGGGAAGATGAAAATACTTTAAAAGCTGCAATTGCCTTTAAAAATTCTAAATTAGGTATTCCTATATTGGTAGGAAAAGAAGCAAAGATTAAAAAACAAATCCAAAAGATTGGTTACGATGATCATTTTGATTTTGAAATAACTAATTCAACAGACAATTCAAAAAGAGAAAAATATACAAAATACTTATTTAAAAAACTTCAAAGGGAACAAGGTCTTTTGGAGTGGGATTGTGACAGACTTATAAGAAATGATCGTGTAATTTGGGCTTCTTGTATGGTCGCTTGTGGTGATGCTGATGGTGCGGTAACTGGAAATACAAGACGTTTTGGTGCTTCGTTGGAAAAAATACAACAAGTAATAGGTGCAAGAGATGGGGAAATAATGTTTGGATTAAATCTTGTCGTTCATAAAGGGAAAACAATTTTCGTTGCAGACACAAGCGTTCATGAATGGCCAACATCCCAACAACTATCTGAAATCGCAATCTCAGCAGCAAGAGTAGTTAGATTATTTGGATTTGATCCTAAAGTTGCTTTTGTTTCACACTCAACTTTTGGACAACCAGTGACAAGCAGAACAGAACAAATCAGGGAAGCTGTTGAAATTCTAAAAAATAAAAAAGTAGATTTTGAGTTTGATGGAGATATGCAGCCTGATGTTGCGTTAAGTGAAGAGTACAAAAAATTGTATCCTTTTTCTAAAATTGTTGGTAACGCAAATATACTAATCATGCCTGGTCAACACGCAGCATCTATATCATATAAAATGATAAAAGCGTTTGGTGATAGTAAGGTTATTGGACCATTACTGATTGGTCTTGGATTGCCAATAGAAATTGCTCCATTGAGGTGTTCAACCTCAGAAATTTTAAATCTAGCATCTATTGCTGCATATTCTTCAGATATAATTAATTACAATCTAAAAAATTAATTTTTTTGCACTCTTAATTCTTCAACTAATAAGATACTTGCAATTACATCTTCTACATCAAGAATTTTTTTTGCTTCATCAATAACCTCATTTTTTTCATCTTCGCTTGATGCTATGCCATAAATAAATATTTTTTTCTTATACGTATCTATCTGATAGTTAATTGCTTTAATGTTTTTATTTAAAATTATTGCAGACCTTAATTGAGAAGTAATTAAAATATCTTTAGCTGATTGTTTAAAATCAAAATTTTCTTTAATTTTAATATCATTTCTTACTGACCTTACGCCACTAATTTCCCAAGCTAATTTAGTTAATTGTAGTTTTTCCTCTGGATCATCAACTTTGCCAGTTAAAAATATTCTTCCGTCTAACACTTCTATTTTTACTTTCAACAAATGATCTTTATTTCTGAGTAAAATTTTAGTTTGTAAATTTTTTTCCATTATTGAATCATCTATTTGTGTTCCAACAGTTCGTGGATCTAGCGCAACTGTAACACCTGTTCCAAATAAACCTGTGGATGTTACGGCTATACAACCATTTAACATTAAAGATAATAAAAGTAATAAAAATTTATTTTTCATTTTTTATTTTTAAACAGTAATTATAAACTTCTTTTTTTTTAATTTTTTTATCCAAACAAATTAATGAAATAATTTCTTTAATACTTAATTTCTTAATCATTTTGTTTATTTTATTCTTATCTGATTCACTTAAAGTTTGCGAAGATTTTTTTTCATCAATCTTTTCTGAGACTACCACTGTAACCTCCCCTTTTAGAGTCAAATTAGATATATCAACTTCTCTAACAGTGCCCCTGACAAATTCTTCATAAATTTTTGTCATTTCTCTACAAATTAAGATATTTCTTTCTAAAAAATATTTTTTAAATTCTGTTAAAGTTTTTTCTAATTTTCTTGCTGAAATAAAAAATACTATTGAACAGTTTAAACTTGAAAGCTTTAATAAATCATCATTTAATATCTTTTTCTTTTCAGGCAAAAAACCATAAAAATAGAATTTTTCAGAAAATCCACTTACAGAAATTGCACTTGTAACTGCTGAAGGACCTGGGATTGGAACAATCTTAATATCATTTTTTACACACTCTTTTACTAAAAGTTTTCCGGGATCAGAAACGATCGGTGTTCCAGCATCAGATATCAATGAAATTATACTACCTGATTTTAATAGTTTGATAACTTTATCTAAACTTTTTGCTTCATTAAATTTATGATAAGAAATTAAATTTGAATTTATATTGTACTTTTTCAATAAGTTTTTGGAAACTCTGGTATCTTCACACAAAATGTAATCTGAATTTTTTAAAATCTCAATTGCTCTAAGAGTTATATCCTTTAAATTACCAATAGGAGTTGATATTAAATAAAGACCTTTTTTAAACTTATTATTGTCAGATTTAAAATTTAAGCTCATTTGGAAAATAAATTGTTATAATACTATTCAAATGAATAAAATTTCAAAGTTAATTATTTCAACAATAATTGTAATTTTTTATTTAACTAACTCTTACGCCAACGAAGATACTAAACTTAAAATAGGTTTACTTATACCAATCTCAGGGGAAAACTATGAACTAGGACAATCAATAATCAAAGCTATCAGAATGGCTATGAACGACATTAATACAGATAAATTAGAGATTATAATTAAAGATACTAAATCTGATCCAGCAACTACTTTAAAGTCCGCTAATGAGCTAAAGCTTGAAGGAATTAATTTAACAATTGGTCCTGTTTTTTACGAGAGCTTAAAATATCTTGATGAAATAAAGGATATGATTTTTTTATCATTTACAAATCAAACAATAGATTTACCAAAAAACGTTATTAGCTCTGGTGTTAATTCAACATCCCAATTAAATACAATAAAAAAATTTTTAGAAGATAATGAAATTAATAATACTATATTTCTAATACCCAAATTGAGTTATGAGGAAGAATTAAAAAAAAGCATAAAAAAATCTAAAATTAAAATTTCAAAAACTCATTTCTATGAAAAAGAACCAACCAAACTTACAAGTCAAATTGAAAATATAACCAATTATAAAATCAGAAAACAAAATCTTGAGGATGAACTTTATAGATTAGAAAATTCTAATGAATTTAATAAAGAGAAAAAAATTGAACAATTAAAAATGAAATACACTTTAGGTGACGTTAAATTTAATTCTGTAATAATTGCTGACTTTGAAGAAAGTTTAAAAAGTGTAACTACTTCTTTGTTATATTCTGATATTTCTCCAAAAAATAAATATTTTATAACTCTCAATCAATGGTTTGATGAAAGCTTAATTAATGAAAAAGATATTCAGCCAATTTATTATCCTTCTATAAATAAAGATAATTTTGAAAAATATAAGTTAAGATATCAATTAGATTTTGAAGAAGAACCAAATCATTTATCACTTCTAAGTTATGATTTAGTGGGATTGGTTTATTATTTATCTTTTAAAAATAATTTTGATTTGTCTGATACCAATAAAATATTTAAGAGAAAAAATTCATTTAAAGGAAAAATAGGAATTTTTGACATCAAAAATAACGAAATAAATCATCGTTTGAATTTTTATAAAATTGAAAATAAAAAAATCATAAAAATTTTTTAATTTTCTTAAAAGCATTGAACCTATGATCCATTTTATATTTTTGAGATGGTTTCATTTCTCCAAATGTTTTGCTCTTTCCGAATGGTATAAAAATAGGATCATAACCAAATCCATTTTCTCCTTTTGGAACAGACGATATGTGGCCTTCTACTTTACCTTGAACGCAAGCAATTATTTTATTTAAATTGCTTATTGAAAGCGCACAAATAAATCTTGCTTTTATTTTTTTACTTTTCCAATTTTTATCTACTTTATTTAATTCTTTATAAACCCTTTTAATTGCTTTATTAAAATCGCCTTTTCTTCCCCCCCATCTAGCAGAAAAAATACCAGGTCTTTTATTTAGAAGATCGACCTCTAAGCCAGAGTCATCCGCCAAACAAATAAGATTACTTTTTAATGAAAAGTATCTAGATTTAATCAATGAATTTTCTTTGAATGTTTTTCCGTCCTCTTTTGGACTGTTCAGTTTAAAGTCTGATGTTGAATAAATATTTATAGATTTTGGCAATAAACTCTTAATTTCCTTTAATTTTCCTCTATTATTTGTTCCTACAATAAGATTTTTAATTTTTTTTTGAGACATCTGGAAATTTATCGATTTCTTACCATATATGTCTTCATGGAAAAAGAGCAAACCAATAATCAAGAACAAAATCAAGAAATTTCAAACACTGAAGAGGATACACAACAAAAAGAAAGTTCTCTTTCAGAGACTACTGAAGCAGCAAAAGAACTTTCTCCAGAAGATAAAATTGCTGAACTTGAAGATAAATTGGCTAGAACTTTTGCTGAGATGGAAAATCAAAGAAGAAGATTTGAAAAAGAAAAAGAAGACGCTTTTGAATATGGCGGATCTTCTTTTGCAAAAGAAGCTTTAAGTTTAATTGATAATCTTGAGAGATCTAAAATAGTACTTGAAAGTGACGATTCTCTTAAAAACACGGAAGCGTTAAAGAAAACCTTAGAGCACTTTAATATTATTAGTAAAGATTTAATTTCTATATTTAGCAAAAACAACATCAAACCAATCGAGAGTTTAAATAAAAAACTTGATCCAAATTACCATCAAGCAATGATGGAAATAGAAGATGGATCTAAAGAGCCTGGAACCATAATTCAAGAAATTCAAAAAGGTTTTACAATCAAAGATCGTTTATTAAGACCATCGCTTGTTGGGGTAGCAAAAAAACCTTCAGAAAAAAATGAAAAAGTTCAGGAAAACAAAGAAAATTTGGAGAAGAAATAATGTATGTGACAACTTGTAGATTAAAAATAAACACTTATATGACGAAAGAGAGATATTAATTATGAGTAAAATTATTGGAATAGATTTAGGGACTACTAATTCATGTGTTGCAATCATGGAAGGTAGTCAGGCAAAAGTTTTAGAAAATGCTGAAGGTGCGAGAACAACGCCATCTGTTGTTGCTTTTACTGATGAAAATGAAAAACTAATTGGTCAACCAGCAAAAAGACAGGCTGTAACTAATCCCGAAAATACAATTTTTGCAGTTAAAAGATTGATTGGTAGAAATTTTGATGATCCAACTGTAAAAAAAGATGTAGAGGCAGCCCCTTTTAAAATTGTAAATTCAGAAAAAGGAGATGCATGGATTGAAGCAAAAGGAGAAAAATATTCTCCATCACAAATTTCCGCTTTCATTTTACAAAAAATGAAAGAAACTGCAGAAAAATATTTAGGTCAAGCTGTAACAAAAGCGGTAATTACTGTTCCAGCTTATTTTAATGATGCACAAAGACAAGCTACAAAAGATGCTGGTAAAATTGCTGGCCTTGAAGTTTTAAGAATTATAAATGAACCGACTGCAGCTTCGTTAGCGTATGGTTTAGATAAAAAGCAAAACAAAAAAATTGCGGTTTATGATCTGGGCGGAGGTACATTTGATGTTTCTATTTTAGAATTAGGTGACGGTGTATTTGAAGTTAAGTCAACAAATGGAGATACTTTTTTAGGTGGAGAAGACTTTGATAATGCTGTTGTTGAATATTTGATTTCTGAATTTAAAAAAGATAATGGCATTGATTTAAAATCTGACAAACTAGCACTTCAAAGATTAAAAGAAGCTGCGGAAAAAGCCAAAATCGAATTATCATCAGCTGAACAAACTGATATTAATCTTCCATTTATCACTGCTGATAAAACTGGACCCAAGCATATAAATTTAAAAATGACTAGAGCCAAGTTAGAAGCTTTGGTAGAAGATTTAATTGCTAGAACTATACCACCTTGTCAAACAGCACTTAAGGATGCTGGGATTTCTGCGAATGAGATTGATGAAGTTGTTATGGTAGGTGGAATGACAAGAATGCCAAAAGTAATTAATGAAGTAAAAAACTTTTTTGGAAAAGATCCAAATAAAAGCGTTAATCCAGATGAAGTTGTTGCTATGGGTGCAGCTATTCAAGCTGGTGTATTACAAGGAGATGTAAAAGATGTGTTATTGCTCGATGTTACTCCTTTATCTCTTGGTATTGAAACACTTGGTGGAATATCAACAAAATTAATTGATAAAAATACAACAATTCCGACAAAAAAGAGCCAAGTTTTTTCAACTGCAGAAGATAATCAACCAGCAGTTTCTATAAGAGTTCTTCAAGGTGAAAGGGAAATGGCAACTGACAATAAATTGTTAGGTAACTTTGAACTAGTTGGAATAGCTCCAGCTCCAAGAGGAGTTCCTCAAATTGAAGTTACTTTTGATATTGATGCAAACGGGATAGTTAATGTTTCTGCTAAAGACAAAGGAACTGGTAAAGAACAAAAGATTCAAATTCAAGCATCAGGTGGTTTAAGTGATGAAGAAATTGAAAAAATGGTTAAAGATGCAGAGGCCAATAAGGAAGCTGACAAAAAGAAAAGGGAGTCTGTTGATGTAAGAAACCAGGCAGATACTCTTATTCACTCAACTGAAAAAAATCTTAAAGAACATGGATCTAAAATTTCTGATGCAGAGAAAAAAGCAATTGAAGATTCATCAGCAGCTGTAAAAGAGGCTCTTAAAGGTGATAATATTGAAGATATCAAGAAAAAAACAGAAGCTTTAGTTCAAGCATCTATGAAACTTGGTGAAGCAATCTATAAATCACAACAAAATATAAAACCAGATTCTGGAAAAGATGATGGAAAAGACAACAAGGATAAAAAAGACGATAATGTTGTTGATGCTGACTTCGAAGAAGTAAAAGACGAAAATAAAGAAAAAAGCGCTTAACAGACAACTAATTGTCTAGGTTAAATTGATGGCTAAAAGAGACTATTATGATGTCCTAGGCGTAAATAAAAGCGCAAGTCCTGAAGACATAAAATCAGCTTACCGAAAATTAGCAGTAAAATACCATCCAGACAAAAATCCTGGTGATAAAACTGCTGAAGATAAATTCAAAGAAGCTAGTGAAGCTTATGGAATTCTTTCAGATAAGACTAAAAAAGAAAATTATGATAATTTCGGCCATGCTGCATTTGAAAATGGTGGTGGTGGTCAAGGTGGTTTTGGAGGCTTTGGTGGATTTAATGGTTCAGACTTCTCCGATATCTTTGAGGATTTTTTTGGTGGTTTTGGGGGCGACAACAGAAGAAGCAACAGAAGAAGTTCAAGTAATAGAGGATCAGATTTAAGATACGATTTATCAATAACACTTGAAGAGGCATACACAGGTAAGAAGCAAAATATCCAATTCTCAACATCTGAAAAATGTGGCACTTGCAAGGGCAACGGCTCAAAACCAGGCCATTCTCCTGATAGATGTACTTATTGTGGTGGAAATGGTAGAGTAAGAACTAACCAAGGCTTTTTTACAGTTCAACAAACATGCCCACAATGTGCGGGTAGTGGTGAGGAAATTACAAATCCATGTAATGATTGTAATGGCCAAGGAAATAAACAAACATCTAAAAAGTTGGCAGTTACTATTCCTCAAGGTGTTGATGATGGAACTAGAATTAGACTGTCAGGTAAAGGTGAAGCAGGCACAAGAGGCGGTGCTAATGGTGATTTGTATTTGTTCATTAATGTTAAATCTCATGAATTATTTAAAAGATCTGATGAAAACTTATTTTTTGAATGTCCTATTTCAATAGCTGATGCAGCTTTAGGAACTACAATTGAAATTCCAACCATAGATGGTGGAAAAGCAAAAATTAAAATTCCTGAAGGAACACAATCAGGCAAACAATTTAGACTAAGAGGCAAAGGTATGCCATATATGCGTGGGAGTGGTAATGGAGATTTATATGTGCAAATTGAAACTGAGATTCCCGTTTCTTTAAACAAGAAACAAAAGGAGTTATTAGAACAATTCAGAAAAATTGAAAACGAAAAATCTAATCCTAGTATTAAACAATTTTTCCAAAAAGCAAAAAGTTTCTGGAAAAACTAATCTTTGTAATAATTTAAAAGATATATATAAAATTAAATTAGCATGAAAAATATAAACCTTACCATAACTGGTTGTATGGGTCGTATGGGTCAACAATTAATTAAAACTGCCAGAAAAGAAAAAGGTTTTAAAATTTTTAGTTTAACTGAACACAAAATTATTAATAAAAAGTTTGGTGGTATTAAACCTCAACTTAACACAAAAGATGCTTTTAAAAAAACAGATGTAATAATTGATTTTACAATTCCTAAATGTACTTTTGAAGTATTAAAAATAGCTACAAAATTAAAAAAGAGAATTGTTATAGGGACAACAGGTTTTACTAAAAAAGAGGAAAAATTAATTAAATCTTATTCAAAAAAAATCCCAATTCTAAAAGCTGGAAATATGAGTCTTGGCATAAATTTATTAATGTATTTAACTGAAATTGCCGCAAAATCTCTTGGAAAAAAATATCTTAGTAAAATTTATGAGGTACATCACAAACATAAAAAAGATTACCCTTCTGGAACCGCATTAATGTTGGGTAATGGTATAGCTGTTGGTAAAAATAAAAACTTTTACAATTTAATCGGAAAAAAATTTTTAAATAAAAAGAACTTTCCATATGGAAATAAAATTAATTTCAATTCAATAAGAAAAGGAGAAATAATTGGAGAACATGAGGTATTATTTTCAAGTGGAAAAGAAATAATAAAACTAAATCATGAAGCTTTTGATAGAGCATTATATTCTGAAGGAGCATTGTCAGCTGCAAGTTGGCTAATGAAAAAGAAACCTGGCTTATATTCAATGAGAGACTTGATGAATTTCAAATAATGAATGAAATTCAAAGAGCAAAAATAGTATTAAAAATACTTAACAAAACATATCCAAAAATTGAAGTTCCATTAAAAAGTAGAAATGTTTTTACATTACTTGTTTCGGTGCTTTTATCTGCTCAATGCACGGATGTTAATGTCAATAATGTTACCAAAAATATATACCCTAGGTATTATAGACCTGAACATTATGTTAAACTTGGTAGAAAAAAAATTGAAACATTAATAAAAAAAATTGGTATTTTTAGAATTAAAGCAAAGAGTATTTATAATTTATCGAAAATATTAGTTAATAATTATAAAGGTCGAGTTCCTAAAACATTTGAAGAACTCGAAAAATTACCTGGTGTTGGTCACAAAACAGCTAGTGTTGTAATGTCTCAAGGTTTTGGACATCCTGCATTTCCTGTGGATACACATATTCATAGACTTGCTCAAAGATGGGGATTAACAAATGGTAAAAATGTGATCCAAACAGAAGAAGATTTAAAAAGATTATTTCCAAAAAAAAATTGGAATAAACTTCATCTCCAAATAATTTATTATGGGCGAGAATATTGTAAAGCTAGAGATTGCTATGGAATAAGTTGTAAAATTTGCACTTCTTGTTATCCTAATAGAAAAAAACCTTTTATTGCAAAAAAACCATAATGAAAATACTTGGAATTGGAAATGCTATTGTTGATGTTCTGTGCAAAGTAACTGATGATTTTTTGAAACAAAATTCGTTAACTAAAAGCACTATGAAATTAGTTGATGAAAAAGAATTCAAAAAACTTTTGTCTTCTTTAAAGATAGAGGAAACTATTTCAGGTGGGTCAGTCGCAAATTCCATAGTTGGCTTATCACAATTAGGAAACAAAGTCGGTTTTTTAGGTAAAATAAGCGATGATGATTTAGGAAAAAAATACGAAGAAGGTCTAAAAAAAGAAAAGGTTGAGTATATATATTCAAAAAAGTCTGAACCAATTCCTACAGGATCTTGTTTAATTTTAATTACTCCCGATTCTGAAAGAACGATGTGTACATTTTTAGGTACTGCTGGAAAAATCAACGATAAAGATGTTGATGAAGAAAAGATAAAAAAAGCAGATATTACTTTTCTCGAAGGTTATTTATGGGATGAAGGTGAACCAAAAAAAGCATTTGATAAGGCAATTAATTTTTCAAATAAAGTTGCAATGTCATTATCTGATTTATTTTGTGTTGAAAGACATAAAGTTCATTTTTTAGATTTAGTAAAAAATAAATTAGATATTATTTTTGCTAACGAACAAGAAATTATGTCTTTAATAAACGCTAATACTTTTAATGAAGTGGTAGATTTTTCAAAACAAATTAAAAAGAATATAATCATTACAAGAGGTGAAAAGGGTGCAGTTTCAATTAACTATAATGAGGTTGAAGAATGTGAAGCTGCTAAAAATTTAATAATTAAAGATTTAACAGGAGCAGGAGATTTATTTGCAGCAGGATATTTACATGGATATATTAATAAAATGTCGTCCAGAGAAAGCTTAGTTAAAGGAACTGAGTTATCATCTAAAATTATTCAAAAAATAGGTGCTAGAATCTAATTTTTTTTCTCTTAAAACTTCCTTTACCTTTTTTTGGTCTAACTATCTTTGGCTTATATCTTCTATTAAACAAGTTTTTAGCAGCTAAGTTTTTTTTCAATTTAAATGGTATCCATTTTTGTCATATTTTATTAAATTATTATCATTAAACTTTTCTAAAAACTTTTTTCTCAATCTATAAATATGCGTCTCAACTGTATGGGTCTCTAATTCAAAAGAATGTTGCCACACCTCTTTTTGCAAGTCTTGTAAGCTAACATTATTATTATTCTTAATATACATTAATAGTTTTGTTTCTTTTTCCGTTAAATCTAAAACTGTTTCTTTAAAGGAAATCTTTCTTGAGTTAAGATCTAAATTATATTTACCAATCAAAATACATGATTGATTGTTAAAATTATTGCCAAGAAAAAGTATATTTATTTGTTCTAAAATTTTTTCTATTTTTGATGGAACATTTATTAAATTACAGTTCTTAATATCTCTATTTTGCAATGACACTATTATGTAATCGTCTAATTTTTCTAAATCATTTTTGACTTTATCAAATGAAATTATTTCAAAATTTAAATATTCCTTAATTTCTTCTAAAATTTCTATTAATATAGGTGATTTATATACTATTAATTTTTTTATGTTCATAAAATGCAAATAATATTAAGAAATAAGAATACTCTTTTATTTGATGATTTTAAATTCAAATGTTCCATTGGAAAAAAAGGCCTGACATCAAATAAAAAGGAAGGAGACCTTAAAACACCTAAGGGAATTTACTCAATAGGATCTCTATTTTATAGGAAAGATAAATATCCTGAGCCTAAAACAAAATTAAAAAAAATAAAAATTACAAAAAAAATGGGTTGGTGTGATGACATTAATCACAAATACTATAATAAACTTATTACTGTAAATCAGAAAGTCAGACATGAAAAATTATTAAGAAAAGATATAAATTATGATCTTTTAATTCCAATAAACTATAATACAAAAAAAGTTATTAAAAATAAAGGCAGTGCTATTTTTATTCATTTAACAAAAAATTATAAAAAAACTCAAGGATGTATTGCTCTCAAAAGTAATGACATGTTAATTTTGTTAAAACTTATTAACAAAAAAACAAAAATAAAAATAATTTAGACTTTAAGTTCTTTCTCCAAAAATTTTTGATCCTATTCTTACATAAGTAGATCCAAAATCTATCGCTTTGATATAATCAGATGACATGCCCATACTTAATTCTTTTAAACCTAATTGATTATTTAGTTTTTCCATTTCAGCAAAATATAAGTTCACATTATCTACATTTGGTGGGATACACATTAATCCAACAATATTTAAAGCAAGATTATTTACACATTCATCATAAAAACTTTTTAGTTTTAAAGTTTCTACTCCACTCTTTTGAGGTTCATTTCCTATATTTACTTGAATAAATAATTTTAAAGATTTTTTTAATTTTTGTTGCTCAGCAGATATTTTTTCAGCTAATTTTAAATTATCAAGAGAATGGATATAATCAAATATTGGTACAACGTGTTTAACTTTATTTGTCTGCAATTTTCCGATCATGTGTAACTTTAAATTAGGGTATTGATTTTTCTTATCTGTCCATTTTTCTACTGCTTCTTGAACTTTATTTTCACCAAAATGTTCATGTCCATACTCAACTAATGATTTTATTTTATTAAATTTAAAGGTTTTGCTTACCGCAATTATTTTAATATCTTTATTTTTTTGATATATTTCACTTTTAACAGCTTCGAAATTGTTGATTATATCATGCATAATTCTTTATATAAAATTTTTCATTATATAGATACCTTTGATAAAAATTACATTGATAAAATTGATAATAAAATAATTCTTATTTATAGAAATTATGAGCAAAAAACAAATGTTGGTTACTTAAAAGAATTAAGAGATTACTGTAAATCTAGAGGAAGAAAAATAGTTTTATCTAATAACTTTAAATTAGCAAAACAACTTAAGTTTGATGGTGTTTACATTCCATCATTTAACAAGATAAAATTTAAATTTGTTAAAGTGAGACATAATTTTTTAATCATTGGATCTGCACATAATGTTGAACAGATCAAAGTTAAAGAAGATCAAGATGTTCAAATGATATTTATTTCTCCATTATTTGAAACAAAATCTAAATCAGCTCTTGGATTAAATAAATTTAGAAATTTATCATTAGTAACAAATAAAAAAATTTTAGCACTTGGGGGTATAAGTCAAAAAAATTTCAAAAAATTACAGTTGCTAAATATTGCTGGTTTTGCAGCAATTAACTATATAAGAGATAAATATGATTTCAAAAAATGAGTTTCAAGAAAAAGTTAATATTATTCTACAGCATTTTAATACCAACAATTACGATGTTGTAATTTCTCTTTCTCTAAAATTATTAAAGAAAATTCCAAACCATGAATATTTAATGAATTTAATAGGAATGAGCTATCATCGAACTAACAAGTTAGATGAAGCTGAAAAAATATTTAAAACAGTCTTAAAAAATAATCCCAATAATCAAGTTGTTAAAATGAATTACGCTATGGTTTTAAAATCAAGGGATAATATTTCAGATGCAATTTCATATTTAGAACAAATATTAGAAAGAAATCCAAAATACATAGCTGCAATAAACAACTTAGCTAACATAAAGAAAGACAATGGTGAATTTGAAATTGCGATTAATTTGTACCTAAAAATTTTAGAACTAGATGAAAATATAGCTGTTGTTCATTATAATTTGAGTTTGTGTTATCAACAAATTCGAAAAAAACAAAAAGCTATAGAACATGCAGAACAGGCTTTAAAAATTAATCCAAATTTGACACAGGCAGATCAAATCATAAGCTCATTAACAAATTATAATCATGCAGAAACTTCTGTTCATTTTAAGTCAATGTTAGAAAGAGCTAATCAAATAAAATCAAATCAGCAAACATTTATCCCTTTATTTTTTTCAATAGGAAAATCATATGAGGACAAAGAAGAATATGCAAAAGCTTATGAATTTTATAATAGAGCGAATAACTTATTCAAAAAATTTAATTCAACAAGTATTGATAATGAAATTAAAGAATTTGAATTAGTAAAAAACTTTTTTAAAAAAGAAAAAAATAATTTAAAATCAAAAAAAGTAAACGATAAAAAAATCATCTTTATTTGTGGTATGCCAAGATCAGGCACGACTTTATTAGAGCAAATAATTTCAACAAATGATCAGATTAAAAGTTTGGGTGAAACTAATTCATTAAATAAATCTATTGAAAAAATGGTTAATTTCAAAGATCAAAATTTTGCAAAGAAAATAATTGAATATGCTGATGAACCATTTAATCAAATATATGATAATTACATCAACCTTATTCAAAGATATAAAATTGATCAAAAAATTATTACTGACAAAAGTTTATTAAATTTTAAATATATTGGTCTTATTAGAATTTTCTTTCCCAACTCAAAAATATTAGTTTTAAAAAGAGAACAAAATAATAATTTTTTTTCAATATTTAAAAATTATTTACCAGCTTTAACTTGGACGTTTGATAAAGAAGAGATTTTCAGATTTTTTAAACTGTTTGATAATTATATTGAATTTTGGAATGAACAATCTGAAGAGATGATGTTAATCGAATATGAATATTTAATAAAAAACACTGAAGATATAACAAAAAAAATTTTTAATTTTTGTGATTTAGAATGGAATAAGGATTGTTTGAATTATCATCAGCTAAATAAATCACCTATAAAAACTGCTAGCAATAATCAAGCAGATAAACCTATCTATAAATCCTCCTTAGACAAATTTTCTCTTTTCAAAAAATATTTTGGATAAAAAAAAACGGCCCTCAAAGGAGGGCCGTTAATATAATTTAATCTTCTACTTAATTAGAACGCTAAAGATAAATTGATTTCAGTTCTGTCAGTGTCTGCAGATGCAGCTGTTGAACCGTTAGCATTATCTTGTTCTGAAGATTGGATAGCTAAAGTAGCACCACCCATAGTGTAAGCTACTGAAATAGCTGTAGACTCTTCTTCAACGTCAGCAGTTCCAGAAGTATTTCTGTGATCGTTTGTCATTTGTGAGTATGATACTGAAAGATCATCGTTCACATTGAATACGATACCAAGACCTTCTGTAGACTGAGTAACAGCTCCACCAGCTCCACCAGAAGTTTCTGATTGGTTTAAACCAACAGTTACTGGTCCCATTGAGTAGTTAGCGTAACCAGTTACTGAAGTTCTGTCAGTTGAAGTTGTAGTTCCATTCTTCACTGAAGATTCACCATAACCAAGTCCAGCAGCTAAACCATCAACTAAAGCAGGTAAAGTAATTGCTACTGAAGCAGCAGAACCTGATGCAGTTGAAGTTGAACCTACACCGTTTTGATTACCGTCAGCGTTAGCAGTATCGTTAACACTTTGGTCGTACATTGCGTTTACACCTAATCCAGCAATTGTATTAGTGTACTGAATTACGTTTTGTGAACCAGCACCAACAAAGTCTGGACCTGTACCAGCGTGACCATCCCAAGACTCTTCCCAAGCAGTTGGAGTCATGTCATCGATTGCACCGATACCATTTCCACCTACACCTTGGTCAAGTTCTAATACACCGTTGTCGCCCATGTCGATTGCGATGTTTGAAGATGATACACCTGCTGAGTCAGATAATACGTTAGTGTATGTAACAGTCATTCCGTTAACATCACCTGAACCAGAAAATGTCATGTTGTTTTTCATACCAATTCCACCACCTTGAGTAGTATTTGTACCACTTTGTGATGTGTATGACATTACAGCTGAACCGCTTACTGAAAGTTCTCCAGCGTTAGCAGCAACTGCAGCTAGTGAACCAGCTAATGCTGATACACCGATTTTAGTTAGTTTTTTCATAATAATTACTCCTTTAATAATTAATTAATTAATTATGAGCGGATCTTTTAACAAATAATGGGGTAATTTTTTTAAAATTCGTTGAATTTATTGTTTTTTTTTGGCTTTGTTGTATTTTTATCACATAATTTTTGTTTAATTATTTAACTTTTGAGATAATTGTAACATTTTAAACAAATTTTAAAGTTATTTAATTATACACAAAATTATAATGAAATTTTTATTTTATCATAAAATATTTAAAAATCTTTTAATTTTAATTCTATTCAATTTTTTAGTTGTTGGATGCGGTCTTTACAAGCCATCTGATGCTCGGAAAGTTTCTGGTAATGCAAAAGAAAGAGTTAAAAAAAATTTAGAAGAAGGTAAAAGAATTAGATTTTCTAGTTTAACCGGTGGTGGTTCTGGCCAATTTGAATTCGCATCATCTAATGAAATGTGGAGAGCTTCAATGGATATTTTAGATTTCATTCCTCTATCAAACGCTGATTATGGTGGCGGTGTTATTATTACCGATTGGTTTAATGATACTGACGAAAATAATTCAGTTAAAATTATGGTTAGATTTTTATCTAATGAAATAAGAGCAGATGGAGTTAAGGTAACAGTTTTTAGTAAAGATTGTAAACCATTTGATGATTGTTTAACTTCAAATGACGATAATCTTTCAAACGATATTAAACTTGCAATTTTAAAAAAAGCTGCTGAATACAAACTTATTTCAGATGAGAAAGACAAAGAAGAGTTCAAAAAAAAACGTGGCGGTACAGTTCCAAAAGAACTGAGATAATTTAATAAATATAGCCTAACAAATGGAAAGATATAATTTTAAAGATATCGAATCTAAGTGGCAAAATTTCTGGAATGAAAATAAATCCTTTAAAACCACTCGAGATAATAAAAAACAAAAATTTTATTGTTTAGAAATGTTTCCTTATCCATCGGGTAAAATTCATATGGGTCATGTGAGAAATTATACTATTGGTGATGTTCTCGCAAGATATAAGAAAATGTTAGGTTTTAATGTATTGCATCCAATGGGATGGGATTCTTTTGGTATGCCAGCAGAAAACGCGGCAAAACAAAACAATCTTGATCCAAAAGATTGGACAGAAAAAAACATTGAAACAATGAAAAAACAATTAAAAAAACTTGGTTTATCAATAGATTGGGATAGGGAAGTTTCTACTTGTTCACCCGAATATTATAAACACCAACAAAAATTCTTTTTGGATCTTTATGACAAAGGGTTAGTTTATAGAAAAGAAAACTATGTAAATTGGGATCCTGTTGATGAAACAGTTCTAGCAAATGAACAAGTTATTGATGGCCGAGGTTGGAGATCAGGAGCATTAGTAGAAAGGAAAAAACTTAATCAATGGTTTTTCAATATAACTAAGTTTTCTCATCAGCTTTTAGATGGCCTAAATGAACTTGATCAATGGCCCAAAAAAGTAAAAACAATGCAACAAAATTGGATCGGTAAATCTTTTGGATGTGAAATTAATTTTAAAATCACAGGTGCAAAAAATCATGATAGTATAAAAATTTTTACAACTAGACCTGATACATTATTTGGTTGTACTTTTTTAGCTTTATCTGTTGATCATCCTCTTGCTAAATATTATGAAAATGACGATAATTTTAAAAAATTTAAAGATGAGTGTTCTAAAACAGGAACAACAGAAGAAGCCATTGCTCAAGCCGAAAAATTAGGATTTAAAACTGAATTTATTGCAACAAATCCATTGGATGAAACTATTAAAGTTCCAGTTTATTTTGCCAATTTTGTATTGATGGATTATGGATTTGGCGCTGTATTCGGGTGTCCGGCTCATGACCAAAGAGACCTCGATTTCGCTATTAAATATAATTTAAATGTGATTACTGTAGTCAAACCACATGATCAAGATGAGAACTTTAATGTTTCTAATGTTGCTTATACTGGATCTGGAACAATAGTTAATTCTAAAATTTTAAATAATCTTCCTGCACCTAATCAAGCAATACAAGAAGCTATTAAAATATTAGAAGAAAGAAAATTAGGAGAGAAAAAAACTAATTTTAGACTTAAAGATTGGGGTATTTCGAGACAACGTTACTGGGGCTGTCCGATACCAATTGCATATAATAAAAATAACGAAATTGTTAAAGTCCCTATTGAAAAATTACCAATTATGCTGCCTGAAAATATTAATTTAAATACAAAAGGGAACCCTTTAGATTCACAGATTGAATGGAAAAAAATTTCAATTAACGGTGAAGAATGTAATTTAGAAACTGACACATTAGATACCTTTGTAGACTCTTCATGGTATTTCCTTCGATTTTGTTCACCGCACAATGATAAAGATCCTTTTAACAAGGAGGATATAGATTATTGGATGCCTGTTGACCAATATATTGGTGGAGTAGAACATGCAATACTTCATTTATTATACTCACGTTTTTTCATGCAAGCTATTAATCATAACAATGATAATTTTAATATTAAAGAACCATTTAATGGTTTATTTACGCAAGGTATGGTTTGTCACGAAACTTACAAAGATGAAAATAAAAAATGGTTAAGTCCAGAAGAAGTAACTTTTAAAGATGGTCAGTTTTTCCTTAAAAATGACAATACTGTAAAAGTAACAGTTGGTCCTTCGGAGTCCATGTCTAAGTCAAAAAAAAATACAATTGACCCTGAGAATACAATAAATGATTTTGGAGCGGATGCTGTAAGGTTATTTATTATGTCAGACAGTCCACCTGAAAAGGATGTGCAATGGTCTGATCAGGGTATTGAGGCTTCATATAAATTTATACAAAAAATTTGGTCACTTCATCAAAAAATTATAAATAAATTATCATCAGATTTAACAGATAAAAATAATAAGAATGAGGATCTGTTGAAATTTACAAATGTCATGAACAATAAAATCACAAATAATTTAGAAAGTTTTAGGTACAATGTTATTGTTGCAAACTTTTATGAAATTTACAATTTTATGATAAAAATCATAAATCAACCTTTATCAAAAGAAGTTCTGAAAGATTGTTATTCTACAATTTTGAAACTTATGTCTCCATTCATGCCTCATATAACATCCCAGTGCTTAGAAGAAATAACCGAAAATGTAAAAGAAATCACATGGCCAATAATAAATAAAAAATATCTATTGGAAGATAAAGCTAAGATTGTTATCCAAATTAATGGAAAAAAGAAAGATTTAATAGAAATAGATTATAATTGTAATGAAGAAGAAATCATAAAAATTGTTGAAAAAAATTCAAAAATTCAAAAAGGTTTAGAAAATAAAAAAATTATAAAAAAAATTTTTGTTCCAAACAAAATTTTAAACTTTATTATTAAATAATATGAAAAAATTAATTTATATTATTACTTTTCTAATATTAACATCTTGTGGATTTCAACCAATTAACAATGCACTAAATTATAATTTTATATTTAAAGAGGTTGAAATATCAGCAGAACCAATCATAAAAAAAGAATTAAAAAAATTTTTTTCTAAACAACAAAATGTTTCAAATAAATCTGGAAGTATTTATGAAATATTAATAAATGGATCATCTGATAGATCTATTTCAGCAAAAAATTCATCCGGTATCGCTACAATTTATAAAACTACAATATCGATAAATGTTATCTTGAAATCAAATGAAAAAGAAATATTGAAAAAAAATTATCTAAAAGAAATTCAATACAACGATCAATCAAGTAAATTTGAATTAAAACAATACGAAAATATTTTAAAAAAAGATTTAGTTAGAGAAATTTCTATTGATATTCTAAACGATATAGCCACTACAAATGATTAAAAAAAATTTTGAATTAAAAAATTCAAAAGAAAAAATTTTTTTATTTCATGGTGAAAATTTAGGTTTAAAAAAAGAGATAATCAAAAACTATTTTAAAATAAACATTAACAGTGAAAATATTTATAATTACGAAGAAAATGAAATCATAAAGAAAAAAGAAATTTTATTTGATCATCTTCTAAATAAATCTTTTTTTAATGAGCAAAAACTTATTACTATAAATAAGGCAACAGATAGGATTCTTAATATTTTTGATGAATTTAAAAATTTTAAGTTAACTGATTTAGTTATTATCTGCATATCAGATAAATTGGACACTAAATCTAAAATTAGAAAATTTTTTGAAAAACACAAAGATTTGGTATCAACGCCTTTTTATAAAGATGACGATAAGACATTAAGTTTATTATCTAGAAAATTTTTTGCTAAAAAAGGAATCTCAATATCACAAGAAATGATTAATGTGCTTGTTGATAAAAGTTCAGGTGATAGGCTAAACCTTACTAACGAACTTGCTAAAATTGAAAGTTACACATCTAAAAATAAAAAAATTAATTTTGAAGAGCTAACAAAATTAATAACACAAAATGAAAATGTAGGAATATTTGAATTAGTAGATTTTTGCTTGGCTGGAAATAAAAAAAAAGTCATAAAAATTTTAAATGAAAATAATTATACAAATGATGATTCAATCATGATCACCAGAATATTTTTAAAAAGATGCCTAAGATTACTGGATCTGCAAAAACATGCTGAAGATATCAAATCAACAGATATGGCAATTAATTCATTTAAACCTCCAATTTTTTGGAAAGAAAAAGAAGGTGTTAAACTTCAATTAAAAATTTGGACAAAGGGAAATTTATTGAAACTAATAAATAAGATTAATAATCTTGAGTTAAGCATCAAAAAAAATTCTCAAAATTCATTAGTATTGATTAACGATTTTATATTTTCTTCAATACGCAATTAATAATTTTTTTTCAAAGTTTCAATAATTCTGTCTAACTGTTCTAAATTTTTATATTCGATTTTTATTGAACCACTATTTCTTTTATTATTATTGATAATCACTTTTAAGCCAATTTTTTCGATCAAAGAGTTTTCCAAAGATTGAACATTTGTGTCCCTCGATTTGAGTGAATTTTTTTTTTTAAAAATTTTTACAAAATTTTCTGCCTGTCTTACTGATAATTTTTTATTAAATATTTTTTCAGCAATAAATTCTGCATTATCTAGCCCAACTAAAATTTTTGCATGGCCTGATGTAATTTTTCTCTCTTCAATTAAATTTAAAACTTTTTGAGGTAAAGTTAATATTCTTAGACTATTCGTAATATAACTTCTGCTTTTACCAATAAATTTAGACACCTTTTCATGATCGTACGAAAACTCATCGATTAATCTTTGATAACTTTGAGCTTCTTCAAGTGGATTAAGATCATCTCTTTGAACATTCTCAATAATTGAGAATTCTAAGGATTTTAAGTCGTCAGCCTCAGTTATAACAACTGGTACTTCTGCTAACCCTGCCTTCTTAGCAGCTAACCATCTCCTTTCTCCCGCAATAATTTCGTATTTCCCCTCAATATTGTTGTGATTTCTTACTACAATAGGTTGGAGGATGCCCCTTTCTTGAATTGAGTTAACTAATTCTTGAAGTTTAGTTTCATCAAAAATTTTTCTCGGTTGATAACGATTTTTGAATAAATCATTTATTGAAACTTTATTTATAGAATTATTTTTTTTAGTCTCTCCTATAAGTGATGACAAGCCTCTACCTAAACCTTTTCTCAATTTATTCATTAAGCAACACTCTCCATATTAAATTCTTGATTTATAAATTCGTCTGTAAAACTAAAATATGATTTACTTCCAGGACAATTTTTATCATAAACTAGGACTGGTACGCCATGTGAAGGTGCTTCTGATAAACGAACATTTCTAGGTATTACCGTTTTATAAACCTTTTCTTTGAAAAATTCTCTTGCTTCCTTTTCCACCTCTGATGATAGCTTGTTCCTTTTATCGTACATAGTTAATAATATCCCTTGTATGTTTAACTTTGTATTAAGGTTTACTCTCACCCTTTCTATTGTTTTCATTAGCTGTGTTAGTCCCTCCAAGGCGAAAAATTCTGTTTGTAGCGGCACTAATAAGGATTGAGATGAAACTAATGCCATCACGGTTAAAAGGCTTAACGAAGGCGGACAATCAATTAAAACATAATCATATTTTGTTGAATTTTCATCAATATATTTAAGTAATTTATCTTTTAGAATAAAGGCTCTCTTTTCATCACCTGCAGTCTCAACCTCTAAACCAGATAAATCCACATTTGATGAAATTAGATCTAAATTTTCAAAATTTGTTTTTTTAATTGTTTCAGAGATTTTTTTGGATCCATTCAAAACACCATAGATAGTAGTCTCTGAGTCATCTGTATTAGATAAACCTAGCCCTGTTGTTGCATTTCCTTGTGGATCTAAATCTATAACTAAAATTTTTTTATTTAATTGTGATAATCCTGCTGCCAAATTAATCACTGTAGTGGTCTTGCCCACCCCACCCTTTTGATTAATTATAGAAATTATTTTCATAATTTTTTTATTTCTCTTATATTTAATATAAACGACTCACTATTTGTGACGCTTTTTTTTATTTGATAATTAAGTTTCCATTTTTTTAAAACATCTCTTAAAATTTTCTCACCAGATTTTCCCATAAAAATAATTAAGTTTTTACAATTATTAAATTTGTTATTTACTAAGTCCAAAACTATTGGCAAAGGTTTAAATGCTCTTGAGGTTATTATGAGTTTTTCTTTTCTTTCTTCATGAAAAATATCACTTTGGATTATTTTAGTTTTCAAGTTTAATTTTTCAGAGACTTTTTTTAAAAATTTACTTTTATGAAAACTTTTTTCGAGCAATTCTACATTTAGAGATGTGTTTTTATGCTTAGCAACAATAGCAGTAACTATGCCAGGAAATCCTGATCCTGAACCTAAATCTACTATTTTTTCATTATTAAAGTCAATAAAATCAAGTATTTGCAACGAATCTATTATATGTCGTTCCATGATATAATGCTTATTTATATTTTTTCTACTTATTAAGTTTATTAAACTATTCTCCTGAATAATAAGTTCAACAAATAATTCAAGATCATTACAAGTTTCACGTGAAACATTAATGTTGTATTTTTTTAAATAATCCTGAGAATTAATATTATCCATTAAGCAATTCGCTTAATAGACTTTCTTTTAACATGTGACAATAGAATATAAGCAGCGGCCGGGGTGACACCATCGATACGTAATGCTTGACCTAAAGTTTTTGGTTTAATTTTTTTGAATTTTGACCTTATTTCATTAGATAAACCTGAAAGTTTCTCGTAATTTAAACTTTCTGGAATAATTAGATTTTCATCTCTTTTAAATGCCAATATATCAGAATCTTGTTTTTTTAAATAACCTTTATAATGGCAATTTATTTCAATTTGTTCATCTACTTCTTTGCTAAAAAATGGAATTTTTGGCCAAATTTCCCTAATTTTAGACATTTTAATAGAATTTCTAGACAAAACCTCTTCAGCAGTTCTTAGAACACCATCTTTAGCGATTTTAACTCCAAATTTTTCAGCTTTTGATGGAGAAATTTTAAAATTTTTCATGGATACTTTTGTGTCATTAATTTTGAAAAGTTTATCTTCAAAAATATTTTTTCGATTAAGTGAAATTAATCCGATTGCTGTCCCTTTTCTTGTAAGTCTGATATCTGCATTATCAGCTCTTAAAGTTAAACGATACTCGGCCCTGGAGGTAAACATTCTGTAAGGTTCGGATACGCCCTTGGTAACTAAATCATCAATCATTACTCCAATGTAAGCTTCTGACCTATCTAGGACGAAAGGCTCTTCCTTTTTAACAGATAATGCAGCATTAATACCTGCAATAAGACCTTGTCCAGCTGCTTCTTCATAACCAGTGGTTCCATTAATTTGACCAGCCAGGTATAAATTTTTAATTTTTTTTGTTTCTAAAGTTAATAGAAGTTCTCTAGGGTCGACATAGTCATATTCTATAGCATATCCAGGTCGAATTATTTTAACATTTTCTAAACCTATGATATTATTACATATTTCTTGTTGAACATTTTCAGGTAGTGAAGTAGAAATACCATTAGGGTAAATCGTATAATCATTTAATCCTTCTGGCTCAAGATATATTTGATGTCTTGTTTTGTCTTCAAATTTTACAATTTTATCTTCTACAGAAGGACAATATCTAGGACCAACTCCCTGAATGGAACCAGAATACATAGCGCTCTTTTTTAAATTTTGTTTTATTATTTTATGAACAATTTCGTTTGTATAAGTCATCCTGCAACTAACTTGTTTATTCAAATTTTTTTTTGTTAAGAAAGAAAAAAAATAAGGATCTTTATCTGCAAACTGTTCTTCCAGATTTTTATAATTGATTGTTCTAGAGTCGAGTCTAGGAGGTGTTCCAGTTTTTAATCTTCCTAATTTAAATTCATAATTTTTTAATTGTTCGCTTAGCCCCGTAGTAGGTTTTTCATTAAATCTACCCGCTGGAATTTTTTTGTCACCAATGTGTATCAATCCGTTCAAAAAAGTTCCTGTTGTAAGAATAGTTTTAGAACTTTTAATAATTAAACCAGATTTAGTAATTATACCACTTATAGAGTTTTTAGTAAAAATAAATTCATTTACAGGATCAGAAAAAATCTTTAAATTACAGTAGTTTGCAAGTATTTCTTGCATATTTTTTTTATAAAGATACCTATCGCTTTGAGTTCTGGGTCCTCTAACGGCTGGACCTCTACTACTATTTAACAATCGAAACTGAATTCCAGACTTGTCTGCTACAACCCCCATTAATCCATCGAGAGCATCAATCTCTCTAACCAAATGACCTTTTCCCAAACCACCTATTGCTGGGTTACATGACATCTCACCAATTGAATTAAAATCATTTGTAACCAAAGCTGTGTTTATGCCCAATCTTGAAGAAGCGGCGGCGGCTTCACATCCAGCATGTCCACCTCCAATTACAACAACATCATAGAATAATTCTTTTTTCATTGAGATAAACTTATAGGCCAAATTAATATTTACAAGTCTATAAAACTAATGAAATAATTGAGTTTACTTGCCTATACAAAAATCGTTAAATATTTTTCCAAGAATTTCTTCTACGTCTACATCACCAACTATTTTACCAAGATATCTTGTTGCTAACCTCAAATCTTCAGCAGCTTTATCAAAATCATTTGCAGATTTTTTCTCTAAAAATAATTTCAATTGTTCTAAACACTTCTCAAGATTATATCTATGACGTTCACGAGAAATTAAAATATTGTTCTCATTAAAATAATTATTTTTTAAAAAAACTTTAATTTTTTTTAAAATTTGATCTAGCCCATCATTGTGCTTTATAGAAATGAGTGAATAATCATCAATTTTTAAATTAATTTTTGAAAGATCGGCAGAGATCAAGTCTGACTTATTTAGAATTACCAAACTCTTGTCATCGTAAATATCATCAAAAAAACCTTTAAAATTGGGGTTTTTAGCATCTAACAAAATAATCTTAAGATCGGAGTTTTTTGCGTGTTCTAAGGCCAAATTTATACCTTTCTTCTCAATTGGGTTAGTTGTTTCTCTAATTCCAGCTGAATCAAATATTTTAACTGGATAACCGTCTAAATTGAGATTTACTTCTATAATATCCCTTGTGGTGCCTTCAATTTCAGAAACAATAGCTGCTTCACGTTTTGAGAAATAATTTAGTAAACTTGATTTTCCGGAATTTGGAGGACCAATTATTACAATTTTAAACCCATCACGTATTTTTTCTCCAACTTGATTATCATTTAAAATTTTTGATATTTTGACGATTATTTCTTCTGTTTCTTTTTTTATGTTTTTCAGAATATCTTCTGGAAGATCTTCATCTGGAAAATCTATTTGGGCTTCAATGTTTGATAAAACTTTTAAAAGTCTACTTCTAAGTTCTAAATAGATTTTTTCAACATCCCCAGCTAAAAATTTTATTGCTTGTTTTCTTTGTAGTTCTGTTTCAGAAGATATCAAATCAGATATCGCTTCAACTTTGATTAGGTTAATCTTTCCATTTTCAAAAGCTAATTTAGTAAACTCACCAGGTTCTGCCAATCTACAATCTTTATTCTTTGAGAGATTAAATAACATAGAGTTTATGACAGCTTTACTCCCATGCAAATGTATTTCTGCTATATCTTCACCAGTATAACTATTTGGTTTTGGAAACCAAAGTATCATTCCTTCATCAATAATTTCTTTATCTATTCCATAGATTTTTTTTAATGTTGCTTTGCGTGGGCTTGGGAACCTACCTTCTATTAATGAAGTCAAAACTTTTTTTGTTTGAGGTCCAGATATTCGTATTACACTTATTCCCGATGTGCCCGAGGGCGTTGATAGAGCATAGATAGTCATTATTTATTAAATCTTATTATAAATATTTAATAGAGTCTGGTAAAAATTCTCTCTAAAACTTTTTACGTCAAACAATGGGCTTTTTAACGAATTTTCAAATATAAAATTTCTTAATTCTAAAAGTTTGTTTTTGTCTGTAGAAAGAAAACAGGCTTTTTCGATATAATCTTTATAATTTGTTGCTACTAACCAATCTGCTCCTAAGTTCTTATTAATTGATTTGCCACATCGTGAAGTGAAATTATTACCATTTAAAGTTAAAACTGGTACACCTTTCCATATTGCTTCAAAGGTTGTTGTCACACCAGTATAAGGAAATGTGTCTAAAGCTATATCAATCTCATCATATAATTTTAAATGATCGTCAAAATTTCTAATACTTTCAAAAATTATTTCATTTTTTATGCCATATGATTCAAATTTATTCTGAATTATTTCTACTTCTTTGTGTCTAGTAGATTTTAAGATTAATTTTGAATTTTTAACTTTTTTCAAAATTTCTGCCCAAATTTCGATGTTCTTATTACTTAATTTTAAAAAATTATTAAATGATCCAAAGGTTATAAATCCATTTTTTAAAGAAGGTGGATCAACCTTAAATCTTTTAGAATTTATTCCAGAATGACAATTCCAGATTTTATTTAGATAAATCACTTTCTCAGAGTATAAATTTACCTCGTTTTCTAAGATTAAATTTTTATCCGACAAGATATAATCAATTTCTTTTATTCCACTTGTATTACAAAATCCCATCCAGGATATTTGAATTGGTGCTACTCTATTTTTTAATAACTCAATTCTATTATCTGATGTTATTGACATTAAATCGATTACAATATCAATTTTTTTAGCCCTTATAATATTTGTTGCATCAAGATCATTTTTAGAAAAAATATCAATTCTATCATCAAATAGAATTTCAAATTCTCGAGTGGTATCATCTTCTTTTTTTGGATCTACATTTGATATAAAGATTGTCTCAAATTGTTCATCATCTTTATTAATAAGTATAGATTTCAAGAAATAAGTTACTGAGTGTTTTTTAATAATATCAGCACTAATAAAACCAATTTTTATTGGTTTTTGTTTTGATTTAGTTAATTCAACAAAATTATCTTTTTTATGATCTATTAAAATGTTGGATAAATTTTTTGAAAATTTAAAATAATCTTCTTGAGTCCAACTATTCTCCATTAAATTTAGGTACATGTAAGTACAAATAATTTCTTTATCTGCATCATTATTTTTTATTAATGATTTTAAAAAAAATATAGCTTTTTCAACGTTATTAAGTTTTAAATAAATTCTAAATATTTGAAACATGAGTTTTTTTTCATATTTAAAATGATTGAGTGCTTCCTCAATTAGAGGTAGAGATAATTTTGCTTTATTGTGGGTTATAGTAAGCTGAATAAAATTTATCAAAGCTTCAAGAGCTTGTTTGGTGGTTTTTTCTTTATCGTATGCTTTTTTAAAACAATCTAAAATTATATTTATACCAGTCTTATCGCTATCGAGTAATTTAGCGGCCCCTAATATATTTAATATTTGTGAAGACAAATCATCAGCATGGATTTCATCTTCGATTATATTTATTACTCTTTTATATTTTTTTTCAGTAAAACTTTTAACTAAATCAACTTTGATTTTTTCATCAATCATCTTTTATTGATGATAATTTTATGCTGGTTTATTCATAGAATTAAAAAATTCAGCATTATTCTTGGTGTCTTTTAATTTTGAATTAATAAATTCAATTGCATCCATTGTACCCATTGGGGCTATTATCCTTCTTAAAACATTCATTTTTTGAAGATCACTTTTATCAAATAGAAGCTCCTCTCTTCTTGTTCCAGATTTGGTGATATCAATTGCTGGATAAATTCTTTTATCTGCAATTTTTCGATCTAGAACAGTTTCGCTATTACCAGTTCCTTTAAATTCTTCAAATATTACCTCATCCATTCTACTACCAGTATCAATTAAAGCAGTAGATATAATTGTTAATGAACCACCTTCTTCAATATTTCTAGCTGCACCAAAGAACCTTTTTGGTCTTTGAAGTGCATTAGCATCAACACCACCTGTTAAAACCTTACCTGAACTTGGTATAACAGCGTTGTAGGCTCTGCCTAATCTTGTGATTGAATCTAATAAGATAACAACATCTTTTTTGTGCTCGGTTAATCTTTTAGCTTTTTCAATTACCATTTCTGCTACTGCAACGTGCCTTTGTGCAGGTTCATCAAAAGTTGAGCTTATAACTTCTCCTTTTACTGTTCTTTGCATATCTGTTACTTCTTCAGGTCTTTCATCAATTAACAAAACAATCAAATAACACTCTGGATAATTTTTTGCGATTGAATTTGCTATACTTTGAAGCATTATTGTTTTTCCTGCTTTGGGGGGAGAAATTATTATTGATCTTTGTCCCTTACCAATTGGACTTACAAGGTCTATCAATCTGGGTGTTAAGTCTTGTTTCTTATCAGGTTTGGTTGTCTCAATCTCCATAACTAATTGTTTATTAGGATATAGTGGTGTTAAATTATCAAAAGCTATTTTGTGTCTAGATTTTTCTGGTTCTTCAAAATTTATTTTGCTTACTTGTAGAAGGGCAAAGTATCTTTCACCTTCTTTGGGTGCTCTGACAGGGCCCTCGACTGTATCACCAGTTCGTAAGCCAAACTTTTTTATTTGACTTGGACTCACATATATATCATCTGGACCAGGCAAATAATTTGACTCCATTGCTCTCAAAAAGCCAAAACCGTCTTGTAACAATTGTAAAACACCAGCGCCGGTAATTTCCTCTTTTTCAGCAACCTTTTTAAGTATTGCGAATAATATTTCTTGCCTTCTAAGTGTACTTGCATTCTCAATACCAAGTTCCTCAGCCTGTGTGATTAATTGTTCAGATGTCTTTAATTTTAATTCTTGAATATTCATGGTTTAATGATTTTAATAAGATAGGGTACAGTTAATATAATGCTTCCAAATTAAATTTCAACCTTAGATTGGCTTAAAAATAACAACAAATATGATTAAAATTAAAAGCAAAGTGGGAATTTCGTTTATATATCTATAAAATTTAGATGACTTATTGTTCTCGTCAAATTTAAATTTATTTAATAAAGCCCCTAAGTAAAAATGATAAAATGTAAGAATTACAACAAATATGAGCTTTAATTGTAACCACAAAGCTCCTAATTGATCAAATCCAACTTTAGATATTAACAACAACCCAAACAACCAGCTTAAAACCATGGCTGGCGTCATAATATAATAAAACAGTTTACGCTCCATAGTTTTAAATACCGAAGTAACAATTTCATTATTATTTTCAGAATGATAAACAAAAATTCTAGGAAGATATAATAAACCGGCCATCCAAGAAATTACTGCTATGAGATGTATGCTTTTAAATAACAAATAACTATTCATGATTTAAACAAGGACATTTTTTAAAATTATTAGGACATTGTGTTTTTGGGGGAAACAGGTTTTCTGTTAATCTATTATCTTCTTTGTTGATTACTAAGTTGGATAAAGAAGATATAAAATTAGCATTAATACCTAAAGCAGGAACCCTCACATATTCAACACATCCATTTTTGTCTGCTAGTTCTTTATATTCTATATCTAGTTCTACTAGAGTTTCTGAATGTTCAGAGACAAAAGCAATTGGCACCAAAACAATTTTTTTTCCATCTTTTGAAGTCTCTATAATTACATCCTCTGTTGATGGTCCAATCCATTTTAATGGTCCAACTCTACTTTGATAACTTAAGATCCAATCTAAATTTTCTATATTCATTTTGTTTACAATTTCATTAACTGATTGTTCAACCTGCCATTGGTATGGATCACCATTTTTAATATTTTTTTCTGGTAGGCCATGAGCAGAAAAAATTAACTTATAATTTGTTAGATCTTTAATTTTCTTATGAATTTCGTATATATGTGCATCAATAAAATTGGTTTCGGTTGGATAACAACAAATTGTTGATGTTTTAACTGTATAATCATTTTTCTTACACACATCATGCCATTCTTTTATTGACGATCCTGATGTTGCTGCTGAGTATTGAGGATATAAAGGTAATAATATTACTTCGCCAGGATTAAAATTTTTAACTTCATGAATAACATTTTCAGCTCTAGGATGCCAACACCTCATAACAATAAAACATTTGTATTCATTATTTTGATCTTCATTATTTAATTTGTTTTCTAATGAATTGGATTGGTCTATAGTTAATTTTAAAATAGGTGATGCACCGCCAAGTTCTTCGTATATTTTTTTTGCTGTTGGTGCTCTTCTATTAGATATTAATTTTGCTAAAGGATATCTTAAAAATTTTGGTAAATTTAATATTGCAGGATCATAGAACAGATTAAAAAGAAATGGCTCCACGTTTTCTAGCTTATCTGGTCCACCTAAATTAAATAAAATTACAGCTTTTTTCATTTAATAATCTTTTACAAATTTTACTAAATAATCCATCATTTCAGGTTTTGTTTCCGGCAAAATACCATGGCCCAAATTAAAAATATATGGATGATCTTTAAAAATATCCAAATATCTTTTGGCTTCCTTTTTTAAGTTATCCTTGTCTGTTAATAGTACTTTAGGATCCATGCCGCCTTGAACCGGTATTTTTATATTTTTCACAATTTCTACAGGGTCAACTTCATAATCTATACAAACCGCATCTGGTTTAACTATATCACAATAATTTTTATAATTTTTAATACCTCTAGGAAAGCAAATTACCGGAACATTTAAACTTTTTACATAATCCACCAAACTTAGGGTAGGTATATATACATAGTTAGGTAAATCTTTTTCTTCCAATAAGCCTGCCCAGCTATCAAAAATTTGAATTGTTTCTGCGCCATTATCTATTTGATTTTTAATATGTAGTTTTAAAAATCTTTCAATTAGAAATAAAATTCTGTTTATTAAAAAATCATCATTAAAAAAATTATTTTTTAATTTTAATTTTGGTGATTGTTTATTTAACATATAGACTAATAAAGTCCAAGGAGCACCAATAAACCCTATAGTGCTTTTTTTGTCTGTTAAACTATTTTTACTTACTTGATTTATTGCTTTATAAACTGGATAGACCCTTTCTACAAAATCAACTTCATCTAATTTTGAAGCAGCTTTTAAATCTAATTCTCCTAATAATGGGCCAAAATCTTTTTTAAATTCTACCTTTTGATTTAATCCATAAGGTAACATTAATATGTCAGAAAAAATTATAGCTGCGTCTAGGTCAAATCTTTTTAAAGGTTGTAAAGTTATTTCTGAAGATAAATCGGCATTAAGACATAATTTGATAAAATCTGGATTTAATTTTCTAATTTCTCTAAATTCTGGTAAATACCTACCAGCTTGCCTCATGATCCATATAGGATTAATATTAGTCTTATTTTCTTTAATTACTTTATGAATAGGTGTCATTTAATAATTATATATATTTAGATAGTATTATTAGTAAGTATTGTGAATAATGG
>NZ_JBNGZA010000004.1:0-115410 GCF_052049935.1 Candidatus Pelagibacter sp. | reverse complement strand
TTAATATATCAATTTTTTTTAATAGAAAATTTTCTAGAAGATTAAATAAAAATTTAATTTCATCCTTAGGTCGTTTCCAATTTTCTGTTGAAAATGTGTATAAAGTAAGAAATTTAATTTTTTGTTTTAAAGATTCATCAATAATGTTTTTTACTGTTTGAAGACCAGCTTTATGACCTGCATTTCTATTATTTTTATGTTTAACTCCCCATCTTCCATTACCATCCATGATAATAGCGACATGATTGACTGGGTTCATATAGTCATTATTTCTTTTTCTTTATTTAAAACTTTTTCGTCTACAATATTTATGTGTTTATCTGTTATGTTTTGAATTATTTTTTCATTAGATTTTTCATCATCTTCACTAATTTCTTTAGATTTAAGAAGTTTTTTAAGCTCTTCATTAGCCTCTCTCCTAATATTTCTTATTGAAACTTTGCATTTTTCTCCCATTGATTTAATCATTTTCTTCAATTCTGTTCTTCTCTCTTCATTAAGCTCTGGGATTGGTAATCTTAGCAATTGACCATCAATCTGAGGATTTAAACCTAGCTCTGATTTTTTTATTGCTGAATCAACTAATGGTACATTATTTACATCCCAAACTTGAATATTAATCATTCTTGGCTCTGGTGTAGTGATACTTGCAAGTTGGTTTATTGGCATTTGTTGACCATATACATCAACTTTAACTAGATCTAACATTGATGCGTTAGCCCTACCTGTTCTTAAAGATGCGAGTTCTTTTACAAAAACATCAATAGTTTTATCCATTTTAGAACTGTACGATTTTTCCTCAAACATTATTCACCAATTTTTATTCTTGAAAACTCTTTTATTTTCAAATCAGCAATACCTAATTCCTTAATTATATCTTGAACTTTTTTCTTTGGTTCCATTACCCAAGCTTGAGATAATAATGAATTTTCTTCTTTGAATTTATTCATTTTCCCAATGCTAATTTTTTTTGCAATGTCATCAGGTTTACCTGAATTTTTAAGTTCTTCAGTAACTAATTCTTGTTCTTTGTCTATTATAGATTGATCTAGTGAATTAGAATCTAATGCTAAAGGATTTGATGCTGCAATATGCATTGATAATTGTTTTCCAAATGTTTTTAGTGCCTCTGATTTATCAGATGTTTCTAAAGATACTAATACTGCAAGTTTTGATAAATTGTCTTTAACAACAGTATGCAAATAGTGGAAATTAGTTGATCCATTATTATTGATTGTTTTTACTTTTCCAATCGTAATTTTTTCACCAATTTTAGCAACTAATGCAACTAAATTGTCTGCAACTGTTTGGCCATTTTTCATTTTTGATGAATTTAGTTTTTCAATATTTGAATCATTTTCATTGTTCATTTCACTTAACTCTTTAACAAAATTTATGAAATCATCATTTTTAGCAACAAAGTCAGTTTCACAGTTAACCTCTATTGCTGATATTTTGTTTTCATCTCCTGAAACTGCAACAACACCTTCTTTTGCATCTCTAGACATTTTCTTTGAAGCTTTAGAGATTCCTTTTACTCTTAAAATTTCAACAGCTTTATCTAAATCACCACCTGACTCTTTAATTGCTAAATTGCAATCTTTAAATCCAGCACCAGTCGCTTCTCTTAGTTTTTTTACTTTTTCTATATCACTCATGTTAATTTAAGGTTTCCTTTTTATCTTTTGCAAATTTTTCATTAAGCTTTTCTCTGTCTAACTCTGCTAAAGTTTTTTCATCTTTTTTTGACTCAGCTTTAGGTTTTTCCAGTACAGGTATTGAAGATTTTGCATTATTGATTGTTTCTTTAATCAGATTACAATACAAATCAATTGATCTTCTAGCATCATCATTACCTGGAATTGGAAAATCAATTCCATCAGGATTTGAATTGCTATCTAATATCGCAATTATTGGTATTCCTAATTTAACTGACTCTTGAATTGCTAACGACTCATAATTTGTATCAATTATAAACACAAGATCAGGAACTTTCTTCATCTCTGCAATTCCACCTAATGATCTTTGTAATTTATCTTTCATTACACTCATTTTAAGTAATTCTTTTTTCGTAAATCCTCTGTTTTCAGAAGTTAGATCTGTTTCTAATTTTTTTAATTTTTTAATTGAATTTGATATAGTGCCCCAATTAGTCAACATACCACCTAACCATCTGTAATTTACAAAATATTGATCTGTTTCTTTAGCTACTTCTGCGATTGCTTCTGAAGCTTGTTTTTTTGTTGAAACAAATAAAATTTTTCCATTGTTAGCTATAGTTGAATAAACTTTCTCTAAAGCAACTTTTGTAAGTTCTAATGTTTGGGTAAGATCAATAATATGGATTGAATCTCTTTTCCCAAAAATATATTTTTTCATTTTAGGGTTCCATCTTAAAGTCTTATGACCTAAGTGAACTCCAGCCTCTAATAATTGTTGTATTGATAAGTTAGGTATTTTCATATTTATTCCCGGTTAAGCCACCACAGTAATTTCCATTTAAGGACCGGAGGTATAAAACCAAATACTGTGTGCGTATTGTTAGTTTAAACTTTTTAATACAATAAAATGCTTAATAAACAAGAAGTTTTTAATTGATTTCTGCTTGAATTTGTTGATTTTTAATCAAATTTAAGGTTTTACGATCTAGGTTTCTTGGATTTTCAAGTTTAAAGAACATTTTATTTTCACCATTATCCAACTCTATATTAACGTTTGTTTTTCCATTATCTGCCAATAAATTTGAAATTTTTTCAAGTTGATTTGGTGATGTAATTTTAAATAAAACTTCTGTAATAGGTTTATTAATTAAATCTTTTAGTGAAGCAATTTTTTGTACATTTATACGTTTAGTCTTATTTTCATCGTTTGAAATTGTTTTTACAAGTGTAAGTAATAGCGAACTTCCCTCTTTTAAGATTTCTCTATTCAATTCTAAAGTGTCTGAGAAAATGAATAATTCGAACACACTATTTAAATCAGTTAATTTTATTACACCATAAGGAGTACCTTTAGCTGTTTTTCTTTCAGCAAGTTTTAATAAAGTCGCTGAAATATTACATTCTTTTGATAAATCATTATTTGAAAATTCTTGGTAATCTGTGATGTTGTAATCATCAAATGTATCCTTAAATTGATTTAAAGGATGATCGGAAATAAAAAAACCAACAGCTTCAAATTCTTTAGAAAGTCGTTCTTCAAATTTCCAATCATCAATTTTTAAAATTAATTCTTCATCATTGTTTGATAATTCATCTCCGAACAAATCTATTTGATTAGCAATTTTATTTTCATATAAATTTTTTGATTTTAATATCAAATTTGGAATAGAATTGAATAATGCTTGCCTATTATTATCCAAACTATCAAAGGCACCTGCTTTAACAAGTCCTTCAAGTTGTAACTTATTTATGTCTTTTGGGTCTACTCTATTTACGAAATCATTTATCGAAACAAACTTACCATTCAGTTCTCTTTCCTTTACAATATTTGAAATTGCTTCAAATCCAACAGCTTTTATTGATCCTAATGCATAGTAAAATTTATCATCAATAGTTCTAAAATCAGCAAAACATTCATTTATGTCTGGACGAATAATTTCAACTTTCAGCCTTCTTAATTCCTCATAGAATTCACTTAATTTATTTTGGTTAGATAAATCCATTGTCATTGATGCAGCAATAAATTCTTTTGGAAAATATGTTTTTAAATATGCTGTTTGATAAGAAATAATTGCATAGGCAGCTGCATGACTTTTATTAAATCCATATTCAGCAAATGGTTCAATTTTTAAAAATATACTAGCTGCAATATCTTTGCTTATCCCATTATTAACAGCTCCATTAATGAAATTTTGTTTTTGTTTTTCTAATTCTGCTCTTTTCTTTTTTCCCATTGCTCTTCTCAGGATATCTGCTTGGCCGGCAGTAAAACCTGATAATTTTTGAGCAATTTGCATCACTTGTTCTTGATAAATGATAACACCATAAGTTGGTTTTAATATTTCCTCTAATAAAGGATGTAAGTAGTCTGGGGTCTGTCTTCCATGCTTACAATCATTATATGTTGGTATGTTACTCATTGGACCAGGTCTATAAAGAGCAACCAGTGCGATGATATCTTCAATATGATTTGGTTTCATTTGCAAAAGTGCTTCACGCATTCCAGCACTTTCAATCTGGAATAATCCAACAGTTTTGCCTGAAGATAATAAATCAAATACTTTTTGGTCATCATATCTAATTTGATCAATAATGAAATTTTTATCAATTTTTTTTATAAGTTTTTGTGTATTGTTTATTACTGTAAGTGTCTTTAAACCTAAAAAATCAAACTTAACCAAACCTGCATTTTCTGCAGAATACATATCAAACTGTGTTGATGGTAAAAGTAAGTCTGCTGAACTATCTTTATATAATGGAACTACATCAGTAAGTTTTCTATCAGCTATTACAACACCAGCAGCATGTGTCGCTACATTTCTATTTAATCCCTCAATTTGGAGAGAAATTTCTGCTAATTTTTTTACTCTTGGATCTTCTTTAATCATCTTTTGCAATCTTGGTTCTCCAGCTATACATTCAGATAAAGTTTGTGGTCTTGACGGATCAAATGGTATCATTTTTGAGATACTGTCTACAAAACCATAAGGTAAACCAAGAACACGACCAACATCTCTTATTGCCATTCTTGCTTTAAGTTTACCAAATGTGATTATATGTGCTACGCTGTTTTGATATTTTTCAGTAAGATATTTGAATACTAAGTCTCTTTTTTCCTCACAAAAATCTATATCAAAATCAGGCATTGAAATTCTATCTGGATTTAAGAACCTTTCAAAAATCAAATTAAATTTAATAGGATCAACATCGGTTATTGAGAGACACCAAGCTACTAGTGAACCAGCGCCTGAGCCCCTACCTGGACCAACTGGTATATCATTTTTTTTTGCCCATTTAATATAATCAGAGACAATTAAAAAATAACTAGAGTATTTCATTTCAATGATAATGCTTAATTCATGATTTAGTCTATCTTTATAATCTAAATATTTTTCATCTTTATCTAACTCATTTTCATTTTTCAAAAAAACTTCTTTAAATTTAATTTTTAAACCTTCAATAGAGTCTTTTTTTAATATTTCATCAGCACTACCATCTTTTTCAGAACTAATATCAGGTAATATTGGTTTTGATGAAGAGGGTTTAAAATTACATCTTAAAGGAAAATTATAATTATTTTCTAATGCTTCAGGTAAGTCAGAAAATAATTCTGACATTTCATTATCATTTTTTAAATAATGTTGATTTGAAAATTTAATTCGATTTTTTTCATTAACATAAGTTTTATTACCAATACAAATTAAGGCATCATGTGCTTCATGCATATTTTTATCAATATAGAAAACTTCATGAGTGGCAATAATTGCAATTTCTTCTTTTAATGATTGATTAAGATTAAATTTTTCAAATCCTTTTTCATTTTCATCACCATGTCTTTGTATTTCAATATAAAATCTATCTTTAAAATTTTTTTTTAGTAATTTATATAAATTCGAGATTTCAGAAAATTTTCCTTTATCAAAAAGTTTGCCAAATAATCCATTTATTGAACCAGAGAATATCGCTACACCTTCATTATTTTCCAATAAATCATCAAAATTAATATGGGGTTCAGACAAGTTATCATTTTCAAGAAATGATTTAGATGAAAGATAAATAATTCTTTTGTATCCTTCTTCGTTCATAGCAAATAGAGGAAGTAATCCGAAAGTATCACCATATTTTATAAAAATTTGTGTACTTAGAATTGGTTGCGTCCCAACTTTAGAAACTTTTTCAGAAAATTCTAAAGCTCCACATAAATTTGAAGTGTCACTTAAACCTAAGGATTTAATTTTATTATCTTTACAAATCGTATCAATGTCATCAATTTTTACTGCGCCTTCACAAATTGAATATTGAGAATGTATTTTTAAATGATTAAAATTTTGTAATTTAATTTCTGACATTAATGGTACTTATATTACCATTAACCATTTCTAATATGCAATCTGACTTATTAGCAAAATATCTATTGTGAGTTGCAAAAATAATAATTCTATCTTTTGATATTTGTTTTGTTAGCAGTGAAAAAATTTCTTTAGCAGTGTTTAAATCCAAACTTCCAGTAGGTTCATCTGCTAAAATAATCTTTGGTTTGTTGATCAAAGCTCTAGCTATAGCCACTCTTTGCATCTCACCACCTGATAATTCTGATGGATAATGATTTATTCTATTAGATAGACCAACTTCATTGATTATTTTTTTTGCATTATCTTTTGCATCAAATTTATTTTCACCACATGCTAAATTTGCAAGATATACATTTTCTAATGTGGTAAAATCACTTAAGAGATTATTTTGTTGATAAATAATACCTATATTATTAGCTCTAAATATATCATTTATATTTTTGTCATTATACCCGATGATTAAGTTATCAAACTTAAGTATTCCTTTATCAGGTCTATCAATCATAGATATAATATTTAGCAATGTTGATTTTCCTGATCCAGAAGGACCCATAATAGAATAAATTTTACCTGTTTTAAATTTGTAAGATAATTTTTTTAACACTGAAATCTTTTTATTCGTTGAAAAACTTTTTGAGATATCTTTTAGCTCGACAATATTATTCATATTTTAATGATTTGATTGGATCTAATTTTGCAGCTTTCATGGCTGGAAAAATAGATACGATTATTGTTATAAATATTGAACAAAGTGCAATAATAATAATTGATGAAATATTTATTTCTGATGGCATTTTACTTAAGAAATAAATTTCTTCTGGAAAAAGACTGATATTGAATGTGTTACTTAAGAATTGTCTTAAATTTTCAACATATAATGAAAAAGTAACTCCAAGAAAAATTCCAAATATTGTAGCAGATGTGCCTATTAATATCCCAACTAGGAAAAAAATTTTAACAATTGATTTATTTTGAACACCTATTGATTTTAAAATACCAATATCTTTTGTTTTATTTTTAACAAGAATTGTTAAACCAGAAATTATATTAAAAGCAGCTACAATTATTATTAATGATAGAATAATAAACATTACGTTCCTTTCAACTTTTAGTGCTGAAAATAAAGAACTATTCATATCAGCCCAACTATAGACAAACTCATCTTCAAAGATTCTTTGTGTAATTTCTTTTTGATTTTCAATATTTTGAGGATCTTTTAAAAATAATTCTAAATTTCTATCATCAGAAGAATAATTGAAAAATTCTTCTAAACTATTCAAATTTATAAATGCAACATTATTATCAAAATCTACTAAACCACTATCAAAAATTGAAGTTACAATAAAACTTTTTTGTCTAGGCAAACTTCCAATGATTGTGTCTAAGGAAGATGGAGACATGAGTACTACATTATCCCCAATTTCAAGATCTAATGAAAAACTCAGTTCTTTTCCTATTGAGATAGCATCTTTTTCTAAACCATTTTTAATACCATTAAAATTTTCATTATTAATTATTTCAAGTTTTTCAAAATCTAATTTTGAATAACCTCTTAGTAAAATTCCTTTTGTAGTATCATTTTTTAAAATGACAGCTTCACCAGAATTGCTCTCTAGAGAATGTTTTAAATTATTTAAAATCTTTTCATTTTGTAACTTATTTGTATCAATTTTTTTTGAGTACGGTTTAATTGTTAAATGAGAATTAAAGCCAATAATTTTATTAACTAATTCTGTTCTAAATCCATTCATAACAGACATCACAATTATAAGAACTGCTACACCAAGACCAATACCAATAAATGAAAAAATAGAAATTACGTTTAAGAAACCATCCTTTTTTCTGGATCTTAAAAACCTAAAAGTTATTTCTTTTTCTAATTGAGATATCAATTTTTATTTTTTTCTTCTGATACAATCTTGATAATATCTGATACAGATATATTTTGAGTTTCTTTTCCAATCTCCTTAAATTCAAAAAGATTTCCATCAGATTTGTTTCCAATTATTATTTGGTAAGGAGATCCAATTAAATTCATCTTTTTAATTTTAGAAGATAAATTTTCATCAGTATCATCAATAATTACATCAATATTTTGTTTGTTTAATTCAGCCATTAAATTGTTAGCTTTTTCTAAACTTGATGAGTCATTTTTATTCATCATTGGAATTATTGCTACATCATATGGAGCTACTGATAATGGCCATTTCATAACATCATTTTTATCATCGAATTTTGCTTCGATTATGGCACCTACAAGTCTTGAAACACCTATTCCATATGAGCCCATTTTTACGAAATCTTTTTTTCCACCAGGCAAATCAACTGAAGCACTCATAGGTTTTGAATATTTATCACCAAAATAAAATATATGACCAACCTCAATACCTTTAGTAATTAGCCTATTTTCTTCTGTAACTTTGTTTTCAAATTCTTCTTTATTAAATTTCTCATCAGTAACAGCATAAAATTGTTCATATTTTTTTCTTAATTCAATTAATGAGTCTTTATTTATTGGGGTACCCTCTCCACTTAGTTCAAAAATTCTTTTATCTGTAAAAATTTTACTTTCTCCCGTGTCAGCTAAAATAATAAATTCATGTGAAAGATTACCACCAATAGGTCCTGTATCAGCAGCCATTGGAATAGCCGTTAAATCAAGTCTTTTAAAAGTTTTTAGATAAGATAGAAAAAATTTATTGTATGAAAAAAATGCTTCATCATCATTTATGTCAAAAGAATAAGCATCTTTCATATAAAATTCACGACCTCTCATAATACCGAACCTTGGTCTTATCTCGTCTCTAAATTTCCATTGTATATGATACAGTAATTGAGGTAGTGATTTATAAGATTTTACTGAAGCTCGAAATATTTCTGTAACTAATTCTTCATTAGTTGGACCATACAACATTTCTCTTCCCTGTCTGTCCTTTATTCTTAACATTTCTTCACCATAGTCCTCATAACGTCCACTTTCTTTCCATATCTCACTAGATTGAATTGTGGGCATTAATATTTCTTGAACACCAATTCTATTTTGTTCTTCTCTTACTATTTGTTCGATTTTTTTCATTACTTTAAAGCCTAAAGGCAACCAAGAATAAATACCTGCAGAAGATTGTTTAATCATTCCAACTCTTAACATTAGTTGATGTGATTTAATTTTGGCCTCTGATGGATTATTTTTTAAAATTGGAATAAATGATTTTGAAATGTACATTTTAACTTATCATATTCCTTAAATTTAAATATTCAAACCTCATTAATACATAAAGAATTCCGAAAATTACTGATGTAATTAATGTGCAAAGAAAAAATTTTTTTAACATCTTTGGATTTTGAGGTGATCCAGAGTCTTCACCTTCCACTTCAATAGGTTTATTTCTATCTACATCAATTGGTAATATTGAAAAAAAAACGATCCACCAAATAATTACATATAAAATTGCAAGACCAGTTACGCTCATTAAATTTTAACTATATTAATATTTGTATATGGTTTTTTACCGGTTTTATCTTTCGAAAATTTTCTGCAAGCAATTTTAAGTGCATCAATCAAATTGTGTTCTTGTTGTTTACTTCCTAATTTGAAAGTTCTGGTAGTTCTTTCAATTTCATCTTCCATACCATATACAAATTCCTCTTTTTCAAAAATTGGAAGACCCTTAAAAGATACTATAGGGTTATTATGTATATTTCCTTTTGGAGTAACCATAATTGTAATTTCTAAATATCCATTAGCACTCAAATTTTTCCTTTCTTTTATTGATTGACTGTCTTCTTCAACACTTACAGATCCATCAAGATATAGTCTTCCGCTTGGTGCTTTATCGTAAATTTCTGGTTTATCTCCTGGAGCTAATTTTACTATATCACCATTCTCGACCTGAACGGGATATGGGACCTGCATTTCTTTTGCAAAATTAATATGTTCAATCAAATGTCTATGTTCTCCATGTACAGGAATAACGCACTTTGGTTTCACCCAATCATACATATCCTTTAAGTCTTCTCGATTTGGATGACCTGATACATGTATAAATTCACTTTCCTCCGAAATAACCTCAATACCATCTTTAACCAATTGATTATGAAGTTTATAAAGTTTCTTTTCGTTTCCAGGAATAATTTTTGATGAAAATATCACAGCATCTCCTTTTTCAATAAAAACATCAGGATGAGTGTAGCTTGAGATTCTCATCATAGCACCCATGGGCTCTCCTTGGCTACCTGTGCAAAGATAAACCATTTTTTCTCTAGAAATGTTTTTTGCTTCTCTTGGATCAATTGGTTCAATTGTGTTTTTCAAATATCCACATTGTCTTGCCGCTTTATAAATTCTATGCATTGATCTACCAACTAAAGAAATTTGTCTTCCCGTTTTTTCTGCACAATAAAAAGCTGTCTCCATTCTAGCAACGTTAGAAGCAAAAGATGTTATGATTATTCTTTTTTTTAATCTGCTCATAATATTCAACATATTTTTTCTAACATCTGCTTCAGATCCTGATCTTCCAGCGCTAAAAACATTTGTTGAATCACAAATCATTGCAAGAACTCCTTCGTCACCTATTTCTTTCAATCTTTTGGAATTAATATTGTCACCAATTAAAGGATTAGGATCAACTTTCCAATCTCCTGTATGTAAAACTACACCAGCTGGTGTTTTTATCTTAAGTCCATTAGGCTCTAAAATTGAGTGAGTTAAAGTAATATACTCAACCTCAAAAGGCTTCAAATCAACTTTTCCATTTAATTCTACAATCTGTAAGTCGTTTGTAACATCAATATGTTTTTCTCTAAATTTTTCTCTTATTAAAACAGCTGTAAATGGAGTTGCATAGATTTTACACTTTAGCTTTGGCCACAAATGTGCAACTGCACCGATATGATCTTCATGTGCATGGGTTAAAACAATTCCCAAAAGATTTTCTTTTCTTTCTTGAATAAATCCTGGGTCAGGATAAATCAAGTCAACACCTGGTATAGTATCATCAGCAAATGTTACCCCAATGTCTACCATGATCCATTTATGATTACCTGGCTGACCATAACCAAATAAGTTCATGTTCATACCTATCTCACCAGAGCCACCTAATGGGCAAAATAAAAATTCGTCTTTCATTCTATTTTATTAACTTTGAAGATTTAATAAGGCCATTGATTGTAATATTAGTATCTTGTTTTACTTTAGTTTTAATTGAATTTTTGTATAACTCAGAAAATCCACCAGTTAATATAATTTGAAAAGATTTTCTGGTTTCCTTCTTAATTAATTTTATCACATTGTCAATTAATCCAGCATATCCCCAAAAAAAACCTGATCTAACAGCTGAAATAGTGTCTTTACCTATAACTTTAGATATTTTTGTTAAATTTATTTTTGGAATTAGCGATGCTTTATCAGAAAGAGTTTTAAGCGATAATTCAATACCAGGTGAAATGATTCCACCTTTATAATTATTACCAATTAATACATCAAATGTAGTTGCTGTGCCAAAATCTAAAATAATAAAATTCTTTCTTTTATCAACAAGACTAATTGCATTAGCTAATCTATCTGATCCTACTTGTTTATAATTGACATCAATTTTTAAGAAAGATTTTAAATTTAATTCCTTTAATTCATAGCATCTAGTTTGAGTTTTTTTTGAAATAAATTTCTTTATTTCTTTATATGTTTTAGGCACAACACTACAAAAAAGAATTTTTTTAATTGGATTGAAATCAATGTGCTTAAAAAAAGAGTTCAATTCTCCTCTTTTAAATTTTTTACTCGATATAATAACTCTTTTAACAATCTTTAAGTTATCATTTATTAAGCAAATTTTTGTATCTGTATTTCCTATATCACCTAGTAATAACATTTTAAGATTTATAGTACTTTGATAAAAATTTCTCAAAAGTTATTTTTAATTGATTTTGAAACATTTTTTTATCAATTTTATATTTGGTTAACTCTAATAAATTAGTTGTGGGATAATTCTTAATTTTTGGGCTTCTAATTAAATTCAATCCTATTCCTACAATCAAATAGTTTTGATCTAATTTTTCAATTTTTTCTTGTAAAATTCCACATATCTTTTTTTTTTTGATCAATAAATCGTTTGGTGATTTAAATGATATTTTTTTCTTATAGTACTTAGATATGACTTTCTTCACTAATAAACAATTTGTTTTAGTTAATTTGTTTATTGTAAAATTAATCTTCTCAAGTTTGTAAAATATAGTTAAAAAAATATTTCCCTTATATGAAATCCATTTTCTTCCATATTGTCCTTTTCCTTTTTTTTGTGTTTCTGTAATGATTATACCAAAATCAGTATCAGATTTTTTTAATATCCTTATTGCTGTTTGATTAGTGCTGTTAACTTTAACAAAATTAAATTGTTTTAGTTTCATTAAATAATATTAATTCTTGAAACTACATCAATTATTTGACTTGGGAAGATGAAGTAAATCAAAATCAATATTGTTGAAACTGTAAGAGAAAATTTTAACCAAAAGCTATGATCTGAATCATATTTTTCTTTTTCTTGATCAAAGTAAATTATTTTTATTATTCTCAAATAATAAAATGCTGCAATTACTGTTGATAGCAAACCAACTATAGCTAAGAAATACATTGATTGTTCAATTACTGCCATGAACACATAAAATTTAGCAAAGAAACCTGCTAATGGCGGTATACCTGCTAGTGAAAATAGTATCACCAAAAGTGATAAAGATAATAATGGATGATTTTTAGACAAACCTGACAGATCATCTAATGTTTCATAATATTGATCATTTCTTTTTAACATTAAAAGACAAGAGAAAAGTCCTAAGTTCATTACAAAATAAATTGTTATATATATTACTGAACTTTGTATTCCTTCATTGGTACCAGTTGTTAATCCGGCTAATGCATAACCAATATGACTAATTGAACTATAAGCTATTAGGCGTTTAATATTTTTTTGTCCGATAGCTGCTACTGCTCCAAAGACCATTGAGGCAATTGAAAGAAAGATTAATATCATTTGCCATTGGTCGATCAGATTAATAAATGGTACATAAAGAAATCTAATAAATACAGTTAATGCTGCAATTTTAGGAACAATTGTAAAAAATAAGGTTACTGATGTTGGAGAACCCTCATAAACATCAGGTGCCCACATATGAAATGGTACTGCTGAAATTTTAAATGCAAGTCCAACTAAAATAAACACAATACCAAAGGTGAGAGCATATTGGTCTGAGTCTAAATTGTTAGCAATTATTTCAAAATTTGTTGATCCAGAAAAACCATAAATTAATGAACAGCCATACAATAAAAGGCCTGAAGATAATGCGCTTAAAACAAAATATTTCAAACCTGCTTCAGAAGATTTTACTTCATCTCTGTTAAATGATGAAAGGACATATAATGATAATGATTGAAGCTCTAAACCAATATAAAATACAATTAAATCGTTCGAACTAATCATAACCATCATTCCTAAAACGGCACAAATTACTAATATTGGGTATTCAATCTTTAATATTTTAAAAGTTTTCAAATAATTTGAGGAAACAATTAGAGCCATCAAAGCAGCAATAATCGTTATAAACTTCATAAATGATGCTAAATAATCAATTACAACACTTCCATTGAACAACAATGTATTTTCAACAGTTAAGGTTTCGTTAAAAATGATACCACCAGTAATTAGTAATATTATTAAAGAAAAGTTATGAATAAGTTTTGAACTATCTTTTTTAAATACTCCTAAAATCAATAAAAACATTATAGCTAAGGATATAAATATTTCAGGTAATACTAAATTTAAGTTTTCCATATTAATTTATATTAAAGTTATACATATCTATTAAATTTTTAACAGAAACCTCAATAGTGTTCATTAAAGGTTCTGGATAAAATCCAAAAAATAAAGTTGGTATTGCTAAAGATATTAAAATTACAATTTCTGATTTATTCAAATCTGTTAGTTTTTTTAATTCTTCATTAATTAATTTTCCAAAAACTACTCTTTTATATAACCAAAGCATATAAGCAGCTCCTAAGATTACACCTAAGCTTGCTAAAACTGCCACTAAGAAATTGTCTTTAAACGCACCCATCAAAATCAAAAATTCTCCGATAAATCCACTTGTGCCTGGTAAACCTAAAGCAGCTAGAGTGAAAATCATGAATAATACTGTATATTTAGGAACTAAAGTTACAATACCTCCATAAGTGCTTATTAATCTTGAGTGCATTCTGTCATAAACAACACCCACACATAAAAAGAGTGCAGCAGAAACTAATCCATGACTTATCATTTGAATAATACTTCCTTCAATTCCTTGCTGTTGTATTGTGAATATTCCTAAAGTTACAAAACCCATATGAGCGACTGAGGAATATGCAATAAGTTTTTTCATATCTTCTTGTATTAAAGCAATTAATGATGTGAATATGATTGCTATAACACTTAGAGTATAGATTAATGGTGTAAATATTTCTGAAGCTTCAGGAAATAAACCTAGAGAAAATCTAATAAAGCCATATCCGGCCATTTTCAAAAGGATAGCTGCTAGTAAAACAGAGCCAGCTGTTGGAGCTTCAACGTGAGCATCTGGAAGCCATGTGTGAACTGGCCACATTGGAGTTTTAACAGCAAATGAACTGAAAAATGCTAACCATAATAAATTTTGATATTTAGTATCAATGCCTAGTTCATACAGTTTAACTACATCTGTTGTTCCATTTATCCAATAAATTGAAATTATTGCAACTAACATCAAGACAGAGCCTAAAAGTGTGTACAAGAAAAACTTAAATGCTGAATATACTCTTCTCGGCCCACCCCATATTCCAATGATTAAAAACATAGGAATTAATCCTGCCTCAAAGAATAGATAAAAAATAACTAAATCTAATGCGCAAAATACACCTATCATAAAACTTTCCATGATGAGAATTGCTATTAGAAAATCTCTAAGTCTATTTTTGACTGTATTATTTACTGAAAGAATACAAAGTGGAGTGATAAATGTTGTTAAAACAATGAATAATATTGAAATTCCATCAATACCTACTTTGTAATTAATAAAACCTTTAATCCATTGTCTATCTTCTACAAATTGAAAATCAGATGTTGTTGGGTCAAATTGATACCATAGATAAACTGAAATTAAAAAATTAACTATTGATGTAAATAAAGCTACATATTTTATTGTTTGATTATTGTTCGGTTTATCTTTTGAAAAAAATAAAAATAGTGAACCAATTGTTGGTAATAAAATTAATGAAGAAAGGATAGGAAAATTCATTTTTTATTTTACAATCAATAAAGTTAATAAAGCAGAAAAACCTAATAACATTACAAATGCATACTGATATATAAATCCACTTTGAAATTTATTAGCTTTTTGTGAAAACCTTTTTATTAATGAAGAAATGCCGTCAGGGCCAAAGCCATCAATAATTTTAACATCACAGAATTTCCAAAGAAAAGATCCTATTTTTTTTGAAGATTTGATAAACAGAAGTTCATACAATTCATCAAAATACCATTTGTTCTTTAAAAATTTATATAATGGCTGATTAACTCTTACTATACCATCAACTATCTCTTTATTCTTAACAAATAAATAATACGAGATAGGTATTGATAAAGTGACTAAAATCGGTGTTAGTAATAAAAACCATGTTGGTGGATGTTCTGAACTTAAAGGTTCTAAAAAAAATACAGAATTTTTCCAAAAACTGTCAACACCATTGCTAACAAACAAATCTTTAAATAGCATACCTGCAAAAATTGCCCCTATAGATAAAAGAACTAAGGGTATCAACATCACTAAAGGGGACTCGTGTGTCTCTGAAATTTTCATTTTCTTATTATTGTATTCACCATGAAAAGTTTTAAAAATTAATCTCCATGAATAAATTGAAGTTAAAAACGCAGTAAAAATTCCTATACCAGCAGCATAATATCCAACAGTATTGTCCCTTAAATAAGCAAATTCAATAATTGCATCTTTTGAATAAAAACCAGACAACAAAGGGAAACCCGTTAATGCAAGAGTGCCAATGATCATCATTGCATAAGTGTAAGGTAAGTGTTTCCATACACCACCCATTTCATTTATGTCCTGCTCATCTTTAAATGCATGAATTACAGAGCCAGATCCTAAAAATAACAGAGCCTTAAAAAAAGCATGAGTAAATAAATGAAACATTGCAATATTATAAGCTCCAACACCTGTTGCAAAAAACATGTATCCAAGTTGGCTACAAGTTGAATAAGCAATAATTTTTTTTATATCTGTTTGAACTATAGCTACTGATGCCGCAAAAAGAGCTGTTGTCATTCCTACTATAGTAATCAAATTTAATGCTAATTCAGAATATTCATAAATAGGTGAGCATCTAACTACTAAAAAAACTCCTGCAGTAACCATGGTTGCTGCATGAATTAAAGCTGACACGGGTGTTGGTCCTTCCATTGCATCTGGTAACCAAGTATGTAATAATATTTGTGCAGACTTACCCATCGCACCTATAAATAAAAGTAAACAAATTAAATCGATTGCATTGATATCAAATCCTAAGAAGTTTAAATTATTTTCTGTAATTGTGGGAATTTGTTCAAAGACTTCTGAATAATTTACAGTTCCAAATAAATAGAAAACTAAAAATATTCCTAAGGCAAAACCAAAATCACCTACTCTATTAACAACAAATGCTTTTATTGCTGCAGCATTGGCAGACTCTTTTTTAAACCAAAAACCAATTAGAAAATAAGAACATAAACCAACTCCTTCCCAACCAAAAAACAATTGAATAAAATTATCAGAAGTTACAAGCATCAACATGGCAAATGTAAATAAAGATAAGTAAGCCATAAATCTTGGTTTATGTGGATCATGAGACATGTATCCAATTGAGTAAACATGAACCAAGGCCGATACTGAAGTTACAACAACTAGCATTACTGCAGAAAGTGGGTCTATATTCATTGACCAATTAACATTTAATTCCCCAGAGTTAATCCATGTAGCAATTACAATATTTTCTTGAAAACCATCAACCATTACTTGATAAAAAATATAAATAGAGAACAATGCTGAAATTGATACTAATAAACTTGTTACAATTTCTGAATTTCTATCGCCTATAAATCTTCCAAAAAATCCTGAAATAATTGATGCAATTAAAGGAAGAAATATTATTGCTAATTCCATTTTATTATCCTTTTAATTTATCAATTTCTTCAACTCTAATTGTTCCAGAGTTTCTATAGTAAACAACAATAATTGCTAAACCAATTGCAGCCTCTGCAGCAGCAACTGTTAAAATAAAAAGTGTAAAGACTTGACCAGCAATATCATTTAAAAAAATTGAAAAAGACACTAAATTAATATTTACTGCTAATAGAATTAGCTCAATACTCATTAGTATTACGATAATGTTCTTTCTATTAAGAAAAATTCCAATTACACCAATTGAAAAAATTACAGCTCCAAGAGTTAAATAATGTCCTAGACCTATCTCAGCCATCTATTTTAACTCCTTTGTTAGATTCTACTTCAACAACATCAACACCTTCAGATCTTTCTCTTGATATTTGTTTAAAATAACTTTGTTTTTTAATACCTGATCTTTGTCTAAATGTAAGAACAATCGCTCCTATCATTGCAACAAGTAGTATCATTCCACTTAATTGGAATATGTGGATATAATCTGTATACAAAACAGCTCCTAATGAATGAGTATTACTTACATCTTGAGAAACTGAAATATTGCTTATTTCTAATAGGTCAGGTTTATATTTCCATCCACCAATAACTATGATTAATTCAAAAAATATAACTGTGCTTATAATTAATCCCATAGGTATATGACCTGAGTTTTCTTGGGATGCGAACCATTGATTTTTCTGTTGTGCAACATTAAGCATCATCACAACGAATAAAAAAAGAACGGCTACAGCTCCTACATAAACAATTAGCATTATCATGCCTAAAAATTCGGCACCAATCATAATAAATAGACAAGAAATACTAATAAAATCTAAGATTAAAAAAAAAACAGAGTGAACTGTGTTTTTAGAGACAGTCACCATTATTGCTGAAACAACTGCAATTATTGAAAATATATAAAAAAATATCGTGTGAGCTAGCATTTTATCTATATGGATTATCTGCTTTAATATTTGCAGCTAAAACATTCTCCCATCTGTCTCCATTTTCTAAAAGTTTTTCTTTAGTGTAATAGAGTTCCTCTCTAGTTTCTGTTGAAAATTCAAAATTTGGACCCTGAACAATAGCATCAACAGGGCATGCTTCTTCACATAAACCACAGTAAATACATTTCATCATATCAATGTCATATCTTGTGGTTTTTCTGCTTCCATCTTCTCTTTGAGCAGACTCAATGGTAATTGCTTGAGCAGGACATACTGCTTCACATAATTTACAAGCAATACATCTTTCTTCTCCATTGGGATATCTTCTTAAAGCATGCTCGCCTCTAAATCTTGGGCTAATTTTTCCTTTTTCAAATGGATAGTTAATAGTTTTTTTGGAAGAGAATAATTCTTTTATAGCAATCAATAATCCAGAAATAAAATCTACCATGAATATTGTTTTAAAAAATCTAGATAACTTCATAATTAATTTGTTGGTAAAAGGTTAAAATAAAATAAAAAACTAGCTGTTAATACAACATATATTAAGGACAATGGTAAAAATATTTTCCATCCTAATCTCATTAATTGATCATATCTATATCTGGGAACTATTGCTTTTACCAAAGCAAACAATATGAATAGTAATAGAATTTTCAATATTAACCAAATTGCACCTGGAACTAAATTAAATGGGTAAATTTCAATAGGAGAAAGCCAACCACCTAAAAATAAAATTGAACCTAATGCACACATTAACAATATGTTGGCGTACTCACCCAACCAAAACATTGCATACATCATTCCTGAATATTCTGTTTGATAACCAGCAACTAATTCTGCCTCAGCCTCAGGTAAATCAAATGGAGGTCTATTGGTTTCTGCAAGTGCTGAAATAAAAAATATCACAAACATTGGAAATAATGGGATAACAAACCACATATTTTGTTGTGCAATGACAATATCATTCAAATTTAATGAACCAACACAAAGTAATACATTTATGATAATTACTCCTATAGAAACTTCATAGGAAACCATTTGAGCTGCAGATCTAATTGAACCTAAAAAAGGATATTTTGAATTTGAAGCCCAGCCGCCCATGATTATTCCATAAACACCTAATGAAGAAACTGCAAAGATATAAAGAATACCAACATTGATATCTGCTAATACTTGAGTTTCGCTAAAAGGAATAACGGCCCAAGCAATTAATGCTAATGTCATAGTTACAATTGGAGCCAAAATAAAAATAACTTTATTTGAACTTGCAGGAATTATAATTTCTTTAAAAATGTATTTAAGCGCATCAGCTAAAGATTGAAGCAAGCCAAATGGTCCTACAACATTTGGTCCTCTTCTCTTTTGAACAAAAGCCCAAACCCTTCTATCGAGCCAAACAATCATTGCAACTGAAACTAATACTGGAACTAATAAAAATAGAATTTTATAAACTTCATTAAATAAAACATTAAAATATTCCATTTATTATCCTTCAGTCCCTGTTTTTTTAATTTCCATTTTAGAATTATTGCACTCAACCATAGTTTTTGATGATCTAGCAATCACATTTGAGAAGTAATAATCTTTTACATTTATATTAATTGTTTCATCAACAAAGTTACTTACTGAAACTTCAGAATTTTTATTTTTTTCTTTTTTAAGTTTTAAATAATTGAGCATGCTGCTTTCTAATTCATCTTTGTCGTTAAATAGTTTACGATTATTCATTTGTTCGGCTAAATTATTTATAATTTCCCAATCTTCCTTTGATTGATTTGGTGGATAGGAAGCTTTATATGCTTTTTGCAATCTACCTTCTAAATTTGTAAAATAACCTGATTGTTCTGTGTAAGCTGAACCTGGTAAAATTACATCTGCTATCTCCGCACCTTTATCTCCATGACTTCCAATATAAATAACAAATTCATTTGTTTTTTTAAAACTTAAATTATCTTGGCCAACAAGAAATACAATTTCGTACTGATTATTTTTTAAATTGTCTAAAATATTATTTTTAAAATATCCTTTTTCTAAATTAATTAAATCTAAATCAATGTTGCCAACTGTTGAGGCATCACATGTTAAAATATTAAATGAATTCCAATTATCGTTGATTTTATTATTATCTGTTAAAAATTTTTGTAATGAAGTCATTACATATTCAGAAGAATCAGATTTTAATAATGACTCTCCAATTATAATTAATGGATTTTGTGCATCTTTAATTAATTTTGAAACATCATGATTGTCTTCAATAATATTTTTGATTGTTGAAGTTTTTCCATCTAATTGAGTGTAAGGATAAGTTAAATCTCCAGCATCGTTTAAGGATATTATTTTTGTTTTATTATTTAGAAATGCTTTTCTAATTCTTGCATTAACTATTGTTGCTTCAAATCTTGGATTTGCTCCAACTAAAAATATTAAATCTGAATCCTCTATTCCATTAATTGTTGAGTTAAATAAATAATTTTTTCTATCAGAATTATTTATATATCTATCTTCTGATCTTGTTTCGTAAGCTTTTGTCTCTAAAACTCTATCAAAAAATTCTTTAAGTATAAATGATGTTTCCATGTTTGTTAGATCACCTACAAAACCACAAACTTTTTCTTTTGAAGTATTTTTTAGTTTATCGACAATTATTTTATTTACTTCATTCCAACTACTCTCCTCAAATTTTACATTTTTCTTTATGTAAGGTTTGTCTAATCTTTGATTTAATAAACCGTCACAAGCATATCTTGTTTTATCTGAAATCCATTCTTCATTTATATCCTCATTAATTATCGGTAAAACTCTTTTTACTTCCCACCCATAAGTGTCTACTCTAATATTGCTTCCTACTGCATCCATCACATCTACAGTTTCAGTTTTTTTTAGTTCCCAAGGTCTAGCTTCAAACACATAAGGTTTAGAAGTAAGCGCTCCAACAGGACATAAGTCTACAACATTTGCTGATAATTCTGACTGCATTGATTGTTCTAAGTATGTGGTTATTTGCATATCTTCTCCTCTACCAATCGCTCCAATTTCTGGAACACCGGCAATTTCAGTTGCAAATCTCACACATCTTGTGCAATGTATACATCTTGTCATCTGAGTTTTGATCAAAGGACCCATATTTTTATCTGGTACTGATCTTTTATTTTCTTTAAATCTAGATTTATCAACACCATAAAACATTGATTGATCTTGTAGATCGCATTCACCACCTTGATCACATACTGGACAGTCTAAGGGATGATTAACTAACAAAAATTCCATAACTCCCTTTCTTGCTTTTTCAACTTTAGGAGTATTAGTTTTTATATTCATTCCTTCAGCTGCAGGCATTGCACATGATGCAATAGGTTTGGGAGATTTTTCCATTTCAACTAAACACATTCTGCAATTTCCGGCTATAGAAAGTTTTTCGTGATAGCAAAATCTTGGAATTTCTACACCTGCTTTTTCACAAGCTTGAAGAACCGTTAAACCATCTTCTACTTCAACTTCAATGTCGTTAACTTTTAATTTAGGCATTTTTTTTATCCAATAAATGTTGATCAACTAAATATGGTATATCCTTGTTCTCACTAATAATTGGATCAAACTTATTTCGTTTCTCAACTTCTTTTTTAAAGTGTCTTAATAATCCTTGCACTGGCCATGATGAGCCTTCTCCAAAAGCACAAATAGTGTGACCCTCAATTTGCTTTGTAACATCCATTAACATATCAACCTCATCTCTAGACGCTTCTCCTTTAGCCATTCTTTCAAGCATTCTCCACATCCATCCAGAACCTTCTCTGCAAGGAGTACATTGACCACAACTTTCATGTTTGTAAAATCTTGCAATTCTTGCCATACACTTAATTATGTCTTGATCATTATTGATAACAACAATACCTGCTGTACCTAATCCACTCTTTTCAGCCATTAATGAGTCAAAATCCATTGTGATTGTGTCACAAATATTTTTTGGTAACAAAGGCATTGAGGAACCACCAGGAATTACAGCTTGTAGATTATCCCATCCACCAATAACACCACCTGCATGCGTTTCTATTAACTCTTTCAGTGAAATACCCATTTCTTCCTCAACATTACATGGGTTGTTCACATTACCTGATATACAAAATATTTTTGTACCAGTGTTTTTAGATTTTCCAATATTTGCAAACCATTTCCCACCTCTTCTTAAAATTGTTGGAACAACTGCTATCGTTTCTACGTTATTAATAATTGTTGGACATCCGTATAATCCAATTAAAGCTGGAAATGGAGGTTTTAATCTTGGTTGACCTTTTTTACCTTCTAAACTTTCTAGTAAAGCTGTTTCTTCACCACAGATGTAAGCACCTGCACCATAATGGATATAAATATCAAAATCCCATCCAGTGCCACTTGCGTTTTTTCCAATAACTTTATTTTCATATGCTTCATCAATAGCTTTTTGTAATTTTTGTCCTTCATTATAATACTCACCTCTAATATATACGTAACAAGCGTGAGCATTAACTGCAAAAGATGCTATTAAACAACCTTCAATTAATTTATGAGGTTCAAACCTCAAAATATCTCTATCTTTACAAGTACCAGGTTCGGACTCATCTGCATTAATAACTAAATAATGTGGCCTTGAACCAACCTCTTTTGGTGCAAAAGACCATTTTAATCCTGTAGGAAATCCTGCTCCACCTCTTCCTCTTAATTCTGAAGATTTAATTTCTTCTATTATCCATTCTCTTCCTTTAGCACAAATTTCTTTTGTATTCGACCAATCACCTCTTTTTAATGCTGATTGATAATCAGCACCACTATCATTATATAAATTTTTAAATATTCTATCTTCATCTCTAAGCATTTTTTACATCCAATAAAGTTTTTCTATTATTTTCAGGTTCTGAATTTAATCTTCCTCTAAATGAACCATGTTTAGGTGTTTTACCTGCTATTACATCATCTAAAATTTTTAGAGCTTTTTCTTTATCTAAATCTTCATAATAATTTTCATTTATTTGCATCATTGGGGCATTAATACAAGCTCCTAAACATTCTACTTCCATCCAAGAACAATTTTTTTCTTTAACTAATTCATTTTCATTTTCTGAAATTTTTTCTTTGCAAGCTTCTACAATTTTATGAGCACCTCTAATCATACAAGGTGTTGTAGTACATACTTGCACAAAATGTTTACCCACAGGTGAAAGATTATACATTGTATAAAATGTTGCTACCTCATAAACTTTTACATAAGGCATATCCAATAGTTTACCTATATACTTCATTGCTGATAAAGGGATCCAATTATCATGTTGTTTTTGAGCTATGTATAGTAAAGCCATTACTGCACTTTGTTGTTTTCCGTTTGGATATTTTGAAATTATTTTGTTTGCTTCATCTAGGCTATTTTTTGTAAATTCAAAATTTTCAGGTTGTTCTTTTGAAATTCTTCTTAATGTCATCTATCTACCTCTCCGAAGACGATATCAAGTGAACCAAGAATTGCAGGAACATCAGCCAGCATGTGCCCTCTAATTAAGTAATCCATTGATTGAAGATGAGAAAAACCTGGCGCTCTTATTTTGCATTTATATGGTTTATTCGACCCGTCAGAAATTAAGTAAACTCCAAATTCACCCTTTGGAGCTTCAACTGCAGTATAAATTTCATCTTTTGGTACTCGGTAACCTTCAGTAAATAATTTAAAATGATGTATTAAAGCTTCCATAGATTGCTTTAAATCTTTTTTTGATGGAGGACTTATTTTTCCGTCTAAAGATTTAATTGGTCCCTTTTCCATTTTTGATAAACATTGTTTTATTATTGATATACTCTCTTTCATTTCTTCAATTCTGCATAAATATCTGTCGTAGCAATCTCCATTTTTACCTACTGGTATTTTGAATTCTAACTGATCGTAACAGTCATAAGGTTGAGATTTTCTTAAATCCCAAGGAATACCAGAGCCTCTAATCATAACTCCAGTAAATGAATGATCTAACGCATCTTCTTTTGTAACTACACCTATATCAACATTTCTTTGTTTAAAAATCCTATTATCAGTTAGTAAATTTTCTAGATCATTTATTATTTTTGGAAAAGTATCACAAAATTTTGCAATGTCTCCTTCAAGACCATTAGGAAGATCTTGGTGAATGCCACCAGCTCTAAAATAATTTGCATGTAATCTTGATCCTGAAGCTCTTTCATAAAAAGTCATTAAGGTTTCTCTTTCTTCAAATCCCCATAATGAAGGCGTTAATGCACCAACGTCTAAAGCTTGAGTTGTGACATTTAAAATATGACTTAATATCCTGCCAATTTCACAGAAGATAACTCTTATAAACTGAGCTCTAATAGGAACCTCAACATCTAAAATTTTCTCAATTGCCAATGCAAATGCGTGCTCTTGGTTCATGGGAGCTACATAATCAAGACGATCAAAATATGGAACTGCCTGCATGTAAGTTTTATTTTCAATTAATTTCTCTGTTCCCCTATGCAGCAAACCAATATGTGGATCAGCTTTTTCTACAACCTCTCCATCTAATTCTAAAATTAATCTCAAAACACCATGTGCTGCTGGATGTTGTGGACCAAAATTTAAATTTAAATTTTTAATTTTTTTTGTCATTTTTTTCAGTTATTTCTTTTATATATTTTGTTCCTTCCCACGGACTTTCATAATCAAAATTTCTAAAGTTTTGTTCTAATTTAACTGGTTCTGTAACAACTTTTTTCATATCTTCGCTATATCTTACTTCTGTATGACCCGTTAATGGAAAGTCTTTTCGTAAAGGATGTCCTTCAAAACCATAATCTGTAAGTATTCTTCTTAAATCAGGATGATCTTTAAAATTAATACCATACATATCAAAAATTTCTCTCTCCATCCAATTGGCTGAAGGGAAAACAGATGTCAAAGATGGTATAATTTCATTTTCATTTATTAGATAACTTAAAATTATTCTCTGATTAAATTCATGACTTAGGAATAAGTAAACAACTTTAAATCTTTTAGAGTTTTCTGGATAATCAACTGCTGTTATGTCAATCAATTGTTTAAATTTTGTATCTTTATTTGTTTTCAGAAATAAAACTACATCTAGGAGGTCTTCTTTATCAATTTCAATATAAACTTGATTATGTTTTACAATTGTTGAATTAATTTTTGTAGTTAACTCCGAATTAATTTTTTTTTCTAAATCTATTGAGCTTAACATTATCTAGTTATTGAACCTTTGTTTCTAATTTTTTTTTGCAATTGCATCACACCGTACAATAAAGCTTCAGCAGATGGGGGACATCCGGGTACATACACATCTACTGGAACAATTCTATCACAACCTCTAACTACTGAATATGAGTAATGATAATAACCACCACCATTCGCACAGCTTCCCATAGAAATTACATACCTTGGTTCTGGCATTTGGTCATAAACTTTTCTTAAAGCTGGAGCCATTTTGTTTGTTAGAGTTCCCGCAACAATCATTACATCAGATTGTCTTGGTGATCCTCTTGGAGCAGCTCCAAATCTTTCCAAATCATATCTTGGCATTGCAGTTTGCATCATTTCAACAGCACAACATGCAAGACCAAATGTCATCCAGTGAAGTGATCCTGATCTAGACCAATTAATTAAGTTATCTAAAGATGTTGTAATAAAACCATTTTTTCCAAAATCTTCAGCTAATTGTTTAAATTCTTCAGGTACTTGATCTAACTTATTATTCATATTCTATTCCCAGTCTAACGCACCTTTTTTCCACTCGTAAATGAAACCAATTGTAAGGATAAATAAAAAAATCATCATCGATGTAAAACCTAAAATTCCAATACTTCCAAGTGATACAGCCCAAGGAAACAAAAAAGCAATCTCTAAATCAAATATAATAAAGAGTATTGCTACAAGATAAAATCTCACATCAAATTCCATTCTAGAATCTTCAAATGGTTCAAATCCACACTCATATGCTGATAGTTTTTCTGGATCTGGATTTTTAGGTGAAAGCACAAAATTAACCAAAACAAATGCACAACTTAAGCCAAGCGCAATTATTAAAAATAATATTATTGGTAAATAATCTTTTAAAAATTCGGATAACATTGAAATCTATATATCATTTTTTTTTACTTGATGAAGTGTAGATAGGTCACATTATTAGTTATAGTGAATAACAATTTGATGTTATTTTGTGTGCTTTTATAGGAATAAAGTGGCGGGAGTGAAGGGACTCGAACCCTCGACCTATCGCGTGACAGGCGATCGCTCTAACCAACTGAGCTACACCCCCACTTTTAGGTTTTTGGTGGGCAGTAAAGGACTCGAACCTTTGACCCCCTCGGTGTAAACGAGATGCTCTACCAACTGAGCTAACCGCCCAAAAACCAGCTACTAATACATCAACGATTAGAAAATGTAAATTAATTATTATTGAATACTTGCTTGTGATTTATCATCTTTTTTAGATAAATCTACTTCTACCCACTCAGTTTTTTTCAGTTCTTTTGTTAAAGCAATCTTTAAAACCTCATCAGCATATTCAACTGGAGTAATCTTGATTTCATCAATTATTTTTTTAGGCATGTCTACTAAATCTTTTTCATTTTCTTTAGGAATTAATACTTCTTTAATACCAGCTCTATGAGCTGCTAATAATTTTTCTTTTAACCCTCCAATTGCTAATACTTGTCCTGTTAATGTTACTTCACCAGTCATTGCCACATCTCTTCTTACAGGGATGTTTGTAATTGACGAGACAATTGAAGTTACCATTCCAATACCAGCTGAGGGACCATCTTTTGGAGTTGCTCCCTCAGGTACATGGATATGGAAATCTTTCTTCTCAAATATAGGTGGAATAATTCCATACTGCAGACACTTTGATCTTACAAATGATTTTGAAGCTTTAACTGACTCTTGCATTACATCACCAAGCTTACCAGTAATTTGCATTCTACCTTTGCCAGGCATGGTTACTGTTTCAATCTTTAATATTTCACCACCATATTCTGTCCAAGCAAGTCCCGTAACAATTCCTACTTTATCTTGCGATTCTAATTCACCAAATTTATATTTAGCAACACCAAGAAAATCTGAAAGATTCTTATTACTTATTGTCACTTCTTTTTCTTCACCAGCTACAACTTTCTTAACAACTTTTCTTGCTAACTTTGATATTTCTCTTTCTAAATTTCTAACACCTGACTCTTTAGTGTATCCTCTAATGACTTCTTTTATTAAGTCATCTTCTAATTTCATTTCGTTCTCTTTAACACCATTGTCTTTAATTTGTTTAGGAAGAAGATATTTGTTAGCAATACTGATTTTTTCATCTTCTGTGTATCCAGCTAATCTAATCACTTCCATTCTATCTAATAATGGAGGAAGAATATTTAATGTATTTGCAGTAGTTACAAACATGACATCTGATAAATCATAATCAACTTCCAAATAATGATCATTGAAAGTAACGTTCTGTTCTGGGTCTAATGCCTCAAGCAATGCTGAAGAAGGATCACCTCTATAGTCGTTTCCAATTTTATCTATCTCATCCAATAAGATTAAAGGATTTTTCGTACCAGCTTTTTTCATCATCTGAATAATTTTTCCTGGTAATGAACCAATGTAAGTTCTTCTATGACCTCTAATTTCTGCTTCATCTCTCATACCGCCAACAGATATTCTTACAAATTCTCTATTAGTTGCTTTAGCTATAGATTTTCCTAAAGAAGTTTTACCAACACCTGGAGGACCAACTAGACATAAAATCGGTCCTTTTATTTTTTCCATTCTTTTTTGAACAGCAAGAAACTCAACTATTCTCTCTTTAATTTTTTCCAAACCATAATGGTCTTTATCTAAAATATCTAACGCTTTAGCCAAATCTATATCTACTTCACTTTTTTTATGCCATGGTAATTCAGTCATCCAATCTAAATAGTTTCTAACAACTGTTGCTTCAGCTGACATAGGACTCATATTCTTTAATTTCTTAAGTTCTTGAAGACATTTCTTTTCAACTTCTTTAGGCATTTTCGCCTTTAGAATAGCTTTATTTAAACTTGTACTCTCATCCTTTCCATCTTCAATCTCACCAAGTTCCTTTTGAATGGCTTTCAATTGTTCATTTAAATAGTATTCTCTTTGAGTTTTCTCCATTTGAGTTTTAACTCTTCCTCTAATTCTTTTTTCAACTCCAATAATACTTGTTTCATTTTCCATAATCTTAATGATTGCGTTTAATCTCTTCTTAATATCTGCTGTTTCAAAAATCTGTTGTTTCTCTGAAATTGTAGCTGTTAAATGAGACGCAATATTATCAGCAATTTGCGATGGGTCTTTTAATTGTTTAATAGTATTTATTGTTTCGTTAGAAATTTTTTTATTTATAGATGTAAGTTTTTCTAATCTTCTTACTGCTGTAACAGCTAAAGGATATAAATCTTCATTTTTTTCATTCTCATCATTAAAGTGAGAGTAATCACAAGTGATAAATTTTTCATTATCTTTAAAATCTAAAATCTTTACTCTTTTAATTCCTTCAACTAGAACTTTGACTGTGCCATCAGGAAGTTTAAGTAATTGAAGAATGTTTCCTTCACAACCGTACATAAAGATATCAGTTTTTTTAGGATCATCTATTTCTGAATTTTTTTGTGTAACTAAAATAATTTTTTTTTCTTTTTTCATCACCTCATTAAGTGCTGAGATAGATTTATCTCTTCCAACAAATAATGGAATAACCATACTTGGAAACACAACGATGTCCCTTAAAGGTAATAATGGTAACGAATGCTTTACTTCCATGGCTTAAATATGGAGATTAAATTTAAATTTGCAATAGGTTTTTATTAGTTATTAAGACTAAGCAGCTGAAGTTTTGCCAGATTTTGACTTTGAATCACCTTTGGCATGTACGATTATAGGCTGAGATTGTCCTTTAGCTGCACCAGAATCAACTATTACTTCCTCAACATTATCCATACTTGGAAGATCATACATAGTTTTTAATAAAATATTTTCCAAAATCGAGCGTAAGCCTCTTGCCCCTGTTTTTTTTCTTATAGCTTTCAGAGCTATTTCCTTAAGTGCATTGTCTTTGAATATTAGTTTTGCACCATCTAATTTAAACAATTCTTGATATTGTTTTGTAAGTGAGTTTTTTGGTTCTTGTAAAATTTTGATTAAAGATTTTTCATCTAAATCTTCTAAAGTTGCAATCATAGGCAGTCTTCCAATAAACTCGGGTATCAAACCATACTTAAGCAAATCTTCTGGTTCCAAGGTTTTCATCCACTCACCAGTTTTCTTATCTTGAGTATTTTTTACATCCGCACCAAATCCAATTGAAGTACCTTTGTCTCTTTGTGAAATAATTTTATCTAAACCTGCAAATGCACCACCACAAATAAATAATATATTTGTTGTATCTACTTGTAAAAATTCTTGTTGAGGATGTTTTCTTCCACCTTGAGGAGGAACGCTTGCAACAGTTCCTTCCATAATTTTTAATAATGCTTGCTGAACTCCCTCACCTGATACATCTCTTGTAATTGAAGGGTTTTCAGATTTTCTACTTATCTTATCTACTTCATCAATATAAACTATTCCTCTTTGAGCTTTTTCTACATTATAATCCGCTGCTTGTAGTAATTTTAGAATAATATTTTCTACATCTTCACCAACATATCCTGCTTCAGTTAAAGTTGTTGCATCTGCCATTGTGAAAGGAACATCTAAAATTCTTGCTAAAGTTTGTGCAAGTAATGTTTTTCCACATCCAGTCGGACCAACTAACAATATATTTGATTTTGAAAGCTCAACATTTTTACTCGTTTTGCTCTCATAGTTTAATCTTTTATAATGATTGTGCACAGCTACAGATAAAACTTTTTTAGCATGTGCTTGGCCAATTACATAATCATCTAAAACCGTACAAATCTCTTTAGGTGAAGGTAAGCCATCTTGATGTTTTACAAATGTATCTTTACTTTCTTCTTTAATAATATCCATACATAACTCAACACATTCATCACAAATGAAAACTGTTGGGCCAGCAATTAATTTTCTTACCTCATGTTGGCTCTTGCCACAAAAAGAACAGTAAAGAATATTTTTATTATTTGTGTTCATAAATTTTTTTTAACGAATCAATAGTTATACTTTATTATAAATGACTCTCTTAGATCAAGTTCTATTGATAGTTGATTCAATATATTGTGTATTAAGATCTTTTTTCAACAACTTCGTCTATTAAACCAAATTGTTTTGCCGCATCTGCGGTCATAAAGTTATCTCTTTCTAAAGCAGATTTAATTTCCTCTACTGATTTACCAGTATGTTTTGAATAAATTTCATTTAATCTTTTCTTGAGAGATAAAACTTCGTTGGCATGAATTTCTATGTCTGTTGCTTGGCCTTGAAAACCTGCCGAAGGTTGATGAACCATAACTCTCGAATTAGGAAGTGAAAATCTTTTACCTTTGCTGCCCGCTGATAACAAAAAAGATCCCATTGAAGCAGCTTGACCAATGCATAATGTAGAAATTTCGGGTTTAATATATTGCATAGTATCGTAAATTCCCAAACCAGCAGTAACTAAACCACCAGGGCTATTAATATAAAGATAAATCTCTTTCTTTGGATCTTCCGCTTCTAAAAATAATAATTGAGCAGTAACTAATGATGCTACGTTGTCATTAATTTGACCAGTTAAAAAAATAATTCTTTCCTTAAGAAGTCTTGAATAAATATCATAAGCACGCTCACCTTTGCTAGATTGTTCCACTACCATTGGAACTAATGTATTCATATATTCAGATAAATTTGTTGTCATAAGTTGATTCTCTTTACTTATACAACTTGTGCTTACTTTTTGCTAACTTTTTTTGTTTTTGGCTTCGCTTTAGTTGTTTTTGCTGGAGCTTTCTTAGTAGGTGCTTTCTTAGCTGGGGCTTTTTTCTCTGATGATGTTTTTGGTTTTTCTTCTTTTGCTGAAGAAGATGTTTCAATTTTTTGACTTTCTTTTAATATTTTTTCAGCTTCATCTTTACTTACTTCTTTTTTATTAGTTTTAGCTTTTTCTTTTATAAGCGAAATAATTTTTTCTTCGTAAACAGTTCCTCTTAAACTTGAAATTGCAGATGGATTTTTTTGATAAAAATCCATAACCATTTTTTCTTGACCAGGCATCATTCTTACTTGTTTTTGAACTTCAGCTTGCAACTCTTGTTCTGTAACTTTTACTTGATTTTGCTCACCGAACTCATTTAAGATTAATCCAACCTTAATTCTTTTTTTTGCAATATCTTCAAAATTCTTTCTACTTTTTTTTGCATCTTCTTCTGACATTCCTTGTGATAAAATCTTTACTTCCTCTTCAATTAAATTTTCAGGAATTTCATCAACTTTAAATTTTTCAATTTCTTTTAAAATTTGATTCTTTGATAATCTTTCTAAAGAATTTTTGTATTCATCATTAATTTGTTTTGTAATTAATGTTTTCAAATCTGCTAAATCTTTAGCTCCTAAATTTTTTGCAAATTCATCATTAATTTCTACTGGTTCAGGTTTTTTAACTGCAGTAATTTTACATACAAATTTTGCTGTTTTATTAATTAAATCTTTTTCTGGAAAATTTTCAGGCAAAACAGCTTCAACTATTTTTTCATCATCCTTCTTAACTCCAGTTAACTGTTTATCAAATCCTTTTAAAAATAAATCTTTACCGAGAGTTAATTGTGTATTTTTACCCTCACTACCTTTAAATTCTTTTCCGTCAACTGTTGCTTTATAATCAAAGACAACAAGATCACCATCTTTTGATTTAACATCTTTATCTACATCTTTAAAATTTGGTTGATTTTTAGCTATCTCTTTAATTCTAGTGTCACTTTCTTTTTCATCAATTTTAACACTGTATTCATCAAATTTAATATTCTCTATATTCTTCACTTCTACCTTTGGAAGTTCTGTTACAGAAATTATATATTCAAGCTCTTTGTCTTCACCGTAAGTTTTTAAGTCTAATTTTGGTTGGCCAGCTGGTTTAATTTTATTTTCTTCTAAAGCTTTTGTTGATGTATCTTTTAAAACTTTGTCTAAAACTTCACCAAATATTGCTTTACCAAATTGTCTTTTTAAAATTTCTTTTGGAACTTTACCTGGTCTAAATCCTTTTAAATTTACTGTACCTTTAATTTCTTCATACTTTTCATCCATATATCCATCCATTGTCTTTTTATCGACGAATACCTTGATATCTTTATTAAGACCTTTTTTATTTTCTACAGTAACTTTCATAATTTTAAGTGGTAGGGCGAAAAGGACTCGAACCTTCACATGTTGCCATATTGGTTCCTAAGACCAACGCGTCTACCAATTCCGCCATCGCCCCACAAATTTAGTGGGTTTATATATTATTGAAACTATTTGTCCAATGACAATTCTAATGAAAAACGTTATTTTTTTTATATAAATACCAACTATATTTATTAATTATGATTATCTCACCATGCATAAGTATATGTCGAACTGACCCGAAAACAGGTTATTGTTATGGATGTGGTAGAAGCAATGATGAAAAAAAAATTTGGAAAGCAGAAGATACGACAGACGATTGGAAAGACAATAATATTAAAGAAATAAGATCAAGATTAACAGGATGGCAACTTGAAAGTTTCAATGAATCATATGAATACAAAATTCAAAATGGTATATCTTTATTTAAAAAAAAATTACTAAATGAATAAATCTACAATCTTAATAATTGTTTATATAGCAGGATTAGTATTTGGTGCATTAGTGCTAGATTTATGGAGCGCAAATACAAGTCCAAAGGCTTTAATAGGTATTATATGGACTGCTTTTCTATTAGTTGGTTTGTTCTTAGTTGAAAAAGATGAGAGACAATAAGTTTTTCATCTACTTATCTTTTATCACACTTTTTATATCTAAAGTGAGTATAGCAAATTCTGAAATTATTGAATTAAGTTCATGTGATAACTTCAAAGATGGTTTTTTAAAAAATGAATATATTCTTGATTTAGAGAAACTCACTATGACAAGAAATTATGTATTTAACGAAAAAACTTATCAAAGATATAGAATAACCGATTTAAGCACAAAGAAGAAAAATACTATAGAGAGCTTTATATATATTGAAGGAGAAAATATATTAACTGATAGAATGGGTTATCCTCAATTTTTTACACAATTGTTATTTAAAAAAGATAGCAAAGATATATTCATAAAAACTGTAATTAATAATGAAGAAGGTATTACAAAAATATCTTCTTGTAAAAATTTAGAGAGATATAAAAAAGAAAGCTAATTCTTTTTTTTATTTTTGGAAAATTTTGATTTCTTTGAATTAAATCTACTATTTGTAATATTGCTTCTATGTTTTGCGTAGGCTTGTTTTTGCGCTTGTTTCATTGCACGTTTTGAAGACATAATCTTAATAATTTATTTTAATACTTCCTACTTTATTAAATTTTTTATCAGAAACAACAATTTCTCCTGAAGAAGGTGCATAACCTAAAGCTTCGGTTATTACTACATAATGGGTTACTAAAACTAGATTTTTATTTCCATCCCAATTTTTAATATAACTTTTTAGATCTTTCATTTGTGGTTCACGGTTATGGGCAAATTTAGAGCTAAAAAAAGAATTTAAAAAATTTACTGTTTTATAATTTTTAAAAGCAAGTTTGGCTGTATCTTTACATCTGCACCAATTACTGGAAAGTACCTCATCAATCGGTATTTCATTAGATAAAAAAAAGTTTCCAATTTTTACTGATTGTTTTCTACCGTTATCATTTAGATTTCTTTGCGTATCACAATTGTTGATATTAAAATCTTCTGGATCTCCCCCACCAGGAGCATAAGCATGTCTTATAAAAATTAGATTTCCACCTTTTTGTAAAATATTTATAGTTTGATCTTTTTCATTTGCTTTTATTGAATTAGTAAAAGATAAAATAATTAATAATGTAAAATAAAAAATTCTCATTAATGAGTATTAAATTTAAAAATCTTAATAAAACAATAATTAATTGTAAAAAATGTCCACGACTAAATAAATTTATTAAAAAAATTGCTAAAGAAAAAAGACCTCAAAATATTAACGAGAAATATTGGGGTAAACCTGTTACAGGTTTTGGCAAAGAGAATTCAAAACTAATGATTATAGGTTTAGCCCCTGCTGCTCATGGTGGCACAAGAACAGGAAGGGCATTTACAGGAGATAAATCAGGAGATGTATTATTTGAGTGTCTTTATGATGCTAGAATTTCAAATCAAAATTATTCAAAAAATTTAAATGATGGATTAAAATTAAAATATACTTATGTGACAAATGTTTTAAAATGTGTACCTCCTGAAGATAAACCCAAAATCAATGAACTCACAAATTGCTCCAATTATTTCAATTCAGAAATAGAAAGTCTTAAAGCATTAAAAGTAATTGTGACACTTGGAAAAGTTGCTTTTGATAATTGTGCTAAAATTTATAAAAAAAAGTTTAATCAATTAGAAAATTTTAAATTTAAACATGGTAAAAAATATTTATTACCAGATGATAAAATTATTATTGCTTGTTATCACCCAAGTCCAAGAAATATAAATACAAAAGTTGTCACAAGAAAAATGATTACTAATTTATTTGTTGAGGCTAAAAAAATTGCTAAGTTTTAATGCTGTCACAAAAATATGGTTTAAATTGTGAATAAATTTCATCTGGAATTTTAACTGGTTTTCCATTTTCATTTACAAAAACCAAGTGTATTTGCGCCTCAACAATTATTTCCTCATCTCTTGAAATAATCTGGTTCATAAAAAAAGAAGTTTTTGTAATTGATTTGACAAAAGATCTAATCTTTAACTCATCTTCAAGATTTGCAGATTTTTTATAATCAATATTGCATGATTTAACGATTATTAAAGAATTAAATTTTTCCTTAATTTTTTTATTACTATAACCTATAGAAAATAATGCTTCGGTTCTGGCTCGTTCTAAAAATTTTAAATAATTTGCATAATAAACTACCCCACCTGAGTCGGTATCTTCATAATAAACTTTTATTTTATGAAAAAAATTTTCGTGCATAATTAATTATATCAAAAAATTAAACAAATTATACAAAGTAAGATATAGTCTCAGGTATGAATGTATTTATAGTTTGGTTAATTTTGGTCATTGCATGGAATTTTGGTTATCCAAATGCTACACCTTTGGAAGATGTTGTGATCGCTGTATTGTTATCTTTCCTTTCAATTATATTAAAAAAAAAATTTAAGATGTAGTTTACTCTGCCGAGAAAAAAATATCTTGGTAATAAGCGACTGAGTTCAATTTAGAATTATCTGTGTCAGCCATTAAAGCCACACCATCTAAATTTTTAAGATCTAAATCATGTAATTGTTTAAATAACTCTTTTACATTTACTTTTGCACTAACCCACTCGTTTAAATGTTCTTTTGTTGATGATAGGACATAGTCAATTGACTTACTGAAATATGGGCTTGGCCAAAATTTATTTACATCCTCATTACTAGAAAATACAAAATTTATAGCTCTATTAGATAAAGGTGTAGCACCAGTTTTTTTTACAACAAACATTCTAGCCGCAAAATCATGGCCTTTTTTACTTTTTTCATCTATTCCTGATAAATCCTTTTCAACTTTCCAAGTTATGTTTAAAAATGGGGTCTTTTCTAAGTCTATCTCAATTTCTTTTCCTATTCCTGATCCACCATTTGAAGATACTGCTTTAAGAAAATTTCCATTATCATTATTTCCAACAGAAAAAATAGTCTTGTTTTTTGCTCCTCTAACCTTTTTTTCTTCAAGATTAGACAGTTCACTCTCAGTAAATTCAAAAACTTTTATAACCTCTCCATAAGATGGGGAGGATAAAAATAAAAGACCAAAGACTAATAATATTTTTTTGAACATGTGATGCTTATATTAAAAATTTATTTAATTTCAACATTTAGACATAATTTAAACATTCAATCTTCAAAATTTTTTTCTAAATATGACTTGTGAAGACAATCTCAATTTTTATACTTTTAATTTATTGGTCAGTAATTCTTTTTGCACCTGTGGTATCTAAAGATTTCAAATTAAGCAGAGCTAAATATAGTAAAAATGAAACTTATTTTTCTAAGGTAACAGAATAATTTTAGGCGCAATACATGTTCCATCATGGATCTGTCTAAACGCATCTCCACCATTTTTTAAGTCTCTAAATTCAATCCAATTTAATGGTCCAATCTCTTTTTTTGATAAAATTGATAATGTTTGCTCAAAATCTTTGTTTGTATAACAATAAGTACCAATAACAGTTACTTCTTGGAGTGTCATTTTTCTAAAGTTAAAAGTACCAGCTGGTTGAGTAAGCCCTATATGAATAATTGAGCCGCCTGGCTTCACCACTTCAATTGCTTGTTGTCTTGATATTTCTAAGCCTACTGTATCAAATACGATATCGAAGCTATTGCTTTGAATTTCTTTATGGTTAGGAGCAACAAAGTTTGCATCTAAATACTTTGAACACTCATCTAATCTAAGCTTATTAGGATCAGATAAAGTAATATTTTTGTTACCTTTAATTTTTGAGAGTATCAATCCACAAAGTAATCCAATAGCACCCCCGCCTTGAATTAAAGTACGGCACTCAGATAATGGTTTTTTTAATGATTGTTCACCAATCAAAACAGCATGTAATGAAACAGCTGTAGGTTCTGCAATAGGTGCATCATTTTTATCTAAACCATCGGGAATTTCATAGATATTTTTATCAGGTGTTGAAACATATTCAGCAAACACCCCTTGTCTTTCTATAGGTTTGCTCATACCCAAAATCATTCTCTCTGGGCACAAATGTTCTCTTCCTGATTTGCAATACTCACATTTCCCACATGTAATTAAAGGATTTAATACAACATCTTTGCCTTTGAATTTTCCATTTTGAACTTCACCACTTACTTCATGACCAAGTATTAATGGTGGAATTCTTCTTTCGTCATGACCATGATAAGCATGCATATCAGATCCACAAATACCTGAGGCATGCACTTTTAAAATACTTTCCCCATCAACTTCAATTGGATTTTGTTCTTCACGGTAAACTAGTTCTTGAGTTCCTGTGTAAACTAATGCTTTCATATTATTTTTTCGCTAATAGATAATAGGTTAAAGAAGTTATAAATGCACCAATTATCCATGAAAAAGATTGAAGATACATCAAGTTATAATTCCAAATAGTTGATGCAGCAAATACAAAACCTAAAATTAAACAATAAATTGCTTTAAGATGCCAACCGTTAGAGAAATAATAAGTAGAATTTTTTTCTATTGAATAAATATCCTTGCTTACAATTTCTTTATTTTTAACAAGATAATAATCAGTGATCATTAAACCAAACAATGGACCAAAAAAAGATCCAAACGTATCAACAAAAGCTAAAATTCCTATTTGACTAAAAAGAGGTAACCATAATATGCCAATTAATAAACCTAAAATTGAAATCACATAACTAGAACTTTGTAAATTCAATTTTTTTGGTAAAAAATTGATTAATGTAAATTGGCAAGGTATAAAATTTGCAACTAGATTTGTAGATGCTGAGGCAAATATTATAAACAATAAAGCTATTACCGTTAATTGAATGTTATTAAATTTACCAATAATATCTGTTGGATTAGTAAGTATCTTAACGATGCTATTTGCATCATCTTTAAGAAAAATATCTGATCCAATAGTTATAAAAACAGCAAAGAAAGAAAATATAACCAAATTAATTAAAATTGATAAGTTTCCTCTACTCAATTCTTTTTCATTTTTTACATATTTTGAAAAATCACCAAAACTCAATATCACGATTGAAAAGTAAGCAAAAACCGTTCCACCAACTGTTAGTAAAGGAATTATACTTTGACTTGATAAAAAACCTCTAAAATTTAAGCTCTCTAAAAAAACATTAAGTGTCAGTTTTATATCGCTAAAAAAAACTATTAAGAAAAATAGTATTAAGCCAGAATAAACAGTTATAGCTGAAAGTTTTATAATTTTTTTACTATATACGACACCATATTTAAAAAAATATGTCTGTAAAATAATTGTAATAATAATTGAAAACCAATCAATTATATTAAGACCAGAAAGAAAAATCAAAAATATATCTTTATTTAAAAACTCATTATCAATTGAAAAAAACAATATCCTTATCAAGTAGCTAAAAGCTTTAGATAAAAAATAAGTTTGTATACCAAACATAAAAATGCCAACTAAAAATCTTAAACCACCAAAATATTTTGCCCCTCTGAAACCAAGTGAGGTTCTCAAAAGTACAACAAAAGGAATTCCATGTATTTGAGAAGGTTTGCCTATTAAATTACAAAAAAACCAAACTAATATTGAGCCAAGTATAGATCCTAAGAAAACAACACTAGTATTTAGTTGGTATATTAAATAGAGAGATGCAATTAATGAGAAACCTATTACACTTTGAATATTTACACCCCAATAGTAAAAAAGATCCTTCCAATTCCAAGATTTATCACTTGGATTTGTTGCTACAAGCTCCCAATTAATAAGTTCATTTTTATCTGAATTCGCCACAACTATTTTTTAATCTAAAATTTATGATGCGTAAAGGACACTTGGAAGCCAAAGAACAATTTTTGGAAATATTATAATTAAAATTAATCCAATTACTTGAATTACCATAAATTGCATCATTCCATAATAAATATCTTTTAAATCCCATTCTGGGACTACTCCTTTTAAGAAATAAGCAGACAAAGCGACTGGAGGTGAGAGCCAGGCGGTTTGTAAATTGACGGCGACTAATATAGCAAACCACGTAAGGTTGAAACCTAAAGCTTCAATCAGAGGTAAAATAATTGGAACTATAATCATAACAATTGGAACCCATTCTAATGGCCATCCTAATAAAAAGATTACAACCATAACTATTGCTAAAATTAAATATTTATTCATTTCAAGACTTAATAAAAAGTCAGTAAGCAACATCGGAGTTCCTAATCTAGAAAAAACTGCACCAAAAAAGTTTGAAGCTGCGACTAAAACCATGATTAAAGCTGAAATTTCTAAAGTCTTTACTAGCGAGTCTTGAAGTTTTTTTAATGTTAATTTTCTATATGCTATTGCCAATAATAATGATCCCATTGCACCACAACCTGCTGCTTCTGTTGGTGTAGCAAAACCAAATAAAATACTACCAAGTGCAGCAAAAACTAATGCGGCTGGTGGAACAAGCCCTAAGAAAAATTCTATCCAAACGTGTTTCATACTAGTTGCTCTAAGCTCTGGTGGTAACACGGGACCTAATTTGGGATTAATAATACATCTAACTGTAGTGTAACCTGCATAAAGTACAGCAAGTAATACTCCTGGTAAAATTGCAGCTGCAAACAAATCAGTAACCGGGATTTCCATTATTGGCCCCATTACTACAAGCATAATACTTGGTGGAATTAAAATTCCTAAAGTTCCACCCGCTGTAATAGTACCTGCAGCAAGTCTAACATCATAGCCAGATCTATTCATGGATTTAGCAGCCATAATTCCAAGAATAGTTACAGATGCCCCTACTATTCCTGTAGCAGCTGCAAAAATTACAGATACAAATAAAACAGCGTAATAAAGAGATCCTCTTACTTTAGCTAAAATCAATTGAAATGCTGAAAACAATCTCTCCATCAATCCACATTGCTCCATCATAATACCCATAAAGACAAAGAGCGGGACGGCGGCCAAGGTTTGTTCTGTCATGACCATAGAAAACTGTAAGGTCATTAAATAAAATACTAATTTTCCAAAACCTAGATAACCAAACACAAATCCTAAAAATATGAGAGTAAATGAAATTGGAAATCCTACAAATATAGAGAATAACATTACGCCAATTAATATAAAACCAAGTATGGCTGGGTCTACAAACTCTGCTAACATCTATTCTTCATCTCCTGGCCATTTACCTTTTGTGGAAGCCCAATAACTTTTTAAAATTTCTGATACACCTTGAACTAATAAAAATAATATTCCTATCCATAGACAAGCTTTTATCGGCCACATTAATGGCATCCAAGCTGTATCCATTCCTCTTTCACTCCTCGTAATAGACTCTTGAACGAAGCCTGTTGTCATATAAAGAAAGACAATCAATCCTGGAAAGTAAAACAATAAATATAACCAAAAGTCTATTAGACCTTGTGTTTTTGTTTTAAAATTTCTGTATAAAAAATCAGCTCTGATATGAACTCCTTTTGAAAGAGCATATCCTGCGCCTAACATAAATAAAGCTCCATACATAAATCTACTCATGTCATAAGCCCACATAGTTGGAGCGTTAAAAAGTTTTCTTGCTAGAACTTCATAAACCATTGCAAAAATTAATGGAATTGTTATCCAGCAAACTATGTTTCCAATAATCTTATTTATTTTATCAATATTTACGATTGTTGATGCCATCCAACCTGGCATATCGCTTGGCATTTTTCCAGAACCACCTCGCCTTTCAGCGATCATTTCATCAGTTATATCTAATTTATTTGGTTCCTCAGCCATAAGAATTCTATAAAAAAAACCAGAGCGGATTTTAAACCCGCTCCAGTTATTAATTATTATTATCTAAATACTACTTAAGAGTAGCAGCGTGAGCCATTCCTAGCTTCGCATTAGACATTTGAGATCCAGACCAGAAAGGTACTGCTATATCAGCAAATGCTTTTTGAGAGTCCCATACTTTTTTGAAGAAAGGATTCTTAGCAGCATTTGTTTCTAAACTTTTCTTAGCAGCAGCCATATATGCTGGGAAATAGTCAGCTGGAGTGTCTTGTAAAATTACACCATGCTTAGTTGTTAACTCAGCAAGAGCTTTTCCATTTTCATATATTCTGTAACTCATTGATTTTGATAAAGAAGCGTTTGCAGCAACTTCTAAAGCTTTCTTCTCAATAGCAGACATTTTCTTATATTTGCTACCATTTAAATAGAAGTCAGCATTTACTACTACTTGGTGAAGACCTTGTAAGTAGTAATTTTTTAGAACTTTGTGTAAACCGAAAACCATGTCAGGCTTTGGACAGCACCATTCAGCTGCATCGATTGTTCCTGCTTCAAGAGCTGGTAGAATATCTCCACCACCCATTGCAACAGATGCTACACCGATATCTTTATAAGTTTGACCAGGAATTCCTGGAGGAGTTCTGAACTTATATTTTCTAAAGTCAGCCATACTATTAATCGGCTCTTTGAACCAACCTAAAGCTTCTGGACCAACTGGTTGTAACATGAAACCTTTGATGTCTCTTCCCATCTCGCTCCATAATTGGTCGTAAAGTTCTTTACCACCACCATATTGGAACCAAGATAAGAACGCGATGTTGTCAATACCAACACCTGCACCTGCTACTGGCGAACCAAATAACATTGCAGCTGGGTGATCACCTGACCAATAGTGAGTCCATGCGAAACCACAATCGATCAAACCTTTATCAACAGCGTCTAGAGTTTCTTTCACACCAACAACTGCTCCTGCTGGCATAATTTCAAACTTAAGTGAACCTTGAGTTAGTTCAGTTACTGTGTCAGTAAAATCTTTTAACATTTTTACTTCATCAGCTTTTGCACTAATTACAGTTTGGCACTTAAGAGTTTGTGCAGAATTCGCTCCTGTAACTGTCATAACAGTTAAAAGAAGAGTTCCTACAACTAATGATATGATTTTTTTCATATTTATTTTTCCCTTTTAAGTTTTTATATATATAAAGTCATTAACCTTTCAAAAATACATTAAGACTACAAGTGTCAAATTAGCACAAACTAAAGATTAAAAAGATTCTAATGTAGAAATTTAGTTATTTATCACTATAAGTGTTCATCAATGGACACTTTTGATTATGTCATTCTTGGAGCAGGATCAGCAGGATGTGTTCTTGCTAATAGATTGTCTGAAAACCCAAATAACAAAGTTTTATTAATTGAAGCTGGTGGAAAAGATACATACCCATGGATCCATATTCCTGTCGGCTATTATAAAACAATGCACAATCCCAAAACAGATTGGTGTTACAAAACAGAACCTGATGAAACAATGGAAGGTGTATCTATTCCCTATCCTAGAGGTAAAACATTGGGAGGTAGTTCATCAATAAATGGTTTACTTTATATTAGGGGTCAAGAAGAAGACTATAATGTTTGGAGACAATTAGGAAACACTGGCTGGGGTTGGAATGATGTACTGCCATATTTTATTAAGGCAGAAAATCAAGAGCGTGGAGAAAATGAATTTCATGGTGTTGGTGGGCCTTTATCAGTGTCAGATATTAGAGTTAAACTTCCTATCTTAGATGTATTCAGAAATGCAGCTAAAGAAGCTGGTATACCAAGTGTTAAAGATTTTAATACTGGAGACAATTTTGGTTGTGGGTACTTTCAGGTTACTGAAAAAAATGGATTAAGATGTAGTACGGCTGTTGGGTACTTAAATCCAGTTAAACATAGAAAAAATTTAAAAATTGAAACTAATTGTCATGTAGAAAAAATAAATTTTGAGGGAAAAAAAGCTACAGGTGTTTCATATTGGAAAAAAGATAAATCATTCACTGTAAAATCTAATAAAGAAATAATCCTAAGCGCTGGATCTATTGGCTCAACTCAATTATTACAAGTTTCTGGAATTGGTGAGGCATCAAAATTAAAACAGTTTGGTATTGATGTTATCAATGATTTAGTAGGTGTAGGTAAAAATCTTCAAGATCATTTAATGTTTAGGCCAGTTTATAGAGTTAAAAATATTAAAACACTAAATAAAAAAATTAATAGCATTTTTGGTAAATTGATGATCGGAATGGAATATGTTTTTTTAAGAAAAGGTCCGATGACAATGGGTGCAAGTCAACTTTGCGCCTTTGCAAAAAGTGATAGTTCAAGAGCAACTCCGAATTTACAGTTTCATGTTCAACCAATTAGTCTTGATAAACTTGGCGCTTCAGATCTTCATGATTTTGACGCTTTTACTCCAACAGTTGCAAATATTAGACCTACAAGTAGAGGTGAGATAAATATTACAAATAAAGACAGTAGAGAATATCCGAAAATAAAAATGAATTACTTATCTACTGATGATGACAGAAAAGTTGCAGCAGATGGATTAAGGTTAGCGAGAAAAATTGTAATGGAAACTGAAGAGTTTAAACAATACGAGCCAGAAGAACATAGACCAGGAATACATTTAAAAGATGATGAAGAGCTTGTGAAAGCATCAAGTCATTTTGCTCAAACTATTTTCCACCCAGTTGGTACATGTAAAATGGGAAATGATGAAAACTCTGTTGTTAATGATCAACTTAAAGTTCATGGGGTTGAAAATTTGAGAGTAATAGATGCATCTATAATGCCAAATATTACATCTGGAAATACAAATGCACCAACTATAATGATTGCAGAAAAAGGTGCTGATATGATATTAGGAAAATAATGTTAGCTGAACTTTTTTCACCAGAACAACTTGCAATTTTAAGTCAAATTATCTTTATTGATTTAGTATTAGCTGGAGATAACGCAATTATTATTGGAATGGTTGCATCTAAATTTCCACCAGATCAAAGAAAGAAAGTAATTTTTTGGGGTATAGGTGGTGCTGTAATATTAAGAATTATCTTAACTCTTTTAACTGCTTACTTGCTGCAAATAACAGGATTAAGATTAATTGGAGGATTACTTTTACTTTATATAGTCTACAAACTTTATGTTGATGTAATCAAAGGCGCAGAACAAGAAGAAGATATTAAGGTAGATAACTCAAGTTTTTTAAAAGCTATTTGGACTGTTTTACTAGCAGATTTTACAATGAGTTTAGACAATGTTTTAGGTGTAGCTGGTGCTGCAGGTGATCATTATGGTTTACTTATTTTTGGTTTAGCTTTGTCGATAGTTTTAATGGCAACAGCTGCAAATTTAATATCTGGTTGGATTAAAAAATATAAATGGATTGCATGGGTTGGTTTATTTGCAATTTTAATTGTTGCGGTTCAACTAATCTATACAGATATTAGAATAATTTTTAATGTTTAAAAAAATAGATCTCAAAGGCAAAACAGCAATGGTTACCGGTGCTGGAAAAGGTATTGGTAAAGCATGTGCAATTGCATTAGCAGAAGCTGGAGCAAAAGTAGTAATAATCAGTAGAACTCTTTCAGATTTAATTAAAGTTGAAAAGGAAATAAAAAAAACTAAAGGATCATGCTTAAAATTTGAGTGTGATGTAACTGATTTAGATAAATTTAGAAATATTTTAAATAAAATAAATAAATTGGATATTTTAGTTAACAATGCTGGAAATAATAGACCAGAGCATTTCACTAAAATTAAAAAAGAAAATATGGAATATTTAGTCGAACTAAATATGAAAGCTGCATTTAACGTTGCTCAACTTTGTTCAAAAAAAATGGTTCAATTAAAGAACAGAAAAAAAGTTGGTGGATCAATAATCAATATGTCATCCCAACTTGGTAGAGTTGGAGCGCCAATTAGAAGTGTATATAACATGACTAAATTTGGTCTAGAGGGGTTAACTAGAGGAATGGCTTTAGAACTTGGAAAATATAACATCAGAGTAAATAGTGTTTGCCCTACTTTTGTGGAAACACCAATGGTTAAAGCATTCTTTAAAGACAAAAAATTTAAAGAGCAGATGATTAAAAATATTCCTCTTGGAAGGGTGGCTCAAGAAAATGATGTATCGACTGCTGTGGCCTTTTTGGCGGCAGACAGTTCTAATTCAATTACAGGCACTTCTTTAATGGTTGATGGAGGTTGGACTGCACAATAATGGGAAAATTTCTTAAAGATATCAATCTCAAAAACAAAGTAGCTGTCGTAACTGGTGCCACAAAAGGAATTGGAAGAGCAACAGCGATTGCATTACATCAAGTTGGTGCAAATGTTATAACAATCGGAAGAAATCAAAGAGAATTAAATACTTTAAAAAAAAAATTAAAAACAAGAATTAAAATATTTTCGTGTGATGTTAATGATTATGAAAAAATCAAAAAAATTATCTATGGATTGAATAGAGTTGATATTTTAGTCAATAATGCAGGAACTAATCTTCCAGAACCTTTCTTGAATGTAAAAAAATCATCATTAGAAACATTATTAAATGTGAATACTAAATCAGCATTTAATATGGCTAAACTCTGTACAGATAAAATGCTTAAAATGAGAAATAGAAAAAAAATTGGTGGAAGTATTATACATACATCATCTATGTTTGGATTAGTTGGAGGACCTAACAGAACAGTTTATAGTATGACTAAATTTGGTTTAGAGGGTTTAACTAAAGGTATGTCTATTGACTTAGCTTCATCAAATATTAGAGTGAATAGTGTCTGCCCTACTTTTGTGGCAACTCCTAGAGCAAAAAAATATTTAGCGAATAAATCTTTCAAAAAATATGCATTATCAAATATCCCATTGGGGAGAATTGCAACCGAAAGTGATGTTGCAACTGCTATTACTTTTTTAGCTTCAGATTCTGCATCAATGATAACTGGAACTTCGTTAATTATAGATGGAGGGTGGACAGCTAAATAAATGAAAAAAATATTACTCTTTATATTCTTATTCTATACATATCCTTCATATTCAATTGAATTTAATGGTAAATTTATCCAAGGTCATTTCATAACTGGAAAAACAGAACCTGGTTCTAAAATTATAATAGAAAAAAAAGAAGTTAAAGTTTCAAAGAATGGTTTTTTTGTTTTTGGGTTAGATAGAGATAGAAAAAATGATGTTTTAATCACAAAAATTACTAACGGAAAAAAAGAAAAAATAATTAAGAAAGTTTTTAAGAGAAAATATAACATTCAAAGAATAGATGGTTTGCCAGAAAACAAAGTAACTCCTCCAGAGTCAGTTTATATAAGAATAAAATCTGAAAATAATAAAATTGGTAAAGCAAGAGCCATTAATTCAAATTTAACATTTTTTAAAGATCAATTTATTATGCCAGTTGAGGGAATAATTAGTGGGGTTTACGGAAGTCAGAGAATATTAAATGGCAAACCTAAATGGCCTCATTATGGTATTGATATTGCTGCAAAAAAAGGAACAAAAATAAAATCCTCTGCGTCTGGAGTTGTTACGATGGCTGAACCAGATTTATATTATACAGGTGGAACTATTATAATGGATCATGGTCATGGCATTTCAACGATATACTCTCATTTAGAAACATTGAATGTAGATGTTGGAGATGAAATTAATCAAGGTGATATAATTGGAACAGTTGGATCAACCGGAAGATCAACAGGTCCTCATTTAGATTTTAGAATTAATTGGTTTCAAACAAGACTTGATCCAATGTCAGTAATCAATTAAGAAAATAAATATGAAAACTTTAATTGAAAAAACTTCTGATAAATTAGTTAATGCTTTTATAAAAAATAAAATAATTTCACCATTACCATTAAAATTTACAAAAAAATTAAAAGACGCAGAAAAATTTAGAAAACTATGTGAGAGTAAAGTTAAAGATCCAATAATTGGTTTTAAAGCAGCAGGAACTGGTTTTCCTTTAATGAAAAAATTTGGAGAAAAAGAACCCTTTTACGCATCAATATTTAAGAGAAATTTTGATAAATCAGGAAAGAAAATTAAAATTAATAACTCTACTTTAGGCATAGAGCTTGAAGTTTGTTACTTAGTAAAAAAAGAATTTTTTAAATCTAAAGGTAACATTACAATTAAAAATATCTCAAAATACATTTCTCATATGGCTCCATGTATTGAGGTGATTGGTTATAGACAAAGAAAAAAAGGTGTAACTGGATTTGGAGACTTATGTAGTGACTTTGGAGCAAACGTCAAATTTTTAATAGGAAAAAAAATTAAATATAAAAGAATAAATATTGGAAACTTAAAAACCAATATCCAAAACAAAAAAATCAAACAATCTGTAGATGGAAACACTAATACTGTTTATGTAAATCCATTAAACTCGTTAAGATTTGTTCTTAATAAAATTAAAAAAGATAAAATAAATTTAGACAAAAATTTTTATGTTTTTACAGGTTCAACGGTAGGAGTGGTACCAATACTTGGAAAAGGCATTTATGTTGGCAAAATTCATAGATTAGGTTCTGTCAAAGCGCTTATCAATTAGCTAAAAAGATAACAAAACTTGCTCATTAGTCTCATTAATTATTTTTAAATTATTTTTTTTCATATAATCAATTGATAAATTAGTTTTGCTACCTTTATCATCTAGCAAAACTAAGGAATCTTTATGTAAATATTTATAAGCAACAGTGATCTCTTTTAATTGATGATCTGAAGCTTCTTTGAAATGCCCATCTAATGAGTCTAGATAAAGAAAATCAATTTTTTTGTCATAATTTTCTAAAAAATTTAAGCTGTCATCTACAACAAATTTTACAAAATCTTTATTTTTCTTATTTATAAACTTTTTGGCATTTTCTATATTTTTTTTTTCAATATCACACGAGGTTAAGTAGCCATTCATAAATTTTACATAATCAGAAAATATCATAGTGCTCATTCCATCTTTCCAGTTTATTTTTGTAAAAAATAAAAATTTAACTTTTCCTCGAGCAACACCGGTTTCAACAAAATTCTTTAAATTCCTTTTCTGAGCTTCAATTAATGCAAATTTAAATGAGGAGAATCTTATATTTTTTTTATGATTATAATTTTCAAGAAAATCCATAAGAAAAATTATTTTGTTTCTCTTTTTAATTGTTCAATTTTTATTTTTTTTTGAAGACTTCTACTTTTATCATATAGCAAATTAAACTTGATTTTTTTGTTTGATTTAATTGAAACAACTTTTGCATTTCTTATTTCAATATTATCTGCAACTGCCATAACAGGTCTTTTAGAAGGATTAAGATTTTTTATAACAATTTTAGATTTATCACTTACAATTTTTGCTTTCCACCTTCTAGGACTAAAAGTGCTTATTGGTGCAATTGAAAGCTTTTTTGAATTCAAACTCAAAATTGGTCCGTGAACTGATAAATTATAAGCAGTACTTCCAGCTGGTGTTGAAACAAGAACTCCATCGGATACAAGTTTTTTTATAATATAATTTGAATCTTTTTTAATTGATATTGAAGCAGTTTGTCTGCTTTGTCTTAAAATTGAAACTTCATTAATTGCCAAATATTTTTTTATTATATTATTTTTATTTTTAACTATCATTTCTAAAGGTGAAATAGATATGAGTTTTGAATTTATGATGTTTTTATATAAATTTTTAGATGTAAATTTATTCATTAAAAAACCATAATTGCCTGAATTAATTCCATAAAATCGGATTTTTTTATTTTTATTTTTTTTTAATGTTTGAAGCATAAATCCATCACCACCAATTACGATTGCAATGTTACTGAATTGATTTTGAAAATTTTTTACTTCTTTAGATACTAAATTTTTTAACTTTAATGACTTTGAATTTTTATCAGAGATGACTAATAATTTAGACATTTTTTAGTGGTGCCCTCGGCCAGACTCGAACTGGCACTCCGCAAGCGGCAAGGATTTTAAGTCCTTTGTGTCTACCAATTTCACCACGAGGGCATTAGAAAATTTCAATGTTTCTATCACTTTTTTATATAACAACAAGTCCAAACTGGTTGCAAGTTATATTGGTATTCGACTGTCTATTTTTAGATGGATAATTTTTTTAAAATATTTAAATAAATAAAGTAATTTTTAAAAAAAAAATACCAAAGTATTCTTAAAGTATTCTTAAAGTATTCTTAAAGTATTCTTAATGAAAAAAATTATCTCATTATCCATTTTTTGTCTATTTTTTTGTCTTCGACCGTTCAAGCAGAAATATACAAATTAGATTGCAAACATGGCAAAGGGATAATAGGTGAAGGAAATAGAAACTATCAAAGTACAACCTGGTATATCAATTTTGATAAAAAAAAGTGGTCTTGGAAAAATTAATAACAAAAAAGTGAAGTACGTGTCAAAAACCTGGAAATCATCTGAAGAAAACATAGGTTTAAAAAAAAATGGTGCAATAATTCTTGGTCATATAGAAATGAACATAAATGGAATTTTATGGGGAGTAGTATTTCATCCTAGGGACAAAGAGGGAACTAAAGATAACATGATAGCATACGCTTTTAGTCTAGATGGAGTTGATAATGATCCTCAACATATAAGGTATATGAGCCAACTAGATAAGTTGGTAAAAACGATGGGGAAAAACAAGAAAGATTATGAAAAATATTTAGCAGTAGACAAAGAGAGACAAAAAATTATTACTAAATATAACATCACTCAAGATTGTTCAGTTCCAACAAAAATAAAAGCTGGAAAAACTAAAGCTAGTGAAAGTAATTTAACTGACAAGATTAAAAAAAGTATTACTGATTTGGTAAAGTAGTATTAACAATATGGTAATTTAAAATAATAATTAGATTATTTTACTAATATCTTTTATCATTTATCGTAATAAACCTTATAGCCAAATATATTTTTTAGATTTAGTTCTTTATCATAATTAGTGCATGGTGAATTAGAATACCCGCACTCTCCTCTAATGCTTTTGTAATGTGTAAATTGTTTCTCTGAATTAAAAGTCTTAATTAATTTTTGATCCTTTAAGATGTTTGGAAATACTCCATTTTCAAAATTTTTATTAATTCTTAATAAATTTTTTGATACTACACCCACTACTAAAATAATTAAAAATACATTTAAATATTTCGTATATTTAACAAATCTTTGATCTTTAATATCTTTAAAAAAAAATATGAAGGACAATGAGACTATTAATACGTAAATTTGAGAAATTCCTAATCGATAAACTGGAAATTTAAATAACCAAAAAAGAAAAAATAAAACACTAAATAGACAAAAATAAATATGATTTTTTTCTAATCTTTTTTTTTCAAAAATTTTTAAGTAACTAAATATTATTATATTGATAAAAATAAATACAATTATTGGTAAAACTTTTTCTAATACAAAAATAAAATGATTTTTTGACCATATAAAAAGCCAATCAAAACTATTCACATATTCTGTCATAGAATATCCGTGATTGTTATTTAAGTCTGGCCATCCTTTAGACCAAGCTTCATTTATCAAAATATTTTGGTTTAAATCTTTCGAAAACCAAAAGACATTATCTACACACGTTTGTAGTATCGGGTAAACAAAACATCCTGATATTAAAAAATTTTTGAAAACCCAACTAAAAAATAAAAGACAAATAATTATAGTAAATTTTGATCTTAAAAAATTTATTTTATCACTATTATATAAAAAAATTAGTATTGGAATTAAAGCAACAAAAATAAATGTTGGTTTCATTAAGAATAAAAATAAACTCAATAAAGATAATTCTTTTAAGTTATCTTGCAAATTTTTTTGATAAAGTGATTTAAAAAGTATGAAGGTAAAAAAGATATAATAAAGGTGTGGTTGAGCATCATTACCAAATTCGCTATATCTGTTAAAAGAATAGATCGATATTACTAAAAATAAAAAAGCAATATAAGAAATTAAATTTGAATTATTAACTTTAGATCTATCTTTAAATTCATAATAAAAATAAACAAAAAAAAAGGAGGTTACTAAAGATGTTGGTATTAATATTCCTTTTTCAAATAAGAAATAATTATTAAAAAAACTAGCTATATATTGAAATATGGATATGTGAGCAAATCTCTCATGAATGTTTGCTACTCCAATAATTATTTTGTGATCATTAATTATTTTACTATAAGGCAAATGATACAACCATGCATCTGGCCTGTTAACTGTAGAATAAACAATCAATATAAAACTAATTGAACAAACAAAAAAACACTTAATTAGAAAATCTTTTTTATTAATATTATTAATTAAGCCTAAATTAATTGATAACAATATAACTAATATAAAAATTATAGTATTTACTAATGGGTTAAGTTGGGTAAAGAAATTTAAAAATAGAGACAACGTTCCAATTAATATGAATCCATAGAAACCATCTTCTAAAAAGTTTAATTGATTATTACTATTTAAAAAGATTCTACGTAGTAAAAAACCACTTGAGGAAACAAAAATAACAGAAATAAAAACTTGAAAATAAAAAAGAAATAAATCTAAAAATAATGTCATTAAATTTTAAAGTTATTATTATTTAAATAAATTATAATAAACTATGCATCTAAGGGCGCTAAAACCATCTTTCCAAGTAATTTTTTTTCCATCTGAATAAGTTCTGCCAAAATATTTAACTCCAACTTCATAAATTCTTATATTTTTAATTTTAGCAATTTTAGCAGTAACTTCAGGCTCAAAACCAAATCTATTTTCCTCTAAATTGATGTTTTTAATAATCTCAGATTTAAACACTTTATAACACACTTCCATGTCAGATAAATTTAAATTGGTGAACATATTTGATAAAAGTGTCAAAATATTATTACCAATCATATGCCAAAAATATAAAACTCTTTTTTCTTCTGAACCTATAAATCTAGATCCATAGACCACATCTGCGACACCATTTTCTAAAGGTTTTAATAATTTTTCATAATCTGATGGGTCATATTCTAAATCAGCATCTTGAACTAATATATAATCACCTGTGGCTGCATTGATACCTTGTTTTATGGAATATCCTTTTCCATAATTTTTATCATTAAATATTAGTTTATCTATTTGGTCTTTAATTTCATTTTTTAAAATTTCTCTAGTACTATCATTAGAAAAATCATCAATGACAATTATTTCTTTGTCGAATTTTGATTGTGCATGAACTTTTTTTAAAATCTCTTTTATTGTAGACTCTTCATTGAAACAAGGAATAACAATACTTAATTTCATAAATTAACCCTTTAGAGCTTTTCTTAGATAGCTATTATCTAGATTACAATCTTTGTAACCTCTTTTTACTATATTAAGATACCTTTCTGTTGGATATTTAAAAATAGTTTTTTTTGTCATTGTATAAGTCATCACTTTTTTTCCATAATAATTAAAATAGTATTTTCTATATAAATTTGGAAAATCCTCATATACATCGAGTTTTTTTTCATCACTCTTAGAAATTTCAAATAAACCTCCTGGAACGATTGAGTTTCTTTTTGGTTCAATGTCTGCAGCTCGATATTTACTTCGAAATGTTAAACGAAAATCTTTTAAATTTATTTTCTTTAAAAAAATACTATCTTTGCATCTTCTTTTCATTTGAAAATGATGAAGATTACTACCATAAGCAAAATATAACATTAAAACTATCTTTCCACGATTTCAATTTTTTTTTTATTAACGAATTCAAGTATTTTTAAATTGCATTCATCAATTTTACTTTGATTTTCAGATCTTAGAACAATTGAGACCCCAAGTTTTCCAGCTTGAAAGAAAGGATAGCTTCCTATTTCTACATCTTGATTGTCATTTTGAACTTTTGTTAATGAGTCTGCTATTTCACTCTCAACAGTTCGTAAACTTATTGTTTTACTAATTATAGGATCGCCACCAACAATATCATTTTTCAATCCACCTAACATTGATTTTAAAATTGAAGGAACTCCTGGAAGACAATAAACATTCTCAACATTAAATCCTGGTGCACCACTTGTTGGGTTTAAAATCAAATTTGCATTTGAGGGCATCCATACCATTTTTTGTCTACCTTTGTTAAATTCTCCTGGTTTGTAGTATGTCTCTAAAATTTTATAAGCTTTTTTATGAATTTCGTACTTTAATCCAAATGCTTTTGAAACTGACTCTGCTGTAATATCATCATGAGTGGGCCCTATACCTCCAGTAGTAAAAACATAATTATAAATTTTCCTTAAATGATTAAGGGTTGAAATTATTGTTTCTTCAACATCAGGTATTACTCTAACTTCTCCAACTTTAACACCTATTGAATTTAACCAAGTTGCAAGAGTGCTTGTATTTGTATCTTGAGTTCTTCCAGAAAGAATTTCATTACCAATTATTAATATAGCGGCATTAACTTTAGTTTCTTTGGTCATTTTAAGAATGTATAATCTATATATGAAATTTACCAAGCCTTTAATCAAAGGCAAATTAATTAAAAGATATAAACGTTTTTTTACAGACGTTAATATTGATGGAGTTACGGTAACAGCACATTGCCCTAATACTGGATCAATGAAAGGTTTACTTGAAGAAGGTAATGAAGTTCATTTACTTAAACATGATGATCCAAAGAGAAAACTTAAATATGGTTTGGAAATAATTAAAGCAAATAAAAATCTTGTTGGTGTTAATACACACTTGGCAAACAAAATTGCGAAACATGCTTTAGAGAATAACCTCATTAAAGAATTTCAAAATCTTGATCAAATAAAGAGTGAGGTATTTTTTAATGAAGAAACAAGATTTGATTTTTATTTAGAGAAAAAAAAAACAAAGATCTTTTTAGAGGTTAAAAATGTCACTTTGTTTAGAGATAAAAAAACTTCTGAATTTCCTGATGCTGTGACTTCTAGAGGCTCAAAACATTTATTAACTCTTATTGATGCCACAAAAAAAGGTTATAAATCTTACTTATTATTTTTAGTTCAAATTCAAAATATGGAAAACTTTAAAATAGCTAAAGATATTGATAGTGAATATTACGAAAATTATTTAAAAGCAAAGAAAGCTGGTGTTAGTTTTTTAGCTTATAGATGCAAAATAAACTCGAAAGAAATTTTTGTAGAAAAAAAATTGAATATTATTGATGAGTAGTTATACAGAAAAATTTGAGAAAATGAGGGTTGCTGGAAAACTTGCGGCTCAAACTCTTGATATGTTAACAGACAACGTAAAAGAAGGAGTTTCAACTGATCAAATAGATAAACTTGGATATGAATTTATAAGAGACAACGGTGGATATTCTGCTCCACAATTTTATAGAGGTTTTAAAAAGTCACTGTGTACTTCTTTAAATCATGTCGTTTGTCATGGTATCCCTGGAGATAGAGTTTTAAGAGATGGCGATGCGATAAATATAGATGTAACTGCTATTGTTGATCATCATTATGGCGACACTAGTAGAATGTTTTGTGTTGGTGAAACTTCAATTAAGGTAAATAATTTGATTGATGCAACTTATAATTCTATGATGAGTGCTATAAAGATATTAAAACCAGGATTAAAATTAGGCGATGTTGGTTATACAATTCAATCTTATGTGGAAGAAAAAGGTTATTCTGTTGTAAGAGATTTTTGTGGTCATGGAATAAGTACTATTTTTCACGAACCTCCAAATGTTTTACATTATGGAAGTAAAAATTCTGGAATGGAGCTTAGACCAGGAATGACATTTACTATCGAACCAATGATTAATTCAGGTAAATTTCAAACAAAAATGCTAAATGATGGATGGACAGCTGTCACAAAAGATAAATCTTTATCAGCACAATTTGAGCATACTGTGGGTATTTCTGAAAATGGATATGAAATTTTTACAGAATCTGCTAAAGGTTATACGAAGCCTCCATATAAATAATGATAAAACGATATTCTAGAAAAGAGCTCACTGATATTTGGTCAGAAGAGAATAAATACAAAATTTGGCTAGATGTTGAAGTTGCTGCGGCCGAAGCAATGGAAAAACTAGGTCATATTCCCAGAGGTGTTTCATCAGTTGTTAAGAAGAAAGCAAAAATTAATGTTAAAAGAATTCATCAAATAGAGACTGATGTAAAACATGACGTAATTGCCTTTTTAACTTCAGTTACAGAAAAAGCTGGTATTAAAGCAAGATACCTTCATCAGGGTATGACATCATCTGATGTCTTAGATACAAGTTTTAATATTCAACTTGTTCAATCTGGAAAAATTTTACTCCAAGATCTTGATAAAATTCTTAATGTTTTAAAAAGACAATCTAAGAAATATAAATTTACTCCATGTATGGGTAGAAGCCATGGAATTCATGCTGAACCAGTTACTTTTGGATTAAAGCTTGCATCTTTCTATGAAGAATTCAAAAGAAACAAAATTAGATTAAACAGCGCGATTGATGAGGTTTCAACATGTGCAATTTCAGGTGCTGTTGGAACATTTGCTAATATAAATCCCAATGTAGAAAAATATGTTGCAAAAAAATTAAAAATGAAAGTAGAACCTATTTCTACTCAGGTTATACCAAGAGATAGACACGCATATTATTTCTCAGTTTTAGGAATTATTGCAGGATCAATTGAAAGAGTTGCAATTGAGATAAGACATTTGCAAAGAACTGAGGTTTATGAATTACAAGAATATTTCTCAAAAAAACAAAAAGGCTCATCAGCAATGCCTCATAAAAAGAATCCAATATTAAGTGAAAACTTAACTGGACTTGCAAGAATGGTAAGAAGTGCAGTAATCCCTGCCCTTGAAAATATTGCTCTATGGCATGAAAGAGATATTTCACATTCTAGTGTTGAAAGAAACATTGGGCCAGACGCTAATATTACTTTAGATTTTGCATTAGCAAGGCTTGCTAATCTTTTAGATAATATGATCATTTATCCAAAAAAAATGCTTGAAAACTTAAATTTAACTAAGGGGCTAATTTTTTCTCAAGAAGTAATGTTAGAGTTAACAAAATCAGGTTTAAGTAGAGAAAAATCTTATAGAATTGTGCAAAATTATGCAAAAAAATGCTTTAGTGAAAATCTAAATTTAATTGATGTAATTAGACAAGATAAATTCATAATGTCTAAAATTTCTGAAAAGAAATTAAAGACTATATTTAGTTACGCGAAACATTTCAAAAATGTGAATATAATATTTAGAAGAGTATTTAAATAATGAAAAAAGGTAAAAAACTTTATGAAGGAAAAGCTAAAATAATTTATGCTACATCTGACAAAAATTTAGTAATTCAATATTTCAAAGATGATGCAACGGCTTTTAATAATCAAAAAAAATCTCTTATTGAAGGTAAAGGTGTTTTAAATAATAGAATTTCAGAACATATCCTTACAAATCTTAAACAAATTGGAATAAAAAATCATTTAGTAAAAAGATTAAATATGCGTGAACAGATTATCAAGCATGTTGAGATTATTCCAATTGAATTTGTATTAAGAAATGTTGCAACTGGTTCAATTACCAAAAGGTTAGGTATTGAAGATGGAACAGTTCTTAAAGAACCTTTAATTGAATACTGTTTAAAGGATGACAAATTAGGTGATCCATTGATTTCTGAAGAACATATTTTAGTTTTTGATTGGGCAACTAAAAAAGAAATAGAAAAAATAAAAAAAATGGTTCTTCGTATTAATGACTTTATGGTTGGTATGTTTAGAGGTGTAGGAATTAAACTGATAGATTTCAAATTAGAGTTTGGGAGAATTAAGTTAAATGGAAAAAATGAAGTTATATTAGCTGATGAAATAAGCCCTGATACTTGTAGATTATGGGACAGTATTACAGATAAAAAAATGGATAAAGATAGATTTAGAAAAGATCTAGGTGATTTAATCCCAGCTTATACAGAAGTAGCACGAAGATTAGGTATCTTACACGAGCAATCTAATGTATCAGCAGTAAACGTAACAAAACTTTCAAGCGTTAAGAAAAAAAGGAAATGAAAATCTCAGTAATCATTACTCTAAAACAAGATGTATTAGACCCCCAAGGTAAAGTTATAAACCAAACTCTTACAGGTATGGGTTTTGATAATATAGACGAAGTAAGACAAGGAAAATATTTTGAAATTAATGTTAATGAACAAGATGAAAATAAAGCTAAAGCTCAGGTTGAAGAAATGTGTAAAAAACTTTTAGCTAATCTTGTAATTGAAAATTATAAAATTCTTTAAAATTAATAATGAAATCAGCAGTTATTACTTTTCCAGGTTCAAATTGTGATAGAGATATGCATGTCGCTTTAAACAAATTTGGCTTTAAGAATAAAATGGTATGGCACAACGATAATGAGATTCCAAAGTCTGATTTGGTAGTACTTCCAGGAGGTTTTTCTTATGGAGATTATTTAAGATGTGGAAGTATGGCGTCAAAATCTAAAATAATGAAATCTGTAATAGAATTTGCAAAATCAGGTGGATTAGTTATGGGAATTTGTAATGGGTTTCAAATTTTAGTTGAAACAGGTTTAGTTCCGGGTGTTTTACTTAGAAATAAATACTTAGAATTTATTTGTAAAAATGTATTTGTAAAAGTTAATGATAAAGATAGCTCGTATTTTAAATATCTTGATAAAAAAGTACTAGAATTTCACATAGCTCATAATGAAGGAAATTATTTCTGTAGCAAAGATCAATTAAAAGAAATTGAAGATAACAACCAAATTGCAGCTTATTATTGTAATGAACAAGGTCAAGTTGATGAACAATATAATCCAAATGGATCAATAAAAAATATAGCAGGAATTTTTAATAAAGAAAAAAATGTACTTGGAATGATGCCTCATCCAGAAAGAATGATTGATAAAAGTTTATCAGGCGAGGATGGCTCAATATTTTTTGAAAATTTAATGAATAATATCAAGTAATGGAAGTAAACGAACAAGTAGCAGTAGATCACGGTCTTAAAAAAGATGAATATGCTAAGATTTGCGAATTATTGGAAAGAACCCCTAATATTACAGAACTTGGTATTTTTTCTGCAATGTGGAACGAGCATTGCTCATATAAGTCTTCAAGATTACATTTAAAAAAATTACCAACAAAAGGTAAAAAAGTTATTCAAGGACCCGGTGAAAATGCAGGTGTTATTGATATAGAAGATGATGATGCAATTGTATTTAAAATTGAAAGTCATAACCACCCTTCTTTTATTGAACCCTATCAGGGAGCAGCCACAGGTGTTGGAGGTATAATGAGAGATGTCTTTACAATGGGAGCAAGACCTATTGCTAACCTTAACTCAATACATTTTGGCTCAACTCATCACAAAAAAACTAAAAATTTATTGAGAGGTGTTGTTCATGGAATTGGTGGATACGGAAATTGCATGGGAGTACCAACAATTGCAGGTCAAACAAGTTTTGATAGTTCATATAATGGAAATATCTTAGTTAATGCAATGACATTAGGTTTAGTTAAAAAAAATAAAATTTTTTATTCAAAAGCAGCTGGTCTTGGAAAACCTGTGATTTATGTTGGATCAAAAACTGGTCGTGATGGAATTCATGGAGCCAGTATGGCCTCTGCAAGCTTTGATGATAAAATTGAGGAAAAAAAACCAACTGTACAAGTTGGAGATCCTTTCACTGAAAAGCTTTTGCTTGAAGCGTGTCTTGAATTGATGGCAGGAGATTCAATTATTGCAATTCAAGATATGGGTGCAGCAGGTTTAACTTCGTCAAGTATTGAAATGGCTTCAAAGGGAAATCTAGGAATTGAGATTAACTTAAACAAGGTTCCTTGCAGAGAAAGTAAGATGACTCCTTATGAGATCATGCTTTCTGAGAGTCAAGAGAGAATGCTTATTGTTTTAGAAAATGGCAAAGAAGATCTTGCTAAAAAGATATTTGATAAATGGAATTTAGATTTTTCAGTAATTGGTAAGACAACAGATACTAAAAGAATAGAATTATTCTTTGATGATGAAAAAGTTGCAAACATTCCTGTAAATATACTTGTTGAAAATTCACCAATGTATGACCGTAAATGGAAGAAAGCAAAATTACCTAAAAAAAACAAAATACCAAAAAAAGATTTAACAAATTTAAAATTTAAAGACGTCTTAAAGAAAATATTATCTAATCCTAATGTTTGTAGTAAGCAATGGATATGGGAGCAATATGATCATACTGTAATGGGAGATACTATTCAAAAACCAGGTGGTGATAGTGGTGTAGTAAGAGTTCATGGAACTAATAAAGCAGTTGCTGCTTCAGTAGACTCTTCTGCTGTTTATTGTTGGGCTCATCCATTAACGGGAGGAAAACAAGTTGTTTGTGAAAGTTGGAGAAATTTAATTTCAGTAGGCGCCAAACCAATTGCAATAACAAATTGTCTCAACTTTGGAAGTCCAGAGAATGAAGAAAACATGGGAGAGTTTGTTGAGTGTGTTCAAGGTATTGGAGAAGCAAGTAAATATTTAAACTTTCCTGTGGTTTCAGGAAATGTGTCTTTTTATAACCAAACAAAAGAAATTGGAATTAAACCTACACCTGCAATTGGTGGAGTTGGATTAATAAAAGATTATTCAAAAATGATCACTATGGAATTTAAAGAAACTGGCAATAATGTTTTGGTAATTGGTAAAACTGAAGGACATATTGATCAAAGTTTATTTGCAAGAAACATTTTAGATGAAAAAAATGGCCCTCCTCCTGAAATCAATTTATTTAATGAAAAAAATAATGGAGAAACTTTATTAAAACTTATTGAAAGTGACTTAATAAAAAGTGCACATGATGTTTCTTTAGGTGGAATAATCACAGCAATATCTAAGATGTGTATTAAAGGAAATAAAGGGATTGATATTAAAAAACCTAAATCTTTAATGAACGAATTTGAGTATTTTTTTGGTGAGGATCAAGGAAGATATATCATTGAAGTAAATAAAGATGATTTAAAAAAAGTAACAAATTTATTAAACAAAAACTCAGTACATTTTGATCAACTTGGAGAAATTAAAGAAAAAAACCTAACAATTGATAAAAAAATAGATCTTTCAGTTGACGATTTGAAAACATTTAATACAAGTTGGCTTAAGGATTACATGAGTAAATAATATGGCAATGGATTTAAAAGAAATTGAAAACTATATCAAAGAAGCATTACCTAATGCTATTGTAGAAATTCAAGATTTAGCAGGCGATGGAAATCATTACTCTGCTACTGTGACTGCGTCTGAATTTTCAGGTAAATCAAAAATTGAACAGCATAAATTGGTTTACAATTCTCTTAAAGGTAAAATGGGAAACGAACTACATGCACTAGCAATTAAAACAAAGGAAAAATAGAATATGAACGATGAAATTAAAGATATGATACAAAATGAAATTGATAACAATGAAGTATGTTTGTTTATGAAAGGCACACCTGATGCACCACAATGTGGATTTTCAATGGCAGTATCTAACATGTTAAAAATTCTTGAAGTAAACTTTAAAGGTATCAACGTATTAGAAAACCAAGAACTAAGAGAAGGAATTAAAGTATTTAGTGACTGGCCTACTATCCCACAACTTTATATTAAAAAAGAATTTGTTGGTGGCTGTGATATCGTAAAAGAAATGTACGAAAACGGTGAGTTGAAACAAGCTCTTGAAGCTAAAGGAATAAATTTTAAAAAATAATTATCTAGAGTAATATTCGATTACTAGATTTGGTTCCATTATTACAGGATACGGAACTTCTTCAAACTTAGGTACTCTTACAAATTTAAGTTTTTTATTTTTTTCATCCATCTGGATGTATTCTGGAATTTCTCTTTCTTTACTAGCAAGAGCAATATCAATAATTGCTAATTGTTTTGATTTATCTCTAATCTCAATTGTATCTTCTTCTTTCACTAAGTAGCTAGCAATGTTTACTTTTTTGCCATTTACTTTAACGTGACCGTGATTAATTAATTGTCTTGCTGAAAAAATCGTTGTAGCAAATTTTGCTCTGTAAATTACTGCATCTAATCTTCTCTCTAAAAGTCCAATTAAATTTTCACTTGTATCTCCTTTAAGCATTGTCGCTCTTTTATACATATTTCTAAATTGTCTCTCATTCATGTTTCCATAATATGATTTTAATTTCTGTTTAGCTTGTAATTGGATACCATAATCTGAAGGTTTAGATGTTTTAGCTTGGCCGTGTTGCCCAGGTCCATATGCTCTAGTGTTGAATGGGCTTTTTGGTCTGCCCCATAAGTTGACTTTTAATCTTCTGTCTACTTTATGTTTAGAGTTTAATCTTTTTGTCATGTGATGACGGCTTTATAAACTTAGTTTTTGGTTTGTCAATCAACGTTTTTCCCTAAACTAGCAAATACGCTTGATAAAATACGAGTTTCTTTATCTGATAATTCCATTTTATAGAAAATATTCCTTAAATTTTCCAACATGATAGGTTTTTTCTCTTTAGGCTTGAAAAAGTTAATTGAATCGAGGTTTTGTATACAAAGATTGGCCATAGCTAGTATCTCTTTTCTAGATGCAGACTTTACTTTTTTTGATTTTTTATAATTAAAAGACTTTGATTTTAAAATGCTCGAAACATACTGAGCAATAATAATTAAACTATGAGATAAATTTAAAGATTTGAATTGAGGATTAGTTGGAATTTGAAGTGTGTAATTAGCATAACTAATTTCATTATTTGATAATCCTGATGCTTCAGATCCAAATAAAAAACCAACTTTCTTATTAAAATTAATTTTTTTCAAATCCACTAATGAAATATGTTTGATATTTTTATTTCTAAATCTTGCTGATGTAGCTATTAAATAATCTATTCTCTCTACAGCAGGGCCTAATTCGTTAAACACTTTGGATTTATTAATAATATTTTTAGCTCCAACTGAGGTTGCTAGTATCTTATCATTTGGATAAATAGGTTTTGGATTAACTACACATAAGTTGGTAAAATTAAAGTTCTTTAAAGCTCTAGCACAAGCTCCTATGTTCTCAGATAATTGAGGTTTATGAAGAATAAAAGTAATGTTATTTGTTTTCACAATTATTTACTAGCTGGAGCATTGTCTTTAAATAATTTGTAATCCAAACTATCTATTAATGCCTTAAAAGATGCATCAATTATGTTTGGAGATACACCTATTGTGAACCAATTTTTACCCTTCGAGTCTGTACTTTCAATCGAAACTCTTGTTACAGCTTCTGTTCCTGTATTTAAAATCCTAACTTTATAGTCTACTAATTTTAAATCTTTTAAATACTTTGAATATTTTGAAATTTTATCAATATTATTTCTAATAGCATTATCTAATGCATTAACTGGACCATTACCATCACCTTCACAAACAATTGTTTCACCATCCACCTCTAATTGTGCTTTTGCAGAAGAAATTATTTCACCAGATTTATTCTTCTTAACCCCAACATCATATTCTTTAATTGAAATATATCTTGGTATCTCACCCATTATTCTTCTTGCTAACAATTCAAATGATGCATCAGCACCATCGTAACTATAACCAATAAATTCTCTGTCTTTTACTTCGTCTAATAGTTTTTTAATTTTTGGATTATCTTCTTCAAAATCAACTTTTAAACTTTTTAATCTTGAAACAATGTTTGACTTTCCTGATTGATCTGACACAACTATATTTCTTGAATTTCCAACTTCTTCAGGATCAATATGTTCGTAAGTTTTAGGATCTTTTTGTACAGCTGAAACATGTAATCCTCCTTTATGAGAAAATGCTGCTGCACCAACATAGGGTAAATGTTTATTTGGTTTTCTATTCAAAATTTCATCTAACAATCTTGAACATTGAGTTAAATTTTTAATATGATCTGATTTAATATTCATTTCAAATTTATCAGAAAAGTCTTTCTTTAAATAAAAAGTTGGGATTAATGACATTAAATTAGCATTTCCACATCTTTCACCTAAGCCATTTATAGTACCTTGAACTTGCCTTGCGCCAGACATCACAGCAGCTAAAGAATTTGATACGGCATTTCCTGTATCATTATGTGCGTGAATACCTAAGTTTTTTCCTGGAATAAACTTTGTTACTTCTTTAACAATATTTGATACTTCATGAGGTAAAGTTCCACCATTAGTATCACATAGCACAATCCATCTTGCCCCTTTTTCATATGCTGCATTTAAACAGGAAATTGCATAATCTTTATTTGCTTTGTAACCATCAAAAAAATGTTCTGCATCAAACATAAATTCTTTTTTTTGTTCAACAAAATGTGATGCGCTCTCACTTATGTTGGATAAGTTTTCATCATTAGTAATTCCTAACGCAACATCAACATGAAAATCCCAAGATTTTCCAACCAAACAAACTGCATTGGTATTTGAATTCATTAAAGCAGATAAACCTGGGTCATTTTCTGTACTTCTTCCAGATCTCTTGGTCATACCAAAACAAGTTAGAACTGCATTTTTAAAGCTATGTTTTTTTTGAAAAAATTCTGTATCAGTTGGATTTGCACCTGGCCATCCACCTTCAATGTAATCAACACCCAGATTATCTAAAGCAGATGCAATTTTTTCTTTGTCATCTACTGAGAAATCTACACCTTGTGTTTGTGCACCATCTCTAAGCGTTGTATCAAAAATGTATAATCTCTCTTTACTCATTTAAATTTCCAGACGGTTTTACCATCTTTGTCTTCTATTAAAACACCTTTGTCTAAAAGTTCATTTCTTATTTCATCAGCTTTTTGATAGTTTTTTTCAGTTCTTGCTTTATTTCTTTCACTAATCTTTTCTTCAATTTCCTTCTCAGTTAAAGAAACATTTTTTTTCTTATAAATTAACCATTCTTCTTTTGTTTCAGTTAAAAAGCCTACAAATTTACAAGCAGAGATAAAATTTTTTTTATCATCATCTCTTCCATTTACAGCATTATCATACAGCTTATGAAGATTAGCAATATAGCCTGGTGTGTTCAAATCTTCATAAAGTGGTGAAATTATTTCATCTGTTATATTAACTGTTTCAAATTTTTGATCATAAATTTTGTACCATTTATCAAGTGTATTTTGACAATTTTTTAAAAGTTTATCATTCCAATCCAAAGGTTGTTTGTAATGCGCACTCATTAAGGCAAATCTAATTACCTGACCACTGATGTTACCTTCTCTAAAATCTTTTATCTTTATAATGTTGCCTTGAGACTTTGCCATTTTTTCATTCGACATTGTGAGGAAAGCATTGTGAACCCAATAATTTGCAAATGTTTTAGTACTATTAGCACATCTTGATTGGGCTATTTCATTTTCATGGTGAGGGAAAATTAAATCTATTCCTCCTCCATGAATATCAAATTCATTTCCTAAAAATTTCTTCGACATTGCAGAGCATTCTAAATGCCAACCAGGTCTTCCTCTTCCCCATGGAGAGTCCCATCCTGGTTCATTATCATTTGAAGGTTTCCATAAAACAAAATCCTCAGAATTTTTCTTATTATCACTTACTTCAATTCTAGAACCTGCAATTAATTCATCTAATTTTTTATTTGAAAGTTTTCCATAATCTTCAAATTTTTTAACTTCAAAATAAACATGTTTTTCATTTTCATAAGCAAAACCTTTTGAAATTAAAGTTTTTGTCATCTCAATCATTAAATCGATGTGTTCAGTCGCTTTTGGTTGATGATTGGGTTCTTCACATTTTAAAAACTCACAATCTTCAGCAAAACTTTTAATAATTTTTTCAGTAAGTTCCTTTATTGAAACATTGTTTTCTTTCGCAAAATTAATGATTTTGTCATCTACATCAGTGATATTTCTTACATAATTCACTGATTTAAATTTATTTTTTAAAACTTTGTATAGAATATCAAATATGACAAGTGGCCGAGCGTTACCTATGTGAGGATCATTGTATACTGTAGGACCACACACATACATTCTTACATTGTTCTCATCCATTGGAAAAAATTGTTCGCGCTTATTGGACAAATTATTCGTTAAATAAATTTCTTTAGCCATAAAAATATGAATATACTTAAAATTATGATTTGTGAATCAAATTGATTAGTTAGGAATTTTACACACTGGAATTGGCTCCATTTTGTGTAAATTTTGGTTACGAATTTTTTCGTATTTTTCTCTATGAAGAGAGTTTGGATTTACCATAGCATCTTCAAGCTCAGGATATTTAAAACCTAATTGTCCTTCATCAGTTCTGCCATCATCCCATAATCCATCGGTTGGATCAGCTTTAATAATATCATTAAGTATACCTAGCTCTTTGCCTAATTCCCAAACTTCTGTTTTGTTGCAATCTGCAATTGGAGAAATATCAACTCCCCCATCACCATATTTTGTGTAAAAACCTACTCCAAAATCCTCTACTTTATTTCCAGTACCCACAACAATACCTTTGTTTGCTGCAGCTACTTGATAAAGTGTTGTCATTCTTAATCTTGCTCTTGAATTTGCAAATCCATGCTCATTGTCGAAATTACTCAAACTTTTTGTAAAACTTTCAAATAAATTATCTAAATTTATTGTATGAGCCTCTACATTATCAAAATTTTCTAATAACCATTTTTGATGTTTTAAACTTAAATCATGTTGATTTGATTTCTGTTTAATTGGCATTGTAAGAACAATTGTTCGCAATCCTGTCATAGCACTTAGAGTGCTTGAAACAGATGAATCGATACCACCTGAAACTCCAATAACTAAAGATTCAGCTTTTGATGGCATTCCTAGTGCGTAATCTTTAATCCATTTAGAAATGTATTTGGCTTTTTCTGTAACATTCATAATTATTAGTTAAACAGACTATTGATTAAATTCAATATTCTAAGATGCCGCTTGAACTGCGTTTTTAGAATAACTGCTATTCTTTTTAATCTCATCTGAAATTAAAAAGGCTAATTCTAATGCTTGATTGCCATTTAATCTTGGATCACAGTGTGTGTGATATCTAGATGATAAGTCTTCATCTGAAATTTTTTGCGCACCACCAGTACATTCGGTAACGTTTTGACCAGTTAACTCAATGTGTAAACCACCAGCATAACTACCTTCACTTTGATGACATTCAAAAACATTTTTAACTTCTTTTAATACATCATTGAAAGGTCTAGTTTTATATCCTGATGTTGCTTTAATTGTATTTCCGTGACAAGGATCACAAGACCAAATTACGTTTATACCTTCTTTTTTAATTGCTCTAATTAATTTTGGTAAAAACTTAGAAACTTTATCATGCCCAAATCTAGATATTAGAGTGATTTTGCCTTTTTCATTTTGTGGATTTATTTTATTACATAAATTAATTAGATCCTGAGGTTCTAAAGTTGGGCCACATTTAATTCCGATAGGATTTTCTATTCCTCTACAAAATTCTACATGCCCACCATCTAATTGTCTTGTTCTGTCCCCTATCCACACAAAATGAGCAGAGGTGTCATGGTTCTCTCCAGTAGTGGAATCTGTTCTGGTCATTGCTTCTTCATAAGGTAAATGCAAACCTTCATGTGAAGTCCAAAAGTTTACTGTTTTTAATCTTCTATTAAAGTCAGAATTAATTCCACACGCATCCATAAATGCTAATGCTTTTTCAATATTGTCTTCTAGTTCTTTGAATTTTTTTGCTTCTGGAGTATTCTTTATAAATCCTAAGTTCCAAGTATGCACTTTCTTCAAATCAGCAAATCCACCGTGTGAAAATGCTCTAATTAAATTTAAAGTTGCTGCAGCTTGTGAGTAAGCTTTAAATAATCTTTTTGGATCTGGTATTCTTGCTTTTTCATTAAACTCAATACCATTGATATTATCTCCAAGATAACTTGGTAACTCAACACCATCTTTCACTTCAACAGGTAAGCTTCTTGGTTTAGAAAATTGACCAGCAATTCTTCCAACTTTAACAACTGGTAAAGAAGCTGAATAAGTTAATACTAATGACATTTGTAAAATTAATTTAAAAGTGTCTCTAATATTATCTGGATTAAATTCTGCAAAGCTCTCTGCGCAGTCTCCACCTTGAAGAAGAAATGCTTTACCATCAACAACATCAGCTAATTGTGATTTTAAATGTCTAGTCTCACCTGCAAAAACTAATGGTGGAAAAGTTCTTATCTTATTAAGAACTTGATCCAACTCTGCCTGATCAGGATAATCAGGAATGTGTTTTACAGGATAATTTCTCCAGCTATTTATTTTCCAATTGCTCATAAATTTTTTTCAACTAGAAATTGTTGTAACAGAGATTAGAATTTATTCAACTGTGACTGATTTTGCTAAATTTCTTGGTTTATCTATGTCGTAACCATTATTTAAAGCAGAATAATAAGCTAATTTTTGTAAAGGAATTGTTAATAAAAAAGGAAGGAGATCGTCATCAGCACTTTCTACTTCAATTGTTTCCCATATATTCTCAGGAATAACCTCATCTTTACTTTTATTTGTAATCAATAAAACTTTAGCACCTCTTGCAATTACTTCCTGCATATTGGAAATTGTTTTTCTGTAATAGTTATCTCTTGGAGCAAGTACAACAACTGGCATACCTTCTTCAATTAACGCCAAAGGTCCATGTTTCATTTCACCTGCAGGATAACCTTCTGCATGAACGTATGAGAGTTCTTTTAACTTTAATGCACCCTCTAATGCTATTGGAAAAGAAAAACCTCTACCAAGAAACATTGATCCTTTTGCTTCGTTGAATGTTTTTGAAATAATCTGAACTTTGTTATCAAAACTTAAGGTTTCATTAATTAATTTTGGAAGTTTTTGAATACTAGTAATTTTATCTTTATAAATATCTAAACTTAGAGTTTTATCTAAATTTCCAATTTTTAAAGCCAATAAATAAAGAACCATTAATTGTCCTAAAAAAGCTTTTGTTGAAGCAACACCAATTTCGGGACCACAATGAATTGGTAAAACAAAATTTGAATCTCTTGCAATTGAGCTTTCTACAACATTGACAACTGAACAAGTTTTTAGATCATTTTTGTTACATAATTCTAATGCAGCATATGTGTCTGCAGTTTCGCCTGATTGAGATACAAAAATATATAATCCATCTTTTTTAAATCTATTTTTTCTATATCTAAACTCAGATGCGATATCGATATTTACATCAAGAGATGTTAATTCTTCAAACCAGTATTTTGCCATTAAACAAGAATGGTAAGCAGTTCCACAACCAATAAGAGTAATGGAAGATATATCTTTTATATCCCAAGGAAAATTATAAATATTTATCTCTTTATTTGCATTGTCGATGTATTCTTTAATGCAATTTTTAATTGTGGTTGGCTGTTCTTCAATTTCTTTAGCCATGAAATGTTTGTAATCCCCTTTTCCATAGTTTTCTTCATTTGAAGAAAGTTCTAAAACTTTTTTATTAACTTTAACTCCCTTTTCATTAAAAAATTCTGTTTGATCTTTTTTAATTATACAAAACTCACCATCATCTAAATAAGTAATTTTATTGGTCATTGATTTTAGAGCATAAGAGTCTGAACCTAAGTAATTTTCATTAGGACCATATCCAACAGCTAATGGTGAACCTCTTCTTGCACCTACAATTAAATCAGGCTCATCTTTAAAAATTATACCAAGTGCAAAACTACCAATAAGTTGTTTTAAAGTTTTAGTAATTGCATCAACAAGATTTAATTCTTTTAAGTTTTCAGAAATTAAATGTACTATTACCTCTGTATCTGTTTGAGATTTAAATTTATAACCTTTGTTTAATAAGTATTTTTTTAATAATGTTGAATTTTCAATAATTCCATTATGAACTACAGATACATTTTCTGATGAATGTGGGTGAGCATTAACAGTGTTTGGAACTCCATGCGTTGCCCACCTAACATGACCAATCCCTACAACACCTTCTAAATTTTTAAGTGAAACATTTTTTTCCAACTTATCAACTCTTCCTTCAGTTTTAACTTCATTAATAAAACCATTAGATAAAGTGGCAATCCCTGCAGAGTCGTAACCTCTGTATTCTAATTTTCTTAAAGAATTAATGATTGATGCTGAAACAGGTTTGTTACTAGTTATTCCTATAATTCCACACATTTATTTTTTCTTTCTTTTATAATTTTTTATTTCTAACTGATTTGCTCTTGTTAGTGCTAATGATTTTTTATTTACTTTTTTAGTAATAACTGAACCAGCTCCTACAGTGCTATCATTTTCTATGGTAACCGGTGCTACTAAAGAAGAATTAGAACCTATAAATACATTATCTTTAATTTTTGTTTTATTTTTGTTAACCCCATCATAATTACAAGTAATTGTTCCGGCGCCTATATTGACTGATTTTCCAATATCACTATCACCCACATAAGATAAATGATTTACTTTTGAATTTTTACCAACAATACTCTTTTTAACTTCAACAAAGTTTCCTATTTTAGAACCCTCTTTTAATATTGTTTTAGGTCTAATTCTTGCATATGGACCTATCTCAACTTTATTCATTATGTTGCACTCTTCTAAGTGAGAAAAAGATTTAATTACAACATTACTTCCAATTTTTACTTTAGGTCCAAAAACCACATAAGGTTCAATAGTTACATTTTTTCCAATTTTTGTATCTTTTGAAAAAAAAATTGTTTCCGGGCCAACCATTTTAATTCCCTGTTTTAAAAACTTGTCTCGAATTTGATTTTGAATTTTTTGTAAATTTGATTGTTTCATGTTTTAAAATCTTTATATTCATGTATTAGTGATACTTAACTCACAAAATATTTCTTAAAATAACCTTTTAATGACTAAAAACTTTACAATTTTATTTGATTTAGATGGAACATTAGTCGATACGGCTCCAGATTTAATGTTGGCACACAATCATGTAATGAAAAAATTTGGCTATCCAACTAAATCAACTGAAGATATTAGAAATTTAGTTGGTAAAGGTGCTGGTGCATTAATTGGTAGATCTATTTGGGGTCAGGCAAAAAAAGAATTTGGAAAAGTTCAAGATGAAAAAGTTAAGAAACAAATGGTTGATGAGTTCATTGATTTTTATGGAAAAAATATAATTAATCAAAGTACTTTAATTAATGGAGTTTTAGATTTCTTAAAATGGTGCAAAGATAAAAAAATATCAATGGCCGTTTGCACAAATAAGCAAGAACATTTAGCGATTGATCTTTTAAAAAAAATAAAAATTTATGATTACTTTGAATATGTGGCAGGATCTAATACTTTTGATTATTGTAAACCTGATCCAAGACATCTCACAAGTGTAGTAGAAATATTAGATGGTGATGTAAAAAAATCTTTAATGATTGGTGATAGTGAAACTGATGCCAATGCAGCAAAAGCTGCGGACATGCCTGTAATTTTACTTGAAAATGGATACACGGAAAAAAATTCTGAAGAAATATATCATAATCACTTAATAAAAGACTTTATTGGTGTTGAAAAAATTGTCTCCATATATCTTTAATATTGATTAATTAAATTTTAGGTCTAAAACACCGTCAGATTATGATAGTTCATAAAGTTAAAGTTTATCCTTCAAAAATTCACTTACCAAAAAAAAATCAACTTGCTTGGAAAATTGCAGAGATTGCAAATGATAATGCAAAATTAGATAGGGCAGCAATTGAGATGGTGATCAATAGAATTATTGATAATGCATCAGTTGCAATTGCATCGTTAAACAGAAGACCAGTTATATCATCTAGAGAAATGGCTTTAAAACACTCTAGAAAAAATGGAGCAACTTTGTTTGGAGTAAATTCTAAATTAAAGTTTGATTGTGAGTGGGCAGCTTGGTCAAATGGAACTGCAGTAAGAGAATTAGATTTTCATGATACTTTTTTAGCAGCAGACTACAGTCATCCTGGAGATAACATTCCTCCTCTATTAAGTGTAGCTCAACAAAAAAAGAAAAGTGGATTGGATTTGCTTAGAGGAATTATCACAGCTTACGAGGTTCAGGTAAATCTAGTTAAAGGAATTTGTTTACATAAACATAAAGTAGATCACATTGCACACTTAGGTCCAAGTGTTGCTGCTGGACTTGGTACAATGCTAAAATTAAATACAGAAACTATTTACCAAGCAGTTCAACAAGCGTTACACACGACGGTTTCAACCAGACAATCTAGAAAAGGTGAAATATCAAGTTGGAAAGCTTATGCACCAGCTCATGCGGGTAAACTTGCAATAGAAGCTGTTGATAGAGTGATGAGAGGTGAAGGTGCTCCAAGTCCAATTTATGAAGGTGAAGATAGTGTGATAGCAAGAATTTTAGATGGTAAAAAAGCTTTGTATAAAGTGCCACTACCAAAAAAAGGTGAAACAAAAAAAGCTATTCTTGAAACATATACAAAAGAATATTCTGCAGAATATCAATCACAAGCCTTAATTGATCTTGCTAAAATTCTTAGAAAAAAAATTCCAAACCTAAATCAAATTAAAAAAATTGATATTCACACTAGTCATCATACGCATTATGTTATTGGAACAGGTGCAAATGATCCTCAAAAAATGGATCCTAACGCAAGTAGAGAAACATTAGACCACTCTATTATGTATATATTTGCTGTAGCTTTAGAAGATGGTGATTGGCACCATGTAAAATCATATACTAAAGCAAGAGCTAATAGAAAAAGTACACTTAAGATCTGGAGATCAATTAAAACTCATGAAGATAAAAAGTGGACTAGAAAGTATCACGATCCAAATCCAGAAAATAAATCTTTTGGTGCAAAAGTTGTTGTAACTTTAAATAATGGTAAGAAAATAGCTGAAGAATTAGATAGAGCAGATGCTCATCCATATGGAGCTAGACCTTTTAAAAGAGAAAATTATATCAACAAATTCAAAATTTTAACTGAAGGTATTATTGATAAAAAAGAAAGTGATAGATTTTTAAAAGCTGTTCAAAATCTTAAAAATCTAAAAGCAGGTCATTTAGATAAATTAAATATAGAAGTAAGAAAATCAAAAATTAAGAGAAATTTAAAAGTTGGAATATTTTAATGCACTTTATTGAAAAAGAGCCGAGTCAAAAAAGAAAAGATTTTTCCGAGAAACTAAAAACAAATAAAATATTAAGAGTACCTGGTGCTTATAATCCACTTACAGCAAAATTAATTGAAGAAATTGGATATGATGCTGTTTATGTGTCAGGGGGTGTAATGGCTAATGATCTTGGTTTTCCAGATATTGGGTTAACAACTTTACAAGATGTGAGTACTAGATCGTATTTAATTTCAAGAGTAACAAATCTTCCAACAATTGTTGATATTGATACTGGTTTTAAATCTTGTAAAGAGACAATAGAAACTTTTGAAGAATTTGGCATAACAGCTGTACATTTAGAAGATCAAATTGAGAGAAAAAGATGTGGACATCTTGATAACAAAGAACTGATCTCTACTGAAGCAATGGTTAAAAAAATTAAAGAGTGTGTTGATGCAAAAAAAGATGATAACTTTAAAATTATTGCAAGATCAGATGCTAAAGGTGTTGAGGGCATCGATAAGATGATTGAAAGATGTAAAGCATACATTGATGCTGGAGCTGAAATTGTATTTCCTGAAGCTTTGCATGATGAAAAAGATTTTGAAAAAGTTAGAAAAGAACTTTCGTGTTATTTATTAGCTAACATGACTGAATTTGGTAAATCAAAATTATTTAATTACAAAGAATTAGAAAACTTTGGTTATAATATTGTAATTTATCCAGTTACAACTCAACGTTTAGCAATGAAAAATGTAGAAGATGGTTTGAGAGACATTTATGCAAATGGACACCAAAACAATATTATTGATAAGATGCAAACTAGAAAAAGGTTATATGAACTTGTTGAATATGAAAAATACAACAGTTTAGATGAAAAAATTTATAACTTTAGTACGGAAGGACATGAATAATGAGTGAAGACATTAAAAAAGGATTATTAGGAATTGTTGTTGATGAAACTGAAGTTTCAAAAGTAATGCCTGAAATAAACTCTCTTACTTACAGAGGCTATGCTGCTCAAGATTTGTGTGAATATTGTAGATTTGAAGAAGTGGCTTACTTAATTTTAAACAAAGATCTTCCAAATACAATTCAACTTAGAAAGTTTGAAAAAGAGGAAAGAGGAAATAGAGATCTATCAAAAGATTTGTACGAAATTATTAAGAGAATGCCTAAAAAATCTCATCCAATGGATGTTGCAAGAACTGCTGTGAGTGTAATGGGATTAGAGGATAAAGAAACTTCAGACTCTTCACCTGAAGCTAATATGAGAAAAGCATTAAGAATTTTTGCTAAAACACCTACTGCTTTAGCTGCTTTTTACAGATTAAGAAAAGGTAAAAAAATAATTAAACCAAAGAAAGATCTAACTTTTGCAGAAAACTTTTTCTATATGTGTTTTGGAAAAGTTCCTCAAAAAGAAATAGTCAAAGCTTTTGATGTATCGTTAATTTTGTATGCAGAACATAGCTTTAATGTTTCAACTTTTACTGCAAGAACAATCACTTCTAGCTTATCAGATATTCATGGCGCAATCACTGGAGCGATCGCAAGTTTAAAAGGACCCTTGCATGGTGGTGCAAATGAAGAAGTGATGCATATGATGAACAAAATTAAAAAACCAGAAAATGCATTAAAATGGATTAATACTGCCTTAGCTAATAAAGATGTGGTGATGGGTTTTGGTCACAGAGTTTATAAAAGTGGAGACTCAAGGGTTCCAACTATGAGAGAATACTTTGGTAAAGTTGCTAAAATAAAAAAAGATAAAAAGTTTGAAAAGATTTATGACATTGTGGAAAAAGTGATGATTGAAAAAAAGAATATTTATCCAAACGTAGACTACCCAACGGGACCTACATATCACTTAATGGGATTTGATACAGACTTTTTTACTCCTATTTTTGTAATCTCAAGAATTACAGGTTGGTCCGCTCATATAATGGAGCAACATGCGGCTAATAAATTAATTAGGCCACTTGCGAGCTACAAAGGTAGCAAACACAGAAAAGTTTTACAACTTAATCAAAGATAAATTTTTAACTAAAAGCTTCTGTCCAAGTTCCTTGCGTTGATGCTTTAGAGTATTCTGTTGCACGTCCTTCAAAGAAGTTCATGTGTTCAACTGCATTCAGCATCGTATCCAACCAACCAAGAGGATTTTTTTCAACTTTATAAATTGGTTCTAATCCTAATTGATCTAATCTTCTGTTAGCAATAAATCTAATATAATTCTTAACATCTTGAGCAGTTAATCCTTCCATTGGACCCATTTGGAAAGCTAAATCGATAAAAGCATCTTCATGATGCACTATTGTTCTGCATGCTTCATAGATTTCTTTCTTTAATTGAGGTGTCCATGTTTCAGGGTTTTCTTTAATGAAATCTTTGAACAATCTAATCATTGAATTACAGTGAAGAGTTTCATCTCTCACTGACCAAGTAACGATCTGACCCATACCTTTCATTTTGTTGTGTCTTGGAAAATTTAAAAGGATTGCAAAGCTTGCAAACAATTGTAGTCCTTCAGTAAAAGCACTAAACACAGCTATTGTTTTTGCAATATCGTGATTTGATTTAACATCAAAGCCCTGCATATAATCATATTTATCTTTCATTTCTTTATATTTCATGAAAGCCGAATATTCAGACTCTGGCATGCCAATGGTATCTAATAAATGAGAATAAGCTGCAATATGAACTGTTTCCATTGAAGCAAAAGCAGACATCATCATTAAAACTTCAGTTGGTTTAAACACATTCATATAATGTCTGATATAACAGTTACTTACTTCAACATCAGCTTGAGTAAAAAATCTGAAAATTTGTGTAAGTAAATTTTTTTCAGATGGGCTTAAATTTTTTTGCCAATCTCTTACATCGTCTCCTAGTGGAACTTCTTCTGGTAACCAGTGAATTCTTTGTTGTGTTAGCCATGCATCATAGCACCATGGATATCTAAATGGTTTATAAACAGGATTTCCTACCAATAATCCATTATTATTTTTTGTTGTTTCTGTATTCTTAACATTTTCTGCTACTGACATGATAAACACTCCTCGTATTCTGGTTCGTTACTTGTTGATTTATTTTTATAAACATTAGCAAGAACGTCTGTAGATTTTGCATCATTAACGTTCTCTGCTCTTTGAATTGATTTTGATCTGCAATAATAAAGGCTTTTTAAGCCTTTTTTCCAAGCATCAAAATGTATTTTGTGAAGCTCTCTCTTATGTACATCTGCTGGTAAAAATAAATTTACCGATTGCGCTTGAGATATATAAGGTGTTCTATCTCCACTTAATTCTATAATCCATTTTTGGTTTAATTCAAAAGCTGTTTTGAAAACATCTTTTTCTAAATCAGTTAAAAAATCTAAATGAGAAACTGAACCTTGGTTTGTTGTAATACTTGACCAAGTTTCTTCATCATTTTTTCCATGATTTTCTAAAATTTCTTCCAAGTATCTGTTTCTAACATTGAATGAACCCGACAATGTTTTGTGTGTATAACTATTAGCAGCGATAGGTTCTACTCCTGGTGATGCACCACCACATATAATAGAAATTGATGCTGTTGGAGCTATTGCTGTTTTGTTAGAAAATCTTTCTTGATAACCATACTCAGCTGCATCTGGACATGCTCCTCTTTCTTCAGCTAAATCTTTTGAAGCTTGATCAACTTGATCGCTAATGTGTTTAAATATTTTTTTATTCCATGACTTTGCCATTACCGACTCTAATGGAATTCTTTTTTGTTGTAGAAATGAATGAAAGCCCATTACACCTAAACCAACACTTCTCTCTCTTTCAGCAGAATATTTTGCGTCTTTAAATTGATCTGGAGCTTTATTAATAAAATCACTTAGAACATTATCTAAAAATCTCATCACATCTGGAATCATGTCTTTATCGTCTTTCCACTCATCATATTTTTCTAAGTTTAAAGATGATAAACAACATACAGCTGTTCTATCATTTCCATCTTTGTCAATTCCGGTAGGTAAAGTAATCTCACTACACAAGTTTGAAGTTTTAACTGTTAAGTTTGCTAACTTGTGGTGTTGTGGAATTTGTCTGTTAACCGTATCGATATAAATAATATAAGGTTCGCCTGTTTCTATTCTCGCAGTTAACAATCTAATCCAAAGATTTCTTGCTGATATGGTTTGTTGTATTGAACCATCAGCCGGACTTTTTAATGCCCATTGATCATCTGTTTCAACTGCTCTCATGAAAGCATCTGAAATAAGAACACCATGATGTAAGTTTAAAGCTTTTCTATTTGGATCACCTCCAGTTGGTCTTCTCATTTCTATAAATTCTTCTATTTCAGGATGATCAATAGGTAGATAACATGCTGCAGATCCTCTTCTAAGAGAACCTTGGCTAATTGCCATTGTTAATGAGTCCATTACTTTGATGAATGGAATAATCCCTGAAGTCTTTCCTACTCTTCCAATTTTTTCTCCAATTGATCTAAGGTTACCCCAATAACTTCCAATACCACCACCCTTAGCAGCTAACCAAACGTTCTCACTCCATAAATCTAAAATTCCACCTAAACTATCTGAAGCTTCATTTAAGAAACATGAAATTGGTAAACCTCTTTTCGTACCACCGTTTGATAAAACAGGAGTTGCTGGCATAAACCAAAGATTGCTAATGTAGTTATAAATTCTTTGAGCATGTAAATTATCATCTGCATATGTACTTGCTACTCTTGCAAACAAATCTTGAAAAGATTCATTCTGACCTAAATATCTATCTAGCAATGTAGCCTTACCAAAATCAGTTAAATTACTATCTCTAGACCTATCAATTTTAATGATAATTCCTTTGTCATTTTGAAATAACTCAGTTTGATTATTTAATGAAAAGAGATCTGGTCTTTTGCTTTCAGAAGCTTCTTTAACCTCTGGTGTATATTCAGAGACAGCTTTCTTGATTGCTAATGACAATATTTTGTTCATAAATTCTTACTTTTATTAGTATTTTGGTTAAAACAACTATATGTTGTATATACAAATCAGTAATACACTATATGCCATGTAATACAATAGAACATTTATAGAACAATGAAAAAAAAGATCAATAAAATTATTAAAAAAAATGTAAGTAATTAACAGATGAATCGCAATATAAAAATCGACCCCTATGGCTTTAGAGAATATGACGCACGATGGCTATATGAAAAAGACATCAATAAAGATGGAATCATAAATTTAGGAAAAGGTTTAGGAACACAAATTATAAAACATACAAAAAAAGAAAATCCAAGAATAATAGTTGGGCATGATTACAGGTCTTATAGTGAAGAAATTAAGTCAGCTTTAAAGGAAGGTTTGATTTCTACTGGATGCAATGTTGAAGATGTTGGTTTGTCTTTATCGCCAATGGTTTATTTTGCTCAATTTAATTTAAACTCTGATGCTGTTGCAATGGTAACTGCGAGCCATAATGAAAATGGTTGGACGGGTGTAAAGATGGGAATTCAAAAAGGACTAACACATGCACCTGATGAAATGAAAGAATTGAAAGAAATTACTCTTAATGAAAAATTTCTAACTGGAAATGGAAATGAAAAACAGATTAAAGATTTTGATAAAATTTATAAACAGGATTTAATTGAAAAAAATAAGATAGAGAAAAAAATTAAAGCTGTTGTTGCATGTGGAAATGGTACAGCTGGAGTTTTTGCTCCTGATATATTAAGAGGAATTGGTTGTGAAGTAATAGAACTTGACTGTGAATTAGACTGGACATTTCCAAAATACAATCCAAATCCAGAGGATTTGGAAATGTTACATGCAATAGCAAAAGCAGTTAAAGATAATAATGCAGATATTGGTTTTGGTTTTGATGGGGACGGAGATAGAGTTGGTGTAATAGATGATAAAGGTAATGAGATTTTTTCAGATAAAATTGGATTACTAATTGCAAGAAATTTAGCTTCTAATCATAAAAATTCTAAATTTGTAGTTGATGTAAAATCAACTGGTCTTTATTCAACAGATAAAGTTTTAAGAGAAAATAACTGTGAAACAATATATTGGAAAACAGGACATTCACATATTAAAAGAAAAGTAAATCATGAAAAAGCACTTGCCGGTTTTGAAAAAAGTGGTCATTTCTTTTTTAATCAACCATTAGGATATGGATATGATGATGGAATAAATTCTGCAATCCAGGTTTGTCATTTATTAAATAATCAAAATAAAAAGATGAGTGAAATTATAAGTGAATTACCAAACACTTATCAAACTCCCACTATGGCACCTTATTGTAAAGATGAGGAAAAATATAATGTAGTTGAAGAATTGGTTAAAGAAGTTCAAAAGATAAAAGAAGGCAAAAAACTTATTGATGGACAGAATATAAGTGAAGTATTAACAGTTAATGGTGTAAGATTTTCTTTTGCTGATGGATCTTGGGGTTTAATAAGAGCTTCATCAAATAAACCCTCATTAGTTGTGGTAACTGAAAGTCCAACCTCTGACGATAGAAAGAAAAAAATATTTGATTTTATTGATGATCTGCTTCAGAAAACTGGCAAAATAGGTGAGTACGATCAGAAAATTTAAACTCATAATTGATGTTTATAATTATTAGATTCAACTAACAAGTGTTCACAAAACTGTAAAGAATCATCTAATATAGAAGTGTGAGGTGATGGAGGGAGACTGAAGTCACCTCTTTTTTTTTAAGAAAGCATCTCTTATTTTCTTTATATTGATATCTAATTCTTTTTTTTTGTAATTTTTTGCTTTAGCGACCCAAACAGGTAATGGCCAAGTTGCATCTGTTTTTTTTCTAGCAATTATATGGATATGTAATTGAGGCACAATATTGCCTATTTTTTCAACGTTTAATCGAGATGTTTTAAAAACTTTCTTCATAATATTACTGCAATAAACAATCTCTTCCATTAATTGATCGCGATCATTTTTTTTTAGATCTGTAATATCAGTGATGCTTTTTCTTTTTGGAATTAAGATAATCCAGGGAAAGTTTGAATTATCAATCATCCTAATTGAGCAAAGTTTTAAATCATAAATATAATGTGAGGATTTAAGGAAATTTTTATTAACTTTGTTAACCATTCTATAATTTAAAATATTCGTATAAAAACTTTGAAGCTATTATCAATAAAAAGATACCAAAAAATTTACTAATTTTACTTTTATCAATTTTATGAACAGTTTTAGCCCCTATTCGTGCCATGAAAGTTGTTATTGGAATAAAGATTAAAAAAGCAGGAACATTCAAAAATCCAATACTTAAAGGTAAATTTGTCTTTAAATAACTTCCAGAAATAAGAAATCCTCCCGCACCAAACAAAGCTATCAAAAATCCAATTGCTGCCGCACTTCCTATTGCTTTATTGATCGAATAACCAAAAAATTTCAAAATTGGAACATTCATAATTGCTCCTCCAATTCCCATTGGAGCGGATAAAAAACCAACTATAAAGCCAAATATTATTTTTAAACTTAATTTAATTTCTTTAATTACACTTTGCTCTTTCTCTTTAAGAAGAAGTAAATAAAAACTTAATAAAAAAATAATTACTGAAAAAAATAAAACTAAAGCCTTAGTTTTTAAAGATGCAGCAAATATAGTTCCAGCAACTACTCCTGATACAACAAATAAACCATAGCTTTTAACTATTTCAAAATCTACAGCCTTAAATTTATGATGAGTCATAACGGAAACAGTAGATGTTGGTATTATTATTGCAAAAGATGTGCCTACCGCAAGATGCATAACATATTGTGGATCAACTCCTAATTGATTAAAAATATAGTAAAGAAATGGAACTGTAATTAAACCACCACCAATTCCAAATAAACCTGCAACAAAACCTACTGGTATAGCAGTTAAAGCCATTAGTAAAATTACATAAGAATATTCGTATGATATAATTGAACTAAGCAGAAGTACCTACGCTACGATCAAAATTATTAAATTTTACTTTATCCATTATGTGATCAATTTTTTTCACATCTGCATCACGTACACACATATTTTCACTTAAATACCTTTTCCAAAAACTTGCACCTGACTGACCATGAAATAATCCTAAAGTATGTCTCATTATTTGATTTAGTCTTGTCCCCTTTTTTAATTCAGATTTTACATAAGGAATAAGTTGTTCAATAACATCTTGTCTACTTGGAACGTTTTCATTATTAAATATTTCTCTTTCAATATCAGCTAACAAATAAGGTGTGTGATAAGCTGCTCTTCCTATCATAACACCATCTGTTTTTTCTAAATGAGTTTTGATTTCTTTAACAGAAGTAATACCCCCATTAATTATAATTTCATCATCAGGAAAATCTTGTTTTAATTTATAAACATAATCATATTTCAAAGGTGGAATATTTAAGTTTTGTTTTGGAGTAAACTTTCCTAACATTGCTTTTCTTGCATGAATTATAAAAGTCGTGATACCAACTTTTTTTAATATTGAGATGAAATTATGAAAGTTTTCATAATCTTCAACATTATCATAGCCAATTCTTGTTTTGATTGTAACTGGAAGTTTTGTTGCAGCTTTCATTTCAGTCAAACAATCTGCAACTAAATTTGGTTCTTTCATCAAACAAGCTCCAAATTTATTTTTTTCTACTTTTCTGCTAGGACATCCTAAATTTAAATTAATTTCATCATAACCAAAATCTTCACCAATTTTAGTAGCTGATGCTAACAATTTAGGAGATGAGCCGCCTAATTGTAACGCAACTGGTTTTTCTTCAATGTTAAATTCTAAAAGTTTTTTTTTATCTCCTCTATTGATTGCCTCATCGACAACCATTTCAGTGTATAAAAGTGTATTTTTTGAAATTAATCTTAAAAAGTATCGTTCGTGACGATCTGTGCAATCCATCATAGGAGCAACTGAAACTTTCCTATTCATACGATGATTTTATATTATTTTATTAAGAGTTTGAAGTATCAGTGTCTTCAGTAGTTTCATCTACAGCTTGTTCTTCACTTGCTGACACTTCTTCTAAAGAAACTTCAGATTGTTCAGATGGTGTTTCTTGCTCTAAAGAAGTTTCAGGTTGTTCTAATGACATTTCTTGATCTGCAGCTTCTTCTGCAACTGGAGTTTCAACTTCTGGAGTAGCTGTTTGTGATAGTTCAGCTAGATCTTCTTTTGATACTTGAATTTTTTCAGGAGTTTTTCTAGCTCTTTTAGATGGTAATATAGGTGCACCACTTTTTGATATCTCACCTTTATATAAGCTTTCAAAATCATCACCAACTTCTTCATCATCTTCAGAACCATCATCAACTTGTTCTACGTGTTTTCTTAATTTGTAAATTGCTGCTTCTGATAGATCAGGAACTTTAACTGTTTCTTCTGCAATTTCTCTTAGCGCAATAACTGTATTTTTATCGTTATCTCTATCTAATGTTGGTTCAATGCCTGAACTTAGTTGAGCGGCTCTTTCTTTTGCTACTAAAACCAATTCATAAGGACTTTCAACTTTATCGATACAATCTTCTACTGTTACTCTTGCCATGCGCAGTATCTACACATGGAAAGCTAAAAAAGCAAGGAGAAATTCTACAAATATTGAGGTTTTAGTTTGTTTTTTATCAAAAATAATAGAACAAACATTGATAATATATATAAGCCTGAAAAACTTGCTATTTGCTCAATTGTAAAACCTTTATCTATAAGGAAACCAAACAATGCTGTCCCAAATGCAGTTGAAAAAACCATTAATGCGGATGTCATGGCTTTAATCCCACCTATAAATTTAACTCCATAAAGTTCAGCCCAAGTTGATGAGCCCAAAACATTAGCAAAACCATTTGTGATACCCATTAAACCCAAAAAGATAAAAGATGAAAAAGGATTGTCGAAAAAAATTAATATCAAAGTAGCAAGCATCAATGGGATATTCGTAAATATCAATAGTTTCCTACTAGTAAACTTATCGATTAAAAAACCAGTTACAAATAAAGTAATTACAGATAATATTGAATAAGCCATAAAGGATTGGGCGATAACGTAAGGACCCCATTCTTTAGAGGATTGAACAAATGATTGAAAAACTGCAAAACCAGTAAAGATCCAAGGCATTGCCAATAAGTTTCCACAAATAATATAAAATTTATAATCTTTTAAAACTTCAGATCTTTTCCATTGTTTAATTTTATTTTCATCTTCATTTTTTTTGTTTTCAGTTTCTCTGGAATTTATATCTAATTTTCTTATCAAGAATACTGAAGATACAGAAAGAAATAATATGATTAATAAAGAAAAACTTACCCAAAGGTCTCTCCAATCTAAAATAGTTAATAGATATACTATTGCTACTGGTAATAAAAATTCTGCTGATGACAAACCTAGCCAAGCAGTGCTTAAGGCTTTTCCTCTAGATTTATCAAAGTATCTTGAGACTGTTGTTGTTGCAGTATGAGACATCAGGCCTTGGCCAAACAATCTCATTAGAAAAATTGCAAAAAATAAAAAAACAATTGAATTTATTTTTGAGAATAAAAAAGATGAAATACTTAAAGATATTATAACAAAGAAAGCAAATTTAATTGCATTTACATCATCAATTTTTTTTCCTAACCATATTAATATAAAACTACTTAATAAAGTTGCTGAAGCATAAATAGAACCAAATTGACCATGAGATATAGACAGTGCATCTCTAATACTTGAATTAAATAAACCTAAAAAAAAACTCTGTCCAAAGCTTGAAAAAAATGTAAAAATAAAACCAAATATTATTACTTTTAAACTTAAACTTTTAAACATAGAAAAAAATTATGACTTGTAATGTTGCTTTCATAGGTCTTGGGGTTATGGGCTACCCAATGGCTGGTTATATATCAAAAGCCGGACACAATGTAACTGTTTTTAACAGAACAACAGCAAAAGCTGAAAAATGGGTTAATGAATATAAAGGTAAAATGGCAGAAACACCCGCTGAGGCTGTTAAAGATGCTGAATATATTTTTACATGTGTTGGAAACGATAACGATTTAAGAGAAGTTACATTTGGCGATAAAGGAGCATTTAAAAAAATTCAAAAAGGATCTGTATACATAGACAACACTACAGCATCAGCAACAATTGCAAGAGAAATTTACGACTACGCAAAAAAAAATGGTTTTGGTTCTTTAGATGCGCCAGTGTCAGGGGGGCAAGCGGGAGCTGAGAACGGTGCGTTAACAGTTATGATTGGTGGAGACCAAGCTGACTTTGATAAAGCAAAAGATAAAATTGATTGTTACAGTAAAAAAATTAAATTACTTGGAAGTGCTGGAAGCGGACAACTAGCAAAAATGGTAAATCAAATTTGTATTGCTGGATTAGTTCAAGGTTTATCTGAAGGAATTAATTTTGGTATGAAAGCAGGTCTTAATATGGAAGATGTAATTGAAGTTATTTCAAAAGGTGCCGCTCAATCTTGGCAAATGGAAAATAGATACAAAACTATGATTGATGATAAATTTGATTTTGGTTTTGCGGTAGATTGGATGAGAAAGGATTTAAAAATTGCTATGGAAGAAGCTAAAAATAATGGCTCATCACTACCTATTACAGAAATAGTCGATAAATACTATGGAGAAGTTCAAGAACTTGGTGGAAATAGATGGGATACCTCAAGTTTAATCAAAAGATTTAGAAAGTAAAATTGTATGCAACCAGCATACTATGAAAATTTTGATGAAATCATCAAAAAGATCTGGCTTATGTTGGATGACGCAGTAAAAAATAGAAACTCTCAATTTAGAATACCTACTTTCATGTGTGGAAATCAAAATGATTTAGATGGACGTATTGTTGTGCTAAGAAAATCAAAGCAACAGGAGAGATTGTTACAATTTCATAGCGATATACGATCTGATAAAATTCTAAAACTAAAATCTAATAATAAGGCTGCTATGTTATTTTATGATAAAGACGAAAAGATACAAGTGAGAGCAAAAGTTGAATGTGTAGTTAATCATAAAAATGAAATCGCAAAAGAGTCTTGGATAAACACAGGTCACATAAGTAGAAAATGTTACCTTGTAGATAGTGGACCTGGAACTGAGTCAGAAAACCCTACATCAGGCTTAAGACCAGAACTAGATAATTTCGACTATACTCATGAAGAGAGTGAAAAAGGTTATGAAAATTTTACAGTAATACAATGTAAAATAAATTCTTTAGAGTGGTTGTATTTAGCAGCCAAGGGTCATAGAAGAGCTAAATTTGAATATGGAGATAATTTAGGATCAGAAACTACATTCATAAAAAAAACTTGGCTTATACCTTAGTAGAACATGGATAAAAAATTTAAAATAGGAATAGATTATGGTGGAACCAAAATTGAAGCTATTCTGATTGATGAGAATGGAAAAGAAATAAAAAGAGAAAGATCAGGATATGACAAAAATTATAAGTCAGGAATAGAAACTGTAAAAAAATTTGTTGAAAATTTTAAACAAGAATCAAGACAAGATGCAACAGTTGGTATAGCTATACCTGGTTTTTTATCAAATGAAACTGGCTTAGTTCACAATGCTAACTCTGATTGGTTAAATAAAAAATCTTTTAAAAAAGATTTAGAAAAAGAATTAAGCTGTGAAATTAAAATGATGAATGATGCCAATTGCTTTACACTTTCAGAATCTATTGATGGTGCTGGTAAAGATTTTAAAAGTGTTTTTGGTGTCATAATTGGAACTGGTTTTGGTGGCGGTTTATCGTTTAATAAAGAAATAATTGAAGGTGCCAATCAAGTTGCGGGGGATTGGGGTCACCAACCACTACCCTACCCAACTGAAGATGAAAAAAATACAGAAATAAAATGTATTTCTCCAACATGTGGAAGACCATTGTGTGCAGAACAATTTATTTCAGGAACAGGCTTTGCAGATATCTTTAATAAAAAATATAATACAAATTATAAATCACCCGAGATTGTTGAATTAGATAAAAATAACGATGAAAGAGCAAATGAAGAATTTAAATTATATGAAGACAGATTTGCGAGATTAATTGCTGTAATGATTGGAATATTTGATCCAGAAGCAATTATTTTAGGTGGAGGAATGTCAAATGTTGATAGATTGTATAAAAATCTTCCAGATATTATTCCGAAATATACATTTTCAGAAAAAGTAAGAACTAAAATTTTAAAAAATAAGCACGGTGACTCAAGTGGTGTGCGAGGAGCTGCATGGTTATGGAATTAAAATATCTAATTAAGACTGAATAAAAAAGACATAAAATTTAGAGAAATTTATGCGACCTTTCGTAGCTTTAATTAAGAATAAATGGATTATTTCGAATTAATTCTTGTTTGATTTTATCAAAAATCTTAAGCTAGTTTTTTTAACTTAAACTAAGAGAGAAATATGAAAAACTTAAAAAACCTAATGGTTGCATTATTTGCTCTTTTATTTGCTACAACTGCAAATTCAGAGACAATTAAAGTTGCAACAGTAAACAATGGTGACATGATTAGAATGCAAGGTCTAACAAGTGACTTTACTTCTAAGACTGGCATTAACGTTGAATGGGTAACTTTAGAAGAAAACGTTCTAAGACAAAAAGTTACCACAGACATAACTACTAAAGGTGGACAATTTGATGTTCTTACAATTGGAACTTATGAAGTGCCAATTTGGGGAGGAAAAAATTGGTTAAATGAATTAAAATTTAGCGCCGCTTACGATGTAGATGATTTATTACCTGCTATAAGAAGTGGTTTATCAGTTGATGGTAAATTATATGCTGCTCCTTTCTATGGTGAGTCTTCTATGATTATGTATAGAAAAGACTTAGTTGCTAAAGCAGGTATGACTATGCCTCAACAACCAACTTGGGGAGAAGTTTATGATATTGCTAAAGCAATCACTGAAGGAAATGATGGAGTTTATGGTGCTTGTTTAAGAGGTAAACCTGGTTGGGGTGAAGGTGGAGCTTTCATTACAACAGTTGCAAACGCATTTGGTGGAAGATGGTTTGATGAAAACTGGCAACCACAAATGAATAGCCCTGAGTGGAACGCTGCAGTCTCATTTTATGTTGACTTATTACAAAACTATGGCCCTCCAGGAGCATCTTCAAATGGTTTCAATGAAAACCTTGCTTTATTCAATGAAGGTAAATGTGGAATGTGGATTGATGCAACAGTTGCAGCAAGTTTTGTGACAAACCCTAAACAATCAAAAGTACATGACAAAGTAGACTTTGCACAAGCACCTTGTGCTGTAACTTGCAAAGGTTCTAACTGGTTATGGGCTTGGTCTTTAGCAATTCCAGGTGGTTCTAAAAAGGTTGATGCGGCTACTAAATTTATTGATTGGGCTACATCAAAAGAATACCTTGAGTTAGTTGCTTCTAAAGAAGGATGGGCGAACGTTCCTCCAGGAACAAGAACTTCTTTATATAAGAACCAAACTTATTTAAATGAAGCTCCTTTCGCAGCTATGACCTTAAATGCAATTAATACTGCCGATCCATCTTTTAATGGTACTTTAAAAAAGAAACCATACATGGGTGTACAGTTTGCAGCTATTCCTGAGTTCCAAGGAATTGCAACATCTGTAAGTCAGCAAGTATCCTCTGCATTAGCAGGAAAAATTTCAGTGGAAAAAGCATTAAATAATGCTCAAAAGATTGCTGAAAAAGAAATGAAAAAAGCTGGTTATATCAAATAATTGTAACTAAGACTTTTAAATATCAAAGGCCACTACTCTATTTGAATAGTGGCCTTTATTTTATTTTAAACTAAATTAACTTAAAGTTTTCTTATGAAAAATAAGTTTATTTCTAGAGCAACATCCTATCCTACAATCACTCTTTTATTTATCTGGATGGCTGTACCATTGGGTATGACAATTTATTTTTCATTTCTAAGATACAGTTTAATGAATCCAGATGTTCAAGATTTTACTGGTATTTTAAACTACGAATATTTTTTAACCGATTTTGCTTTTTTAGAAGCTTTATGGAATACTTTTGTTTTAGTTTTTTCTGTTTTAATTGTTTCAGTATTGTTTGGAATTGCATTTGCACTGTTATTAAACCAAAATTTTTTTGGAAGAGGTTTCGCAAGAATTTTAGCAATAGCTCCTTTTTTTATAATGCCTACTGTTAGTGCATTAATTTGGAAAAACTTATTTATGAACCCTGTTTCAGGTTTATTTGCATGGTTACTATCATTATTTGGTTTAGATCCTATTGACTGGTTTACACATGTTCCGATGCTTTCAATAATTATAATTGTTTCTTGGCAATGGATACCATTTGCTACTCTTATATTATTGACAAGTTTACAATCAGTTGACAAAGATCAAATAGAAGCAAGTAAAATAGATGGAGCAAATCAATTTCAAATTTTTAGATATGTAACATTGCCTCATTTATTAAGACCAATTGCTATTGTCATTTTAATTGAAACAATATTCTTACTCACTATTTTTGCCGAAATTTTTGTAACTACAACTGGTGGACCGGGTTTAGCTACAACAAACCTAGCATTTTTAGTTTTTACTGAAGCACTATTAAAATTTGATATTGGAATAGCATCTGCTGGTGGGGTAGTTGTTGTAATCCTCGCGAATATAGTTGCATTCTTTTTAGTTAAAATGATTGGAAAAAATTTACAATAATTATGAAAAAAAAAATTACTTTAACTTTTTTAGCTTGGTTAATTTCCTTAATAATGTTCTTTCCAATTTTATGGATGATTGTCACATCATTTAAAACTGAGTTAGATGCAGTAGCTATTCCACCCTTATTTTTTTCATTTGAACCAACAATTGAAAATTATGGAATTGTACAAGAAAGAAGTAACTATTTTAGATTTGCTTTAAACTCTGTAATAATTTCTTTTGGTTCAGCAATATTAGGGTTAATTTTATCAATACCAATTGCTTGGTCTATGTCTTTTCACCCTACAAAAAGAACTAAGGGAACTTTGTTATGGATATTATCAACAAAAATGATGCCACCAGTTGGTGTATTAATTCCAATATATTTAATTTTTAGAGACCTATCACTTTTGGATTCAAAAATAGGAATGATTGTAGTTTTATGTTTTGTAAATTTACCAATAATGATCTGGCTTTTGTATTCGTACTTTAAAGAAATTCCTAATGAAATTCTAGAGGCAGTAAGAATAGATGGTGCAAATACTTTTCAAGAAATAGTTTATGTTTTGCTGCCACTCTCATTGCCTGGGTTAGCATCTACTACTCTGCTTTGTATTGTGCTTGCTTGGAATGAAGCGTTCTGGACATTAAATTTAACATCAGTTGATGCAGCACCTCTCACAACATTTATAGCTTCCTATTCAAGTCCTGAAGGTTTATTTTATGCAAAACTATCTGCAGCATCTACTTTATCAGTTTTGCCTGTTTTATTTTTGGGTTGGTTAACTCAAAAGCAATTAGTCAGAGGCTTAACTTTTGGAGCTGTTAAATAGATGATTTTGAAAAATGAAATAAATCAAAATTCTATACAATTAATTGAGAGTAGTTTTGAAAAAAAAAAATTAAAACCAGGAATTTTGCATATTGGTGTGGGTAATTTTCACAGATCTCATCAAGCTTACTTAATTGATGAATATATAGAAAAAAATTCTGAATTTAATTGGGGAATTGTTGGATTAAATCTAATCTCAAATAGCTCAAATATTATAAATAATTTAAAAAAACGTAATGGTGATTATATATTAAAGACTATTTCATCAAATGGTGATGTTAAATATAAAAATATTAAATCAATTATTGATCTAAATGACTGGTCTACTGACAAAGAAAATTCAGAAAAAATATTAAATAATGAAGATATTCATCTAGTAACAATCACAGTTACTGAAACTGGTTATTTTTTAAATGAAAAGAATGAGCTTGATCAAAATAACGAATTAATAAAAAATGAATTAAATAATAAAATATCTAATTCAATTTATTCGTATTTGAGAATTGCTTTAAATAATAGAAAAAGATCAATAAACAAACCAATTACTATTCTTTGTTGTGATAATTTAAGAGAAAATGGAAAGATTTTAAAAAATTCATTAATTAAATACTTAGAATTAATTAATGATAAAGAATTAATCAATTGGTTATCAAAAAACGTGACCTTTCCTTCATGTGTTGTGGATAGGATTACTCCTAGAACACCAGAAAACTTGGCTGCGGAAATAGAAAGTAATTTCAATGTAAAAGAAAATTGCTCAGTTCTTTCTGAAGATTTCATTCAATGGGTAATAGAGGAAGATTTTGCAGCTCCATTTCCCTCACTAGATCAATTAGACAATGTATATTTTACATCAAATGTAATTAACTTTGAAGAAACAAAGATAAGAGTTTTAAATGGTGGTCATTCATGTTTGGCATACTTTGGTGCTCTAAAAGGACTGAATACATTTGATCAATGTTTTAAAGAAAAGTTTTTGGATAACTTTTTTAAGGAATTAGAAAATGAGGAAATTCTACCTGCACTAGGAAATATGAGTCCAATAGAATTACCTGAGTATCTCAATACTATTTATAGTCGATTTAAAAACTTGTATATAAGTGATGCTCTTGAAAGAATTTGTATGGATGGTTCAAGTAAATTTCCAATTTTTGTAATACCTACAATAGAAAAAAGTTTTTTAAATAATAAAGAACCTCATAGAGCTATTACATCTATTGCTAGCTGGTATATATTTATGAAAAAAATTAACAATAATGAGATAGAATTTAAGTACATTGATCCTAAATGGGAGTGGTTACAATATTTTTTACAAGATGACAAAGTTGATGACTTCTGTGCAAATAAAGATCTTTGGGGTGATTTACCAAAAAGATTTCCTAGATTTAAAGAAATATTAAGATTAAAAATTAATGATATTAACTTTTGGAATAACTTAAATGGCTGACATAAAAATTAATAGACTTAATAAATTTTATGGTGATTTGCATATCATTAAAGATGTTGATATCAAAATAGAAGATAAGTCCTTTACTGTATTAGTTGGTCCTAGTGGTAGTGGAAAATCCACAATGTTAAGAATGATTGCTGGCTTAGAAGAAATCAATTCTGGAGAAATATCAATTGATGATAAAATTGTAAATAAACTTGATCCAAAAGATAGAGAAATAGCAATGGTATTTCAATCTTATGCTTTATATCCACATATGAATGTTTTTGACAATATGGCCTTAGGTTTGAAATTAAAAAAAACTCCAAAGGATGAAATTGAAAAAAAAGTGCATGAAGCAGCAAAAATTTTACAATTAGATGATTATTTGGACAGATTACCAAAACAATTATCTGGTGGTCAACGTCAAAGAGTAGCAATTGGAAGAGCTATCACAAGAGATCCAAAAATTTTTTTGTTTGATGAGCCTTTATCAAATTTAGATGCAAAGCTAAGAGTGGAGATGAGAAGAGAATTGAAGAAACTTCATCAAAAATTAAAAACGACTATGGTATATGTGACTCACGATCAAACTGAAGCAATGACTTTAGGTACAAAAATAGCGTTAATGAATAATGGTAGAATAGAGCAGTATGATACCCCTACTAATATCTACAATAATCCAAATAGTGTTTTTGTAGCTGACTTTGTTGGGTCTCCTCCAATGAATTTTGTAAAAGGAAATATCATTGATGAAAATAATAAAAAAAATTTTTTACCTGAAAGCGCTGAAAATAAATTTAAAATACTGATTGATAATAAAGATTTAATTTCAAATAAGACTAATCAAGTACTATTAGGAGTGAGACCAGAACATATTTTTTTTAAGAAAGAACATGCGGTAAGAGTAGCTAAAGATGATAATTTTGCTGAGATTAAAGTTACTCCAATATTAAATGAATACGTTGGGCATGAGCAAATAATTACCTTTGACTATTTGGGTCAAGAGGTGCTTGGAAAATTTTCTTCCTCAATTTCAATTGATATAGGTAAAGAGATAATTCTATATATCGACTTGAATAAAATCTGTTTTTTTGATCAATAAAAGATAGTTAAATTTTAATTTATAGCAGAATATTTTTTCCAATTTTCTTGGTAATGTTTTGTATTTTCTAATACAGCTTTTTTTTCTTCATCAGTTACTTCTCTAATAACTTTTCCAGGAGAACCTACTACTAATGAATTATCTGGTATCTCTTTATTTTCAGTAATTAAAGCTTTTGCACCTATGATACAATTTTTTCCAATTTTAGCATTGTTTAGAATTACGGCTCCAATACCAATTAAACTATTATCTCCAATTGTGCATCCATGGAGCATAACCATATGTCCGATAGTTACATCTTTTCCAACTTTTAAAGGACAACCAGGATCCGTATGAAGAACACTTCCATCTTGTACATTTGAACCTTCACCTATAAATATATTTTCAATATCTCCTCTTAAAACTGCATTAAACCAAATACTTGAATTTTTTTCTAATGTAACGTCACCAATTATAGTTGCATTAGGTGCAACCCAATTTTCACCTGAACTTTTTGGTTTTTTATCTTTTAAATCGTAAAACATAATTTATATATTAGTACATCATGCCCATACAAACTCCAATATGTGATTTTGGTCAAAAGGCACAAGACTTTGAACTAAAATCTACTGAAAATAAAATTTTATCACTGAATGATATCAAAGGTGAAAATGGAACTTTGATAATGTTTATTTGTAACCACTGTCCGTATGTTAAAGCAATTACAAAAGATATAGTAGAAGATTGTATTGAATTAAAAAAACTTGGAATTAACTCAGTTGCAATTTGTGCAAATGATCCAATTAATTATCCTGAAGACTCATTTGAAAATATGATTAAATTTGCTGAAAAAAATAATTTTTCTTTTCCTTATTTAGTTGATGAAACTCAAGAAATTGCAAAAACTTACGATGCTGTGTGCACTCCAGATTTTTTTGGCTACAATAAAAATTTAGAACTACAATACAGAGGTAGAATGAGAGAACTTAAAAACTTAATTCCAGTTAGAAGTGGTGAAAGCGATCTTTTAAAAGCAATGAAACAAATAGCTGAAACTGGAAAAGGACCAGAGGACCAAGTTCCAAGCGCTGGTTGTAGTATTAAGTGGAAAAATAATTAATGTATTTAATTGTAACAAGATCATTTCCTCCTGAATTAGGTGGTATGCAAAGTTTGATGTGGGGTCTTGCACGTGAAATGTCAAAAAATTTTATGATTAAAGTATTTGCTGATTATAAAGAAGGACATAAAGATTTTGATGAACAAGCTAATTTTTCAATTGAAAGAGTTGGAGGAATAAAATTTCTAAGAAAAATCAGAAAATCTCAGTTAATCGATGAATTTGCTAAAGAAAACAAAGTAAAAGGTATAATTGCTGATCACTGGAAAAGTTTAGAACCACTAAAATCCAAGAATAAAAAATATTGTTTAATTCATGGAAAAGAAATTAACCATCCTAAAGGAAGTGGTTTAAATAAAAGAGTTTTAAATGTTTTAAACAATATTGAAAAAGTCATTGCAAACTCTCAGTATACTAAAAATCTAGCAGTTGAACTTGGAGTATCAGAGGAGAAAATAATAGTAATCAATCCAGGAGTAGATCCAGCAAAAAGTTTAGACAAAAAATCATTATCTAAAGTTGAAAGTTTATTAAAAATAAAAAAACCAAGATTAATTACAGTCTCTAGATTTGATAAAAGAAAAAATCATGACAAAGTAGTAATGTCACTTAGAAATTTAAAACAAATCTATCCTGATATCGTTTACATATGTATTGGTTATGGAGATGAGGAAGAAAATATTAAAAGTTTAGTAAAAGAACTTAATCTCGATTCTCAAGTTATGTTTTTCAAAGATATTAGTGATGATTTAAAAAATGCTTTAATAGCAAGTTCAAATATTTTTGTAATGCCATCTATAATTCACAAAAAATCTGTTGAAGGTTTTGGTATAGCCTACGTAGAAGCTGCTCAATATGGAATTCCATCGATTGGAGGTAAAGATGGAGGTGCTGCAGATGCAATAGAAAATGAAAAAACAGGATTAATTTGTGATGGAAATAATTTAGATGACATATATTCTTCTTTATCTTCAATGCTTAATAGTAATAAATATATTGAGTATGGAAAAAATGCTAAAGAATATGTTTCTAAGTTTCAGTGGGAAAAAATATTAGAAGAGTACAAAAAAATTCTTAACTAATATTTTTTTTTGTTAAAGTTTTATAAATATGCCAAAGAACAATAAGAATTGTTGTTATTAATATACAAATTGTAAGAGTCCTATCCCATAAAAATTCCCAAGATCCATTACTTAAAAGTAAAGATCTTCGTAAATTTTCTTCCATTAAACCACCAAGAACAAATGCTAGTATAAGTGGTGGCATTGGAAAATCATAAAGTCTTAAGAATGTTGCCACAACTGCTATTCCAATCATTAAATAAATGTCAAAATTATTAAATGACATTACATAAATACCTGTAATGGAAAAAAATAATATTAAAGGAATTAAATAATTTTTTGGAACTGCAAGAATTCTAGCTATGTATGGAATTAAAGGTAAGTTTAAAATTAATAGGACTACCATACCAATATACATCGACATTATAACTGACCAAAAAATTTCTGGATTGGTCATGTAAAGTCTTGGACCTGGCTGAATACCAAATCCTAATAAAGCACCCAACATCACTGCTGTTGTTCCACTTCCAGGAATACCTAAAGTTAACATTGGAACAAATGAACCTGAGCATGCTGCATTGTTTGCTGTTTCAGGAGCAGATAATCCATTTACACTACCCTTTCCAAACTTTTCTTTTTCTTCATCTTTAACTAAATTTCTTTCCATTCCATAAGCTAAGAACGATGCAATAGTTGCACCAGCTCCAGGTAGTACTCCAATTAAAAAACCAATAACTGAAGATCTAGGAATAGTTTTGTACATTTTACCTCGTTCTTCTTTATTTATTTTAATTGAACCTAATTCAGTCAAAGAAACTTGTTTAGCAGCAACTGTTGGATCGTTTCTTTTTAAGATAATAGTTAGTGCCTCACTCATTGCAAAAGTTGCCATCACTACAAGAACGAAGCTTATCCCATCAGTTAAATTCATATTGTTAAAAGTAAATCTTGTAATATCTGATAAAGAGTCTTGTCCAACTGATGCTAGCATTAAACCTAGTACCACCATCATCATTGCTTTTAAAAACTGCCCTTTTGATGAAAAAGCTGCAATAGCAGTTAATCCTAAAATCATTAATGCAAAATAATCAGGTGATCTAAATGATAAACTTACTTTAGATAAACTTGGTGCCATAAATAATAAATAAATTGCAGATAATGTACCTCCTGCAAATGAACTCCATGCTGCAATAGCTAAAGCTTTGCCAGCTTTACCTTGTTGAGCCATTGGATAACCATCAAATGATGTAGCAACTGTTCCTGGAACACCTGGTGCATTTAATAAAATCGAAGATGTTGAACCACCAAAAACTGCACCATAATAAACTCCTGCCATTAAAATTAATCCAGTAGCAGGATCAAAACCATAAGTAATAGGGATCATCAAAGCGATCGCAGTCATAGGACCAAGACCTGGTAACATTCCAATTATTGTTCCGAAGAAACAACCAATCATCACCATGAAGATATTTTGAAATGTAAGAGCTGTTGTTAAACCAATTAGTATTCCTTCAATCATCCCATCACTCCAATATATTTTAAGAAAGGATCTCTTAAATAAATATCAAGAATTCCATGTAACAAATACATAAAAGCTGCAACAAAAGGGAAAGATAGCAGAAACATTAATATCCATCTTCTTTCACCCAAAAAATAATAAGAAGCAAACAAAAATAATGAAGTAGTTAAAAAATATCCAACTTTTAAAATTGTTGCACCATAAATAATTGCAATAAGAATTAATATTCCTGTTTTTTTATATTCTAAAGTTTTGTGTTCAACTTTAATAGTATCAGGGTCTGGTAAAATTAATTTTAAACCAGAAAAAAACAAACCAGCATAACCTAAATAAATTGGAAATGTTCTGGCATTAAAAGGTGCATTTTCATCAAATGCGAAAACTTGAATTTGATAAGCTGTATATAAATAGAATGCTGAAAAAATAAAAAAGAGCAGTGATATAATTTTTGTAGTATTTATATTCACTGCTCTTCCTAATTAATTAACCCTAAAGATTAAATAACTCCTAGTTTTTTCATAAGAGCTGTCATTTCTTTAGTTTGTGTTTTTAAAAACTTAACAAACTTTTTATCTGGGTTATAAATATTAACCCAAGCATTTCTTGCTCTTACTTCTTCCCATTCAGGAGTTTTTTGTACATCGCCTAACATTTTAGCAATAGCTTTCTTGTCTTTATTGCTCATGCCTGGAGGGCCAAAAAATCCTCTCCAGTTAACAAACTGTACATCATATCCTTGTTCTTTAAGTGTTGGTGCATCAGGTGCATCAGCAACTCTATCAGGTGCAGTAATACCAATAATTCTTACTTGATCTCTTGCTCCCATAAGTTCACCTAAACCTGTAGAAATAATTTGTGTTTCTCCAGATAAAAGTCCAGCTAATGCTTTTCCACCTGCATCGTAAGGGATGTAAGCTACATCATTTGGATTTGCTCCAGCAGCTTGAAATGCTAAAGCACCAATTAAATGGTCCATACTTCCTCTAACAGAACCACCAGCCATTTTAATTGAGCTAGGGTTTGCTTTATATGCTTTCACAACATCTTCAAAGTTTTTGTAAGGCGAATCTTTAGCAACTGCGATTGCACCGTAGTCACCAATTACTCCAGCAATTGGCACAACATCTTTATAAGATAAAGTTCCACTACCACTTACATAACCTTTGTGTCTTGTGATTGATCTTAAAACTAATGGTGTAGATTGTACTAAGATAGTATTTTCAGGCTTAGTATTAATCATGTAAGCTAACGCTTTACCGCCACCACCGCCTGACATATTTTCAAATGATGCGCTTTTTAAAAAGCCAGCTTTTGTTAAAGCTTCTCCAGTGCCTCTAGCAGTTCCATCCCAACCACCTCCAGCACCACCACCAATTACAAAGTGTAATTTTTCAATTGCAATTGAGTTTACTGTTGTTGTTGATAACAGAAGAGCTGCTGAGAACAAAATTGAAAAAAAAGATTTAATTAGTTTCATTATTTCCTCTCGTTGTTATATTTAATGAACCAGATTAAACATATTTTGAATAATATAGTCAACAACCAAAAATAGAATACAATACATGTTTAAAGCGATTCACTTTAACCGTGAGAATTTAGATCAAATATTTACAAAAAAATTCTTAATAGTAATTCTAATCTCTATTCCAAGTGCAATTGTTGCAGATTTTTTAAATATTCCTCTTGCTTGGATGATAGGTCCTATGATTGCAACATCTTTGATTGCTTTAAATGGTTTTCAAGTTTTAATGCCAAAAATAGCTTTGAGCTCAATATTAATAATCTTAGGACTTCATATTGGAAATTACATTGATCAAAATCTTTTTAGTCAAATGGTTAATTGGATTTGGACAACTGTTATCATGTTTTTTTATATTGTTGTTAGTATCTTAGTTGTTTCAAAATATTTGCAAAAATTTTCAGGATATAAAGAAAAAACATCTATATTTTCTGCTGCTCCAGGTGCCTTGGGTCCTTTAATGATTTTAGCTGAATATGAAAAATCAGACTTATCTCAAGTGGCAACAGCACATTTGATTAGATTAATAATTATAATAACTTTATTCCCTTTTATAATTGTTAATCTATATCCTGCTGAGGCTTTGGAATTAGAGAAATTTGATTATATGTCTCAAAACCACCTGGATTTAGCTTTATTAATAATAGTTTCTTTAATATTCATTTTCTTTTTTGATAAGTTTAAAGTTCCAGCGGCACTCCTTTCTGGAACATTAGTTGCAAGTGGTGTCTTGCAAATATTTGATATTGCATCTTATAAATTACCAGATGCCTCAATCAATTTTTGTTTATTAATTTTAGGAGCATCTGTTGGGTGTAGATTTGCAAACAAAACTTTTAAAGAGGTTGCAAATAATTCTTTTCATGGATTAGTTGCAACTATACTTTTAGTTCTACTAGGTTTAGGCGCAGCATTCATTGCAACTTTTTTTGTTGATAATAATTTTTTAAGTTTGATTTTATCTTTCTGTCCTGGAGGTATTTATGAGGTAGCTGTAATTGCTATTGCTTTTGACTTAGAACCAGATTTTGTTGCATTTCATCATATTATAAGATTATTATTTATCTTATTTATCATACCTGTAATACTAAGATTAGTAAAAAAAACTAAGATAAAGAATTAGATAATCTTTCAAAAACTCTGTCTGCACTTAATTTTTTTAAGTCTTCAACTTGAATTGGTTTAAAGTTTTCTCTTTCAATACTTACTTTATAAGCAGTTGTATGTTTACCAAATAAAGTTAAACCTTTAGCTCCAACATGTGCAGCAATGTGAGCTGGTCCTGTATCGTTTGCAATAACAAAAGAGCTTTTTTGAATAAGTGTTGTAAGCTGAGATATATTTAAAGCTTTATCATTGTCTAATATTGGAATTGCTTTTAAGTTTTTTGCATCATCTATTTCGTTTGGTCCTGGAACTGTAATAATTTTATATTCCTCATTAAAATTTTTTAAAATTAGATCAGTAAGCTCATCATAATAAGGCCATTTCTTTAATGTTAAATGAGGTGAGCAAAAAGGAAATAAAAGAATATATTTTTGTAAATTATATCTTTTGAATATTTCATCAATATTTGAACAAGCCCATTTAAAATCAGGTTTTAATGTATTATTAGTTTTTAAATTTGAAGTTTTTAATTGATGATTAAATCTCTCTAAAACTGATATTTTGTCGAACTCTTCTTTATTTTTACCATCTGGTAAAGTTGTAATTGAACTAGACCAAATTTCATTTGATGCTTTTGGAAATAAAATATTTTTATAAAAACTTGTTCTTGATGAATTTTGAAGATCAAAAACTTTTATAAAATTGTGTTTTTTTAATTCTTTCATTAATGAATATAGGTAAAAGATATTCATCCTTGATGATCTTTTGTCCAAAATTACTTCATGAATATGAGGATTTTTTCTAAATAATTCAAAATATGGCTTTGTAGTTAACAAAAAAATCTTATCATTTGAATGATTTTCAAAAATATCTTGAATAGCGCCACTTGCTTGAGCTATATCTCCAAGAGATCCGTGTTTGATAATTAAGATATTAGACATTATAAATAATTTAACACACAATTAAATATTATGAATAAAATTATAGTTGAAGTCTCAGTAGGTGAACTTTTGGATAAAATTTCTATATTGGAAATAAAACAAGAAAAAATAAAGGATCAAAAGAAACTTGAATTTATTAATTTGGAACATAAAATTTTGAAAGATCAATTAAATAAAAATGTCAAAACTGATGAAAAGCTTGAAAATTTATTTCAATTATTGAAGGATATAAATGCAAGATTATGGGTAATAGAAGATGATAAAAGACAGTGTGAAAAAGATAAAGATTTTGGTGAAAAGTTTATTCAACTCTCAAGAGATGTTCACTTTTTAAACGATGATAGAGCAAAAATTAAATTAGACATGAACAATCATTCTGGTTCAAAAATTAAAGAAATTAAAGAATATACTAATTATAAGTAACTTAATTAATAGAAAGGATTTCTAATTTTGCAAAACATATTATTTGATATCAGCAATACATATATTGATACCAATCTTTATCTAAACTTGATTTTGTCAATTTGTTGTGGACTAATAATTAGATTGGTACTTCCTTACTGTAATCAAAATTGGGTTCAAACATTGCAGCATACATTGTCTTATGCTTTGCTCCCACCAATCACATTTATAGTAACAAAAGTCATTTCTGGAAATATTGCATTATCTTTGGGTATGATTGGTGCTTTATCGATTGTTAGATTTCGAACGCCTGTGAAAAATCCTTTAGAATTGATTATTTTCTTTGCATTAATTACAATCGGTATATCAGCGGCTGTAAAAATTAATTATGGAATAGTCCTAACATTTTTAATTATAATTGTTTTATTTCTTATTAAACACTTAGGAAAATTGTTCCATAAACTTAACCTGGAATATCCTTCATTAATATACTCTGATGGTAACAATTATAATACAGTAGAAATAGTTACCAAAAAAATAATCAAAGAACTTGAAAATGAAAAAAATTTGATACAGATGCACCTAAATAATGATGAGAAATATTATGTATATAAATTTGCATCTGCTAACTCTAGTGAATTAAAAAATTTATTAGAAAAAATAAAGAAATATGAGACTGAAATTAAAAGTAGTACTTCAAATTTTATTAATTAATTTAATAACTTTCTCATCTTTTAATATCAACAAAGCTTATTCAAATAATACTGATTGTTACAACTTCAAAAAAGAAAGTGTTAATCTAGAAGATACTAATTATCCTTTATTAATTGAAGTAACAACTCCTAATTTAAAAAAATGGATTACAAGAGTATTAAAATCTATGTCAGGACCAAGAATTGATAAAAAATATAAAAAATATCAAAAAACTAAAATTGTCGCTACATTTCCAAATAACATTAAGTGTGAATACATTGTTAATATGAGAATACATGGAAGTACAAAGGCTCATATAAATACAAAAAATTATAACACTTCTGTAAGAATAAAAATTGAAAATGGACACATTAATAACAAATACAATTTTGCATTATTAAATAAGAAAACAGTAAGATTTAATGATGAAATTTTTGTAAGCTCTTTATTTAAAGAAATAGGTTATCTTTCACCATTAATTTATAAAACTAGAGTAAAAATGAATAATAATGAAATAGAGGAATATCTGTTTCATGAAATGCCAACTTTAGAAATGGCAAAAGACAACAAGAGAAACAATGGAATATTTCTCTTGTCTAATAAAAATAATTGGAACAAACTTAAGACAAAATTTCATCAAAGAAGAAGTATCATTCTTAATAGAATTAAGAATTCTGACGGGATAGCTTCAAATAATAGTAACACAATCTTATACGCTTTAGACAAAATAAATTTTATCTATTTAAATTCTTTAGGTATCGGGGATGGAAAACATTGTTGTAAAAGTAAATTAGACGAAATTAATGAAAATAAATCGAAAAAAATTAAATCGAATTATAAACATGGAAAATATGCATTAAATTTTTCTGTCTTAGATGATTTAAGTGAATTAGAAAATATAAGCATCTTTAACTTAATTATGCATGCCACTAATTCTCAACATGGCATGGCTATGGAGGACAGATCTTTTTTTTATGATCCAACTTTTGATAGAATTGAACCTATTTATAGGGATGGAGATCCAAGAATAGTAGCTGACAATGAATTTACTAATAATTTACAATTATTTGAATTTGAGAAAAAATATATAAATAAAGCTATTAGTAAGATTGAAGGAATAGATATAAATAAGTTCTATAGTTCCATTAAATCTAAAGGTTTTGATTATAACAAATCAAAATTGCAACAAATCTTAAATGATGTAATTCAAAATTTACAAAAATTAAAAAGTCTTGAATTGTTTGCTAATCATAAAAATGACCTAACTAAGAATTACTTCTCAAATCATTTTGATAAAAATCTTAGTTTTAATTTAGCCTTTGGTGGTATTAACGACCAATTTGAAATTTGTGATATCTCTCTAAAAAACTGTAAAATAACCAAACTTAATCAAAAACAAAAAATTGAATTATTTAAAGACAAATTCTTAAAACATAATGAATTTTCTAATCTAATTACTTTTGTAAGATTATCTAAAGATGATTATAAAAAAAATATTTTTCCAAAAAAAAGAGGTCTTAAAAATTTTAAGAAAATTCTAATTGGTAAAGAACAGATACTTTTTCATAACACCAAAGACAAAAATATTGAAGTTGATATAAAAGATAAAACTATAAACCTTATTCAAGAAAATCTAACTGATAAATTTATTTTTAGTGGATATAAATTTGAAAACTGGAATATCAACTTTATCGGTTCCAAAGATTATACAAAAAATTATAACCTTTATAAACGAGATGAAAATATGCTTGGCGGTTGTTTAGTTTTTATTAATGCGGTATTTAAAAATATTTCTGCTCAAATTGATAAAAATACTTGTTCAAAAGGAATTGAGGTAATCAATAGCAAAGGAAATTTTAAAGAAATTGTAATAAATAAATCTAAATTAGATGCATTTGATGCTGAATTTTCAGACTTATCTATAGAAAGGATTGAAGTTAATGATGCTTTAAAGGGTGAATGTATTGGTTTAAAACGTGGAAATTATTTAATCAAAAACGCAATAGTAAAAAATTGTGGAGATCACTCAATTTCAGTTGGTGAACACGCAGTTTTAAATTTAAAAAAAGTTACAGCTCATAATTCTAGAAGAATAATGTCAAAAGATTCATCAAAAATAATAATTGGTGAGTACAACAATATTGGTTCTGATGAATGTTTGTTAATTTTAAGAAAGAAAAAACAGTACGATGGAGCTTTAATACAAATTAATAAAAATAAATTTAATTGTGAAAATCAAAAAATAGAAAAAGATGAATTTTCTCGTCTTAATTTAATTTAATGGATCGAATAGAATATAAAATAGACATTCATCAATCTAAAAAAAATGAATTTTTAAGTTTTTTAATAAAACATGACGCAAAAGTTTTATTTGAAAAAAGACTTATTACATCTATTTACTTTGATAACGAAAAATTTGAAATGTATCAAGATAGTGTAGAAGGTTTATCCCCAAGAAAAAAAATAAGGTTGAGATTTTATGAAAAAAAAAATTTTTTTCTTAATGATGAAAATATTTTATTGGAAAAAAAATTTACTAATAATTCTGGAAGATCAAAAATATCAAATAAAATTGATAATGCAGATTATCTATTAAAAAATGGAATTTTAGATTCTAAGTATGGTTTATGTTATCCAAAAACAAAGGTTTTTTATTTGAGAAGTTACTACTCATTAAATGATTTTAGAATTACTTTAGATGAAAATATTTGTTTTTGTTTGTTTGATCTTAAAAATAATTATCAAATTGAACATTCTATAAATGAAATAATAGCTGAAATTAAGATTAATAATTCATCTAAAATAGATGAATTAAAAAAAAAATTTCCTTTTTCCGAAATTAGATTCTCAAAATATTGTAAGAGTGTTGAAAAACTTTTTTAGATTTAAAAACTATACTTTTTCTCAAGAAATTTTATTACATTATGAACAATAAAAGTCATAAAAAGATAAATACTTCCAGCTAGTATAAATACTTCTACAGGCTTAAAAGTTGTTGATATAATGTGTTTTGCAACTCCTGTTAAATCCATAATAGTGACAGTACTTGCAAGAGATGTTCCTTTAAGCATTAAAATTATTTCATTTCCGTAAGCTGGAAGTGATTGTCGTATAGCAATTGGTATTTGAATTTTATAAAAAATTATTTTATTTGATATTCCTAAACTTTTTCCAGCTTCAATTACTCCAGGTTTAATTGTTTGAAAAGCTGATCTTAGTATTTCAGATGTATAAGCACCCGTATTTAATGCAAAAGCAATTATTGCACACCAAAAAGGTTCTTTTAGAATTACCCATAAAAAAGTTGATCTAATAAATTCAATTTGACCAAGTCCAAAATAAATTATGTAAATTTGAACTAGTAACGGAGTTCCTCTAAATAAATATGAATATCCATATGCAAACTTGTTAATAATAATATTTTTGTTTAATCTCAAGACTGCAAAAAATAATCCTATCAATAATCCAATAGCTAATGAAAATGCTAAAAGCTTTACCGTTATTACAGCTGCACCTAACATTTTTGGGAAACTAGAGATAATTAATTCAAAATTCATTAATAACCCCTGCTATATTTTAATTCCAATCTATTGATGAGTTTCATGCTGATGAATGTTAAAAACAAATATAAAAGAGCTGCTACTGAGTAAAAGAATAATGGATCTCTTGTTGATCCTGCTGCAACATAAGACTGTCTCATAATTTCAACCAAACCTGTTACTGAAATTAATGATGTATCTTTTAATGTTATTTGCCAAACATTACTTAAATTTGGAATTGCAAGCCTTAACATTTGGGGCATGATAATTTTATAAAATTGACCAAATCTACTAATGCCTAAAACTTTGGCAGCTTCAAATTGACCTTTGTCAATCGATTGAATAGCTCCCCTAAAAACTTCAGTAGAATATGCACCTGAAATAATTCCTATTGCTAATGAACCGGTAATAAACGCATTGATCTCGATATATTCGAAATAACCAAAAATAGATGCAACATACATAATTGCACTACTGCCACCAAAAAAGAAAAGGTAAATTACCAACAATTCAGGAACACCCCTGATTATTGTTGTATAAAAATTTCCAATTAAATTTAAAGATTTATGTTTTGATAATTTTAATGGTGTAAAAATTGCTGCGAATAAAAAACCAATTAACATTGCTGTTATTGAAACAGCGATCGTCATCAAGGTTGCATAGAATAACTCATCACCCCAACCTGTTTTTCCAAAAGCAAGAATTTCCATATCGAAAGGGCGGTTAATTAATTAACCGCCTTTTCAAAAACATTATTACATAGATGCGTCAAAACCAAAATGTTTGATTGCAAGTCTGCTTATCACGCCATCTTTTCTTGCTTGATCAATTGCTTTGTTGAAGGCTCTTAAAAGCTCAGCATCTCTTTTACCCATTGCTGAATCTTCACCCATTTGAGCTGCTTGTCTTAAACCTACTCCTACGCCATTTCCAAAAGTACCACCTGAAAATGTTGGTCCAACTAATACAACATTTTTTCCAGATTTTTCTGCATAGTCAGAAAATGCAACAGCTGCAGCAAGTGCAACATCACATCTACCTGAAGTTAAATCCAAGTTTACTTCGTCCTGTGTTTTATAAGTTCTAACATTTACACTTCCAACATCACCAGACTCTAAGAAGTTTTGGTGAATTGTTCCTGTTTGTGTACAAACTGTTTTCCCCTCTAAAGCTTTAGTAATTGTTTTTAAAGCTTTTTTTGCTGCAGAGTTAGGTTTAGTTAAGTTTATACCTGCTGGAGTTTCCATGCCTTCTAATTCTGAACCTTTCATAACAGCAAGAGATGCAACTTCATCAGCATAACCTTGTGAGAATGTGATCACTTTTTTTCTTTCATCAGTAATTGACATACCTGCCATGATTGCATCATACTTTCTAAGTTGCAGAGCTGGTATCATTCCATCCCAATCTTGCTCAACAATCTCGCACTGTCTACCTATGTATCTGCATAGAGACCAAGCTAATTCAACTTCGAAACCGATTAATTTACCAGCTTCATTTTTTGAATTCCATGGAGGGTAAGCGCCTTCAGTAGCTATTTTAATTTTGTCAGTAGCATTTACATTACCAACGAATAATAAAACTGCTAAAACTGAAAAAATAGTTTTTTTGAATATATTCATTATTTACTCCTTTAATATTAATGTGAGAATTATTTCACAATTTTATAAAAGAAAAAAGTAAAATTAATGATTTATTGATGAGGAAAAATTCCAAGAACAATCAAAACTTGGAATATATACTCTTGATAGTTTAGTATTTCCAAAGTTTTCATTGAAAACATTCATCCAATTTTGAACTTGTTTTGACTTTTTATCTTGGCTACCAACCTGTGCTGTTATAACTCCCTTTGGTTTTAAAATTCGAACCAAAGAATCCATATTTTTTGCAGCAAGATCTATACAAAATTGATCATCATTAAGGTCTACAAATATATGGTCATACGTATCATCTTCTATAGATTTTATACTTTCAAATGCATCACCCCAAACACATTTGACAGAATTTTTTTCGGTAGATTTTTTACCTATATCTCCAAGATGTTTATTGCAAACATCTACAACTTCCGGATCTAATTCAAACCAATCTATAAAATTGAATTTCTTTGATATACACTCTCTTGCGACCCCACCATCACCACCACCAATTATTGCAGCTCTCTCATTAGCTTGATTCAATTCTAAACCAGCACCAACAAAAGTAGAGCTATATAAGTGTTCATCAGTTTCAGCTACTTGTATTTCATTATCAATGAATAATGCTTTTCCAAATTGTTCTAATTCTAAAATCTCAATATGTTGACCTACTTTAGATTTAAAATCTTCTAAAACATCTTTAACAATATATGATTTTTTTAAACCAGGTGAGCTATAAATATCGTGATAAAGAGAATTTGTGTCTCTATCAAATTCTTTAATTGAAAGTCTTTTATATTTAAATTCTTTTTTAATTATATCTAAAGCAATCGAAGGGCTTACTTTTCCACAAGTAAAAAAATCAAAACTTACAATCCCTTTTTCAGGAAAAGTATGAAAACTAATATGGCTTTCTGCTAATAAAGCTAAGATTGTAAAACCTTGTGGTTCAAATTTATATTTTGATATATTTAAAATTGTTACTTTTGCTGCACTAGCAATATCTTTGATAACTTTTTCATAAATAGATGGGTCATATTCTTTAGTAGTTCCAATAATATCAACAGTAATATGTTCACCAACTTTAGTCATAATATGTTATCCACTTTTATAATTTTTGACTTTATCCAAAATTTTATTCATTTCAGCTAATGAAAGATTTTTTGGCTGGCCCATCTTTAAAGCAATAACATACTGATAGCAAATATTTTCTACCTCTTGAGCAAGCTCAAAAGCTTTTGATAAATTTTCACCAAATGCAACCTGACCATGATTTGCCATTAAGCAAGCTTTTCTATCTTTTAAAGCATTAATAATATTCACAGATAGCTCATGTGATCCAAATGTTGCATACTCTGCACATTTAATATCTTCACCACCTGCTAATGCAATCATGTAATGAAATGGTGGGATAGATTTTCTATGAGTAGATACAGCTGTTGCGTGTGGTGAGTGAGAATGAACAATAGCTTTTGCTTCCCATTTGTTTTTATAAATATCTTGATGAAACCTCCATTCAGATGATGGATTTTTTCCAGAATTGAACCAAGCTAAAAAATCTTTCTCTTCATCTAAAGACAAAAAAACAATATCCTCAGGCTTTAAAGTTTCATATTTTTTTCCTGATGGAGTTATAAAAAAACCTTCTTTATTATCTTCGAATCCTCTTACTGAAATATTTCCAGATCTTAAAGGTGATAAATTTGTTTCATTTAATTTAATTGAAAATTCAATTACCAACTCTCTTTCTTTCAAATTATTCATTTAAATAAGTTTTTTAATCCTTCTGCAGAAGCATCACAAACACCTTTTTCAGTGATTAGTTTTGTAACATATTTTGCTGGTGTAATATCAAAAGCTAAATTCATTGATTTGCTTTTCTTTGGATAGATCAACAAATTTTCAATTTCTCCTTTTGAATTTACACCATCAACATTTGAAAGCTCTTTAGAATTTCTTTCTTCAATAGGAATATCTTTTGAATCTTTTATATTCCAATCGATCGTAGAGATAGGTAATGCTACATAAAAAGGTACTTTATTATCATGAGCTGCCAAAGCTTTAAGATAAGTTCCAATTTTATTACAAACATCACCATTTGATAAAGTTCTATCAGTTCCAACTATACACATGTCGACTTGACCTCTTTGCATCAAAATACCTCCCGTGTTATCTGCAATAATTGTATTTGGTATGCCTTCCTCATTTAATTCATAAGAAGTAAGATTTGCACCTTGATTTCTTGGTCTTGTCTCATCTACCCAAACATGAATGGGAATTCCTTTTTTATGTGCTAGATAAATAGGTGAAGTAGCAGTGCCCCAATTTATTGTTGCTAACCAACCAGCATTACAATGGGTTAAAATATTTATTGTTTTTTTTTTTGAGTTATAAATTTGTTCAATAATTCTTAAACCATTTTGACCAATTTGTTCACAGAAACTAATATCTTCTAAACATATTTTTTTGGCTTCATCTAATGCTGTATTAAACAGATTTGCAGGCTTACAAGATAAAAGTTTATTTTTCATTCTATTGACTGCCCACTCTAAATTTATGGCTGTAGGTCTTGAATTAATTAAATTTTTTGAACATTTTTCTAAATATTTAACATCATTATTTTTTTTCATTGCTAAAACTAACCCATAAGCAGCAGTTGCACCAATTAGTGGTGCCCCTCTAACTTCCATGACTTTTATTGCGTTTATTGTATCTTCCACAGTATTTAAATCTTTAATAATGAATTTGTGAGGAAGTTTAGTTTGATCAATAATTTGAACATTTTGATTTATCTCATTAAACCAAATTGTATTAAATTCTTTTCCTCCTATTTTCATTAATTGCTCCAAACGACTGGAAACCAATCTTTCCTCAATTTTTGACCATTGTGTAAATTTATATTCTTATAAGGTGGAGATGTTTCTTCGCCTCTATCAATATAACGAACATCGTCACCAATAAATCTAACTGAAAATGCTTTTCTAGGTTTATTTTCTTTATTACCAGGTGAACAATGTAACGATTTGAAATTAAAAAAAATAGCGTCTCCTCTATTCAAATCCTCATTAAAAATATTTTTATCATTTTCGTTTATATTTGGGATCTCAATAAAATTATTATTATTTTTGTACCATAATTTATTTGTAGACCATTTAGTAGGTTTAACTAATTTATTGAGTTTATGAGATTTTTTTAAAACTTTTAAAGAATTTTCTTTTGAAACGTTTTCTAATGGTATCCAAAAACTACCAGTATCGTTTCCATCCACACAGTAATATGGAAGATCCTGATGCCAAGGTGTCTCTTTTGTTGTTCCTGGATCTTTAGAAAATATATGATCATGAAAAATTTGTACTGAGCTAGATTTGGTTGCTTCAGCAAAAATTTTAGCTGCAGGAGAGTTTTCTATAAAATCTTTAAATTCTGTAATTCTTTGCCAATTACAATAATCTTCAAAAAAACTACCATTATTTTTTTCTTTAACATTATCTCTGCCATGTTCACTTGGATTGTTTATTACTTTTTCAAAACCTGATTGAAGTTTATCAATCCAATCATCAAATAATCCTCTTAAAATGATTACACCTTCATTTTTATATTCATTAATTTGAAATTCATTTAAATAATTTTTTTTCACTTGTTTAAAACTCTTCCAGCAACTGTATTTAATTTTTCTATAGTTTTTTTTGTTCTCTTTTCTGGAGATGTTATTATAGCAACATCAAGACAGTTTTTAGTTGGATCTTTTGAATCAATATAATTTTCAAAGTTAGTTATTAAACTTTTAATCATATTTTTTGCTTTCTCAGCATTCCCTAGTAAAACTTTAATTACCTGTTGGACATCAACATTTTCATGATCAGGATGCCAACAATCATAATCTGTGACCATAGAAACTGAAGCGTATCTAATCTCTGCTTCTCTTGCCAGTTTTGCTTCTGGCATATTGGTCATTCCAATAACATCAGCATTCCACGATCTATATAAATTAGACTCTGCTAATGTAGAAAACTGAGGACCTTCCATAACTACATATACTCCTCCTTTTTGGTAATCTATTTTAGACTCTTTTATAGCATGCTCGCATGCATTCATTAATCCGCTAGAAGTTGGATGAGCCATAGAAACATGGGCAACAATCTCATCATCAAAAAATGTTTTTTCTCTAGCAAATGTTCTATCTATAAATTGATCAACAATAACAAATTTTCCTGGCTGCAGATCTTCTTTCAATGACCCAACTGCTGATACAGAAACAATATCAGTAACTCCTAATTGCTTTAGAGCATCAATATTAGCTCTAAAATTTATTTTAGTAGGAGATATAAAGTGTCCTCTTCCATGACGTGGTAAAAATAATACTTCTTTATCATTATATATAGTTTTTAATATTTGGTCTGATGGATTTCCCCAAGGAGTTTTAATATTCAGTAGCTCTCTATCTTTAAAATCTTCTATATCGTAAAGTCCACTTCCACCAATAATTGCTAATTTATTCATTGTCATATTTAAAAATTAATTTAACAATGTATTTATAGTTTAGAATTATGGATTTAAAAGAGCATATTAGATCAATACCTGACTATCCAAAAAAAGGTATTTTGTTTAGAGATATAACAACTCTAATAAAAAATGAGAAAGCTTTTTCAGAAACTATTGACCAGATCATTGAAAGAATAAAAAATATTAAATTTGATAAAATTGCTGCAATTGAGTCAAGGGGCTTTGTATTTGGTTCTGCAGTTTCTTATATTTTAAAAAAACCCTTTATAATGTTAAGGAAAAAAAACAAACTTCCTGCAGAAGTTCATTCTATTGATTTTGAACTTGAATATGGCACAGCAACAATAGAAGTTCACAAAGACTCTATACAAAAAAATGAAAGTGTACTTATAATTGATGATTTGATAGCAACTGGTGGTACTGCAGAGGCTGCAGCCAAATTAATAGAAATTTCAGGTGGTAAGGTGGCATGTTTTGTATTTGTAATAAATCTTTTTGATCTAAATGGATGTGATGACTTGATTAAGAAAGGGTACAAGGTTGAAAATTTAATAGAATTTCCTGGACATTAACAAATTAGAATAATTTTATCTTTCTTAAATGAAAAGAATTTCTTACTTTTTTATATCACTAAGTTTTATAATTGTAGTCAATAATACTTTTAGATTTTACAAAAATAAAACATCTTATGAAATAGGTGATTGGTTAATCAATTACCAAGGTGGATTTGTTAGAAAAGGTCTAATTGGAGAATTTATATATCAAATATATAGTTTTACAGAAATAAATCCTTATCTCACTGTTTTAATTTTAATAATTTTATTTTATTTAATTCTTTACATTATTATTTTTAAGTATTTAAACAAATTACATATCAATAATTATATTATCTTTGCTTTATTCTCACCCTTGTCATTTTTCTTTCCAGTTTTTAATAGTAAAGCAACAGGCAGAAAAGAAATACTGTTTATATCCTTATTAGCTCTGGTTTGTCTTTATTTGCCAAAAATAAATAAAAAATATTACATGTATATTTATATAGGTTCATTAACATTAATTGGACTGACTCATGAAGGTTTTATTTTTTATTTTGGTTATTTTCTAATCCCTTTAATTTTTATAATTAAACCAGAATCTTTTAGAGATATTCGATATGAAGCAATCTTAATATCTTTATCATCTTTAATTTTAATATTTTTAACTTACAAATTTTCAGGTAATGAAAATCAAGTTATCGATATATGTAATTCAATTAAAAATTTTGCACATCAACAATGTGAGTCTTTTGGTCAAATAGCTACACTTAAATGGGATTTAAAAAATTATATGTCTGAAAAAGAAGGTATTTTATTAACTAAATATTTTCCTTTATATTTTTTTTATGGAGTAATTTCATTTTTACCTCTATTTTTTATATACAAGAAAGCTTCCTTAAACGTATTAATACTTAATAAAAAGATCAACCCTTTGATATTAATTTTTATTCCTTTTATTTTTACAATTCCTGTTTACTATATTGCTTTAGATTGGGGTCGATATTTATATACATCATATATAAGCTCATTAATAATCATTCTCTTTCTTATAAAAAATAAAATTGTTACATTACAATTTAATGAAAATTTGAAACAGAACTACTTATTAAAAAAAGTTTTTCTCCCAATATTATTTGTAATTTATTGCTTTGGTTGGAGTGTACCTTATTGTTGCAACCCTGAGATAAAATCTGGATTAATGAGATCAGTTAAACTTGCTATTAGTTATTATGAGAGAAATGGTTTAACGTTACCAAAATATTTTTATAAGTAAAACGGTAGTGGGAAGTGGGATCGAACCACTGACCTCGGGCTTATGAGTCTATCGCCATGAACCCTGCTCACTCACTCTAAAGCAGTTACTCCTGTAAATGCTCTCTTTCCTTTCTGTGCACATTGAAACAAATTAAAGAATCTTAGTCAAGAACCAATGTTATTGACGCGTATATGGAGCAATAGAGGCGCCAGATAGATCTTCTAATTGAATACCTAGTATTGACTTCTTTTATCAGATCCTGTGTAAAAAATTTCTTGAAGAGACTGGTTTTCTTTTTGTCTTAAAATTAAGTCTTCTTTGCCCATTAAAGCCTTTGGTCTTCCAATTACCTCATGATAATTAAATTTATCTTTACCTCTTGCTATTTGAACTCCATTTTTACCAAGTGTTTGTTTTACATTAGTTCCAATATAACTTTGAATAACAAATCCAATTCTTCGATCATTACCTCTATTTAAACCTGAGCCATGTACAATTCTTGGGTGATGCAATGATACTTGACCTGCCTTAAGCTCAACAGGCTTTACTTCATTTTCAGGTACATCGTTAACTGTTTGGCCTCGTGTTAATAAATTTCCATCATCAAATTTTTGAACATGATCTTTTTCTGTAACTTCTTGATGAGAACCAGGCCACATTCGCATACAACCATTTTCTTCATTAGAATCTGTTATTGCAACCCAAGCACTGACCCAATTATGAGGCTCTAAACCAATATATTTAGAGTCTTGATGGTAGCTTACAAAACCTTTTTGATCAGGATCTTTGATAAATAAAGTTGAGCTACAAACTAAGATGTCTCTTCCAATAATTTTCTCTACTGAGTCTAAAATTTTAGAATTATGAACTATCTCATCTAATTTAGGAGAAATTAAATGTACATTATATCTTCCAGATTTATTAATTTCATCTGGCATTTGTCTTTCTATCAGTTCAATTTCTTTTTTAGCTTCTAGTGCTTGTTCTTTTGTTAAAGCATCAATAGGCGCTATATAACCTTCTTCGTTATATTGAATAACTTGCTGATCTGTTAATGACATAATTTAATAATAATATTTTACGAAATTAATTTTTTTTATTCAAAAGACTAACAATATCCAATTTATAAATAAAGTAATTACTCAAGAACCAATATCATTGACGCGTATATGGAGCAAAATGATATAGATCTATATTATTTATTTTGCTCAGTCTTAATATAGTTCGCGAGTGCTTTATTGACACTTTCATAAATAGGTTGCATCACCTTCGCATCCCAGAACCAGACATAAAAGCCATGGTAGTCTTCTTCTTGAATTAAGAGTGTTGATCCATCATTTTGTGGTTGGAGATGAAAGCGATGGTCATAAGTTATAATACCTGGAAATCCACCATGTTGATGAAGTAAAATGTTTTTCTCTATTTTTTTTACACGCACTTTAATCACCACAGGCTTACTTGCACCAGGCATCAATCCATGAACAATCATTTCTGCATCTAGCCCATATTGACCTTGTACTTTCACGGCAAAAGGGTTCCATTCACCATAGGATGAATTATCCATCAGCGCTGACCAAATTATTTGGGGTGTGCTATTAATTTTTAATTCTGTGTAAACACGCTTGTGACCAGTTATTGCAAGTACCACTACCACTAGCACAATCAGAACCAGTCCTATTACTATTCTTGTCATCATTTCTAGTGTTATTGAATCAAATTAAAGAATCTTAGTCAAGAACCAATGTCATTGGAGCACTATTGTAGCAATTAAAAAAAAATTGTTATTATTTAAGTTTTTCTAGATTTGAATAAGCACATCCTAGATCCAGTCCATACCCTGAGCTCATTGCAGTGAATTTCCAACCATATGGTTCTAAATAATATTTTTTAACTTTTTGTGCTGTAGGATGATTTGGAAAACGATTGTAATAAACATTTAAATATCCAAGTGTATAGTCTGTATCTTTTTGTTTTCTTAGATCCGATTTATCTAATTTTTCAGGGTTAACATATGACTTTTTTTTGGCACCAGTCTCGGGATAAGCGTAGTATGTAATTAGGAAATCAATCATCTTATGAAGATCAACATCTTTTTTAGTTTTAAATGAATATAAATCGTAGCCTTGATTAGCAAAGATTTCTGCCGTCATTACCATGCCACCTACAACTTGAGACATCTTTGTTAAAGCTCTAACTGATCTTTGACTTTTGCCTTTTTCTTTTCTAACTTCCCAAGATGAACTTCCATCTTTTCTAGTGATATTTAAAGCAACAACATATGCTTTTAAGGCTGCTTGGAAATAATCATTATCTCCGCTAATAATACTCCATAATAAATAATTTCTAGATTTAGATGCTTCTGTATGATTCCCAGGTGGTACGCCATTTTTTTCTTTCGATCCATCATTAGGTCCAATAGAAGTTTTTTTAATAACTTTATTAAACCATTCAAAAATAATTTTATCTTCTTCATCAGTTAAAAATTTATTTTGTCGCAAAAAATCAAATGCAATAAGCATAGGAGCTAAAGTTTGCCTAATATTTTCTAGGGTATCAATATATCCAAAATCTGACTTCCAATCCTTGTTATATCCATCGGAAATTAAAATTTCGAAAGAATTTCCTTTTGCCCACATTAATAATTGTTTTTTAAAATACTCTAAATACATTTGATCTCCACTTGCCATAAAAAATCTTATTCGTTTATTCATATTTTTTATTAATGGTTGAGCAAAATTTATAAAATTAATTGGATTGCCGTCCTGCTTCCATGAATGACCTCCAATTTCTTTCATGGGCTTTACATACGATGAGTCAAAATTTATTTTTGATCTTGAGATTTCTAACTGTGAGCTAGAAAATACACATTGTCTTAAAAGTTTTTTTTCGCTTAAATTTTTGAGTTTTTTGGTTCTTTCTTTAACATTAATATAAATATTTGAACCTGAATTTTTGATTGTATAATCTTTAATATCTAAATTTTCTGGGTATTTTAACTTTTTGATATTTCCTGCAATTGAAATTACAGGGCTTTTAAAATCAAGATAATTTTCAGCTAAAATATTATTACTAAATCCAAAGATTGTTAAAACTAATATAATTAATCTGATACTCATCTAAATAGATTTGTATTATTTTAAATTAAGATATCAAACAAATATATTAAATGACTTCTTTTAATTGGAGCACTATTGGAGCAAAAAGATATCGATCGTCTAGAATGGTAGCGGGAAGTGGGATCGAACCACTGACCTCGGGCTTATGAGTCCCGCGCTCTAACCAACTGAGCTACCCCGCCAATGAAAAATTGATGGTTTATACTATTTTTTATGTTGTTGCAAACATGATTTATAAAAAATAGTCACTTATAATAGACGTATTAAATTTTATGCAAAAGAAATTTAAAATTTGGTGACAAAGGATGAAAGTTTGGAATGTATATTTTATTAGATATTTCTTGACTTAATAATTTTGTTTTAATTTTGTCTATAGAAATATATTGATCTATTCCTAAACTTTTTAAAAATAGCTTTTTTTTAATCCTTCTATCTTCAGGAATTTTCATATCTTTATTCTTATTATCAAAAATAAACGAAGTATCTAACGCAACTATATAAATTGAGTATTGATTAATAGATTTTAAATGCTCATTCGATCGCAAAAATCCTCCTAAAACGCCTGAAAAAATTAAAACAACTAAAATCGAAAGTGTAATTTTTGAAAAAACGTTATTATGTAAAAATTTTTTAGAATTTATTTTATTAATAAAAAATATTTTTATTATCAAAGATAAAGAAAATATAGTTGGAATTAAGATACCAAATGCTCTTGAGGATACAAATGATGGACTTGATGTTACAAAAATTATTAAAAATAAAATTATAATTTGTTTTTTTTCTAAAATACTTATCTTTTTAATATTTATTAATAAAATTAAAGTAGAAAAAGCTACAGAACATATCCATAAAATTTGAAAAAAAGTAATTTTTGCTGAAGATGAGAACCATCCCAGAGGCATGCCTGATTGTAAAAGATGAGATAAGAAAGATCTATATGCAAAACCTAGTGAGGGAGCGCCTTCAGTAAAAATACTTCTTAAATAATAATGTACAACGACTAAAAAAAAATAGAACATTGATGTAATTGATATTTTTATTAAATTTTTTTTTGTAAAATCAGTGAGAAATAAACCAAGTAAAAATATTAAAGGTGGAATAAAATAAACCTCTTCTCTTGTTAGAATTGAAACAATAGCAAATAAAAAAGAAAAAATTAAAGAAACTGTTTTATTTTTTTCTAACCAATTTAAATAGCTAATAAGACTTAAAATAAGAAAAATATAACAAAAAATTAAATGACTAAGTGTCATCCAAGAAGCCAGTGTCGTAAAAATTTTCGAGAAAATTAATAACAACAAAATAAAAAATATTTCAATATTATTAAAGCTTAATTTTTTTAATAGTTTAGTTATTAAAATAGATAATAAATAAAGTAATAAAAATATAAATAATCTATGATTTTGAACGTTTTCACCAAAGATTGATACGAGACTATGATAAAATAAAATTGCTATTGGTCTATAAGATGGAGTTTCATAGCCATCAGGGTCCCAACTACTGAACCAAACACTTAACAATTCATTAAATGAATATTTACGGACTAAATGTAGATCATCCCAAATAAATGGTTCATTAAAAAAACTAAATCCTAGTACTAAAAACCACAAAACAAAAATAAAAAATAAATAAATATACGGATTATTTAAAAAAAAAATAATTTTTTTCATGATTTTGAAAATTTAGATTATTTTTCTTTAATAATAAAAGCATAATCTGTAT
>NZ_JBNGZA010000003.1:0-139224 GCF_052049935.1 Candidatus Pelagibacter sp. | reverse complement strand
ATATTTTCAAAATGTTAATAAAACCCTTATTTTTCAATAAATTTAAATAAAAAATAAATTTGTTAAATTTGATTAAAATATTACAAAGATATTAACAGGATATACATGAGTAATACTTACCAAATTTTTCTAATTTCTGACTCAACAGGTGAAACATTAGATAGAATTTTTTTGTCTCTTAAAGCGCAGTTTCAAAACATAGAGTATAAGGTTAATTCATATTCATTTACAAGAACTGAGAACCAAGTGTTAAAAATACTTGATATTGCTAAAAAAGAGAAAAATTCAATTATTTTATATACAATAGTTGATAATAATTTAGCTAAATTTTTAGCAAATAAGAGTGATGAAAAAAAAATTCCATGTTTTGGTGTTTTAGGAAGTTTAATATTAAGTTTTTCAAAATTATTTAATCAAAAAGCTTCTCATGAGCCGAGCGGTCAACATGTTTTAAATGAGGAGTATTATGATCGTATTGAAGCTATACAATACACAATGAACCATGATGACGGAAATCTTCTTAATGATATTGAAAAATCTGATATTATCTTATTGGGTGTAAGTAGAACAAGTAAAACTCCAACATCAATTTATCTAGCAAACAAAGGTTTTAAAACAGCAAATATTCCTTTAGTTAATCAAAAGTCAATTCCGGATATTTTAAAAAAAGAGCCACAAAATTTTTGTGTAATAGGGCTCACCACAGAAGCAGAAAGACTAGTAGATATAAGAAAAAATAGAATGAATTCTCTCAAAGAAACTAAAAGTCAAGACTATACAGATTTAGAAAAAATTAAGAAAGAAGTACAAGACGCAAAAGAATTATTTAAAAAATATAGTTGGCCATCAATTGATGTTACAAGAAAATCAGTAGAGGAAACAGCAGCATCGATTATTAAAATTCATGATATATACATAAGTAAACAAAATGGATAGAAAAATAATTTTAGCCTCCAAAAGCAAAGTTAGAAAAGAAATTCTTAATAAAAATGGTTTAAATTGTGAAGTCCAACCATCAAATGTTGATGAAGATATTATTAAAGAAAGTTTAGAAAAACAGAAGGCATCACCCGAAGAAGTTTCAAAAAGTTTAGCAGAATTAAAAGCAAATAAAGTAAGTCAAAAATTTACTGATGAATTTGTGATAGGAGCAGATAGTGTAATTGATCTTAAGGGTAAAGTAATTTCAAAGCCTACAGACAGAGATCAAGCATATAAAATCTTAAAAAGTCTAAATGGGAAAACACATTATTTGATTAGCTCAGTTTGTATCTCAAAAGGCGGGAATATGATTTGGAATTTCACTGATAAAGCTTCATTAACAATGAAAAGTATGACGGAAAAGGAAATGAAAGAATATCTATCTAAGATAAGTGATGAAGCTTTATATGCTTATAATGTGTATCAAATTGAAGGATTAGGAAGATCTTTATTTTCCAAGATAGAAGGAAATGAAAATACAATTATGGGTCTACCTGTTGAAAAAATAAAAGATTATTTAAAAAATTATAATGAATAAAAATTATCTCATCATCGGCAACCCTGTAGAACATTCTCTTTCACCAAAAATTCATAATTTTTGGTTTAATAAAAATAATATTAACGCTACTTATGAAAAAGAAACTTTATCAGAAGATAAACTTGAAAATTTAGTTAAGAGAATAAAGGAAGAAGATATAAGTGGAGCCAATATCACCGTCCCATTCAAACAAAAGATAATACCTTTTCTTGATAAGTTATCAGATCTCGCAAAAAAAACTCAATCAGTGAACACATTATATAAGAAGGATGATCTAGTGATTGGTGATAATACTGATGTGTATGGTTTTTCACAATCAATTTTAAATCATAACATTAACCTAAAAAATAAGGATGCACTTATCATAGGTGCTGGTGGGGTAGTTCCATCTGTAATAACTGCGCTGGAAGATCTATCAATAGGAAAAATTTATATAAAAAATAGAACAAAAGAAAAGTTATTAAAATTAAAAGAAACATTTATTAATTTAAACTCTTTGGAATGGGATCAAGAGACCGATTGCAATATCGTAATAAATGCTACTAGTCTTGGATTAAAGCCAAATGATCAAATAAACTTAAACTTTGATAATTTGAAAAATAAAATAATTTTTTATGATACAATTTATAATCCGCCTGTGACTAATTTTTTAAAGAATGCAAAAGATAAGGGGCACGTCACCATAAACGGAAAGCTCATGTTGCTTTTACAAGCTCAAAAAGCGTTTGAAATTTGGACCGGAATTAATCCCAAAATAGATGAAAAATTTTTGAATTATTTAAATGATTAGAATAGCATTAGTAGGTGATATTGGATCTGGTAAAAGTTATTTTTCCAAATTATTTAAATTTCCTGTTTTTAATGCAGATTTAGAGGTAACTAAAATTTATGGAAAAGATAAAAATTTTAATAAATTAATTAGAAAAAAATTTCCTCAACAGACTTTCTCTTTCCCACTAAAAAAAGAGGAACTTATAAGATGTATTTTATCTAATCCAGGAAATTTAAAAAGAATCACAAAAATTGTGCATCCAATAGTTAGAAAAAAACTAAACATATTTCTAAAGAGGAATAAAAATAAAAAATTTGTGGTTTTAGATATCCCACTTTATCTAGAGAATAAACTTCAATTAAAAAATGATGTGATTGTTTACATAGACTCTAAAAATAAAGATATAAAATCTAGGTTATCAAAAAGAAAGAGTTTTAATAACAAATTGCTAAAGTTATTCAAAAAAATTCAACTTCCTTTATTAGCAAAAAAAAAGAAATCTGATTTTATAATTAAAAATAATTTTACTACAAAAAAAGCTAAAAGATCTGTAAAATATATACTTACACAATTAAGACATGAAAGAAATAATACTTGATACGGAAACTACAGGTTTAAATGTTAAAGATGGACACAGGATTGTTGAAATTGGATGTGTAGAATTAGAAGATTTGATTCCAACTAAAAAAACATTTCACTGTTATTTAAATCCAGAGAGAAAGGTTTCAGAAAAAGCTTTTGAAGTTCATGGCTATACAGATGAATTTTTATCGAAACAAAAAAAATTTTCAGATGTAGTTGATAATTTTCTCAACTTTATTCAAGGCAAAAGACTAGTAATTCACAACGCAGAGTTTGATATGGGTCATTTAAATAATGAAATGTTAATTCTTGGAAAGAATAAAATTAATAATGAAATTGTGGATACCCTTATTTTGGCAAGAGATAAATTTCCAGGCTCACCTATTAATTTAGATTCTTTATGTAAACGATATAGAATAGACAATTCTAGAAGAACAAAGCATACGGCTTTGATAGACTGTGATTTATTGGCCAAAGTTTATATCAATCTTTTAGATCAAAAAGAACCAACTTTGGATTTTCAAAGTGAAAATAATAATAAAGCAGAGATAAATGATAATAAAATTCAATATTTTAAAAAAATTATTAAACCATCAGAAGAAGAAATTAATCTACATAAAAGCTTTTTAAGAAACAGCTTAAAAAAGAATTTTTTTAATTAAATCTTGAATTATAGAGTTGTTCAAAATCTATCTTTTTTTCTAGTTTAATTCCTGGATGACCTGAATTATGCACTAAATTTAGAAAGGTTTTTTCCAAATCAGGATAAATTTTATTTTGAACGTCGCACAGTATTATTTTTTCTAATTCTTTCTTTTCTTTCACTTCATCATCTACACGAATTATAGTCGCATAAACAATTTCAAAATAAGATTTTTTTTCACTAGGTTCCTTATCTTCAAATTTTATTGTGGTGTTTATTTCAACTAATTTATTTTTTAAAGGCTTGGAGGTAATATCGATATTTAAATGATATTTTGTAATTTGATCTTTTACAAAAATATAAGTTTCGATATCAGGTGTCTCACTAGATAAATCTTTTATATATTGACCTAAAATTTTATATTTTTCTGTCATGGTCTTCCTCTATATCCTCAAATTCTCCCTCAATAAAATTCTTTTTTTCAGTTTTTCTGTTTTCATAATTTTTTCTGAAACGACTGAATAATAGTTTTCTTGTAGGTGGAAAAATTAGTAGAAAACCTAAAATATCAGTGGCAAACCCAGGAATAATCAACAATATTGCTGCAAATGCGATTGCAGCACCAGAAATTAATTCGTATGCAGGTAATTGATTTCTAACCGCATTGGTTAATCCTGATTTAATTGTATTTAACCCTTCATGTTTTGCGTAATAAACACCAACAACAGCTGTAAAAAATATTAAAAAAATTGTTTTAAAGGCTCCAATTTGAGATCCTATCTTAATAAATAGATAAATTTCGATGATTGGAACTAGAATAATTGATAATAATAGTGTGTTCATTTGACTTTAATGTAATTTGTTGGTTGAAATAATCAACATAGTAATTACTATTAATCAATGAATTACAGCTTCGAATACATAGATATAATTTTACTTGCGATGATTGCAGGTTTTATTTTTTTAAGATTAAGAGGTATTCTAGGAAGAAGAAGCGGCTTTGAGGGAAAACCAGGAACACAATTTGAAAAAATTTTAAAAGATGTTCAAAAAGAAAATCAACCTAAACCTAGAGAAAATTTTGATGATGTAGCACAAAAGGAATTTATTACAGGTGCTAAAATTGCATACGAAACTATTATTACCGACTTTAGTGACAGTGATAATAAGTTAACCACAAGTAAACTGTTATTAAGTAAAGAAATTTATAGCCAATTTAATGAAGCTTTAAAAGAACGAGACAAAAGAGGTCATACCGCAGAGATTACATTCATCGGCGTCAATTCAGCAACAATAAAAGAACATAAAAAAGAAGATAATTTTTTAAAAGTTACCGTAGATTTTGTAAGCGAAGTTATCACTTGCATTAGAGATAAAGAAAAAAAAATTATATCCGGTGATCCTGAGAAAATTAAAAAAATATATGACACTTGGATTTTTTCAAGAGACACAAGATCAAATAATCCAAATTGGCAACTAATAGAAACCCTGACATAATTGAGTAAAATTTCAGATCAAGATAAGAAAGATTGGCAAAATTTTTTATCTAAAAAAGAAAAATTACCCAACAAAGATTTAGTCAAATTAAATAGAGAAAACGGTAAAAGTTCTGAAATTGACTTACATGGATTTACATTAGATGAAGCAAACAAGAAAATTGAAAAATTCATTCTTGATAGTTATGAAAATGGTTTTAATAAACTAAGAATAGTAACGGGTAAGGGGTTACATTCTAATAACGAAAAGGATCCTTACGTATCAAAAGATTTAAGTATTTTAAGATATTCTGTTCCCGAATATATAAAGAACAATAATGAGTTAATGAATTTGATTACAGAATTTAAAGAGGCTAACATTCAAGAAGGTGGGGAGGGGGCTTTCTATATTTTTTTAAGAAAAAAATTATAAAATAAATTTAGAAAGATCAGAGTCTTTTACTAAAGTATCTAAATTTTTATCAATATAAGTTTTGTTAATTACAATTTTTTCCCCAGATCTATCTGTTGCTGTAAAACTTATATCATCTAATATTTTCTCAATTATAGTGTGTAATCTACGAGCACCAATATTTTCAACGGTTGCATTTACTTCTGATGCAATGTTTGCAATTCTATCTATTCCATCTTCAGAAAATTCAAGTTCGACATTTTCAGTTTTAAGAAGTGCTACATATTGTTTTATTAAACTATAATCTGGTTCTTTAAGAATTCTTTTAAAATCATCACTAGTTAATGCTTCTAGCTCTACTCTGATTGGTAATCTTCCTTGTAATTCTGGTAAAAGATCAGAAGGTTTTGCAAGCTGAAATGCCCCAGAAGCGATGAATAAAATATGGTCTGTTTTGATTGGTCCATATTTTGTATTAACTGTTGTTCCTTCAATTAAAGGCAATAAATCTCTTTGAACACCTTCTCTTGAAACATCGCCACCAACTCTATCAGTTCTTGCTGAAATCTTATCTATTTCATCTAAAAAAACTATTCCATTATTTTCCGTAGAAATCTTAGCTGCTTTTATAATTTTATCTTGTTCAATTAATTTATCAGATTCATCATTTATTAAAATTTCATGAGACTCTTTTACTGTCATTTTTCTTTTCTTTTCTTTAGGTCCCATTGATTTCCCAAGCATATCACTAATATTGATCATACCTATGTTTGCACCTGGCATACCAGGAATTTCAAAAGAGGCACCATTTCCTCCACTTACATCGCTCACAGCAATTTCAATTTCGTTATCGTCTAAATCACCATTTCTCAATCTCTGTCTAAAACTTTCTCTTGTAGCAGGACTAGCTTTTTTACCAACCAAAGCATCCAATACTTTCTCTTCAGCCATTTTTTGAGCTTTGGCCTTAACTTCTTTTCTTTTTTTAACTTTCTCCATTGAAATGGCAATTTCAATTAAATCTCTTACGATTTGTTCTACGTCTCTTCCTACATATCCAACTTCAGTAAATCTTGTTGCTTCAACCTTCACAAAAGGTGCTTCGGCTAGTTTAGATAACCTTCTGGAAATTTCAGTTTTTCCAACTCCGGTTGGTCCAATCATTAAAATATTTTTTGGTAAAACTTCATTTTTCATTTCACCATCAAGCGCTTGTCTCCTCCATCTATTTCTCAAAGCAACAGCTACTGCTCTTTTAGCTTTGTTTTGTCCAACTACAAATCTATCTAACTCTGAAACTATTTCTCTTGGTGATAAAGAACTTCCAAGTGAAGCTTCATTTTTTTTATTATCTTTTGGATGAAGTTGAGTAACGTTTGATTTATCCATTATATTTTTTCAATTTTGACATTATCGTTTGTAAATACGCATATATCTGCTGCCACTTTAATTGCTTTCTTTGCAACATCTTCTGCCGTCATATCAGTTTCCATTAAAACCTTACCAGCAGCTAAAGCATAGTTGCCGCCAGAACCTATTCCAATTACATCACCTTCTGGTTCAAGAACATCACCGGTTCCAGATATAATATAACTATTATTTTTATCACCCACTGCCATTAGTGCTTCTAATCTTCTTAAATACTTATCTGTACGCCAGTCTTTTGCAAGTTCAACAGCCGCTCTTGATAAATTCCCAGCATGTTTTTCTAGCTTTCCCTCAAGCCTTTCAAATAGAGTTAAAGCGTCAGCTGTCGATCCAGCAAAACCTGCAACGACATCTCTTTTTTCAATTTTTCTAACCTTTGATGCTGTACTTTTAACTACGGTATTGCCCATACTAACTTGACCATCACCAGCAACCACTACATCATTATTTTTTCTAACTAATACTATTGTAGTCATAATTATAAGATGGATATTAATTTTTATTCTTCAAGATGTGATTACTGATATTGATATATTTCTTAATCCATATATACCTTTATTTACATATGGCCAGAAAAGGTAAAATTGCGAGAAAAACAAAAGAAACAAGCATTAGCGTTGAAGTAAATATTGATGGTAAGGGTAAATACGAAATTGACACTGGCATAGGATTTTTAGATCATATGTTAGAACAATTATCAAAGCACTCATTAATAGATTTAAAAGTAAAAGCTAAAGGTGATACTCATATTGATCTTCATCACACAACAGAAGATACTGGTATTGCTATAGGTGAAGCTCTTAAAAAGGCAGCAAAAAAATTTGTTGGCATAAAAAGATATGCTCACGCGATGATACCAATGGATGAGACTTTAACCAGAGTAGCAGTTGATGTATCAAATAGACCCTATTTAATTTGGAAAGTAAAAGTTAAAGTTGAAAAATTAGGTGAGATGGATACTGAGCTATTTAAAGAGTGGTTTCAAGCTTTCTCTCAAGCAGCAGGAGTTACTTTGCATGTAGAAAATATTTATGGAGAAAATAGCCATCATATAATTGAGTCTTGTTATAAAGGTTTAGCAAGATCATTAAGAACAGCATTAGAAATGGATCCAAGAAATAAAAAATCAATTCCATCAACTAAGGGCTCTTTATAAATTTAATGAATGTCACAATTGTTGACTACAATTCAGGCAATATAAGTTCAGTAGTAAATTCTTTTAAAGAAGTTGCAAAAAACAAAATAGATCTTGAAGTCACCTCAGATATACAAAAAATAAGATCCAGTGATAAACTTGTTTTGCCGGGACAAGGCTCATTTAAGAGCTGTATAGATGCCTTAAATGCTATAAATGGACTTCCAGAAACACTAAATGAATTTGTGATAAATGATAAGAAACCACTTCTTGGAATATGTGTTGGTTTGCAAATGTTTGCAGATGTTGGATATGAAGAAACGGAAACTAAAGGACTTGGCTGGATACCGGGCAAAGTTTCAAAAATAGATAACCAAAGTGGAAAGTTCAAACTACCTCACATTGGTTGGAATCAAATTAAAATAGTCAAAGATAGTAAAATTTATAAAGATATAGAGAATAATTCTCACATGTATTTCGTGCATAGTTATGAATTTTTGCCAAATGATAGAAATGTAATTTCAGCTACAACTGATTATTCATCAAATATTGTTTGTTCTGTTGAAAAAGAAAATATTTTTGGAACGCAATTTCACCCAGAAAAAAGTGATAAGATTGGTTTAAAAATAATTGATAACTTTATTAATTTATAAATGAAAATTTTTCCTGCAATAGACATTAAAGATAGAAAATGCGTAAGATTAATCAAAGGAGACTTTGGTAAAAAAACTGAGTATGAAATATCACCAGTTGAACAAGCAGGTAAATACAAAGATCATGGATTTAAAAATTTACATATAGTTGATTTAGATGGTGCTTTAACTGGTGAAACAATTAATTTAAATATTATCCAGGAGATAGTATCTAAATTCGACCTAAAAATTGAAATCGGCGGAGGAATAAGAAATTATGAAAGTATTAAGAAATATACTGAGGTAGGTGTTGAAAAAGTTATCTTGGGAAGCGCCGCTATAAAAGATAAAAATTTTTTTAAGCAGGCGTGTGAAAAATTTCCAAATAAAATAGCCCTAGGTTTGGATGCTAAAGATGGTTATTTATCTGTTTCAGGATGGAAAGAAAATTCAAATCAATTAACTTTAGATTATTTAAAGGAAGTAAATGATTATGGTGCAAGTAGACTGATTTATACTGATATTAATAGAGACGGCATGAAACAAAGCCCCAATTTTGAGGAAACGGCTAAGGTTGCCAGCACCTCAAAGTGCCCAGTGGTTATATCTGGTGGAGTTTCTTCAATTGATGATGTTAAAAAAGCTAAAGAATTAAGTAATAAAAATATTGAAGGTATTATAGTTGGAAAAGCTATTTACGATGGAGATATCAAACTTGAAGAGTTGGTTAAAGAATTAGATGCTTAAAAATAGGATTATACCATGTTTAGATGTCAAAAATGGCAGAGTTGTAAAAGGAATTAATTTCGTTGATCTTAAAGATGCTGGTGACCCAGTTGAACAAGCCAGGATCTATAGTGATAATGGTGCGGATGAGATTTGTTTTTTGGATATTACAGCTTCTAATGAAAATAGAGATACAATTTATGAAGTAGTTAAAGAAACTTCAAAAAGATGTTTTGTTCCCCTAACAGTTGGGGGTGGAGTAAGAAGTGTTGATGATATCAATAAGTTATTAAATTGTGGTGCTGATAAAGTTTCTTTAAATACCGCTGCTGTACAAAATCCAAGTGTAGTTATAGAAAGTTCAAAGAAATTTGGCTCCCAATGTATCGTAGTTGCAATAGATGCTAAAAAAAATAATGAAAGTTGGGAGATCTTCACTCATGGTGGAAGAAATAGTACAGGAATTGATGCTATTGATTTCGCTATTTTAATGGAAAAAAATGGAGCAGGAGAGCTTTTGGTGACTTCAATGGACAGAGACGGTACACAGAAAGGATACGACATTGATTTGATGTCATCAATATCATCATCAGTTAATATACCCGTTATAGCTTCTGGGGGTGTTGGTAATTTAGAACATTTAGTTGAAGGTATAAAAACTGGAAAAGCTAGCGCTGTTTTAGCTGCCTCTATTTTTCATTATGGAAAATATTCTATTAAAGAATCAAAGGAATATTTGGACTCGAAGGGAATACCTGTTAGAATTTGATATGCTTGGTACACTTGAACATTTATTTAAATTAGCAAGAGAGCGAAAAGAAAATCCAATTGATGGGTCTTACACAAATAAATTATTATCAGACACTTCGTTGAGTAAAGCAAAGGTCATTGAAGAAATTGATGAATTAATAGAAGCTGTAGAGAAAAATACGAATAAAATACATGAAGCAGCAGATGTTTTTTATCACTTAACAATGTATTTAGAAGCTAATGGTATAAAAATTGAAGAAGTGATGGGTGAATTGGAAAAAAGAAAAAAATGACATACGATGAAAATAACATTTTCGCGAAAATACTTAGAGGTGAGATTCCTTGTAACAAAATATATGAAGATGATTTTGTTTTGTCATTTCACGATATTAATCCACAAAAAAAAATTCATGCTTTAGTAATTCCGAAAGGCAAATATATAGATCTAGATGATTTCAGTGAGAATGCTTCCCCTGAAGAGATAGTAGGTTTGTTAAAAGGAATTAACTCAGTTGCAAAGAAACTTGGTATTTCTGTAGACACAGGAAAAGGTTATAGAGCTTTAGCAAATATAAATGAACATGGTGGCCAAGAAGTGCCACATCTTCACTTTCATTTATTTGGGGGTGAAAGAGTTGGCAAGATGGTAGAGTGACATTAGAAATTAAAAGAAGCTATCTTGAGATAAAATCTTTGGATGATTTAAATGACTCGTCTAAACCTTCAGAAAACTATTATATTGAATTAATTAAAGAACCAGATTTTCAATTAAATAAGTTTTTTTATAAAAATGTTGGAAAAAAATATAGATGGACGGACAGACTAATTTGGACTGATATCCAATGGATTGAATATATAAATAATAAAAATTTAAAAACTTTTGTATTAAAAAATGAAAAAGATTTAGCGGGATATTTTGAAATTATTTATCATCCATTAAAAAACGAAAAAGAAATAGCTTACTTTGGCTTATTAGAAGAATATCATAATAAAAAATTAGGATCATATTTTCTGTCATGTGGGATTAAAGAAGCTTTTAAAGAAAACATATCAAGGTTATGGCTTCACACATGTACTCTAGATCATAAAAATGCATTAAACAATTATTTGGCAAGAGGAATGAAGGTTTTTAAGGAAGAAACTATAAGAGTTTAGTCTGTTCTCTTTGGCAATAAAAATAGTTTTTTATTTAAAATCTGATTTTCTAAAATATTTGAAATAGTTGTTAAGTTTTTGTTTTGATAGATATCAGTAATCTCCCAACCATTTAAATTTTTCGTTTTTTTATCGAAAAAAATATTTATTTTTTTATTATTCTCAATAATTTGAAATCGTATAATATTTTTATCTTCTTGGCTGGCATCAAGCTGTTCTATTTTGTTAATTAAAAATTCTTTATCTAACACTAAATTAAGGGGAGTCCTTTCTAATGGATATAGATAATATGCACCTGAGTTTTTAACTTTAATTACTAATGATTTTCCATTTGAAACAAGAATTTTTCCTTTTTTATCAAAATACTCACAAAAAATTTTCTTTGGATAGAAAATTGTACAATTGCCTTTTTCAATTTTCTCATTGATTTTTTGAATAAAATCAAAGTTTATATTTTCAGTTTGTTTAAGTTTATTTATAACATCAATCTTAATAGATGCATCCGCAGCTAAAATTTGAAAAAAAAAAATGATTAAAGAAAAATATTTTTTATTAAAGAACATCTCTTTTTCCAACATGGTTAGCTTTACTAACAATTCCGTCAACTTCCATCATATCCATTATTCTTGCAGCACGATTATAACCAATTTGAAGTTTTCTCTGAAGAAATGAGGTTGATGCTTTGCCTTCACTCTTCACTATATCTATTGCAGATTGATACAATTCATCCTTGTCATCAGTATTCTGAACACTTCCTGTGTCTTTTTCATCAGCAAAATTCAGTATTTCATCAACATAATCTGGCTCTGCTTGAGACCTGATAAAGTTATTTATTTTTTCAATTTCATTTTCAGATACAAATGGAGAATGAATTCTAACTATTCTATTAGCTGATGACATATATAGCATATCACCTTTGCCTAATAGTTGTTCGGCACCTTGTTCACCGAGAATTGTCCTGCTATCAATTTTTGAAGTAACTTGAAAAGAAATTCTTGTAGGAAAATTAGCCTTAATAGTTCCAGTAATTACATCAACACTTGGTCTTTGTGTTGCCATTATGATGTGGATACCAGCTGCTCTTGCCATTTGCGATAATTTTTGAATATAATTTTCTATTTCTTTTCCAGCAACCAACATTAGATCTGACATTTCATCAACAACTACGACTATGTATGGCATAGGAAGTTTGTGTTTTGCATTATAACCATCAATGTTTCTCACATTTTCTTTAGTCATTAGTCTGTACCTACTCTCCATTTCTTTTACAACCCAGCCTAATACAGATGCTGCTTTTTTAGCTTCAGTAATCACAGGACATAATAAATGAGGCAAACCTTCATATGTTGAAAGCTCTAACATTTTGGGATCAATTAAAATAAATTTGCATTTGTCAGGAGAATGGCGATAGAGAAGAGAAAGAATAATTGTATTAATACAAACAGATTTTCCTGAACCAGTAGTGCCAGCAATTAACAAGTGAGGCATGGCTGATAAATCACCTGTTAAAGGAGTTCCTGATATACTTTTTCCTAAAGCAATAGGTAATTTGATGTCTTTTTTTTTAAAATCAGAATTATCCAAAATTTCACTAAGATAAACATTTTCTCTACTAGGATTAGGAAGCTCAATACCAATTGTGCTACTTCCTGGAATGGTTGAAATTCTAGCTGACTCAGAACTGGTATTTCTTGCAATGTCATCTGATAGATTAATAATTTTTGAGACTTTTACACCAGCTGCTGGTTCAAATTCGTTTAATGTCACAACAGGACCTTGACTTGCTTTTTTAATTTTACCACTAACACCAAAATCTAAAAGAATTTTTTCTAAAAAATCAGAGTTATAGTTTTGATTTTTATCTAAATTATTTCTTTCAGAATTTGTTGGAATTTTAAGTAGTTTTAATTCTGGCAGTTTATATTTTAATTTATTTTCACCAATATTTTTATTCTCTTTTATAAAAGGCAAATCTTCTTGTATTAAATTTTTGATTTGGTCTTGAGGTATATACTCGTCAATTATTTCACTTTTGTTTGTATAGTTTTTTTGTTCTTTTGAAAAAAAATAAAGAAAAATTTTTTTGATTATTTGAAATGATGGTTTTAATTTGAAATTTATGCTTAATAAAAATAATGAAAAAATCAATAATATTAAAATATAAAATGAAATATTTTTATTAAATAAAAAAAGATTCCCCAGAAATGAATGTGATAGAAATTCTCCAACAAAGCCCCCATTTCCATTTATATATAAATCAAAAGTTTCATTAAAAAATAAATTAAAAAAAATAGTGCCAAATATTAAATAAATTATACTAAAAAATATATTTTCAACTGCAAAAAAAATTTGTTTCGATTTAAAAATATTTACTCCTGTAAAAATAAAAGTGAAAGGCAATAAATAAGAAATGAGCCCAAATGATTGAAATAATACATCAGATATAAAACTACCTTGAAAACCTAGTAGATTGTTTATTTTTTTAGAATCAGGAAATATGAAATTGGGATCTTCTGGAGAATAAGATGTAAGAGCAATTAATAAAAGAAATCCTGTGAAAACAAAAATTATACCTAAAATTTCTAATATTCTTCGTGTGGTAAAGTTAATTATTGAGCTTGTTAAAGTTTTAATATTCATACAAATGAATCAAATTTATCACTTTGTATCATCTAATTTTTATTGTTAAAATTAAATTATATGATCATTGGTATTATAGGACAAAATCTTACTAGTTTAGTATTAGCTAATGCTCTCGTAAAAATAGGATTACGTGTAGAGTTAATTGTTGATAAAAAAACTAAGAATTATCCTAAGTCAAGAACGCTTGGAATTTCAAAATCAAATGAAGATTTTATTAGTAAAAATATTTGTAATATTAATAATTTTTCTTGGAAAATTAAGAAAATTAAAATTTTTGAAAACAATAATTTAAATAAAGAATTAATAAAGTTTCAAAATAATGATTATCTATTTTCAATCTTAAAAAACCATCAGCTGTATGATAATTTGATAAAAAAGTTAAAAGATAATAGTAAATTTAAAGAAAAGAAAATTTTTGATAGTAAAAAATATAATTTAATAATAAATACTGACTCAACACACTCTTTAACAAGAAAGTTTTTTTCAAAAAAAATAAAGAAAAATTATTATTCAAACGCCTATACCACTGTAATTAAACACAAAAAAATTGTAAACGATCAAGCAATTCAAGTTTTTACTAAAAATGGACCAATAGCTTTTTTGCCTATTTCAAATAATGAAACATCGTTGGTTTATTCATATAATGGTAAAATAAAATTGAGCAAAACAAAGTTTATTGAACTTATTAATAGATATAATACTAAGTTTAATATTATAAAATTTAATGAAGTTAATTTCTTTCCATTAAAATCTTCAAATTTGCGTTCATATTATTACAAAAATATTTTAGCATTTGGAGATATCTTGCATCAAATTCATCCTTTAGCTGGACAAGGATTTAATATGACTATTAGAGACATAAAAATACTATTAAAAATTATTAAAAATAAAGTTGAACTTGGTTTACCTATTGATCAATCAGTAAATGCAGATTTTGAAAAAAAAACTAAATCTAAAAATTATTTATTTTCAAAAGGAATAGACATGATCTATGAATTTTTTAATTTGCAAGGAAAACTAAATAGCAAATTTATTAATCAAACAATTTTATACATGGGAAAAAATCGAAATTTAAATAAAGCATTTAAAATGATTGCAGATACAGGTTCTTTATTTTGATTACTGTATTGTAGTATTATTATAATTATCGTACGAATATGTTGATAAAATTTCAGCAATCTTAGTTTTTCTTTGTTCCAAGTTTTTTGACTCTAAAAGAATTTGTTTTTCTTCTAATGAAAATGGTGATGCCATTGCCAAAGCATTTATTGTTTCATTCAAGCTTTGTTTTTCTAAAGCTTTCCAATTTATAATAAATCCTCTTTTTTCAAATAGAGTTTTAAGATCTTTAAAAATAAGTTCTAAATCTGAGAATTTGATTTCTTCTTTCTTTTCCAAAAGATCTTCTTCAAAATCGTTATATTTGACTTCACATTCACGGTATTGCTTTTGATTATGTAATTCACTTAAAATCTCAAACCTAACTAACCCTTTTAATTCAATTAAAAACCTTTTGTCTTCTGTTTCTCTAAAACTAACAATTTTACCCAAGCAACCAACATCATGTAAATCTGGAATTAAGCTATCTGTTTCTTTTGATTTTTTTGGTTGTATCATGCCTATTAACTTGTTCGAACTCATACTGTCATTTATCATTTCAATATATCGAGGTTCAAAAATATTTAATGGAACAGCTGTTTTGGGAAAAATTATAAAATTACTTATAGGGAAAACAGGTATAATTGATGGTAGATCTTTTATTTTCATAAATTTTAAATAATATTAAATTATAACAACATATAATTAATATTTAAAATTAAATTTTCTAAAATGATTTTTTGGATTGCTTCATATCCTAAAAGTGGAAACACTTGGTTAAGAGCGCTTTTAGCTTCATATTTTTTTTCAAAAGATGGTTTTTTTAGTGAAAATTTATTAGAAAATATAAATCAATTTCCCCAAAAGAAATATTTTGAGCATTTTGATTATGATAAGAATACACCAACTGATACATCAAGATTTTGGATAAAAGCTCAGGAAAAAATAAATCAAGACAAAAAAATTAGATTTTTCAAAACACACAATATCTATGGAACTTTAAATAATGAAAATTTTTCAAATAAATTTAATTCGATAGGATGTCTATATATAATAAGAGATCCAAGAAATGTAATAACTTCTCTAAAAAATCATTATGAACTTAATTATAATTCATCCTTAGATTTTATGAATAGTGAGACTAAGTATATTTATGATACTAATAACCAAAATGACTACAGTGATTTTCAATTTATAAGTTCTTGGGAAAAAAATTATCAAAGTTGGTTATCGCAAAGAGAAATACAAGTGAAATTGATTAAATATGAAGAATTGCAAAAGAGCACTTTTAGTGTCTTTAAAGAAATAATAGAATTTATTTATTCTACAATAAAAAAACCTCACAAATTTGATAAAAGTAAAGCAAAAAATGCAGTCTCATCAACTTCTTTTCAAAAGTTAAGTAATTATGAGAAAGAAAGAGGATTTAAAGAGTCTGTGCTTTCTAAAAGTGAAAAAAAAAAGATACCCTTTTTTTTTCTTGGACCAAAAAATGATTGGTCAAAAATTATCGATGAAAAATTTAAAGCCAAGATTAATAAAAATTTTGAAAAAAATTTAAAAGAACTCAAGTATTATTAATTCTATTGATTTCACAAAATAGAATAAAAGTTTAATTAGATTTAAATAGCCACTTGCTAAAATTATAAAAAACCATTAATTTGAAAAATAAATAAAAACGCGGGCATAGCTCAGTGGTAGAGCGTCTCGTTGCCAACGAGAAGGTCGAGGGTTCGACCCCCTTTGCCCGCTCCAATTTCAATGAGTGATTTATTAAATAAAAAATGTGTTCCTTGTGAAGGGGGCGTTTTACCTTTTGATATCTCTCAAATTCATAAATATCAAAAAAAAGTAGATGGATGGGATGTAGTTAAAAATTCAAAAGAAATTTATTTTTTAGAAAAAAATTTTAAATTTAAAAATTTTATTGAAAGTCAAAAATTTGTAAACGAAGTAGGTAAAATATCAGAGATAGAGGGACATCATCCAGATATTTTATTTGGATGGGGATATGCTAAAATTTCAATTACCACACATGCTATAGAGGGACTGTCTGAAAACGATTTTATTCTTGCAGCAAAAATTGATAAAATTTCTAATGTCTAAAATGTCTTGTTTTTGAAAATACTAGAATAGTTCCAGTTTCGTTTGCAAATTTGATTATTTCTTTATCCCTAATTGACCCCGCAGGTTGAATTACAGCAGAAACACCAGATTGAACTAATTTTTCAATTCCATCTACAAATGGAAAAAAAGCATCGGATGCAGCAACTATATCTTCATCTGGATTAACAAATTTTCTCATTTTGTTAATCGCTATTTGACAGCTATCAAGTCTACTTGGTTGACCTGATCCTATACCAACTGTTGAGTTATTGTGAGCTAAGACAATAGCATTTGATTTTACATATCTGCATACATTAAATGCAAAAATTAAATTTTTCATTTGTGAACTTGAGGGTTTTAATTTTGAAACTATTTTGAAATCTCTAGGCTTAAATTGAACCAAATCCTCATTTTGAATCAATATAGCACCATTGTGAGAGTTAATTTTATAACTTTCATTTAACTTAAATTGATCAGCATCGATTAATCTTAAATTTTTCCTTTTTTTCAGTATCTTTAATGCTCCAGCATCAAATCCATTAGCAATTATAACTTCGAGAAAGATTTTATTTAGTTCGAGAGCTAATTTACTATTTATCTTGAAGTTACATGATACAATACCACCAAATGCACTAATAGGGTCAGAAGCTAGTGCTGATTTATAACATTCAACTTGTTCTTTTTTAATAGATACACCACAAGGGTTTGCATGTTTTACAATAACAACACCACAATTATTTGGTAAAGATTTTGAAATTGTTAAGGCAGCAAAAATATCATTTAGATTATTATAACTTAGTTGTTTTCCACTTAATTGATTTAAATTCAAACCATTAGAAGAATAGATAGCACTCATTTGATGAGGATTTTCTCCATATCTTAATTTATCAATTATATTTGCGCTAAAGACCTTTCTTTTCGGAAATCTATCATTAGTTATTTTATTAAAATAATTAGAGATCAAAGAATCATAGTGAGCAGTTTCGGTAAATGCATGCTTTGACATTTTTTTTCTAAATTCAATTGTGGTTGAGCCTTTGTTTAAGTTTATTTCATTAATAAACTCTTCGTATTGGTCTGTCGATGTTATCACTGTAACATCATTGTAATTCTTAGCAGCAGCTCTCACCATTGTTGGTCCACCAACATCTATATTTTCAATTATCTTATTATGGTTTTTGGTATTTTTTAATGTTTCTTCAAATGGGTAAAAATTAACTATAATTAGATCAATATTTTCAAAGCTATTTTTTTTTAGTTCTTGTTTATGTCTTTTGTTTTTTCTCTTATTTAAAATTCCAGCGTGAATTTTAGGATGTAAAGTTTTGACACGACCATCTAATATTTCAGGTGAATTAGTAAAATCCGAAACTTCAATGCATTTAAATTTAAGTTTTTTAATTGCTTTGAATGTTCCACCAGAACTGATTATTTGAATATTATATTTTTTTAAACAATTTAATAGTGGCTTTAAATTTTGTTTATCTGATAATGAAATTAGAGCTTTTTTAATTTTTGACATTATATTTTTATTAGTTCCCACTTAATATCACTATTTTTTGAATTTATTATCCCTGATATAAAAATATTTTGATTTTCAACATACGTACTTCTACTGTTAAAATAAAGCCCATTTTCGATATTTACTTCATAATTGTTACAATTAAATTTCCAACCTTCATCACCGCTTTCAATTAGTATAGTTTTATTATCTTGAGTTTTCATGACCTTTGAAGATGGGTCTAAATGAAAACGAATATCAAATTTAAGATTTGGTAAATCTTTTTTTCCTTTAATTTTATCAGTACCAATTAATTTAAAGTTTTCAGGAAAATACTCTATATCTCTCTCATAAATTAGATTGTATTTTTTCAAATAGCCATCATGAGAAGCATTTATTTTCCAATAATTTTTTTCAAAAATTATATTTTTTTGAATTATTTTTAGATTTGTATTTATTTTATATTCACCTTTTGAATTCCTGATAAATTTGCATGATGAATTATCATCCAATACTAAAGTATTTTGAAGAGCTGATGATCGACATAGTTCATTTAATTGATAATTTGTTCCTTCATAATAACCTGCATTTGTGAATATTTTTTTGCCATTTGATAAAAATTCAAAAGAAAGTGAACCAGCTTGATACTCATCTGAAAAATCTTTTTCAGGTGATGGTCCAATATCCATGAATAGATTTATTTTTTTATTATTTAAAGATACATAACTTGAATTTTCATGATTTTGATTTTTAAATGCATAACCACATCTTTTTAAATATTGATCAAATTCAAAATTGCTAGATAAATTGTTACCATTAAAATGTGGATCAAAATTGATATTTTTCCAAAAGAATGAATAAGATTGACCTAAATAAAAAATATATTCATCAATAAATTCAGGTATAGCATTTTGCGTTTCTTTAAACCATTCTCTAATCAAAATTAAATATTTTAGATAAAATATGGAATGTTTAATACTACGGGATTTTGGGAACCCATATTTATCAAAAACTTCTTTAATAAATTTTTTTAATAAATCTAGTCCAGCATCCAATTTTTTTTCTTGTTCACTGTAACAAAGAGAAAAAAGAATTATTGCAGAAATACTTATTATTTTGTTTTTGTAATTCTTTGTATGATTTACTTGATTTAATAAATGCATAATCTGTTTTTGAATTATTAAATCAAAATTTTTTTGATATTCATTTGTACCATTATCATAAGTTAATTTAGAATTTGATAACCATGATATAATTCTCTTTGATAAAACATTTATTTCCCAGCTTTTTGAGTTATATTTATTATTTATATTAATCCATTTTGTAATTACTTTTTGTACATCATTACTCGAAGATTTTAGATCTAAACTAAAAATCCAAAAAAAATTGTTTAATTTTTTAAATTGTTTCTCGCTGAGATTACTATTTGTCCATATTTCTTCTAATGAGAAATCAGCAATATTATTTTTTTTTGTTCTGATTTTAATTAGAGAAGATAGAAGGTAAGTACTAGGTTTGTATCTAAATAAAAGATCTGTGAATTTAGAAATTTTTTTGTCATAAAAAAAAGAATTAAGATATAAATTTCTTAAATTATTCAGCATATAAAATAGATTATATTAAGAATAGATAACTAAGCTGATTTCAATAATTCTATATTTTTTTTGATATCACCGTCATTATTCTTAAAAATTGTTGTTCCCGATACTAGAATATTTGCACCTGCCTCAATTGCACTCTTAGAATTTTCAAAATTTATTCCACCATCAATTTCTATATCATAATTAAATTTATTATTTTCACGAACAGTTTTTAATTTTTTAACTTTTTCCAAAACTTCAGGCATAAATTTTTGACCTCCAAAACCTGGATTAACACTCATTATAAGAACCAAATCAATTTGATTTAAAAATTTCTCTATTATCTCAATTTTTGTTTCTGGATTTAATGAAATACCAACTTTCTTTTTTAATTCTTTAATTTTGTTTATTGAATCTTGTAAGCTATCAGTTGCCTCAGGATGAATTGTAATAATATCAGCCCCAGCTTCTGCATAATCTTCTATGTACTTATGAACAGGGGCAATCATCAAATGAACATCAAACTTAAGTTTAGTATGCTTTCTTAGCGATTTAATAACAGGAGGTCCAATTGTTAGGTTTGGAACATAGTGTCCATCCATAACGTCAACATGAACCATATCAGCTCCACCGTTTTCTAATTTTTTTATTTCATTACCAAGTTGACTAAAGTCAGCAGAAAGTATTGATGGTGATATTTGTATTTTTTTCATTGATAGTGATTATTAGTACTATCAACTTTTAAAATTTAATTGAATTAAAAAATTGATATATTTGTCTAGAAATTTCACTTTCGAGAGGAAATGACAACATACCCATCACAGAATAACCAAGCACCCATGGCATTAAATAAAATCTTATCATAAAAAAGAACCATGCAATATATAGTGGTACTAATGGCGCAATTATAAATTTTGGAGTTATCGGTTTAAAAAGCCTAATAAAAGGGTTTGTTATTTTTACAAACACTTTCATAAAAAAAAATTCAGAATCTTCTTTTTGAAAAATATTCATTGCAACCTTACCAATCAAAGTCCACATGATCATTCCTAAAGCATAATCAATTATATAGACTAAGGGATGAAAGTTTGCTGATAATCCTGATGACATTTAAGTTTTATATTAGAAAAAAGAATAAAAAAAAAGGGGCGAATAAATCGCCCCTTAAATTAATTTAATAAGTATTATCTACCAATTACAGTTTTACCTGCAGGTACACGACACTCATCAACCATTCTCTGTGTAGCAGCATTAGGTGCTGAAGTCATTAAACTTACAACAACCATTGCAACTAAACTAACAGTAGATCCGAAGATACCAAATGTTAACTGTGTAATACCTAAGAAACCAGCTCCACCGTTACGTACCCAAACTAGATACGCAGCACCAGATACTAGACCTAATATCATACCAGCTATTGCACCTTCTTTGTTAGCTCTGTTCCACCATACACCTAGTACAAGTGGCCAGAATAAACCAGACATCGCAAAGTCAAAAGCCCAGATTACTGAACCTAAGATACCTTGGATTTCCATTGCTGCAATTGTAGCTCCAGCAAAACCAATTACTACAAGTAATACCCTTGCAACAACTAGTCTTTTTGCAGTTTCCGCTTTTGGATCAATGATCTTATAGTAAACATCATGTGATATAGCGTTTGCAATTGCTAGAATTAAACCATCTGCTGTTGACATGGCAGCTGCCATACCGCCGGCTGCAACTAGACCTGAGATTACATATGGTAATCCTGCTATTTCTGGTGTTGCTAATACAACGGCTTTACCACCCATGAAGAACTCGTTTAATTCAACAGTTCCATTTCCGTTAAAGTCGCTAATAAACATCAGATTAGCTTGGTTCCAGTTTTGGTACCAGTCGATCGCTTGAACATCAGCAATTGATTTTCCAATAATACCCGTAGGTAATGAAGGATCAATTAATGATAGTTTAGAAAGCGTCGCTAACATTGGTGCAGATGAATATAGTAGGAAGATAAAGAATACTGACCAACCTACTGATTTTCTAGCTGCTTTTACACTTGGAGTTGTGAAATATCTCATCATCACGTGCGGTAATGAAGCTGTTCCCATCATCATCGCTAATGCTAATGAAATAAACGCCCAAGGTGAAGCATTTACTGCAGAGTGAGCTTTAGTTATTCCAGCTAAGCCTTTTGGTACATTAGCAAGATCAGCAGCTGAATTTTTTACAAAACCAAACTGTTGTTCTAATTCACCAATTCTGGCAACTTCATCAGCTAACATGAAGTGTGGGAAAAACCCAGCACCAATTTTGTTACTGATCCAGAATACTGGAAGCAAGTAAGCTATAATTAGTACAATGTACTGTGCAACTTGTGTCCAAGTTACTCCTCTCATACCACCTAGCATTGAACATAATAAGATACTTATTAATCCAACGTATACAGCGTATTGAAAGGGAATATCTAGAGCAACAGATGCAATCGTACCTGTAGCATTAATTTGTGCAGTCACATATGTAAATGAGGCAACAGTTAATACTATTACCGCACATAGTCTTGCTAAATTACCACCGTATCTTGTACCTACGAAATCTGGAACTGTGTAACAGCCAAATTTTCTTAAGTATGGTGCCAATAAAGATGCAACTAACACGTAACCACCAGTCCAACCTACTAGTAACGCCATGTAACCATAGCCTTTGAAGTAAATACCGCCTGCCATTGCAACGAATGATGCACCAGACATCCAGTCTGCTGCAGTTGCCATACCATTGAATACAGTAGGTACTTGTCTTCCAGCTACATAGTAAGCGTCAGCTTGAGCTGTACGTGATAGCCAACCAATTATTGCATAGATAGCTACTGTAAAAGCAACGAAACAAATTCCAATTGCTTTTGCAGTCATACCCGCCGATTCTGCAATTGCCATAATGATTATGAAAGCTAAAAATCCACCTGTATAGATTCCGTAAACTTTAGGCAAGTTGTCTATAAAATTACCTTTTAACATTAATCGCCTCCTTTTTCAGAAAAGCCGAACTCTTCATCAATTTTTTCTTGTCTGTTCGCAAACCAGAAAATTAGGATTACGAAAATTCCAAGAGAACCTTGACAAGTGAACCAATACGTTAGTGGATAACCAAAAGGTCCACCGACTTCGTTCATCTCAGCTCCAAAAAGGAAGATACCCATTGAGAACACAGCCCAGATTGCTAGTGTAATAAATAGCAATGCTCTGGTCTTTTCCCAGTGTTGTGCTTGTTTAGACATTATATCTCTCTCCTTGTTAGTTATAACTGGCAAAAACTCTAACCATTATGAAATAGATTTAAAGTATTAAAATTGCTCAAAATAGGGACATTTTAGTCTAAAACTGTTAAAAATCTTAAATTTTATGTCAAAATACAAATTAACCTGGCGTGATTTGAAATTTTCTGATTTCAAAATTTATCTTTTTGGTTTGTTTAAAGCCTTTATTCCAAAGAAAAAACTAAATAATTTAAACGATTTAGAAGAGTTTATTCAAACTAAATCAGCATGGGTAGCACAAGTTACTCTTTATAGTTATTTAAAAACAAGAATGGGAACAAGATACGTTTTACATTTTGAAAATGATGAGTTTATGAAGTCAGTTAATTTAGCGAAGTGGAATATTTATGCAGTGTCGCTTCAAGATTTAACTTTTTATGTATTTTCTTATTTAAAAATAAATTTTCAATTTCAAGATTTAAAAAAAGCAAAAGAAATTTTTAATAACATTTTAGATGATGAAATATTAAATCAAATGCCTAAAGATATAAATGAAGAGTGTCGAAAAACATTTAATGAAAGATTAGAAAAAATAAATTGGGATAATCAAATTAATGATTATCCATTCAACCCAAGTGCATTGTCATTATATGAATGGGCTCCTATTGCGGATAAATTAAAAACTCTAGATCGTAAAATTGTTCTGAATTCAATGATACTTAAATGGGATATCATAAAAAAAGAATTTAGTGAAAGAATTGAATTTTAAATATTTTTTCTATTTTCCACCAAACTATCAACAACCGATGGATCTGCTAGGGTAGTAGTATCTCCTAGTTGATCATGTTCATTAGCAGCAATCTTTCTTAAAATTCTTCTCATGATTTTTCCAGATCTTGTTTTTGGTAAACCTGGTGAAAAATGAATTATATCTGGGGTTGCTAGAGGTCCAATTTGTTTTCTAACCCAAAGTTTTAAATCTCTTTCAAGCTCCCCATTTTCTTGTTCACCTGCATTTAAAGTAACATAGCAATATAGTCCATTACCTTTTATGTCGTGCGGATAGCCAACCACTGCAGCTTCTGCTACTTTTGGATGAGCTACAAAAGCACTTTCAATTTCTGCTGTCCCTAAATTATGCCCTGAAACAATGATGACATCATCAACTCTACCTGTTATCCAATAGTAGCCATCTTTATCTCTCCTACACCCATCACCTGTAAAATATTTTCCATCAAATTGAGAAAAATAAGTATCTATAAATCTTTGATGATCACCATAGACAGTTCTCATTTGACCTGGCCAAGATTGAGAAATACACAATCTACCTTCACCAGCCCCTTTAATTTCATTTCCATCTTTGTCAACTAACGATGGTTTAATACCATAAAATGGCTTTGTAGCAGAACCAGGTTTTAAGTTGATTGCACCTGTTTGTGGAGCAATCATAATACCACCAGTTTCAGTTTGCCACCAAGTATCCACAATTGGTGACTTTGAATTACCAACAGTTTTATAATACCACATCCAAGCCTCAGGATTAATTGGCTCACCAACTGTTCCTAACAGCTTTAATGTTTTTCTTGAAGTTTTCTTGACTGGTCCATCGCCTTCCCTCATTAAGGCCCTAATTGCTGTAGGTGCAGTATAAAATATATTTACTTTATATTTATCAATGATTTGCCACCAACGCGAGCTATCAGGATAAGTGGGAATTCCTTCAAACATAATTGTTGTTGCTCCGTTCGCCAGAGGTCCATAAATAATATAACTATGACCAGTTACCCATCCAATATCAGCAGTACACCAATAAATATCTTTTGGTTTGTAGTTGAATATATATTCATGAGTCATTGAAGCATAAACCATGTATCCGCCTGTTGTATGAAGAACCCCTTTAGGTTTTCCTGTTGATCCTGATGTATAAAGTATGAACATTGGATCTTCAGCGTTCATCTCTTCAGGTTCACAATGTGATGGAACATCTTTAGTTAATTCATGGTACCAAACATCTCTATCGTAATCCCAACTAACAGAGTTACCTGTTCTCTTAACAACAATGCATTTTTTAACATTCGGACAACTTCTCAAAGCCTCATCTGTAATTTCTTTTAAAGGGATTGTTTTTCCACCCCTTACTCCTTCATCGGCAGTAATGATGTATTCCGACTCGCAATCATTTACTCTTCCTGAAATTGAATCTGCTGAAAAACCTCCAAAAATAATTGAATGAATTGCACCTATTCTTGTACATGCTAACATTAAAACTGCTAGCTCGGGCACCATTGTTAAATATATTGTCACTCTATCACCTTTTTTTATACCTAGTTTTTTTAATCCATTTGCAGCTTTAGAAACTTTTTGGTGTAGTTGTTTATAAGAAATCTTTTGTGAGTCTTTTGGATCATCACCCACCCAAATAATTGCTGTTTCATCACCTTTATCTTTTAAATGTCTATCGATGCAGTTTGCAGAGGCATTCAAAGTTCCATCCTCAAACCATTTTATTTTAACTTCTGATGTGCTGTATTTTACATCTTTAATTTTTGTATATGGCTTAATCCAGCTAATCCTTTTTCCTTCCTTAGCCCAAAATTCATTATTGTTTTTAATAGATTCGTTATATTTTTTTGTATATTGAGCTTTATTAGCTAGACTTCTTTTAATCCATTCAGATCTTGTTTTAATAACCAATTCTTGTTCTTTATTATCATTGTTTTTAGATATTTTTTTTCTTACTTTATTTTTCTTTTTAGAAACTTTCTTTATTTTTATTTGTTTTGATTTTTTTTTGTTAACCTTCTTTTTCTTTTTAACTTTTTTCGAAGGTTTTTTTTTGGACTTCTTTTTTTTCTTTTTTGACATGTTTATGTTTTACTCATTCTTATAAGAATTTTCCAGCTTTTAGAGTCAATACTCATTACGGATAATCTACTTTGTTTTATTAGAGATAATTGGCTTAATTCCTTAATTTTTTTAATTTCATTAAGTGTTATTGATCTTTTAAGTCTCTCTTTAAATTTAACTGTAACCGCAACAAATCTTCCTGATTTATCAGTTTTATCTAAATAGGATTCTTTTAAAACCTCAACTATACCAACTATTTCTTTTCCAATATTTGAATGGTAAAAAAAACAAAGGTCACCTTTTTTCATTTTTTTTAAATTATTTGCTGCTTGGTAATTTCTAACCCCATCCCAAACAGCTCCTTTGTCACCAGCTTTCATCTGTTGAGTTAGCGACCAAACATCAGGTTCTGATTTTAATAACCAATATTTCATTTATAATTAATAAAATATTATTTTAAATATTTAAATAAATAATCATTAAAATTAAATTTTTCTATAAATATATAATTTTTTTGTTTTAGAAATTCATTCAATTTTTCAAATTTATGAGTTTCTACAATTAAATATTGAAAAGAAAAATTATTAAAATTAATTCCATTTAACACTTCAAATTCTGCCCCTTCAACATCTAAACTTAAAAAATTTATTTTTTTTGGGGCATTAGCTTCATACAAAATTGAGTCAAGCGTTCTAGCTTCAGCTAAAAAAGTAGTTTGTTTTTCAAAAAAATTCAATTCAGGTGTAGAAAGATGATCTTCTCTAAATGATTTTGAGGTTTGATCTATAGAGGTAGTTTTTAAATTTGAATAAATTAATTCTACATTTTTTTTCGTAAAATTAAAACTTACACAAGCATTACAAAAGAATAAATTCCTTTGAGATCTATTATGTTTACATTCTTTAAAAAGTTTTGGAGTTGGCTCAATTAAAATTCCCTTCCAATTTTTGTTTTTTTCATAATAATAAGTGTTTGATTGTGTTATCCCATCATGAGCCCCAAGTTCTACATAAAAACCATCAAAAAAATTAAGATATTTTTCCAACTTTAAATCCAAATTATTTTTTCCAAAATTTTTTTTTAATTTTTTTTTGAGGAAAGATGGAATTTTAAAATTAAAGATTTTCTTAAAGTAAAAATATATATTCATTAGATTATTTTTATAATTTTATTTTAAATTAAATTTTTACACCCGCTCCCTTAAGAAATATAGCACTTTCATCAAGTTGCCATCTTGGTTTTGCTGGAAAGTTTAATTTATCTAATAAGCCTAATTTATATTTTTCTAGGCCTACCAAACCAATCATTGCAGCATTATCACCACATAACTCAATTGGTGGAAAAATAGATTTAAAATTTCTTTCATTACAAATTTTTTTGAACATTTCTCTCAATTTTTTGTTAGCCGCTACACCACCTGCTATTACAAAAATATTATTATCTGAGTTGTTTATTTTTTCATATTCATCAAACGCCATATTAGTTTTCTTATACATAATTTGTTCTATGGTGTTTTGAAATGAAGCGGCAATATCAAATTTGTCTTGTTCATTTTTAATTTCTTTTGAAATCTTTAAGATAGCCGTTTTTAATCCTGCGAAAGATAAGTTGCACCCACCTCGATTAAAAATTGGTTTTGGTAGAACAAATCTTTCCTTATTTCCTTTTTCAGCTAATTTTTCAATTTGAGGGCCACCAGGAAACTCAACACCAATTAATTTTGCAGTTTTATCAAATGCTTCTCCAAGAGCATCATCTATCGTTGTTCCAATTCTTTTATATTTATTGAGCCCTTCAACGACTAGATATTGACTATGTCCTCCGGAAATTAATAACAACAAATATGGATAATCTAAATTTGAATTTAATTTTGGACTTAACGCATGACCCTCTAAATGGTTTATAGCAATAAAGGGTTTATTTAGGGAGTTTGCAAATGCTTTACCAAAACTTAAACCAACAGACAAACAAACCACCAACCCAGGACCTGCTGTAGATGCTACAGCATCAATATCACCAATTTTAATTCCACTATCTTCAATTGCTTTTTTGGTTATAAGATCTATTTTTTCTAAATGAGATCTTGCTGCTAATTCAGGTACTACTCCACCAAATTCCTTATGAACATTAGTTTGACTTGAAACAACATTAGACAATGCAACTGGTTGATTTTGACTATTTTCAGTTACAATCGCAGCAGCAGTTTCATCACAACTTGACTCGATACCAAGAACTATGGGTTTTTTACTCATACAAATTATTAATATTAATAGTAAAACTATTACAAAAATAAAACTATGAAAAAAATAATTATTGGAAGTAGAGGTAGCAAACTTGCTTTATTGTATGCCCATAAAGCAAAAAAGAGTTTATTAAGTAACACAAGTTTAGTTGCTGATGAAATCCAAATAAAAGAAATAGTTACAAGAGGCGATCAAGTACAAGATAAAAGATTATCAGAAGTTGGTGGAAAAGGATTATTTTCTAAAAATATTGAACAAGAATTATTGGATAATAAAATTGATATTGCTGTTCATGCTTTAAAAGATATGCCAGCTTTAGAAACAGATGGATTAACAACAAATTGTTTCTTAGAAAGAAATGATCCAAGAGAAGTTCTCATTACAAAAAACAATAAAAAAATTGGTGAACTAAATTCCGATGCAATTGTAGGTACGTCGTCATATAGAAGAGAGTTTCAAATAAAAAAAATTAGAAATGACTTAGAAAGCAAGTTGATAAGAGGAAATGTAGACACAAGAATTAGAAAACTAGATGAAGGCCAATATGATGCTATCATGTTATCTTATGCAGGGTTGGATGCTTTAAGCTTTAATACTAGGATTTCTCAAATATTTTCCGTATCTGAAATATTACCAAGTGCAGGACAAGGTATTATAGCGCTACAATGTAGGTCAGATGATCAGGAAATTAAAACAACACTTGATAAAATAAACGACCATCATACAAAATTAAGAGCACTCACAGAGAGAAATGTATTAAAAGTTTTAGATGGCGATTGTGAAACTGCTATTGGTGTTCATTCTATAATTGAGGGAGACAAAATAACTCTTGAAGCAGAATTGTTTTCTTTAGATGGTACACAAAGATTTTATGAAAAAAAAAGTTCAAATATTTTAAATTGTGAAAAACTAGGTATAGAGGTTGGTAAAATTTTAAAAGAAAAATCAAAAGATAGTTACAAAAAAAAATAATGCATATTTTGTTAACAAGACCAATAGATGACTGTATTGAAATGATAGAAAAATTTAAATCACTAGGTCATGATGTGTCTCATCTAGCATTATTGAATATAGAAAAAGTAAATCATGAAAATTTCAATTATGACAGTTATGATGCATTAATTTTTTCAAGCTCTAATTCAATTAAATTTCTGGACATAAAAAATATTAATAAAGATATTAAATGTTTTTCAGTAGGGTCTGCAACCGAAAGAAAAATTCGCGCGCTAGGATTTCAAAATGTAATACCTGCTGAAGGCAGTGTTAATAGTTTGATAGAAATTATTCAAAATAATTTTGATACTTCAGATGGTAAATTATTATATATCAGTGGTCAAACTATTGCTTATGAATTAGACAAAGATTTAAAAAACAAAGGATACAATATTGATAGATTAATTAATTACAAAACAAGTCATAATGATTTTAACGATATTAATTTTATTAAAGAGTTAAAAAAAAAAATTCCAAATATTGTTTATATTTATTCTGAAAATAGTGCGAAGAGTTTTTTGAAATTCATTAATAATTCAGGTTTGAAAGATGATTGGATGGATACAAACTTAATGTGTATGGGTGAAAAAGCCTCTATAATACTTAATGAGATTAAATGGAAAAAAATTTTTCTTTTTAACCCTGGAGAAGAAGAGTTTTTGTTATATAAAATTTAATTATGGAATTATTTAATAATTTCTCAGATATCTTTTTTTCAGTTTGGAACAAAGGAATTCTTGGTGTAGATATTTTTCAAATTTTAATTGGAGTAGGAATTTTTCTTTTATTCTTAATATTTAGAGGAATCATAAGTAAATTAATAATTAAAAAGTTAGAGTTAATTTCTAAAAGAACCACAAACAAACTAGATGATACATTTGTTAAATCAATGGTGGGTCCAGCAAGATTCTTACCAATTGTCTTAGGTTTTTTTATTGCAAGTTATTACATGACATTTTCAGTTGAAGGTAGGGAAGTTGTAGACACTATAAACAGAACATTAATCACCATTCTTATTTTCTGGGTCATACACCAAATTATAGAACCTATTTCTTATATCTTAAGTGGTTTAGACCAAATTTTAACTAGAGAGCTAATTGGTTGGATTATTAAATCATTAAAAATTTTAATTTTTATTTTAGGTCTTGCAGCAGTTTTAGAATTATGGGGAATAAAAATAGGACCAATTATTGCAGGTTTAGGATTATTTGGTGTTGCAGTTGCTTTAGGTGCTCAGGATTTATTTAAAAATTTAATTTCTGGTATTTTGGTTTTAATTGAAAAAAGATTTAAAATTGGTGACTGGATTTCTGTTGATGGAGTTATTGAAGGTATAGTTGAAAAAATTGGATTTAGATCCACGACAATTAGAAAATTTGATAAATCTCTTGCAATAATTCCAAACTTTCAATTTGCTGAAAATGCAGTTGTAAACGTAAGCGAAACATCAAACTGGTTGATTAGTTGGAATATTACATTGCAATACGACACAACAGTTGATCAACTTAAAACTATCAGAAATGAAATTGAGAAATATATTCTAGAAAGCAAAGACTTTGATACTAAGGTTGGTATTGCGGTTAGAGTTGATAAATTTTCAGATAGTTCAATCGATATGTATGTTCGTTGCTTTACAAATAGTAGAAGTTGGAATGATTGGCTTTCAGTAAAAGAAAGATTAGCGATAAAAATTAAAGAAATAGTCGAGGGTAACAAAGCGTCATTCGCGTTCCCGAGCCAATCAATTTATGTTGAAAAAAAATGATTGCTATATTTTACTTGGCTTTACAAATTTTAAAGCTTTATTCATATGTAGTTGTAGGAAATGTTGTTATAAGCTGGTTAATAGCTTTTAACGTTCTTAATACGGGGAATCGATTTGTTTATGCTATTTTAGAACTTACTTATCGATTAACTGATCCAATTTTAGTAAAGATAAGAAGATTTTTACCTAACCTGGGATCATTAGACATATCTCCAATTATATTACTTTTGTTGATTTGGTTTATAGAAATGTGTATGAAGCTCTACATAGCACCATTAATATTTTAATTTATGATTTTAATTGACGGAAAAGAAGCAGCTGCTGAATTAAGAGAAGAACTTAAACAAGAGGTTACGGAGTTAAAAAGCAAACATAACAGGGTTCCGGGATTAACTGTAATACTAATTGGTGAATTAGCTCCGAGTAAAATTTATGTAAGAAATAAGGAAAAATCTGCAACAGAAGTTGGATTAAAATCAGAAGTAATTAGATACCCAGAAAATGTTGAGGAGAAAACTGTATTAGATAAAATTGAGGAGCTTAATAAAGATGACAGTGTTTCAGGTATATTAGTTCAGTTACCTTTACCAAAACATATTGATAAACAAAAAGTGATAGAAGCAATCTCACCATCAAAAGATGTAGATGGTTTTCATCCAATGAATGTTGGAAATTTATCCTCCGGATATGAAAGTTCTGTGCCTTGTACACCACTTGGATGTTATTTATTAATTAAAAAAATTGAGCCAAACTTAAGTGGAAAAAAAGCAGTAGTTGTTGGTAGATCAAATTTAAATGGAAAACCAATGACCCAATTACTTTTGAAAGAAAATTGCACAGTAACTATTACTCATTCAAGAACCAAAGACCTCAAGGCAGAGTGTTTAGAGGCAGATATAATTGTAGCTGCAGTTGGAATTCCAGAATTAGTTAAAGGAGACTGGGTTAAAAAAGATGCAATCGTAATTGATGTGGGAATAAACAAAACAGATAATGGTATTGTCGGCGATGTTGCTTTTGATGAAGTTTCAAAAAATGCAAAAGCTCTAACACCTGTTCCTGGCGGAGTGGGGCCAATGACAATTGCTTGTTTGTTAAAAAATACTATTGAGTGTTTTAAAAGATCCCAAAAATAAGGACTTTTTTTAAAAAAGTTTAATTGTCTCAACGACTGTATTGATCAAATATTTTCTCTTCACTTTGATAATGTTTCTTTATGAAGAAGCCAAAGTATGAATATAGAATTGCTATAATCATGATACTGCTCACAGCTGTTCCAATAGGAGCAACACAGCTTGGTTGGTATCTTTATGGAAAACAAGTTGGTTTTGATTATGGTATGATAGCAGGAACTTTTGCAGTAATATTGGCTGGGTATTTAATGTACGAAAAAGGTTGGAGAAACGAAGATGAGGATGAGGATTAATTAATGGAAAAAATAATTTTTTTTGGATTAGCAGTACCAATTCTTGGTTTTGTTTTTTATTTAGGTGGCTCAGCAATAATGAAAGGTTTCAAAGCTAAGGTAGAGTTTGCACCAAAAAAAAATCAAGATGAAGATACAGATCAATCTCATTCAGAATTAGATACTAACACTACTAACACAAATAATAATAATCTTAGTTCAGAGTTAGCAAATTTAAATAATCTTCTTAAAGATGGGGTCTTAACTCAAGAAGAATTTGATAAAGCAAAAAAGAAAATTTTAGATAATTAAGTTCATTGGACAAAAAACCATATCATCATTTACCAGATGGAACATTTAGAAATCCTGAAGGTTCTCCAGTTCGCACAAATAAAGTAAATTTTTCATATAGATCATTTAAAAAAAAAACTAATAAAGTAGATAAAAGTGTTCCAAAAGATTTTGTTGTTAATAAACAAATTGTTTTAGAAGATCTCAATAAACATAAAGATGACGATTATATCGCTTGGATTGGACATGCCACTTATTTAATTAAGTTAGGTGAGACAACCATCATTACAGATCCTGTATTTTCAAAAAATGCAGGGCCGTTAATTTTTGGCCCCAAGAGATTTACTAAGCCCGCAATAGATTTAAATGAACTGCCAAGAACTGATTTATTTTTATTAACACATAATCATTATGACCATCAAGACATGAAAACAATTAAAAAGTTTCCTTATAAAAATGCAAAAGTTTTAGTTCCTCTAAATCTTGGAAAATATTTCACAAAAAATAATTACAAAGATGTAAATGAACTAGATTGGTATGATTGTATTAATATTAATAAAGATTTAAAAGTTACTTTATTACCAGCAATTCATTGGTCAAAAAGAAGTTTAACAGATACTAACAAAACTTTATGGGGTAATTTTTTGATAGAATATAAAAATAAAAAAATATTATTTGCGTGTGATACTGGATATGGAAATATATATAGAGAATTAGGTAAAATTTTTGGTCCGATAGATTTAACCATGATTAATATTGGCGCTTATGATTTTAAACCAATATTTGATAAAACTATTTATCACACAACTCCCGAGGAAGCCCTTAATGTTGCTAAGGATTTAAGTAGTAAAAAAGTTTTAGGTATGCATTGGGGAACATTTGTGCTTTCATTCGAACCTGTAATGGAACCACCGATGAGATTAAAAGAAAATGCTGAAAATTATGGTTACAATAAAAAAGATGTATTCACTTTTAAGATAGGTGAGGTTGCTTCATTAAAAAATTTATTATCTTAATAATTAGCTTTTCTCCATAACCCACAAATTATTTTCAGATAAAAAGTAAATTTTTCCATTATTTGGATGAACTTGGATGTCTCGTATTCTTCCAATCTTATTCTTAAAAATTATTTCTTCTTGTATATTTTCTAAATCATTAAAGGTTAATTTTCTTAAAGATTTGTCTTTTAGTGATGTGATTAAAGCGTGACCATTCCATTCTTCAAACTCATTTCCTTTATAGATTGTAATTGCGCTAGTTGCAATTGATGGAACCCAATATTGAATTGCCTTTGTAAAATCCGGTTTCCATTTTGGTCCAATTGGAATCCCTGAATAATTTTTTCCACCCCAGCCTAAAATTTTCCAACCATAGTTTTCACCTTTTTTAATTTCTCCAAACCAATCACCACCTCTAGCACCATGGTTGCTTGCATAAATTTTTCCGTCAAAAGAAGAATAGGTAAGTCCTTGAGGATTACGAACACCAATTTGATAAATTTCTGGTAACCAATTTGATTTACCCTCAAATTTAGGATTATCTTTTGGAATACTACCATCTAAATGAATTCTAATAATACTTCCAGGATGGTTGGTTGGATCTTGAGCAATCATACCACCACCTCTTTCACCAGCAGACGCAAATAAATAATTATCCTTTATAGCCAGTCTTGATCCAAAGTGATAACCAGAATCTATTGGTGGGTTTGCTTGAAATATATTTTTAAAATTTAAATTTTTTTTATCTAATGTTGCTTTAGCTATTGAAGTACTTGTCTTCCAATTCCCTCTATCTTCTGTGTAGGAGATCCATAATTGATTATTTTGATAGAGAATATCTAAAAGTCCACCTTGACCAGATACTGTATAATTTAAATTATGATTTACAATATCTGTATTACCATTTGAAACATTAACAATTTTAATTTGTCCATTTTTTTCAGTAATAATTAATTCGTTTTCATTAATAAAAGATGATCCCCAAGGCTCATCAAGATTTGTAATTTTAGTAAATGATAAGTTTTCTGAAAAACTTTTTTCAGAACAAAAGAGTAAAAAGAATAATATAAGAAAATATTCTTTCACTTTAAGAAAGTTTTGATCTACCACCATCAACAGCAATGATTTGACCAGTCATCCAAGAACTTTCATCTGTAAGTAAAAATTTCGCAAGAGCAGCAGAATCTTGTCCTTCACCCAACCTTTTTAGTGGATGTGCTTTTGCAATGCCTTCCGCTAAAACTTTATTCTTTAGCATTGGTTCAGCTATTTTTGAATTTGTTAAACTTGGAGCTATACAATTTACTCTAATATTAGGTGCAAATTCTGCAGCAATAGAAACTGTTAAACCTTCAACAGCAGCTTTAGCAGATGCAATAATTGCGTGATTAGTAAAACCACGTTGAGCTGCTACTGTAGAAAACAAAACAATAGAGCCTTTATTTTTTTTTAAACTTTCTTGATAACCTTTTATAGCTTCAACTGCTGAATAAAGATTTAATTTCATACAATTGTTCAAATCTTGCTCTTTGACCATTCTAAAAGGTTTAAGATCTATTGAACCCACACAATAAGCTAGACCTTTTGCTTCAGGAATGTCAGATTTAACTTTTTCTATAAAGTTATTTTCTAGAACATCCGCAACTGTATAGGCAGAATCAAGTTGACTTGCTAATTGTTGAACACTTTCTTCATTTCTTGCAACTAGATGTATGTCACGACCAGAATCTTTTAATTTTTTTGCTAAACTAGAACCAATTGAACCAGTAGCTCCAAAGATAATATATTTATCTGACATATAAATTTATTTTAGTTATATTTAATTATGAAATTGTTTTTTATACTTGGCAACCAATTATTTCCATTAAATTATTTAGATAAATTTAAAAAAGATCACTTATTTTTTTTAGCAGAGGATTTCGAACTGTGTACATATGAAAAACATCATAAACAAAAAATATTATTATTTTTGTCATCAATGCGATCATATTTGGATAGACTTAGAAAAGATAAATTTAAAACAGAATATTTAGATATTACTAATAAAAGTTTCAAATCAAGTTATACTGATAAATTAAAATCAATAATTAAATCAAAAAAAATTACTGAAGTTACAAGTTTTGAAATAGAAGATAAATTTTTTGAAAACAAAGTTTCAAATTTTTTTAAAAAAGAAAAAATAAATTGGAATATTGTTCAAACTCCAATGTTTCTTAATTCGAGAGACAATTTTAAAAAATATCTAAGTAAATCTAAAAAGCCTTTTATGGCAACTTTTTACAAAGATACCAGGAGAGAGCTTAACATATTGATGGATAAACAAGGTAATCCACAAGGTGGGAAATGGAGTTTTGATGAAGACAATAGAAATAAATTACCAAAAAACATATCAATTCCTAAATTTCCAAATATTAATGAAACCACACATACAAAAAAGTTAAAACCAATAATTGAAAAAAATTTCAAAGATCACCCAGGCAATACAAAACAGTTCTGGTTTGCAACTGAATATGATGATGTTTTAAATTTATTGAATTTTTTTATAAAAGAGAAATCAAACTTATTTGGTGACTATGAAGATGCAGTTGATCAGAAAGATAATATTTTATTTCATAGTGCTTTAAGTCCTTATATAAATTTGGGAATAATCACACCTGAATTCATAATTAAAAAAATTTTAGACTTTCATAAAAAAAATAAAATTAGAATGAACTCACTTGAAGGCTATGTAAGGCAAGTCATTGGATGGAGAGAATTTATGAGAGGAATTTATCAGAGCTATTCAAAAGAAATGGAAACTAAAAATTTTTTTAATCAAAATAGAAAAATGAAAAAGAGTTGGTATGAAGGAACAACTGGACTTCCACCATTAGATTATGCCATTAAAAATGCAAAAGATTATGGATGGTCACACCATATAGAAAGACTGATGATCCTCTCAAATATTATGAACCTTTGTGAAATCAAACCAACAATTGTCTATAAATGGTTTATGGAAATGTTTGTTGATTCATCTGATTGGGTAATGGTTCCAAATGTTTATGGAATGGGTTTATTTAGTGATGGTGGAATTTTTGCGACCAAACCTTATATCTGCGGATCAAGCTATTTCATGAAAATGATGGATTTTAAAAAAGGTGATTGGTGTAACACAATGGATGGTCTTTACTGGAGATTTATTGATAGAAATAGAAAATTTTTCCTGACAAATCCAAGGCTATCAATGATGGTAAGAATTTTTGATAAAATGAAAACAGATAGAAAAAAAATGATTTTATCTGAAGCTGATAAATTTATTAAATTAAATACTAATTAATATGTATATTTCAATCACAGGCCTTAAACCAAAAAATTTTCTCTCTAAAATCAAATTTTGGATGTTAGCAATTCCGTCTTTTAGAGCAGCTCAAAAAGCTGAAGGTAATTTGTTTTGTGAAGTTAAAGAAGTTGATGGATACAAACACACTTTAACAGCTTGGAAAGACAGAAATTATATGATGGAATATATTAACGGAAAAACCCATTCGAAAGCCATGAAAGAGTTTAGTTCAATTGCTACAGGCTCAACTTATGGTTTTGAGAGTAAAGAAATACCATCATGGGAAGAAGCTTTAGATCTTTGGAAAAAAAATTATAAAGAATATTAGTTTGAAAAAACAAAACTTACCCTCAAAAATTTGCCCCGTCTGTAAAAGACCATTTGCATGGAGAAAAAAATGGAAGCTGAATTGGGATAAAGTAAAATATTGTTCAAAGAAATGCTCTGGTTTAAAATAAAAAAATGAACATTATTGTTTTGCAACACATTAAAATTGAAGATCCAGGCTACATTAAAGATCTAATGCTAGCTGATGGTTTTAAGTTAACAACCATAGAATTAGATGAGGGAGAAAAAATACCTGACGATCTAAGTAAATTTGATGGAATGTTTTGTATGGGTGGACCAATGGATACTTACATGGTGGATCAATATCCTTGGTTGATAGATGAAAAAAAAAAAATAAAAGAATTTGTTGTAGATTTAAAAAAACCATATTTAGGATTCTGTTTAGGATGTCAGCTTTTGGGCGAAGTAGTTGGTGGCAAAGTGGTTAAGTCAAATCCAGCAGAAATTGGAATTATGGATATCAATTTTAGTAAAGAAAAAGTTAATGATAAGCTTTTTAATGAATTTCCTGATCAAATTAAAAGTCTTCAATGGCACTCTTATGAGGTTCAAGGGATTGAAAATAATAAAGATGTAACATTAATCGCCTCATCACCAGTTACAAAATTTCAAATTTTTAAATATCAAAATCATGCATATGGAATTCAATTTCATATCGAAATTAAAGACACAACAGTAAATGAATGGGGGTGCGTTCCTGAATATAAAAAAGCTTTAGAGGAGCAATTAGGTGAGGGAGCTTTAGAAAAATTTGACCAAGCAGCCAAAGACAATATGAAAGATATGAATGAATATTCTCGATCACTCTATGAGAATTTTAAAAAAATATTATGAAAAAATATAAAATAGGGTTTCCTGTAAAATTTAAAAAAGCAAAATATCCAACTAAAAAAAAATTAGTTGGTAAGTATTGTGTTTTAGAGCCTGTAAATGTTAAGAAACATGCAAAAGATCTCTATGAAAATTTTTCAATTGATAAAGAGGGAATTGATTGGATCTATATGCCAACAGGTCCTTATAAATCTTTTTCTTCGTTTAAAAAATATCTAATAACAGAAAAGTTATCTGGAAATCCTTTCTTTTATTCTATCTATTCAAAAAAACTTAAAACTTATTGTGGATTAGCAAGTTATTTGAGAATTACACCTGAGGTAGGAACGATCGAGGTGGGTTGGATAACATATGCTAAAAATTTACAAAAAACAGTTGAAGCAACTGAAGCTATGTATCTTATGATGAAGAACGCTTTCGAGATCTTGGGGTATAGAAGATACGAATGGAAATGTGATAGTCTCAATAAAAGATCTAATAAAGCTGCATTAAGATTAGGTTTTAAATTTGAAGGAGTTTTTAGACAGGCTACAATCTATAAAAAGAGAAATAGGGATACCTCTTGGTATGCTATAATTGATAAAGACTGGAATAAAATTAAAAAAGGTTATCAGACTTTTTTAAAGCCATCAAATTTTAAAAATTCCAAACAAATTAAAAAGTTAAAATTTTAGTTTAAATTTTCTTTAATAAAATTTTTTAAATACTCAGAGCTTTGTGCACCTGATACGTATTGATCATTAATTTCAAAAAAAGGAACTCCCGAAATGTTTTTTCCCTTTGCAATGTTTTGATAAGAGTAAATTTTATTTTTATTAATCTCTGAAAAATAATTAATAACTTTTTCTTTTGAAATATTATTACGTTCAGCTATTTTAAATAATACGTTTTCATCACCAATATCTTCACCCATTATAAAGTAGCTTGTATAAATCTCTTTTTTGATTTGATTTTCTTTTCCACTATCCTTTGCTAATAAAATCAGTAAATGTGAAAGAACAGTATTTGGCGTTTTGATAATTTTTTCTAAATTTAAATTTAATCCAACTTCTTTTGCTTTTTGAGTCATTGATGCATACATCGGGGCCGCAAATTTCTTACCACCAAATTTAATGTTTAGATAATCGTTTCTTGATATTCCACTTTCAGGCATATCAGGATTTAGTTGAAAAGGTACGTGTTCAACTTCTATCTGTTTATTTTTGTAATCTTCTAGTGCTTTTTCTAGGTTTGTTTGACCTATAAAACACCATCCACATATTGTATCTGCATAAACTTTAATTTTCATAATTTATGTAAATTTGCTTACGATTTTAGGAATATGATTTTTAAAATTAAAAAAACCTTTGTTACAGAATTGCCAAGAAAAAGAATCTAAGCTTCTGTATAAAAATTTATAATTTTCAAGATTTAGTTTTATTAAAAAATCCAAACTTTCTCCAATTGATGGATATAAAATATAGAAATCCTCATCAATATTTTTTAAATCATTGATGTCTAATATTTGACATTCAATATTTTTTTGTTTCAACCGTTTTTTTTGATCTTCATTTAAAAGCTCCTTAAATTTCACTACATTTTCACTTAACTTTATTTCTCTATTTTCATTATTTTGTTTAATTAGAATAATTTTTTTAAATTGAGTGTCAGTGAAATTTGAACTTTCAAAGGAAAGATTATTATCAAAAATTACTAAAGTTTTTTGTTCATCAATTGATGGATTGATAAAATCTTGTTTAATTATCGTATATGTTTTTTCACTAATTTTAGGAGTAGCGTTTTCATTAAGCTTTATTTGATTAAATCTATTATTAGTAAATTTTTTAATATTCCATTCAGAAGCCAAATAATGTTTACCTTGAGTTTGTATACCCGCAACCCATCGCCATCCAAGCGTATTTGAAGCTGGATCACCGTCTAATAAATGTTCTAAAAAAAATTCTGCTCCCAACTGCCAAGGTAAATCTAATGTAAAAATCCAAATACTAGCAAACCACATCCTAGTATGATTGTGTAGATAATTTGTACCTTTTAGTTCTTTTACCCAAAAATTAAAGCATTCAATATTTGTATTACCTTCAATAGCATTAAGATAATTTTCATTATCCTTGTATTTGTTTTTTATTGAATTCAATTCTACTAAAAAATCTGTCCATACATTTGGACGTAATTCTAACCACCCTTTCCAATATGTTCTCCATAAAACTTCTTGAATAAATTTTTCATTTTTTGAAAAAGAAAATTTGTTTAGTGATTTTTTAATAACCTCGATTTCATTTATAGCACCATGTGAAATATAGGGTGAAAGACAAGATGTATTGTCTCTTTGATCAGGCCCAAAATCAAAGTTTCTGGCTTTTGAATAATCTTTTAATCCATTTTCAATGAAATAATCTAATTTTTCTAGAGCTGAAGCCCTCGTAGGAATAAAATTCATAATATTTTTTATTATAGTTTTGTTTTGTGAAAATTTATAAATCTTTCAACATTTTTTTTATTAAAAGATTTATTTTCTTCAAAGGATACTTTTTTCATTGAATAGGCATTACTTTTTGTAATTCTTGAATGAATTATTACATTACCTTTATAAAGTTTTAACTTCACAGAACCATTTACTTTGCTCCTTTTTAAATCAACTATTTTTTGAAGTTTAATTCTTTCCTTTGAAAACCAATATCCATTGTAAATTAGCTCTGCATATCTGGACATAATTGCATCTTTTTTATGCATAGTATCTTTATCTAATGTAACAGACTCCATTGCTCTATGTGCAATAATTAATAGTGTTCCACCAGGTGTTTCATATACTCCACGAGACTTAATTCCTAAAAATCTATTCTCAACTAAATCAACTCTTCCAACACCATTTTTTCCAGCAATTAAATTAAGTTTCTGTAATAATTTAGAAGGGCTTAATTTTTTTCCGTTAACGCCAATTGGATCTCCATTCTTGAAATTTATCGTCACAAAAGAGGTCTTGTTTGGAGCTTTTTCAGGAGACACTGTTCTTTGAAATATAAATTCTGGTGCAAAATTTTTTGGATCTTCCAAAGCCTTACCTTCAGTTGAAGTATGAAATAAATTATCATCTACTGAAAAGGGTGGCGCTCCTTTTTTATCTTTTGGTATTTCAATATTATTTTTCTTTGCGTAATTAATTAAATCAGTTCTTGATTTTAAATTCCATATTCTCCAAGGAGCAATTACTTTTATTTTAGGACCAAAATAATGATAACCTAATTCGAATCTAACTTGATCATTTCCTTTCCCAGTGGCTCCATGTGATACAGCATAAGCTTTGTATTTTTTTGCAACTCTAATCTGATCTTTTGCAATGAGCGGCCTTGCAATCGAAGTACCTAATAAATAAACACCTTCATAAATAGCATGTCCCCTAATCATTGGATAAACATAATCTTTTACAAAAATATCTTTAAGATCTTGAATGATTATATTTTTAACACCTAGTTTTTTTGCATTTCTAAAGATTTTTTTTCTATCTATTTCTTGTCCCACATCTGCAGTGTAGCAAATAACTTCAGCATTATAATTTTCTTGAAGCCACTTTAAAATAATAGATGTATCTAAACCGCCAGAGTAGGCTAATACAATTTTTTTCTTAAAATTCATTTAGTTAACTACAGGCACTTTTTGCAGCTTTATATGCTTTCGTAAATCCTAGTAGTGAGTAATGATCGATTGTTTGTGACCCTTTAGCATTAAATCCAGTTACCATAATTCTCGAACCTTTCATCATCACTTTGATCATTTTTTTTTCATTTTTATTACTTGTCATCCAGGCAAAACCTTGTTGTTTAATATCAAAATTAAATTTATTTTTCCCAGATGTTGCAATTACTTTATTGTTTTTATTAAATTCATAACCTGGTGTAGTGCTAATCTCATCTGCAATTTTATCTCCAGGTCTAAAACTTACAAATAATCTTGCATCTCTTTTATTAGATTTTGGTGCTTGTAAAACAGGAGACGATTGTGCAAAACACGTATTTCCAGTTGCTTCAACCAAAACCATCGTTTCCCAATCTTTGTATTTTCCAACTTTTTTTACTTCTTCTGCAAAACTTTGAAATGTACTTAAAATAAAAATAAAAAATAATTGGGTTAAAACTTTTTTAATCATGGGCATGGGTTAGGGTAAATTTTTTGAACTTCATTAATTTCTTCAATAACTTCATCAGTTAATTTTACATTTACACTTTCTATATTAGTTTTCAACTGTTCCATTGTAGTTGCTCCTATTATTACACTAGTCATAAATGGTTGGATTTCACAAAATTTCAAAGACATTTGTGTAAAATCGATGTTATGTTTTTTTGAAATTTCATAATAAGCTTCAACAGCTTTAGTTGTGTTGGGTTTATTGTATCTCGTCCAAAAATCACCATCCCTCTCTAATCTAGAATTTTTAGGCATTTGGTTGTTTCTATATTTCCCAGTTAGATAGCCACTTGCTAATGGAGAATAAGCTAACAATCCAATTTCATCTCTTATAGAGATTTCTGCTAATCCAACTTCGTAAGATCTATTTAATAAGCTATACGGATTTTGAATAGACATCATTCTTGGTAGATTATTTTTTCTTGAAAGCTGAAGGCATTTATTCACTCCCCATGGAGTTTCATTAGAAAGTCCCACCTCTCTTATTTTTCCTTCTTTCACAAATTTTTGTAAATTTCCAAGAACATCTTCAAACTTATTCCAGTTATCTTCTTCTTTATGTTCATAACCTAAACGACCAAACATATTTGTTTTTCTTTCAGGCCAATGTAGTTGGTAGAGGTCTATGTAATCGGTCTTTAATCTTTTAAGACTGTCATTTAAAGCAATTGTTATATTCTTAATTCCATAATTATTTTCACCATTTCTAATGTAATCTCTTGCCGGTCCAGCTACTTTTGTAGCTAATATTACTTTGTTTCTTTTTTTTGTTTTTTCAAACCAATTTCCAATTACTATTTCTGTATGACCAAAAGTTTCTTCTTTTGGTGGGACAGCATATAATTCTGCCGTATCCCAAAAATTTACTCCTTGGTCTAATGCAAAATCCATTTGTTCAAAACCCTCTTCTTGAGTATTTTGTTCACCCCAAGTCATTGTACCGAGACAAATTGTGCTAACGTCAATGTCAGTATTTCCTAGTTTTTTATAATTCATCTTTATTTGTTAATGTTTTGTTAATATTTTATGGTGTCTTGAATAATTGTTATTCTAACATTATATATATTATATGAATTTAGATAGAGAAAATATGATTAAATCGCAACAGGCTCAACAAGCTACTGCGGTAATGGATGAAGGCTTAAGAGCCTACATGCTTAAAGTTTACAATTACATGGCAACTGGAATTTTATTGACTGGAATAGTCTCGTTAATAACTTTTAAAATGGCAGTTGTGTCAGTTTCAAGCACAGGAATAGTTTTAACTGGATTTGGAAATGCGATTTATAATTCTGCTTTGATGTGGGTGGTGATGTTAGCTCCTCTAGCAATCGTATTTTATATGAGTTTTGGAATTAACAAAATGGGTTTTGCAAAAGCTCAAACTTTATTTTGGGTTTATGCTGGACTAATGGGTTTATCTTTATCTTCAATATTGCTTGTGTACACAGGCGCAAGTATTGCAAGAGTATTTTTTATTACAGCTGCTACTTTTGGTGCAATGAGCATTTATGGCTATACAACAAAAAGAGATTTAACAAAGTTTGGTTCTTTTTTGATGATGGGTCTAATTGGTATAATCATAGCTTCATTAGTAAATATTTTTATGAAGTCGTCTATGATGTACTTTGTAATATCTGTATTAGGTGTTCTAATTTTTGTAGGTTTAACAGCTTACGATACGCAAAAAATTAAGAACATGTATGTTGCAAGTGACTCAGGTGAGTTGATGGGTAAGAAAGCTGTAATGGGTGCATTAACACTATACCTAGACTTCATCAACTTAATGATAATGCTTCTAAGACTTTTTGGTCAAAGAAGATAATTATTATTTCTGTAGTTTTTTCCAATTGGTGTTTTTTAAGAGAGATTTTAAGTCGTAAGAATTTTTCAAAATTTTTCCGCTTACATCTGTTATTGAATATCTAAGATTAGGATTTTTTGGCTTAAAATTTTTACAAATTTTATATAGAGCATTCTCTGCAGCATTTTTAAAAACACTAAAACCTACCTGCTTGCTGGAAATGCTTAAACCATAATCACGCCATGAACCTTCCGAAACCATTTTAGCATATAAGTCTAAAATAATTTTAAGTTCCTCTTTTTCAAAAAAATATTTTTCCTCAATCTGTTTTTGATTAGAGTTATTTACTACAAGTCTTAAATTTCTATTCATTAATTTTATATTTATTTATCAAACCAATTTGAAAAGCTGTGAATATAAAAGTGATAGGCAGCAAACCCCATACTTTAAAATTTACCCAAAATTCTTCTGATTGAGTTCTCCAGACAATTTCATTTAATAAAGCAAGTCCAAAGAAAAAATAAACCCACCTCTTATTTAAAACTTCCCAACCTTCCTCTGTTAAAGCAATAGATTTTCCCACCAATTTTTTTAGAACTGGTTCTTTTGTAAAATATTTCCCAAATATCAAAGCCAATCCAAATAGAATGTTTATAATTGTCGGCTTAATATAAATAAAAACTGGATTATCGAAGTAGATTGTTAAACCACCAAAAAAAGTAATTAAAATTCCACTTAACAATGGAACTTTAGGAATAGTTTTTTCTAACACCCACATAATTGCTAAAGCTAATAGGGTTGCGACAATAAATGGTGGAATAGCAATTTTTAAATCTTTACCACTGTCATAATAAAAGTAAAAAAATATTACTAAAGGCCCAAAATCTGTTAAAAATTTTATAAAAGATTTATTCACATCAAGATACTAACATATCCACAATTTCACAAAACCTTAAAATTTTTGATATTGATTTTTAATTTTAAATACCCATACTAAAGTCAATGGCAATTCAAAAAGCTAAATTCTCAATTGGCGAAATTGTAAAACATAAACACTTTGATTTTAGAGGTGTCATTTATGATGTTGATTTTGAATTTAATAATTCTGAGGAATGGTATCAATCTATTCCAAAAAATGTACGACCGCGTAAAGATCAGCCTTTTTATCACTTGTTAGCTGAGAATGATGAGATTACTTATGAAGCATATGTTTCAGAGCAAAATCTTTTAGTCGACGATTCTGACGAACCAATCAAACACCCTTTGATAGAAGAAATTTTTTCAGGAAAAAAGGGTGCTAGCTATTTTAAACAGTCAAATTAATAAATTAATCACTTTTAAGACATAATTGGTTCAAACCTTAGTCATACATAATTGTTAATATTTACTATATCTGATCAAGAGTGCTAAACGTTAACCCCTTATTATCTCTCTCTGCATTCTTGATCAGAGAGATTTAGATATTAAATATCCCTTAAAATAAAAATAATATAATACATTTAAAATGTTTAAAATTTTTGAGCCAAATAAAATTTTTTTAGTTACCTCAAGACTACCAAAATATGTAGTTGGCTTATTTTGCATCGTCTTAATTATTGGATTAGTTGAAGCATTAATATTTTCTCCTGAGGATTATAAACAAAGTGATGCAGTAAGAATTATGTATGTACATGTTCCGGCAGCTTGGATTTCGTTGGGTATCTTTACATCAATAACTATTTTATCTATTTCAGGTTTTATTTTTAAAAGTAAAAATTTATTTTTAATCGCAAAAAGTTTGGCTCCTTCAGGGTTCGTTTTTAATTTAATAGCACTTGTAACAGGATCTATCTGGGGAAAACCGACTTGGGGAACTTGGTGGGCATGGGATGCGCGAATTACATCTATGTTAATTTTGCTACTTTTTTATGGAATGTATTTAATTGTTTGGAGAATTTATGAAGATAAAGAAAAAGTTTATAAAATTTCGATGATTATTACTTTGATCGGAATAATTAACGTTCCAATAATAAAGTATTCTGTTGATTGGTGGAATACACTTCACCAACCAGCATCAATAAATATTTTGGCTAAATCTTCAATACACAGTTCAATGTTATTTCCTTTAGGAATAATGACTGCGGCATTTGCTCTATTTTCTCTACTGATTTTTTTAATGAAATATAATACAGAACTGATAAAAATTAAAAATAAAGGCTTAGATAGATTATGATAAATGAATTACTAAACATGAATGGCTACGGACTTTACGTATGGTCTGCGTTTGGTTTTACTCTTTTTAGTTTTGGAGGTTTGTATATTGTTACAAAAATTCAGTACGTTAAAGAACAATCTAAATTTGTAAAAAAATTTGGAAACTTAGATACAAGCAAAGCTGCTCAAGCTAGAACACAAAGAATTAATCAAGAAATATTATCTGGCGCATCAAATATTTAATTCAATAAATGTTTGGTCGTAAGGTTAAGTTAAGGATTTTGTTTATATCTTTAGCTTTTATTACTTTAATCCTTACTATTTTTCTAATTCTTAAATCTTTAGAGGAAAACGTAGTTTATTTTCAATCGCCATCAGAAATAAGAGAAACTACAGAACTATCAAAAAAGAAAATTAGGATTGGAGGAATGGTAAAAAAAAACTCAATAAGCATGAATACCAATCAAGTAAATTTTATCATTACTGATTTTAAAAATGAAATAAATGTATCTTATATGGGTGTTCTGCCTAATTTATTTGAAGAAGAAAAGGGAGTAGTTGCGGAGGGATATTTAAAAGATAGAAATTTTTTTTCAGCAACAAAAATACTTGCAAAGCATGATGAGAATTACATGCCCCCTGAAGTCAAAGAGGCGTTGAAGGAGAAGTAAATTGTTACCAAGTGTTATAGGTAAGTATTCGTTAATTTTTGGATTTTTGATTTCATTTCCGATTTTTTACTATTCATTCATTGATTATAAAAAATCAGGCAATCTAAACACAAAGATTATATCTTTTAGTTTTTTACAATTATTATTTATTTTAATTAGCTTTATTTGTTTAATTATTTCGTTTGTTATTTCAGATTTTAGTAATGAAACTGTTTTCAATAACTCTCATACTACTAAACCTTTATTTTATAAAATTGCTGGAACCTGGGGAAACCATGAAGGAAGTTTATTATTGTGGTTATTAGTTTTGACATTATTTGTCTTTATTTTTTTATTAACTTCGAAAAGACAAATAAAAAGTTATAGAATTTTAACAACCATATTCCAACAGATTATCATTTTTGGATTTTTTGTATTTGTTATAAAAACATCAAATCCATTCTCGCATATATTTCCAGTTCCTAATGAGGGACTTGGCTTAAACCCAATTTTACAAGACCCTGCCTTAGCCATACATCCTCCCATTTTGTATTTAGGGTATGTGGGTGCATCAATTATTTTTTCATCAGCTTTATCAGCTACAGTTTTAAATTATATTTCTAGTTCTTGGGCTTCTCACATAAAAGTATGGACGTATATTTCCTGGATTTTTTTAACACTTGGTATCTTGTTAGGATCTATTTGGGCATATTATGAATTAGGTTGGGGTGGTTTTTGGTTTTGGGATCCTGTGGAAAATGTATCTCTTATGCCTTGGTTAGCTTTAACTACGTTAATACATTGTTTAATAGTTTTAGAAAAAAGAACTTTACTTAAATCTTGGGTAATAATTCTTTCAATTACCACTTTTACTCTAAGTATGAGTGGAACTTTTTTAGTGAGATCAGGAATATTAAATTCAGTTCATACGTTTGCTAATGACCCTGAAAGAGGTATTTTTATTTTATTATTTTTATTTTTATTAATTATATTGTCTTTAGTAATATTTTTTTTCTTTAATAAAAATCAAGATAGAAACTCAAGTAATTTTTTTTGGTTGAGTAAAGATACTTCGCTATTAATAAATAATTGGTTTATGATGTATTTCTTATCAGTAGTTTTGATAGGAACACTGTATCCAATTTTTTTAGATGTAATTTCATCTGAAAAAATTTCTGTTGGACCACCTTTCTATCATAAACTCATAGCTCCATTTTTAATTTTTTTCCTAATTGCCATGGCTATTGGGCCAAAATTAAGTTGGATAAAATCGAAATTTATAGAAAAATTTTCATTAGTTTCTTTTTTTGGAATTTCATTACTTTTGAGCTCTTATTTAGTTTTTAAATTAAATGTAGATTTTCTGATAAATACTTTATTATTGAGTGCTGCCCTTTTTCTTTTTTTGATTACTCTTAAAGATTTTTTTATCAACAAAACTAAAAATATTTCTCAGAAAATCTCTCACTTTGGTTTTGGATTATTTATACTAAGTGTACTTTTAAATAATTTTCTCTCTTCTGAAATTATAACTAATCTTAAAGTAGGTGAAAGCTATGATGATGGCAAAGTAAAAATTTATTTAGAAAAAGTGGAGAAATTCAAAAAACAAAATTATGAATCTGTAATTGGATATTTTGATATTACAGATCAAAAAAATAAGACTGAAAAATTTAAACCTGAACTAAGAATTTATAATCAACCTGTCATTATCACTAGTGAAGCCGACATTAAAACAAGCTTATTTCATGATAAGTTTTTAGTTATTAACGTTGTCCAAAATCAAAATTATTTTAATCTTAGATATCAATTTAAACCTTTAATGAGTTGGATTTGGATTTCTGTACTTATAATTTCAATGGGTGGATTTACTAATTTATTATATTCTAGAAATGAAAAATAAGATTGTTCCATTTATAGTTTTCTTCTTTTTAATATTTATGTTTTTTGTTTTTTACAAAAGTCTTAATCAAACAAATATTTATACGCCAAACGTAAATTTGAATAAAAACATTCCAGAATTTGAGGCAAAAATTTTTAAATCAAATGATAATTTTTCAAGTAAAGATTTTATGCTTAATGAATATTATTTGATTAATATATGGGCATCATGGTGTGCCCCATGTCGATTAGAGCATAAATATTTGTTAGAATTAAATGATATCAATTCACTTAAAATCATTGGAATTAATTATAAAGATCTAAAATTAAATGCTGAAAATTTTCTTAATGATTTAGGCAACCCTTATGATCTAATTCTTAATGATGATAATGGAAAACTATCAATAAATTGGGGTGCTTATGGAGTACCAGAAACTTTTATAGTTTTTAATAATAAGATTGTTAAAAAATACACAGGCCCACTAAAGGAAATTAATGTTCAAGAAATCAGAAAAATTTTAAGTCAATGAAAAAAATTTTAATTTTTTTATTATTGATAAACATTTCAACCGCACACGGAGAAATACAAAACGATAAGCTTAAAATTGAGATTACAAAAAATCTTAGATGTTTAATTTGTCAGGGTCAGTCTGTTTATGATTCTGACTCTGAATTTGCGAATAGTTTGAAGTTAGTAGTTGAAGACAAATTGAATGAGGGTATGGAAGAAGAGGATATTTATGTGTTTTTAAAAGAAAAATATGGAAACTGGATCTTATATGACCCTGAATTATCAAAAAATACATATATTTTGTGGATTTTGCCTTTATTGTTATTTTTATTAGGTGGTGTCATAATATTAAAAAAATTGAAAACTAAAAATTTATAAGCATAGTGCCTGAAATGATTAAAAAAGTACTGACTATTTCTATTTGTATTATCTTTGCTTTAATAAGCTTTGCAAGTGCAGATGACAGTAAAATTGAAACAGACTCAACAAAGTTAAATTTCTATACTGGTATGTTTGATTTTAGTGATGATGGTAAAAAATCAGAATTATTCGGTGTTCAACATCAAAATGAAGATTTAAATAGAGATACATTTTTAGGTAATTTGTCACCAGTGACAGGCGCAATGATGACAGCAAATAATGCAAGTTATTTTTACACAGGTGTACAAGCCCAATATAAGATTGGTAGTTTAAATTTTAATCCAAGTTTTGCCCCAGGGTACTATAACGAAGGAGATGGCAAAGATTTAGGTCACGCTTTAGAATTTAAAAGTGAGGTTCAGTTGTCTATGAATTTGCCTAAAGATAGTTTTATCGGAGTATCATATAACCATTTATCTAATGCAAGTTTAGGAAGTAAAAATCCTGGTGCGAATAGTTATATGTTTAATTTTCTTAAAAAATTTTAATAAAGAGCATTAAAGAAAAATGAATTTAAAAGATTGCCACAACTTTAATGATTTTAGAAATCTTGCAAAAAAAAATCTCCCATCACCTATATTTCATTATATTGATGGTGGTTCTGATGATGAAGTTACTTTAAGAAGGAATACTGACGCATTTAATGATTGTGATTTAGTACCGAATGTTTTGGCTAGTGTTGGAAAGCCAGATTTATCTACTACTGTTTTCGGAAAAAAAATTGATATGCCAATATTTTTATCACCTACAGCTATGCAAAGATTATATCATCATGAGGGAGATAAAGCTTCAGCTAGAGCTGCAGAAAAATTTGGCACTTTTTATAGTATGTCTACAATGGCAAACACTACTATTGAAGAGATTGCAAATGTTTCCAGTGGTCCAAAGTTATTTCAATTGTATGTTCATAAAGACACTGGAATTACAGATGATCTTATTGAAAGATGCAAGAGAGCAAATTTTGATGGAATGTGTTTAACTGTTGATACATTAGTAGCAGGTAATAGAGAGAAAGATCATAGAACAGGTTTTACAACGCCTCCCAAACTTACATTACAGAGTTTAATGAGTTTTGCGATGCACCCTAAATGGGTTTTTAATTATTTAACTCATGAAAAATTTTCATTAGCAAATGTTGCAACTAAAACAGATAAGGGAACAAACATTGCTAAGTCTGTAATTGAATATATCAATGAACAATATGATCCAGCAATGAGCTGGAAAGATGCTGAATACTGTGTGAAAAAATGGGGCAAACCTTTTGCACTTAAGGGAGTTATGTCAGTTGAGGATGCTAAAAGAGCAATAGACATTGGATGTACAGCAATCATGATTTCTAATCATGGTGGAAGACAACTTGATGGCTCAAGATCTCCCTTTGATCAAGTAAAAGAAATATCAGATGCAGTGGGAGATAAACTAGAAATCATACTAGATGGTGGAATTAGACGTGGCACTCATGTGTTAAAAGCACTTGCGGCAGGAGCAAAAGCGTGTAGTTTTGGTCGAATGTTTCTATTTGCTTTAGGTGCAGCTGGTCAGCCAGGTGTAGAAAAGTTACTTCAAAACATGCACGATGAAATAAATAGAAATATGGTTTTAATGGGTTGTAAAAATTTGAGTGAATTAAATAGAACAAAAATAATATACAGGAGATAAATTATGAAATTAGCTGAAAGTTTAAATAGACTGGGTACCGAAACTGCATTTAGTGTTTTGGCAAGGGCAAAAAAACTTGAAGCACAAGGTAAACCCATGATCCATTTAGGATTAGGGCAACCTGATTTTAAAACTCCTAAGCATATAGTTGAAGCTGCAAAAAAAGCTTTAGATGATGGTCATCATGGATACGTATTATCAAATGGTATCTTAGAGTGTCGTCAATCTGTAACTAGAAAAATTAAAAGTCTTTATAATCAAGAGATAGATCCTGAAAGAATAATTATCATGCCTGGTGGAAAACCTACCATGCATTATGCAATACAATGTTTTGGTGAACCAGGTGTTGAGATTATTCATCCAACTCCAGCGTTTCCTATTTATGAGTCGATGATTAATTATACTGGTTCTACTGCTGTTCCTTATGATTTAACTGAAGACAAAGATTTAAAATTTAGTGCAGATAAAATTCTTTCATTAATCACTGACAAAACAAGATTGTTGATTTTAATTAATCCAAATAATCCTACAGGAAGTTTCGTAGAAAAATCAGAAATTGACAAGTTAGCAGAAGGATTAAAGAAACATCCACATGTAACAATTCTTAGTGATGAAATTTATAGTAGACAAATTTTTGATGATAAAGAAATGCCAACTTTTTTTAATTATCCAAAATTAAGAGACAGATTAATTGTTCTAGAAGGATGGAGTAAAGCATATTCAATGACAGGTTGGAGATTAGGATGGAGTTTTTGGCCTGAGCATTTAGTTGAACATGTTAACAAACTTTTAATAAACAGTGTTTCTTGTGTAAATGCTGCTGCCCAGTTTGCTGGTATTGCTGCATTAGATGGTCCAGATGAATCAATTCATCACATGATGGAAAAATTTACTCAAAGAAGAAAACTAATTCACGAAGGTTTAAATAGTCTTCCAGGTGTTGAGTGTAGTTTGCCTGGTGGGGCTTTTTATGCATTTCCTAAGATAATTGGAACAGGTATGAATGGTGAGGAATTTTGTCATAAAGCAATGCATGAAGCAGGTGTAGCAATAGTACCAGGAACTGCTTTTGGTAAAACTTCGGGCGATTATGTCAGATTTAGTTTTGCTGCATCACAAGATAATATTTCTCAAGCTATTGATAATATTAAAAAAATGCTTGGATAGATAAATGGAGTTAGCTTTACCAAAAATTGATCAAAAAACGATAGATAACAAAAGTTCTATTGTTAAAAATTTATGCAAGCTGACCGATCCAGAAAATGTTTTAAGCCATGTAGATGAAATAAAACCATACGAGACAGATGCGCTAGCTGCATACACTCAAACACCTTTAGCAGTTGTACTTCCTGAAAATACTAATGAAGTAAGTGAAATCTTAAAATATTGCCATAAAGAAAATATTAAAGTAATTCCAAGAGGTGCTGGCACAGGTTTATCCGGAGGAGCATTACCATTGCAAGATGCAGTAATTCTTGGTTTGGGAAAATTTAATAAAATTTTAAATATAGATTTTCCAAATAAATGTGTTGTTACTCAACCAGGTGTAACAAATTTAGGAATAACGCATGCTGTTCAACACAAAGGCTTCTATTATGCACCAGATCCCTCTAGTCAATTAGCTTGCTCTATTGGAGGTAATGTTGCTGAAAATTCAGGCGGAGTACACTCACTTAAATATGGAACAACTACAAACAACATTCTTGGTGTTGAAATGGTCATGATGGATGGAACCATCTGTAGATTTGGTGGAAAAACATTAGATCAAGAAGGTTATGATTTGATGGGATTAATTTGTGGATCCGAGGGTTTATTAGGAGTTGTTACAGAGGTAACAGTAAAGATATTAAAAAAACCACAAGTAGTTAAAGCTGCATTGATTGGTTTTCCTTCAATTAAAGAAGGTGGTGATGCAGCATCAGAAATAATTTCAAGCGGAATTGTTCCGGCAGGTATGGAAATTATGGATAGAGCATTAATTGAAGCAACTGATAACTTTAGTAAAGCAGGATATCCAAGAGATGCAGAATTACTTTTAATTGTAGAGCTTGATGGAACAGAGTCTGAAGTAAATGAATTATTAAAAAAAGTAAGTGAAATTTCTAAGAAAAATAATTGCTCAAGTTTAAAACTTAGTAAAAATGAACAAGAGAGATTAAAATTTTGGGCAGGTAGAAAAGCAGCGTTTCCAGCATGTGGGGCAATGGCTCCAGATTATTATTGTATGGATGGGGTTATACCAAGAGGAAAACTTGCAGAAGCTCTTCTCGAAATTAAAAAACTTTCTGAAAAATATGATTTACCTGTTGCAAACTGTTTTCATGCAGGCGATGGAAACTTACACCCACTAATTATGTTTGATGGAAGTGACAAAGAACAGTTGAGAAAAACAGAAGAATTTGGAGCTGAAATTTTAAAAACTTGCGTAAAATTAGGTGGGGTTATTACTGGAGAACATGGAGTTGGAATAGAAAAAAGAGAACTAATGTGTGAAATGTTTAATAATATAGATATTCAGCAACAACTCGATATTAAAAAATCTTTAGATGAAAAAAATTTATTAAACCCTGGAAAGGTTTATCCGATTCTAAGAAAATGTGCAGAGGAAGGAAGGGTTCATGTCCACACAAGTAAGAACAAATTCCCAGATCTTCCAAGATTCTAATAATACTTATTTTCCAAATGATGAGAATGAAGTTTCTATTCTTGTTAAGGATATTTTTGATAAAAATTCTTCAGCAGAATTAATAGGATCAAATTCAAAAAAATTTATTGGAAACAAAACACAAGCAGCGAATAAAATTTCATTATCAAAACTATCTGGAATTATCGAATATTATCCAGAAGAACTGTATATCAAAGTTAAAGCAAACACTTTGATAGAAGATATTGAAAGAGAATTAGAGAAAAATGAACAAGAATTAGCATTTGAATTAATTGATTTTGGATTTATTGAAAATGGCAAATCAAATAAAGGTACAATAGGTGGTTATCTTGCCTGTAATTATGCTGGTTCAAGAAGATTTAAAGTAGGAAGTGTCAGAGATCATGTGCTTGGTTTTAGAGGAGTGAATGGAAAAGGTGAAATAATTAAGTCAGGCGGAACAGTAGTGAAAAATGTTACGGGTTATGATCTATCAAAGCTAGTTGCTGGATCGTTTGGTACTTTGGTTGCTCTTACAGAAATAACCCTTAAGGTTTTACCAAAAAAAAAGATATCAAATACAATTGTTATTGATGTTGATGATCCAAGCAAAGTTTATGATATATTTGATAAAATATCAGATTCTAGTAGCGAAGTTTCTGGTGCCATTTTTATTCCAAGTGAACCAGAAGACACAGATATTGAAAAAAATAAGAATGAAGTTTTTAAATTTAATGATTTAGAAGTTAAGAATTCATTTTTAGCGTTGAGAGTTGAAGGAGATAAAGTTTCAGTAGGAGAAAAAATAAAAAGTATAAGTGAAGAGTTAGAATTAGATAAATTTAAAAGCGTAATTTTAGAAAGCTATCAATCAGCTCCATTTTGGAAAAAAGTTAATAATTTAGAATTATTTTCTAAAACAAAAAATAATCTTATACGTTTAGTTATAGAGCCTGCATCAGGTATTGAAATGATGAAATATTTAGGAAACAAGTTTAAATATTATATTGATTGGTGTGGTGCTTTATTTTGGATTGAGGTTCCTTCAAAAAAAAATAATAAAATTAAAGAGATGAAAGAATTAGCTATAAAACTTGGGGGATATTTTACAATTATTAAGCCAGCCCAAGATTATGATTATGAGGAAACTATTTTTACAATTGATAAAACAAGATTGATCATTTCAGAAAAAATAAAACAAAGTTTTGATCCTAAGAGGGTATTTAATCCAGGCAAGATGTATAGAGGAGTATAATGCAAACAAATTTTACAGAACCACAATTAAAAGATTCTGATAATAAATCTACAGATAAAATATTTAAAAAATGCGTTCACTGCGGAATGTGCAATGCAACATGTCCTACGCATCAATTATTAGGGGATGAATTAGACGGTCCAAGAGGTAGAATTTATTTGATTAAGGACATGCTTGAAAATAATAAGCAACCCAATGAGAAAGTAGTTAAGCATATTGATAGATGTCTATCTTGTTATAGTTGTATGACTACATGTCCAGCAGGTGTTAATTATATGCACGTAATAGATCATGGAAAAAAATATATTGAAAAAAATTATAAAAGACCTTTGTTTGATAGACTTATAAGATATTTCTTATCTATTACTCTTCCAAATGTAAAAATTTTTAAATTATCAAGTTATGGTGTGAAACTTATCAAGCCATTTAAATTTTTATTTCCAACAAAAATTAAAGATATGATTGAGTTAATGCCAACATCATTTCCAAAAAAAACTTTACCAGTTCAAGAAATATATAAAGCGAAAGGAAAAAATAAAATTGCTAGAGTTGCTTTATTAACGGGTTGTGTGCAAAAAGAAATTTCTCCACAAATTAACGAAGCAACAATAAGATTATTAAACAGACATGGGGTTGAGGTTGTTGTTCCAAAACAAATAAGATGCTGTGGTTCGTTAAATCATCATTTAGGAAAAGAAGATGATGCACATCAAGATTTCAGAAATAATATAAATACCTGGTATGAAGAACATAAGAAGGGCAATTTAGATGCAATTTTATCTAATACTTCAGGGTGTGGAACAACTATGAAGGATTATGGATTTATTTTTAGAGATGATAAAGAATTAAGCAAAAAGGCAAAACTAATATCTTCGCTAACTAAAGATGTTTCTGAGTATCTTTTCGAAAGTTTAAAACTTGATATTAAAATTAAAGATAAAAAATATAAAGTTGCCTATCATTCTGCTTGCTCAATGCAACATGGTCAAAAAGTTCATGCTCAACCAATTTCATTATTAGAAAAGACTAATAACGAGATTATGGAAATTCCAGAGGGGCATATTTGTTGTGGGTCAGCTGGAACATATAATATTTTACAATCAAAAATTGCTAAACAACTTTTAAAGAAAAAAGTTAATAATATAGAGAGTTTAAATCCAGATTTTATTTCAACAGGAAATATAGGTTGTATTACACAAATATCTCATGGTACTAAAGTTCCAATTTTGCATACAATTGAAGTTTTAGATTGGTATACAGGTGGCCCAAAACCAGAGGTTTTAAAATAGGAGAGCTATGAAAAAGATTTTAGTTACAAGAAAATTGATTAGAGAAAGTGAAGATAAAGCTGCAGGATTATTTGATGCAAAATTAAATACTAACGACGAACTATATTCTCAATCAAAGATAATAGAAATGAGTGAAGGTTGTGATGGAATTTTGTCATCATTAACTGAAAAGATGGATGCTGATACAATAGATAAACTTCCAGACTCAATAAAAATAATTTCAAATTTTGCAGTTGGTTTTGGAAATATAGATTTAGAAGCTGCTAAAAAAAGAGGAATAGCTGTAACAAATACCCCAGAAGTTTTATCTGATGCAACAGCTGAGATTGGAATATTACTTATTTTAGGAGCGTGTAGAAGAGCTTCCGAAGGAATAGAGTCTGCTAGAGAAGGTGGATGGAAATGGTCTGCGGATTATTTAATTGGTAAACAGCTTACAGGTACACGTTTAGGAATTTTAGGCATGGGTCGAATAGGTCAAAAAATTGCAAACATTGCAAGATCTTTAGGCATGGTAATTCATTATCATAATAGATCAAAGTTGAGTGAGGATAAAGAACAGGGCGCTGTTTATCATGACAATATCAAGAGTTTGTTTTCTGTGTCTGATGTTCTTTCTATTTGTTGTCCAGCTACTAAAGAAACTGAAAATATGATTAATAAAGAAACAGTAGAATATTTTCCTAAAGGTGCAGTTATTACTAATGTTGCAAGAGGAGATATAGTAGATGATGAAGCATTAATTGATGCTTTAAATAGACGAAAAATTTATGCAGCAGGTTTAGATGTTTATAAAAATGAACCCAATTTAAATCCAGGATATAATAAAATTAAATCTGTATTTATTTTGCCTCATCTAGGAAGCGCCACCAAGGATACAAGAATAGCAATGGGTAACTTAGCGATAGATAACCTTGATGAATTTTTTAAGACAGGAAATTGCAAAAATAAAGTAAATTAAACTGGGATGCCAAAACCAGTTTTAACAAAATCAAAAGCTATAATAATTTTTTTAGTTTTTGCTCTTGGATATTTTATATCTACGTTACTAAGAGCAATTAATGCAACAATTTCACCTGAATTAGTCTCAGAGTTTAATTTATCTGCAGGAGATTTAGGATTACTAAGTGGAGCATATTTTTTAGGTTTTGCTAGTGTTCAAATTCCATTAGGATACTTATTAGATTCTAAAGGTCCTAAAAAAATTGTTTCTTATTTTTTATTATTAACAATAGTAGGAATAATATTATTTGCTAATGCAAAAAATTTTCAAATATTGTTGTTATCAAGACTATTAATTGGAATTGGTGTAGGAGCATGTTTGATGGGACCACTTACTGCCTATCGAGTTTGGTTTCAAGACGAGACACAACAAAGATCAAATTCGTGGATGTTGATGGTAGGAGCAATCGGTATGTTATCTTCTAGTTTACCTGTACAGTATTTATTACCAAGTATTGGATGGAGAGGTGTTTTTACAAATTTAGCAATATTAACATTTATCTGTATTGTTTTGATCGTTTTATTTATTCCAAAATGGGAAAATTCAAATTTTGATCAAAACTCAAACCAAGGAAAGTTGAGTGATATTTGGAATAACGATTTTTTCAAGAGCTTGATTCCTATGGGCTTCTTTAATTATGGTAGTCTTTTTGCTATTCAAACATTATGGGCTGGACCATGGTTAACAAGAGTTTCAGGATATACACCTGAAGAAAGTGCTAAGGGTTTATTTTTACTTTATTCTAGTTTGTTATTTTCTTTTTTACTTTGGGGCTATTACATACCAAGGTTTTCTAAAAATATTTCTGATGCAGTAAAACTTTTAAGATGGGGAGCTCCATTAAATTTAATTGTTTTAGTTGTAATAATTATACTAGGTTCTAAAGCGGGCGCAATTCATTGGGCAATTTTCGGTATTAGTTCAATATTTTTATCATTAACTCAACCAGCTGTTGGAATGGCATTTCCATTAAATAATGCTGGTAAGGCATTAACATCATTTAATTTACTTCTATTTGTTGGAGCTTTTGTTTTACAATGGGTAATAGGTTTAATTATTGATTTAGGTATGAAAATAAATATTTCTGAGGAAAATTCATTTAAAATTGCAATGTCGTTTGTATTATTGACATCGTTTTTTTCTTACCTTTTCTTTTTGTTTAAAAGCAAAAATTAATTCAAGTGTTTATAAACAGTTGTTCTAGATATACCTAGCCTTCTAGCAGTTTTAGATATACTTTGAGTTTGTGCAAAAGTAGATTTTATTAATATACATTTTTCTCTTTTCATCTTTGCATCTTTACAATTTTCACAAGCATACGTTTTTATATTTTGAATAATTTGTTTTTTATTTTCACCATTATAATTTTGATTTTTGACAACAAATACTGATGAACCTAAATAGTCAGTAACTTTAATAATTTTATTGTTCAGTATATTGCTAGCTATCGATGAAAATGACTCCGTAAAAATATTATTAAAATCTTGATTTTTAATATCCATCAAACCATGTAACATAATTTTCGCATTAGAATTTGATCCTACAATTATTCCATCACCATTAATCGCTAATAAGCCTACGCTGGTAGTGGACAAGTATTCTTGCCTTGGATGGAAATTTAAAATTAGTTCACTTTTAAATTGCTCAATAAATAATTTTGTTTCAATACTTCTTGTAGCAAGATTAACTAATGCCAAAGTATGTTGTTCCCTTGACCTTGCGTCGGTTGATGCATCAATTATTCCAACTGTTTTTCCTTCATGATTGATTATGGGACTTGCAAAGCATGAAATTTTTTCATGATTAGTAAAAAAATGTTCTTTGCCAGAAACTATAGTTGGTTTTTGTAATGCAACTGCAAGACCAAGACCATTTGTTCCACAAACTTTTTCTGACCATATAGATCCAGGTATTACTGCTTTTCCTACATCCCCATCTAAACATGTTTTGTCGTAAATTGTATCTAAAACTAAGCCTTCATTATCAGAGAAGGCTACCATAAAATTTGTGCCAGCAACTTGAGAATATAAAAGTTCTAATTCTGGAATAATAATTTTTCTTATGCTCTCTTTTTTTTGTCTAATTTCTTCTAATTCTTGAAATGATATTACGCTTCTCTTTGGTCTTTTAAATGGATCTAAACCGTTAGAAATACATCTTGCCCAGCTGTCTGAAATTTCAGAGTTCATGTTAGCGGTTAACATTTCTCTTTTTTTTAAGATTGTCTTAAACTCTATTTCTACCATTGATAAATTTGGCATGAGTAACATTAAATTTTTTTAATAATTTAAACAACCAACCATAGGTTGTATATGTTAATTTTCTGAACATCTTTCAATCAGTTGGACTCCTTTAAATTCTCTAAATTTAATAGTCTTCTTACTAGAGGGAGATAAAATATATGAAAGCTCAAGTTTTACATAAATATGACCCAGAGATGAAAGAACAGACCTGGGTAACTAATAAAGAAATGCCCGATCCAAAAATCGAAAAGGCTTCTGATGTAATTGTAAAAATTGGTGCTGCAGGTGTTTGCAGAACTGATCTACATATTATTGAAGGAGTTTGGAAACATATTCAAGATCCAGATGGTGAGTTATTGCCATGTGTAATGGGTCATGAAAATGCAGGTTGGGTTGAAGATGTTGGTAAAGACGTTACTGATTTTAAAAAAGGTGATCCAGTAATTCTTCACCCATTAATATCAGGAACAGATGGCACATGTTTAGACTGCAGAAGAGGAAATGATATGCATGCTGCTGGAGGTGCATTTCCAGGTTTAAGTATTAAAGAAGGTGGATATTCTGAATTATTAAAAACAAGTGTTAGAAATTTAATCAAACTTCCAAAAGTTTTAGCACCAAAAGATGTTGCGCCTTTTTCAGATGCTGGCTTGACTGCTTACAGAGTAGTTAAGAAAGCTACAAGACATTTGTTGCCAGGACAAAGCTGTACGATAATTGGAGCTGGTGGTTTAGGACATATTGCAATTCAATGTTTAAAAGCAATGTGTGCTGCAGACATCATCATTGTAGAAAAATCTGAAAAAGCATTGAAACATGCAATGGAACTTGGTGGCGATCACGGAGTTTTAATTGATGGTAACGAAATCGAAAAAGTAAAAGAACTTACAAAAGGAAAAGGTTCTGAAGCTGTAATCGATTTTGTTGGTGAAAAAGGATCCACAGCTATGGGAATTCAAATGACTTCTAATGGTGGTTTTTATTACATTGTTGGATATGGAGAAGAAATTAAATCACTAGCAGTTGATTTGATTATTTCTGAAAAAACAATTGTAGGTAATTTAGTAGGAACGTGGTCTGAGTTATATGAACTGATGGAATTAGCTGACAGAGGAAAAGTCAAGCTATCTATGCAAGAGTATAAATTAGATGATGCTAACAAAGCACTTCATGACTTAAACGAAGGTAAAGTTAAAGGTCGTGCAGTCTTAGTTCCATAATAATAAAAAGGAGAAGAGATGAAGACAATAAAAACATTCGCAACAGCTCTTTTATCAGGATTAATGGTATTCAGTCCTGTTGCGTACGCTGATAAGTGGAGTGATCAATTTCCACATATCAAAGCTACAGGAGATATCCCTGGTATGTGTTCTTATGAAGAAATTTCTAAAAAGGACTACAGTGGGAAAACTCTAAAAATCAATACACACGCAATTCCAGTAATGGGAGAGCCAACGGCTTTACATGCTGAACAGTTTGAAAAATTAACTGGAGCTAAAGTTGAAGTTACACATACACCTGCAGGTGATTTGTACTCTAAGGCAATGGTTCCATTTCAAGCTGGACAAGCACCTTACGACATCGTGTTTGGATTTTCTAATTTCATTAATGATTGGAAAAGATACTTAGCACCAGTACCTAAGAAGTACATGAATTCACCTGAGATGAAAGATGTAACTAAATCTCATATGGGTGTGTCTTCATGGGATGGTACAATGTATCAATATCCAGTTGATGGTGACAGACACTATTTAAAATATAGAAAAGATGTCATCGATAATCCTGAAATGCAGAAAAAATATAAAGCTGACACTGGTAAAGAATTAAGAGTTCCTAGAACTTGGAAAGAGTACGGTGAAATGGCTAAATATTTTAACGATTGGGATTGGGATGGAGATGGTGAAAAAGAATATGGTTCAGCTGAAGTTATGAAAAAAGATGACTTAATGTTTGCAGCTTTTTTCAGCAGATCAGTTGCATATGCTAAAAACCCTAGAACTCCAGGTGGTTTCTTTTTTGATTTAGAAACTATGAAACCAAATATCAATAACCCAGGATTTGTAGAAGCATTAACTGATTGGGTTGAAGCTACTAAATATGTTCCCCCGGGAGGAACTAACTTTGGTCTAGGTGATGAAATTGGATCATTTGGTGGCGGACAAACTTTATTTAGTTTTTCATGGGATGATGCTTTCATCGCTGCAATGCAAGATGATAGTCCTATTAAAAATAAAGTAGGTGCGGCTCCACTTCCAGGTTCTGACAGAGTTTGGAACAGAGTATCTAATGGCTGGGAAAACCAATTTAACCAAGCTCCATACATCGTTTGGGGTTGGGCAGTAGGTGTTGCAAAGAAAAGTAAAGTAAAAGATATGGCTTTTGATTATCTATGTTTCTTTTCTAATGGTGCAAACCACCAAGCTGATTTAGCAATCGGTAGATTTGGTGTTAACCCATTTAAGAACTCAGACTTTGACCCTAACATTTATATTAATAGCATGGGTTGGGATCCAGAGATCGCTAACAGTTACACTAAAACACTTTTAGATATGGAAAAAAGTAAGAACAGAGTTTTCCCTCTAAGAGTTCCAGGTGTATTTGAATTTACAAGTGCTGTAGCTACAGGAACTTCGAAAGCTCTTGCAGGACAATTATCTCCTCAAGCTGCATTAGATGAAGTTGCTAAAGAGTGGGAAGCAATTGTAAGCAGAGTAGGAAAAAAAGCAGTACAAAAAGCCTATGCTGTTGGTGTCAAAATGGAAGATAACGAACTATAGTTAACTAACTTTATGTGGCCATTAAAATTAATGGCCACATTAAACAAAAATTATATAATCCAAATTTACAAATGAACTTTAAGCATAAATACTTTTTTTTGTTTCCTGGTTTATTTGTGCTTATAGGAATTTTAATTTTTCCAATAATATTTGTAGTAAGATTAAGTTTATCAGGATGGAATAGTTATAATCCAGGATTAGATTTTATTGGTTTAGAAAATTATATAAGATTATTTACAGATGATCCTAGATTCTGGGAATCGTTTTTTAGATTAAGTTTTTTGTCAGTTACAACTGTAATTCTTCAATATGTGATTGGTTTTGCTTTAGCACATATGGTTTGGAAAGATATTAAATTTAAAAGATTTTTTAGAGTTTTATTCTTAATTCCGATGATGACTACACCAGTCATCATGACTGTAATATGGAGAACTTTTTTTCACGAGTCCCTTGGACCAGTAAATGACATTTTGTCTAATTTTGGTTTTTCACCTAAATGGCTTACAGATCCAGTCATCGCAAAGTTTACGGTAATTATCGTTGAAGTCTGGCAGTGGACTCCGTTTATGTTTTTATTATTATTAGCAGGATTATTGTCATTACCAAAGGAACCTTTTTTAGCCGCCGCTATAGATGGTGCTAGTCCAGTGAGAAAATTTATTTATGTAACATTTCCTTTAATGGCCCCAATATCAATAGGCGCAATAATTATTAGATTAATTGAAGCGTCTAAAATTATGGATACAGTTTATGTTTTAACTTCAGGTGGTCCTGGAACTTCAACAGAGACATCAAGCTTTTATATTTTCATTAAAGGATTAAGGGAATTTCAAATGGGCTATGCAGCTTCAATGTCATTTACATATTTGATTATAATGATCATAAGCTTAACAATCATTGCCAAGGTTTTAACAAAACTTCTACTAAAGGAATAAACGATGAATAAACTTTATATATTTTTAAAATATTTCTTTATAGTTTTTTGGACAATATTTGTAGTAGCACCATTTCTTTGGGCATTGACAACATCTTTTAAAGATTTTCAATCTGTCAATGCGGGAGTAACTTATATTCCTTGGGTTGATTTTGAACCAAATTTAGAGGGCTGGAAAGTTTTAATCAAGTCTCCTGCAAAAGGAGGTGTAGACATTGTAGAACCTTATTTTAATAGTCTGTTCGTTACATGTACTGCAAGTTTAATTAGTATTATTCTTGGAACTTTATCGGCATATGCATTGTCAAGATATACATTTAAGGCTGGGTTTGTAAAAAATAATGACATTACGTTTTTCTTTATTTCTCAAAGAATTATGCCTCCTATCGTTTTATCAATTCCATTTTTTTTATTTTTAAGCTCCATAGATTTGCTTGATAGTCTTTCAGGGTTAATAGTCGTTTACATAGTCTTATTAATGCCAATAGCTGTTTGGATTATGGTTGATTTTTTTAATAAGGTTCCAAAAGAAATAGATGAGACAGCATTAATCGATGGATGTAATCCTTATCAAGCATTTTTAAAAGTAGTTCTACCAAATTCAATACCAGGCTTAATAGTTGCTGGTATGTTTTGTATTATATTTGGTTGGATTGATTTTTTCTTTGCATTTATTTTAACATTTACAGAAGTTCAGTTGTTACCAGTTAAAATTGTGGCTTTAAATTCATCTGTAACTCCTTGGTGGAGTTTATCTGCATCAGCTTTAGTATCTGTTGCGCCTTTAATTATTGTTGCATTTATTGTTGAGAGGTATTTATCAAAAGGAAATTTATCTGGAGCAATTAAATAATGGATCTGATTGCTAAAAATTTATCTTATAAACCAACAGATCAGTTTCATTTAAATGATGTATCTTTCAATTTTAAAAATGGAAATCTTTATACAATTTTAGGCAGAACTTTATCTGGAAAAACAACATTACTCAAAACAATAGCTGGTCTACTAACGCCAGATAGTGGAGAAATAGATTTTGATGGAAAAGATTTCCTTAGAACACCTGTATGGGAAAGAAATGTAGCTATGGTTTACCAGCAGTTCATAAATTATCCTCATTTAAATGTTTTTGAAAATGTTGCATTTCCTCTGAAACAAAGAAAAATGGAGACAAATGTAATAAACGAAAAGGTTATAGATGCTCTTAAATCTGTAGGATTATCTGGTTATGAGAATAGAAAAATTCAAGAACTTTCAGGAGGACAACAACAAAGAGTTTCATTAGCTAGATCATTAGTAAAGAATGCAAAAATTTTATTATTAGACGAACCATTAGTAAATTTAGATTACAAATTAAGAGAACAATTAAGAGAAGAATTCAAAAATTTATTTTCAAAGGGATTAGCAGATGAAACTATCCTAATTTATTCTACCACAGATCCAAGAGAAACTATGGAGTTAAATGGAGAGGTGATTGTATTAGATGAAGGAAAAGTTTTGCAAGTAGGCCCTGCAAAAGAAATTTTTGAAAATCCCAATTCTTTAAAAGTGGCTGAAATTTCAAATGACCCACCTATGAATATTATTAATGCTGAAATTTTAGAAAGTGAAGTAAGTTTTGAGGGTATATCAATTAATGCGCCGAAACATTTTAATAATATAAATAATAAAAGTTTTAAAATTGGGCTTAGATCTTCAGATATTATATTAAACGAAAAAGGTTATGAGTTTGAAGTTGAGTTAGCTGAAATAAGTGGTTCGGAAACTCTTCTTCATTTAAAAAAAGGTAACACAAAACTAATCATGTCGATTGAAGAAGTAATGAATTTTAAAATTCATGACAAGGTAAAAATAAATTTTAAAATTGAAAAAGCTTATGCGTTTAACTCTAACGGAGATTTAGCTTCTTCACCATTTAGGAGTAAAAATGGCTAAAATAGATCTAAGTAATATTTCTCACTCTTATAATCCAAACGATCCTAATCCGATTTATGCGTTAAATCCTTTTTCAATGACTTGGGAAGATGGGAATAGATATGCAATTTTAGGACCATCTGGATGTGGTAAAACAACTATGCTCAATATTGTTTCTGGTCTTGTACGTCCATCAGCAGGAAAAATATTATTTGATAACAAAGATGTTACAGATTTAAAAACAGAAGATAGAAATATAGCACAAGTATTTCAGTTCCCAGTTATTTATAGCACGATGACAGTTTTTGAAAATTTGGCATTTCCTTTAAAATGTAGAGATTTTGCAAAATCTAAAATAGATGAAAGAGTAAACTCAGTTGCAGAAACTTTGAATTTAAATTCTTATTTAGATTTACCAGCAAGGAAATTAACTGCTGATCAAAAACAATTGATATCTTTAGGTAGAGGCCTTGTGCGAGAGGATGTTGCTGCAGTTTTGATGGATGAACCTTTAACAGTAATTGATCCTGATTTGAAATTTAGATTAAGAAGAAATTTAAAAGAGATTAATGAACAGTACAAAACAACTTTAGTTTATGTAACTCATGATCAAAATGAGGCTATGACTTTTGCAGATAATATAATTGTAATGAGTGAAGGTGAAGTTGTACAAACAGGTTCTCCTAAAGATCTGTTTGAAAGACCAAACACTACTTTTGTAGGTTATTTTATTGGATCACCCGCAATGAATTTATTCGAGTCTGAGGTTGCATCAGAAACTGAGGTAAAAGTAGGTGATATAAAAATAAAAACAAATACAAATTTATCTAAAGTAAAAAACAAAAATATAAAATTAGGAATTAGATCAGAATTTATCGATTTAGCAGACAAAGAAGGAAATAATACTGTTAAGGCTAAAGTACAAAAGGTTGAAGATTTTGGTAATTTTAAATTACTTACCGCCACAATGAAAAATTTTACAATAAAATCTAAAATTGAAAGAGAAAAACCTATTTCAAATGATGAGGTAAATCTTTATATTCCAGCAGAAAAATGTTGTGTTTATGAAGATGAAAAACTTATTTAGAATTATTATTATCGTCAAAAGTTTTTTATTTTTATCATTTTCTTTAAATACTAATGCTCATGAATTTTGGCTAGAACCAGAAAATTTTAATACAGGCTCTGATAGTTCAATTATTCATATAAAAATTGGTACAGAATTTATAGGAACAGAGTTTGGTTTTAAAAAAAAATTTAAAGACAAATTGTATAAAGAAAACAATAAAGAAGGCAGGATAAATCTTGAACAGAAAGATGGTAGTTTTCCAGCTTTTACTTTTAATATTTCTGAAGAATTTAATATTTTTACTTATGTTAATAATTTTACATTTCTTAAATACCGAAGTTTAAAGGGTTTTGAGAATTTTTTAGAAGAGCAAAATCTAACTTCGATTATCAAAAACTATGACCAAAATAAAATTCCAACTGAACATTATAAAAGATTTGCAAAGACAATTTTAAATTTTGATAATTCAAGTTTTTTTGTTGAAAAGCCTACTTTAGATTTTGAAATAATCCTTTTGAGTAAAGTTGATAAAAACTTACTAAAGTTTGGTGTTTTTCATAATGGTAATTTAGTAAGAAATTGGCCTGTTGAAATATTCAGCAAAAATAACAACGGTGAAATTTTAACTGAACAATTAAAAACAGATAGCAAAGGAAATTTTAATTTAACTATATTTAAAGAGAGAGTTTATTTAATTAATTCAGTTTTAGTTTTTAAAGCAAAAGATAAGTCCGAATTAAATTTATCTTCTGATTGGATTAGTTACTGGGCAAGTTTAACATTTCAAAATAATTAAAATACACCTCAAAGTTGAATAAAGTTGTAATAACATACTATTGTGCACCCATTTTAAATTGATTCTAAATTAGAATTTTGATTAGATGCTCGCTGGTTAATTAACTAAAAATAACAAGGAGAAATATGATTAAAGAAAAAAAATCATTGAAGAATTCAACTTCTTCAAGACGTAAGTTCTTTAAGACTGCTGCTAAAGCTGGTGCTGTAGCTGCAGCAACAGTTGCTATGCCAAACATCGCAACTGCTGGTTCTCACGCTAAAGTATTAAAGATGCAAGCTGCATGGCCATCAGGTGCAAACATCTTTTTTGAAATGGCAGGGGACTACTGTAACATGGTTAAAGAAATGTCAGGTGGATCTTTACAGATCGATCTACAACCAGTTGGTGCAGTTGTAAAAACTTCTGAAATCGGACAAGCTGTAAGTTCAGGTGTAGTGGATATGGGTCACTGGGTGACTGCATACTGGTACGGAAAGAATGCAGCAGCTTCTTTATTCGGAACTGGTCCATCATACGGAATGTCATCTCAAGAAGTAATGGGATGGATGGAGTACGGTGGAGGTAGAAAACTGTACGATGAAACTTTAGCAAAAGTAGGTTTCGATTACATCGGTTTCTTCCATATGCCAATGCCTGCTCAGCCTTTTGGTTGGTTCAAAAAGAACGTAACTAAAGTATCTGATGTAAAAGGTATGAAGTACAGAACAGTTGGTCTTGCAACTAACGTTCTTACAGCAATGGGAATGGTAGTTAGACAATTACCGGGTGGTGAAATCCAACCAGCAATGAAAACTGGTTTGATTGAAGCTGCTGAGTTTAACAACCCAACTTCAGACTCTCAGTTTGGTATGCAAGACGTTTCTAAGCATTATCACTTAGGAAGTTTCCACCAATCACAAGAGATGTTTGAAATACCGGTTAACAAAAAAACATACAACAGTTTATCACCAGCACACCAAGCAATATTGAAAAATGCTGCTTACGCTGCAAACAGTGATAACTACTTTAAAGCTCTTGTAAGATACTCAGCTGACTTAGCTAAGTTAATGAACGAGCACAAAGTAAATGTTTACCAAACATCGGACGAGATCCTAGCTGAGCAATTAAAAGGTTGGGATAAAGTAATTGGTGATTTCAATGCGAAAGATCCATTCTTTAAGAAGATCGTTGATTCTCAAAAAGCTTACGCTAAGAGAGTAATGAAATACTTACTAATGAATCAGCCGAACTACAAACTTGCGTACGAAAATGAGTTTGGTCCAATTGGAAAAGTTAAACTGTAGTTAGTTTAATTTAAAATGATTTAAAGGGGGGGCTTTTGCCCCCCTTTTTTATTTGATTATTAGTTACAATACATTATTAATTGTCCTTTATGATGAGAACCTACATTAAATTTGCTGACCGATTGAGTGTTTCAATGGGTAAAGCTTTTTCTTGGTGTATTGTGATTTTAATGGGTGGAACTTGTTACGAGGTATTTATGGCTTATGCTTTAAATGCACCCACACTATGGAATTTTGATTTCAGTCTTCAAATGTATGGAGCAATATTTATGATGGCTGGAGCTTACACGCTTTGTACAGAAGCGCATGTGAGAGGAGATGTGATTTACAGATTATTTTCACAAAGAACACAAGCATGGATAGATATTGTCTTATACTTTATTTTCTTTTTCCCAGGTGTTCTAGCTCTAGCATTTTATGGTTATGAATACGCTGCTTTAGCTTGGAAAATAAAAGAAACAAGCTGGAATAGCCCAGCACAAATACAAATTTATATGGCAAAATCTTTAATACCTTTGTCAGGTGCTCTTTTATCTATTCAAGGATTAAGCGAGGTATTTAGATGTGTAATCTGTATACAAACAGGTTCTTGGCCAGAAAGAAATGCCCAAGGCGATGCTGAAGAAACAGAAAAAATTTTAATGAGAACTTCTCAAGAAGGAAACAAAGAAGATGTTATTTAGTTTAACAAATCCAGAGATTGCAATCATGATGATGGGACTGTTTTTATTTGCAGTTCTATTGGGCTTTCCTATTGCTTTTACACTAATGGCTATGGGTCTTGGATTTGGATATTACGCTTATTTTGATCCAACTAAAATGGAACATTTATTTGATAATAGGATATTCCAACTTTTTGTTCAAAACACATATACTGTAATGGATAATAACGTTTTAACAGCAGTCCCCTTATTTTTATTTATGGGTTATCTTGTTGAACGTGCAGGCATTGTAGCAAAATTATTTTTTGCAATCAGATTAGCATCACACAGATTACCTGCTTCTATGGCGGTGGCAGCATTAATTACATGTGCTCTGTTTTCAACAGCCACAGGTATTATAGGTGCTGTAGTAACTTTAATGGGATTATTAGCTTGGCCGGCAATGGTTAAAGCTGGTTATGACAAAAAATTTGCATCAGGAATAATTTGTTCAGGTGGATGTCTTGGTATTTTAATTCCACCAAGCATTATGTTAATTGTTTATTCGGTAATTGCTCAATTGTCTCCATTAAGATTATTTGCAGCTGCTATTTTTCCAGGTTTAATGTTAGCTGGGCTTTATATAATATATGCAATCACTAGAGCTTATTTTAATCCTTCGATAGCTCCAAAACCAAAAGCTGAGGAAATACCGCCAACAGCAGTAATTATGAAAGAAGTTTTGGTTTCTTTCTTACCATTGTTTTCATTAATCATATTAGTTTTAGGAACTATCTTAGCAGGTATTGCAACTCCTGCAGAAGCAGCAGCGGTAGGTGCATTTGGTTCATTAGTTCTTTCTTATTTCTATAAAACTTTAAAATGGAAAAATTTCAAAGAGTCTGTATTTTTAACAGCAAAAACAACAGCTATGATTATGTGGCTGTTTATTGGATCTTGGACTTTTGCATCAGTATTTTCTTATTTGGGAGGTCATGAAGTTTTTGAACATTTCTTTAAATCTCTTAACTTACAACCTTGGCAATTCTTAATTATTACTCAGTTGATTATATTTTTATTAGGATGGCCTTTAGAGTGGACAGAAATTTTAATTATCTTTGTGCCTATATTTTTACCACTAGTAGAATTTTTTGGAGTAAATCCATATTTCTTTGCAATGTTAATTGCGTTGAATCTTCAAACTTCATTTTTAACACCACCCATGGCAATGTCAGCATATTACTTAAAGGGTGTGCAAGCAAAAAATGTTGAATTGATGGATATATTTAGAGGAATTATGCCTTTCTTAGCAATTGTTATTTTTGCTATGGTGTTAATGTATATTTTCCCAGGTATTGCTTTATGGTTACCAGAAACTTTATTTGCAAATTAATTCTTAATTAAATGTCAGAGATTATTTCCTTAAGCTTAGAGCAGCTAGCTACCAAAATAAAAGATGCACAATTATCATCAGTTGATGTTTGTAAGGCTTTTATAGAAAGAATTGAAAAATATGAGAAAGATATAAAAGCTTGGGCTCATTTTGACAAAAAAGTTCTATTAGAAAAAGCTGAAGAAGCCGATGAACATAGGAGATCAGGAAAACCTTTAGGATCTCTTCACGGCGTACCTGTTGCAGTAAAAGATATTATTGGAACAATTGATATGCCTACAGAATGTGGAACAGTTATTAGAAAAGGTAAGTCTTATTCTCAAAATGCGGAAATAATTGATATGCTACATTCAGCAGGTGCTTTAGTGATGGGAAAAACTGCAACATCAGAACTTGCTTTTTTAGGACCACCAGCGACAACCAATCCTCATGATAACTCAAGGACACCAGGAGGTTCTTCAAGTGGCTCGGCTGCAGCCGTTGCTTCTTTTATGGCACCAGTTTCAATTGGATCTCAAACAGGTGGTTCAATAATTAGACCAGCCTCTTATTGTGGTGTTGTTGGTTACAAACCAACTTATGGTTTAATTTCACGTAATGGAGTTCTGAGAACTTCCTATAATCTTGATCATATGGGAGTATTTGGAAGATCTGTAGAAGATGTTGCCATGCTTGCAAAGGTACTAATTAAAAAAGATAAATATGATCCTGCAACAATTCATTATTCTGCAGATAATTTTGTAGAGGAGACAAAAAAAGGACCGTTGTTTGAACCAAAATTTATTTTTTATAAAACTGAATATTGGAAATTGATTGATAAAAAATCTAAAGCTGCATTTGAATATTTTATTAAATCATTTCCAAAAAACATTGAGGTGTTTGATACTCCTTCTTATTTTAAAGATATCCATAAATATCATCAAATAATACACGAAACAGACTTAGCAAATAATTTTTCTGTTTATTATAAAAAGTATAAAAAGAAACTTTCAAAATATATGCAAGATGCAATAGCAAATGGAAATAAACATTCTGCTAAAGAATACGCTGAAGCTATAGATTTTATGAAGAGAAGTTATGAGTCTTACCAAGAAGTATTTGAAGATTATCATGGAGTCTTGTCACCATCTAGTCCAGGTGTTGCACCCAAAGGACTTAAGAGTACAGGGACAGCTGAGTTTAATAAAGTTTGGTCTTACATGGGCACGCCATGTATATCTCTTCCTTTACTTGAGGGAGAAAATAACTTACCATTAGGAGTTCAAATAATTGGTGATAAATATGATGATCACCGATTTTTAGGAGTAGCAAACTGGTTAGAAAAGGAGTTTAAAGAATAATTATGAATAAAATAACAACCATAATTGGATTATCTTTTGCAATATTTTTTCTAGTTGGATTAGCAACTACGCTTACTAGATCAATGATGATTGGTTTTTTAGATGTATTGCCAGTCTACATTCTGATGATTGTAGCAATCATTATGATGGTTTACGAAGCCTTTTTTGATAAAAAATAAACCTCTATAAATTGAAAGACAGAAACAAAAATTTATTTGGTTATTCCTTACTTTTGATACAACCTATTTTTATGGCAAGTAATCTTGTTGTTGCAAGAGGTGGGGTTGAATACGTGCCTCCTTTGTCACTCGCGTTTTGGAGATGGGTAGCAGTATTTGTTATATTACTTCCATTTACATTTACAGCTTTAGCTAAAAACATAGAGATAATCAAAAAAGAGTATAAACAGTTATTTTTTTTAGGCGCTATGGGATGTGGTGTGTGTGGTGCATTTCCATTTTTAGCAGGTGAAACTACCACAATAACAAATATGGGGATTATTTATACTTCATCACCAGTTTTTATAATTATAATTTCTTATTTCTTTTTTAATGAAAAAATAAATTTGACAAAATTTGTTGGACTTGTTTCATGTTTAATTGGTGTGTTTGCTATCATCATAAAAGGTGATGTTAGTCTCTTATTAAGTTTGAAATTTACCGTTGGTGATCTTTGGATGTTAGGTGCTGCAATAGGATGGGCACTTTATTCTATATACTTATTTTATTGGAGAACAGATTTAGCGATCTTTCAAAGATTCACTCTTGTAGCTTTTTTTGGTGCTTTGAGTTTAATGCCATTTTATTTAATTGAGCAATTCATTTTTGAGCCTACTTCATTTAATTCTGATTTTTTTGCCTGGGTAATTTTCGCTGCTATATCACCAGGAATTATTGCATTTACTTTGTACACAATGGCTCAAAAAAGATTAGGCGCTTCTATAACTGGATTTACATTATATATTTTTACAGTTTATGGTGCTGTTTATGGATATTTTTTATTTAACGAACAATTTGAATTTTATCATTTGATTGGAACTATATTAGTATTTTTTGGAGTATTTTTAGCAAAAAGAAAAAATGAAAAAAAAAATTAAGGATATTTTCTTGTATTTTTTAATTGCGATACCAACAGTATATATTTTGCTTCTGCTTTTTCTTTATTTTTATCAAAGAAATTTATTATATCACCCTAATGAAAATAACTATTTTGGTGATAATTTAAAAATAGAAGTAGATAGAATTAAAATAAAAACTTCAGATAATTTGGATCTTAATGCTTGGTATTATGAAAAAGACAAAAATAAATTTAAAACTTTATTATTTTTTCATGGAAATGCTGGTTTATTAGAAAACAGAATTTACAAATTGAATGCACTAGATAAGTTGGATTTAAATATTTTAATAATTGCATGGAGAGGTTTTAGTGGAAATGAGGGAAAACCAAATGAAAAGGGTTTATATGAAGATGGCAAAAGTGCAATTGATTGGTTATTAAATAACGGAGTAAAAGAAAAAAATATAATCCTTTATGGAGAGTCATTGGGGACTGGTATTGCAACTCATCTTGCACAAAAAAGAGACTTTGCAGGTGTTATTCTAGAAACACCATTTACCTCTATGATAGATGCAGCAAAAACATTTTATCCATATGTTCCAGTAAACATTTTACTTAAAGATAGATATGAAAATAAAAGTAAAATAGTGAATATAAATTCACCGATACTAATTATGCATGGAGAAATAGACAATATAGTTCCATTTCATATGGGAAAAAAATTATTTGAAATAGCTAACGAACCAAAAACATTTTATTCAACCAAAACAGACAATCATATGATGGAGTATGATGATAAATTAATAAATGAGCTAGATATTTTTATAAAAAGCTTAAATTAATTTATTTAATATTTGTAAATGCTTCAGCAAATTTTTCAGAATCAAATATTTGTAGGTCATCTTCTTTTTCACCTAAGCCTAAAGCAATTATTGGAAGTTTAAACTTTTTGGATACTGCTAGTAGTATCCCACCTTTTGCAGTGCCATCTAACTTTGTCATTACCAAACCTGTAACTGGAATAATTTTATTAAATTCCTCCACTTGATTTATTACATTTTGTCCTGAAGTTGCATCTAGAACAAGGATAACTTCATGCGGAGCATCGCTCTCAACTTTTTTAACTACATTCGCAATTTTTTTGTATTCTTCCATTAAGTTTTTTTTATTTTGCAGTCTTCCTGCGGTATCAATTATTGTTTGATTGAAATTATTATTTTTTGCTTGCTCAACCGCCTTATAAGCAACTGAAGCAGGATCAGATCCCTGAGAAGATTTTACTATTTCAACATTGATTTTTTTTGCCCAATTATCCAATTGTTCTATTGCGGCAGCTCTAAAAGTATCTGATGCTGCTAATATTACCTTATTATCTTTTTCTTTAAAAATTTTGCTTATTTTTCCAATTGTAGTTGTTTTGCCTACACCATTAACACCTGAGATTAAAATTACATTTAAGTGATCTTTTTTTTCAAAAAAGTTTTGTTTTTCCAAAGGTTGCATCAAGTTGATAATGTATTCTTTTAAAATTAAATTGATTTCTGATGTAATTTCTTGACTAGGGTCTATCTTTTTTTTTGAAATAATTTCTTTAATTTCAGATGCTGCAACGGTTCCAACATCAGATGAAATTAAATAATCTTCAACTTGATTAAGAGTTTCATCATTAATTTCTTTTTTTATAACTATTTCTTTAAGTCCAGATGAAAAAGCTTCTGCACTTTTTTTAAAACCACTTTTAAACTTTTCAAATATACCCATTAAATTTTAATATTTATTTCTTTAATATCTGAGACAGGACCTTTCATGTGAATACTTTCTTTTTCATCAATATGAATAGATAGTTTTCCACTTGCAAATTCAATTTCTGTATTGTTTCCAGTTAATTGATTTATTTTACCAGCATAAGCGGTTGCACAAGCTGCTGTACCACAAGCTTTAGTGAGACCTGCTCCTCTTTCCCAAACATTAACTTTTATATGATCTTTATTAATTTTTTGGGCAATAGTAACATTACATTTTTCTGGAAATAGCTCAGAGTTTTCAATTATTGGACCAATCTTTTTAATTTCAAATTTTGAAATATCATCAACAAAAAAAATTACATGTGGATTTCCAACATTAACCGCAGTACCGCCCATGAAATCATTTCCATTTTTATCTGATATTTTTATCCGCAGGTTTTTGCTGTTTATATCTTTTGACAAGGGAATTTCATTCCATTTAAGCTTAGGTATACCTATTTCAGTACTCACAAGTCGATCTCCTAAAATTTTTGAAATTAATTCACCTGAAGATGTTGTTAGAACAATTGTTTCTTTTTTATTTTCTTTATTCAAAAATTCAGCAATACATCTTGTCCCGTTACCACAAGCTCCAGAAATACTTCCATCTGAATTATAGAAAATTAGTGATGCATCGGTGTTTTGATTTTTTTTTAAAATAATAAGTTGATCACAACCAATATATTTGCGATCACAAATTTTAGTTATTTGATCATTAGAAAGTTCAATTTCCTCTGATCTAGCATCTATAATTACAAAATCATTACCTAAACCATCCATTTTGTAAGCTTTAATGTTCATATATCTTATTTAACTTATTTATTGACTTTTTGAACCTCTATTATAGTTTGCAGCAGTTTCCGCAAAAACGTTAAATTTGCGGTGTCTTTGGAAACAAAGAGATCGACACTAGTCAGCGAGGGTTCGCCCACTAGTGCGGTTACTGCTGTGCGTTATAAATATGTTTGAAAACTTAACAAATAAATTTGAAGAAATTTTTTCTTCACTAAAAAAGGCTCCTTCACTTGATGAGAAACAAGTAGATGAAGGATTAAGAAGTATTAGGCAAGCCTTATTAGAGGCTGATGTTTCTTTAGAAGTTGCAAAACAATTTGTAGAAACCGTCAAACCTAAAGCACTGGGTCAAGAAATTATAAGATCCACATCTCCTGGAGATATGGTTGTTAAGATTGTTTATGATGAATTGGTAAGCTTTCTTGGAGACAGCAACCAAGATCTAAATCTAAGTGCAGTTCCACCAGTGCCCATGATGTTAGTCGGTCTACAAGGGTCAGGTAAAACGACAACCACAGCAAAATTAGCAAAATTTATTGAGTTAAATAAGAAGAAAAAAGTAATGATGGTCAGTTTAGATATCTACAGACCAGCCGCTCAAGAACAATTGAAAACTCTTGGAGAACAAAACAATCTATTAACTTTACCAATAATTGAGGGCCAACAACCAGCTGACATTTGCAGAAGAGCTATTAGTGCAGCAAGCCTTAATGGAGCAGAAGTTATTTTATTTGATACTGCTGGAAGAACTCAAATAGATCTTCAAATGATGAGTGAGATAAAACAAATTGAAAGTATCATTAATCCAACTGAAACTATTTTAGTTGCAGATTCACTAACTGGTCAAGTTGCAGCCTCTGTGGCAAAAGAATTTAAGAATACAGTAAACCTTTCTGGAATAATATTGACTAGAGCTGATGGTGATGCAAGAGGTGGTGCTGCCGTTAGTATGAAATTCGTTTCTCAGGTTCCAATAAAGTTTTTAGGTATTGGAGAAAAGATAGATAATTTTGAAGCATTTCATCCTGATCGTATAGCAAATAGAATTTTAGGTATGGGAGATATTGTTTCTCTTGTTGAGAAAGCTGCACAGGACTTAGGTGAAGAAAATATCAAAAAAGCCGAAGAAAATTTAAAAAAAGGCCAATTCTCAATGGAAGATTATTTATCACAATTAAGACAAATGAAAAAAATGGGGGGCATTGAAGGAATAATGTCTTTTATGCCTGGAGTATCCAAAATGAAATCACAAATGGATGCTGCTGGTGTAGATGAGAGTATTATAACAAAGAATGAAGCTATAATTTTGTCTATGACAAAAAAAGAAAGAGAGAATCCAAAAATAATCAATGGTTCTCGAAAAAAAAGAATTGCTAATGGTTCTGGAACTGATCCTGCCACTATCAATAAATTGCTTAAGCAATTTAAAATGATGTCTGAAATGATGAAAAAGATGTCTAAAGGAAATCTGAAAGGAATGTCTGATAAAGGTATTCCACCAGAACTATTTAATCAATTAAAACAATAAAGGAGAATAAATGTTAAAACTTAGATTATCTAGAGGCGGAACTAAAAAAAGACCTGTTTACAAAGTTGTTGTTGCAGACAGTCGTTTCGCAAGAGATGGAAGATTCATTGAAAAAGTAGGATTTTTTAATCCTCTTCTTCCAAAAGAAAAAAAAGAAAGAATTGGTTTAGAGGCTGAAAGAATTAAGTATTGGCTTGGACAAGGTGCTCAACCAACTACTAGAGTTGCAAGAATTTTAGGTGAAAATGAGTTAATGCCTATGCCTGTAAATGGAAACAATCCTCAAAAAGCTGTTCCAAAGAAAGAAAGAAAAAAAGAAGGTGAATCATCAGAAGCTCCTAAAGCAGACGCAGCTCCAGTAGCAGAAGCTCCTAAAGCAGACGCAGCTCCAGCAGCAGAAGCTCCTAAAGCAGACGCAGCTCCAGCAGCAGAAGCTCCGAAAGAAGAAGCTCCTAAAGCAGACGCAGCTCCAGCAGCAGAGGAAAAAAAATAAACAGTTAGTATTTTATGTTGAGAGCTCAAATATTTACTCTTTACCCAGAGTTTTTTCCAGGCCCTTTATCAAAAGGACTTTATGGAAAAGCAATGTCGAAAAAACTTTGGGATCTTAAAGTTGTAAACATTAGAGATTATGCCACTGACAAACATAAAACTGTTGATGATACTCCTTATGGTGGAGGATCTGGAATGTTGATGAAGCCAGATGTTCTTGCAAAATCAATAGATGAAAACGTTGTTAAAGATGAAAGAATATTTTATCTTTCACCTAAAGGTAAATTATTTGATCAAAACTTTGCTAAAGATCTTTCAAAGGAACAATCAATTTCTTTAATATGTGGACATTTTGAAGGTGTAGATGAGAGGATACTTTCAACAAGGAAAATTGAAGAAATAAGTCTTGGAGATTTTGTTTTATCTGGTGGCGAGACAGCAGCGTATGTAGTTTTAGATAGTATTTTAAGATTATTGCCTGGCGTTCTTGGAAATGATCAATCTACTAATGATGAGAGCTTTGAAAATGGGCTTCTCGAGTATCCGCAGTATACAAAACCACCAATTTGGGAGGAAAAATCAGTACCAGATGTCTTATTATCTGGAGATCACGCTAAAATTAAAGACTGGCGTTTATCTCAATCTGAGGCTATAACACGCGTCCGAAGACCAGATTTGTGGGAAAAATATAACAAGAAAAACTAAACCGAGTATTAGAAAATGAAAACGATTGAAGAAATAAATCAAAGCAAAGTTAAACAAATTCTTTCAGAAAAGAAAATCCCAGCTTTTTACCCAGGTGATGTTGTAAAAGTAGGTGTGAGAATAACTGAAGGTAAAAAAGAAAGAATTCAGTATTTCGAAGGTGTTTGTATTGCAAAAAAAAGTAGAGACATTAATTCTTCATTCACTGTAAGAAAAATATCTTTTGGTGAAGGAGTAGAAAGAACATTTCCATTATATGGTCCAGTAATTGATTCAATAAAAGTAATTAGATCAGGTAAAGTAAGAAGAGCAAAACTATATTATCTAAGAGACAGAACTGGTAAATCAGCAAGAATTGCGGAAAAGATAAGAAAGAATATAGGTATAGATGTTGATACAAAACCTGAAACAGTTACTGAAGAAAATGTTGCTACACCGGCAGTAGAGCCAGAAGCTCCTATAAAAGAAGCAACTGAAACTGTAAAGGCAGAAACTCCAGCTAAGTCAGAAGCAAAAGAAGCAAGCCCAGCACCTGAAGCAAAAACAGAAAGCACAGAAGAAAAAAAATAATTTTTTCTAAATGGCCTTAACACTTTACGATAAGATTTGGAAAGATCATCTAGTTGATATTCAAGATGATGGAACTGCTTTATTATTTGTTGATAGACATTTAGTTCATGAAGTTACAAGCCCACAAGCTTTTGAAGGCTTAAGAAATTCAAATAGAAAAGTAAGACATCCAGCTTTAACATTAGCTGTTGCAGATCACAATGTTCCTACAACTGATAGGACAAAAGGAATAGCAGACGAAGATTCAAAAATTCAAGTCGAGACATTAGAAAAAAATTGTAAAGAATTTGGAGTACAACTATTTGGTATGGATGATAAGAGACAAGGTATTGTTCATATAATTGGTCCTGAACAAGGTTTTACTCAACCAGGTACTGTAATTGTTTGTGGAGATAGTCATACAGCAACACACGGTGCATTTGGTGCATTAGCTTTTGGTATTGGAACTTCAGAAGTAGAGCATGTTTTAGCAACACAAACCTTAGTTCAAAAAAAAGCAAAAAATTTTAGAATTAATGTAAATGGAAAATTACCTTTAGGAGTAACTTCTAAAGATGTAATTTTACAAATTATTGGAAAAATAGGTACAGCAGGTGGGACAGGCTGTGTAGTTGAGTATGCGGGTAATTTAATTAGCTCTTTGAGTGTTGAGCAAAGAATGACGATTTGCAATATGACTATCGAAGGTGGTGCCAGAGCTGGCTTAATTGCACCAGACCAAAAAATATTTGATTATTTAAATGGAAAACCAATGTCACCAACTGGAGAGAATTGGAATAAAGCAGTTGAGAACTGGGAAAAATTGAAATCTGATGATGGAGCATCTTTTGATAAAGAAATCAATCTTGATGCAAATGAAATTAAACCAATGATCACATGGGGAACTTCACCACAAGACGTCATTACAATAGACGGAAAAATTCCAAACCCAAGCAACGAAAAAGATGAAGATAAGAAAAACTCGATTGAAAGAGCTTTAAAGTACATGGGATTAAAACCAGATATGTCTGCAACAGATATTAAAATAGATAAAGTTTTTATTGGAAGTTGTACGAATGGGAGGATTGAGGATTTAAGAGAAGCAGCAAAAATTTTAAAAGATAAGAAAAAAGCAAGTCATGTTCATGCAATGGTGGTTCCGGGATCTGGATTGGTAAAAGAGCAAGCAGAACAAGAGGGATTGGATAAAATTTTTATAAACTCAGGATTTGAATGGAGAGAACCTGGTTGTTCAATGTGTTTAGCTATGAATGCAGATAAATTAAAACCTGAAGAAAGATGTGCGTCTACTTCAAATAGAAATTTTGAAGGCAGACAAGGCAGAGGAGGAAGAACACATTTAGTTAGTCCAGGCATGGCAGCTGCTGCTGCGATTTCAGGAAATCTTGAAGATGTTAGAAAGTTTGAAAACTAATGCAAAAATTTAATAAATTAAAAAGCATTCCTGCATATTTACCAATTGTAAATATTGATACAGATATGATTATTCCAAAACAGTTCCTAAAGACAATTAAAAGGACAGGACTTGGTAAAAACTTATTTTTTGAAATGAGATATGATGAAAATGGAGAAAAGATAAATGATTTTATCTTAAATAAAGATCCTCATGATAATTCAAAAATATTAATAGCTGGTAAAAACTTTGGATGTGGTTCTTCTAGAGAGCACGCTCCATGGGCATTATTAGATTTTGGAATTACTTGTGTAATTAGTTCAAGCTTTGCTGATATCTTTTATAATAATTGTTTTAAAAACGGAATTCTTCCAATAATTGTAGAGGAAGAAAAAATTAAAGAATTATCAGAGTATTCAAATAGAAAAGAAGAAATTTCGATTAATCTTGAAGAAGAAAAAATAATTTATGGTAACAGTGAGATCAAATTCGAAATTGACCCGTTTAAAAAGAAATGTCTATTAGAAGGTTTGGATGATATCGCTCTATCTTTAAAAAAATCTGAAAAAATAGAATCTTTTGAAAAAAATTTAAAAAATCAAAAACCTTGGATCTTTAATGATTAAAGTTAAAAAAAGAAAAATTCTTCTGCTTGCTGGAGATGGAATTGGTCCTGAAGTTACTGGAGAAGTAAAAAAAATTATAAATTGGTTTAATTCAAAAAAGTCACTTGATTTTGAAATAGATGAAGATTTAGCAGGAGGTTGTTCTTATGATAAACATGGAACTCCCTTAACTGATGAAGTTTTTTATAAAGCTCAAGAAAGTGCTGTAGTTATGTTAGGAGCTGTGGGTGGACCAAAATGGGATAATGTAGAGTTTTCAAAAAAACCTGAAAGAGCATTATTAAAATTAAGAAAAGAATTGAAGCTATTTGCAAACTTAAGACCAGCAATATGTTTCAAACAATTAGTTGATGCATCAACTTTAAAACCAGAAATAGTTTCAGGCTTAGATATCATGATTGTAAGAGAACTTACAGGTGGGATTTACTTTGGAGAACCAAGAGGAATTAAACCAATAGAAAATGGAGAGAGAAAAGGAATTAATACTCACACTTACACAAGTAGCGAAATTACAAGAGTTGCAAGAATTGCCTTCGATCTAGCAAGGAAGAGATCAAATAAAGTTACATCTTGCGAAAAATCAAATGTGATGGAAGCAGGACAGCTTTGGAAAGAAGAAGTTCAAACTTTACATGATAATGAATATAAAGATGTTGAGCTTAGTCATATGCTTGCAGATAATTGTGCGATGCAATTACTTAGATACCCAAAACAATTTGATGTAATTGTCACTGATAATTTATTTGGTGATATGCTTTCAGATCAAGCATCAATGTTAACAGGTTCTTTAGGATTATTACCATCAGCATCATTAGGTGCAAAAAATAAAGATGGGGAAATGAGAGCTATGTACGAACCAATTCATGGTTCAGCGCCTGATATTGCTGGAAAAGGAATAGCAAACCCAATTGCAACAATACTAAGTTTTGCAATGGCATTAAGATATTCACTAGACCTAGATAAAGAAGCAGATTCACTAGAAAATGCAGTTCAAGAAGTACTAAATGACGGATTGAGAACTAAAGATATTTTATCTGAAGGAACTAAGGAAGTTTCTACTTCTCAAATGGGTGACGCGATAATTTCGAAATTGAATTAATTACTTATTTCACTTAAACTTTCTATATGCCAAGTTATACAGCACCAGTTGAAGATATGATGTTTCTTTATGAAAAATTAAGAAACAATAAAAATTATAATGAACTTGAAAAATATAAAGAAGTTAGTTCAGATTTAGTTAGAGATATTTTGGAAGAGGCAGCAAAAATCAACCAAAATATAATTTTACCACTTGCAAAAGCAGGCGATGAAAATCCAACTGTATTAGAAAATGGAGTAGTTAGAACACCTCCTGGATATAAAGAAGCTTATCAAAAATATATAGAAGATGGTTGGACGTCGCTTTCTTGTGATCCAAAATATGGAGGCCAAGGAATGCCAAAAACGGTGAGCGCCTTTTTTGATGAAATGTTATCTTCAGCAAGTTTATCATTTAAACTCTATAGTGAATTAAGTATTGGAGCTTACAATTGTATAAATCATCATGCATCTGATGAAATGAAAAATAAATATTTACCAAAAATTGTTGAGGGTAAATGGAGTGGGACTATGTGTTTGACAGAACCAGTTTGTGGAACTGATCTTGGTCTTTTAAAAACAAAAGCTGTAGAACAAGATAATGGCACTTATAAAATAAGTGGACAAAAAATTTTTATTACATCAGGAGATCATGACTTAACTGAAAATATAATTCATTTAGTTTTAGCAAGAGTTAGTGATTCACCAGCAGGAACAAAAGGAATAAGTTTATTTTTAGTACCAAAATTTATTGTTAAAGAAGATGGTTCGGTTGGTCAAAGAAATGGAATTTCAACAGGATCTATTGAAAGTAAAATGGGGATTAAAGGCTCTGCTACATGTGTATTAAATTTTGATGAAGCCGAAGGCTATATGATTGGACAGAAGGACAAAGGTTTAAATGCAATGTTTACTATGATGAATTTAGAAAGAATTGTAGTTGGTATCCAAGGATTAGGTATATCCGAGATTGCCTATCAAAATTCGTTAGCATATGCGAAAGAAAGAAAACAAGGAAAAACAAATAATACTAAATCAACAAATGGTGCAGACTTCATTATTGAACATGCTGATATCAGGAGATCTTTATTGAATATGAAATCGATAATCGAGGGAGAGAGAGCCTTATGTTTTTGGTTATCCCAACAAACAGAAGTAAGTTTGTATCACGAAGATAAGAGTATTAAACAAAAAGCCTTAAATTATGTTTCACTTATGACACCAGTTGTAAAATCTTTATTTACCGATTTAGGAATGGAAATAACAAATGATGCAATGCAGATATTTGGTGGATATGGTTATACAAAAGACCAGGGTATCGAGCAACTTTACAGAGACAATAGGATTACTCCAATTTACGAAGGAACAAATTCTGTTCAGGCAGCTGATTTAGTTTTTAGAAAATTAGTAAATAAAAATGGAGATATTATTGATGACTACCTTAAAATGATTGAGGAAGAATGTCCATCATCAGATACAAAAATTAAACCTTTTGTTGAAGATTTAAAAAATTCTCTGGCTGATCTTAAAGAATTTACTTCTTGGATAAAAGATAAAATAAAAAATCAAAAAGATGATGCTAGTGCAGCTTGTAATGATTATTTAAAAGCTTTAGGTTATGTTTCAGTTGCATTCGCATGGATTAAAGTTCTTGAGGTTTCTTTTAGAGACTACGATGAAAATAAGAAATTTCATGAAGAAAAAATTCAAACTGCTGAGTTTTATTTTAATAGAGTTTTACCAAGAGCTGAAAGTCACTTTAAAAGCGTCAAGACTGGAAGTGATTATATAATGAAATTCAACTTTAATTAATATGAACAATTACGAGCAAAATTTAGATAAAAATGATGCAAATTTTGTTCCCTTAACTCCTCTGACTTTTTTAGAAAGAGCAAAAGATATTTACCCAAATTATGAAGCCTTGGTTTATGAAAACAGAAGTTATACTTGGAGCGATGTTTATAGAAGGTGTACTAAGTTTGCGAGTGCTCTAGAAAAAATAGGTATTGGATTAGGAGATACCGTTTCTGTAATGGCTATGAATACCCCTGAAATTTTTGAAGCTCATTACTCTGTTCCAATGACGGGTGCAATATTAAATACAATAAACGTTAGATTAGATGCTAAGACTGTACAATATATACTTGAGCACAGTGAAGCAAAAGTATTTATTGTAGATAGACAATTTCATTCTGTAATTTCAAAAGTAATGGAACAATTAAAAAATAAGCCGATAATAATTGATATCCAAGATGATTTTGCAGATCAAAGTTTATTAAAGAAAATTGGGGAACATGAATATGAGGATTTTTTAAATACAGGAGATGACAATTACATTTGGAAAAGACCAAAAGATGAATGGCAAGCTATTTCTTTAAATTACACTTCAGGTACGACTGGAAATCCAAAAGGTGTAGTATATCATCATAGAGGATCATATTTAATGTCAACAGGAAGTGCTGTTGCTTGGAATATGCCAAACAGATTAAGTTTTTTAACAATAGTCCCAATGTTTCATTGTAATGGTTGGGGATATCCGTGGACGATTCCAATGCTAAATGGAAAAACAGTTTGTCTGAGAAACATAGATGTAAAAAAAATCTTTGAATTGATTATAAAACATAAGGTTACTCATTTTGGAGGAGCACCAATAGTGTTAAATATGATAACAGGTGCATCAGAAAAAGATCGAAAAAAACTAGAACACAAAGTTTATGTACTTACAGCTGGAGCTCCACCTCCAAGTATAATATTTAAGAAAATGGAGGCATTGGGTTTTGAGGTGATGCATGTTTATGGTCTTACAGAAACATATGGTCATGTTTCACAATGTGCCTGGAATGATGAGTGGAATTCACTAGACGAAGATAAAAAAAATGAAATTAAAGCAAGACAAGGTGTTAGATATCCAAATACAGAAGATATTAAAGTGATGAATCCAGAAAATATGGAACCAGTGCCACAAGATGGAAAAACTATGGGTGAAATTATGATTAGAGGAAATGTTGTCATGAAGGGATATTTCAAAGATAAAGCAGCCACTGATAAAGCAATGAATGGAGGCTGGTTTCACTCTGGAGATTTGGCTGTAGCTCATCCTGATGGATATATAAAAATTCAAGACAGATCTAAGGATATAATAATTTCAGGAGGTGAAAACATATCATCAATTGAAATTGAAAATACTTTATCTAAGCATCCGGCAGTATCAATCGCAGCAGTTGTTGCAAAGCCTGATGAAAAGTGGGGCGAAGTTCCAGCTGCCTTTATAGAAAAAGTTAAAGATAAAGATGTAACTGATAAAGAATTAATGGATTTTTGTAGAGAAACATTAGCTGGATTTAAAATTCCTAAATACATAGAATTTTGTGAATTGCCAAAAACATCGACTGGAAAAATTCAGAAATTTGAACTGAGAAAAAAATTTTAGGTTAATTCTTGATTTTTGAAATAGAAAATAAAAAAATACATGCATCAGATGCAGGTCAAGGAATAGATCCTAGCAAAGAAACAATTGTTTTTTTACATGGAAGTGGCTTATCACATATAGTCTGGTCATTATCTGAACAATTTTTTTCAAATAAAAATTTTAATGTTTTATCAATTGATCTTCCTGGTCACGGAAATTCTGAAGGGCCATGCTTAAAAACAATAGAAGAAATTGCTGAATGGCTAGAAACCTTTTTTTCAAAATTAAAATTAGAAAAAATTAGTCTTATTGGACACTCTCAAGGATGCTTAGATATTTTAGAGTATGCTTCAAAATATTCTAAGAGATTAAATAAAATTATTTTTGTTGGTGGTTCTTACAAAATGCCTGTTCATCCTGACTTAATCAATCTTGCAGAAAGTGGAGACTCTGATGCTGTTAAGTTAATGATGAAATGGGGATATGAAGGCTCAAAAAAATTTATTGGTGGAAACCCAGTAGAAAGAATAATTCAATCTCCAAGAGATATAAGTGAAATATTGGCTGTAGATTTAAATGCCTGCAATAATTATTCAAATGGATTGAATGCTGCAAAAAAAATTCAAAACCCAACTTTGTTGATTTTTGGTAAATTAGATAAAATGGTAAATCTAGAAAATGGACATAAGTTTGCTGACCATATTAAAAATAGCTCTACACATGTCATAGAAAATTGTGGTCATATGATTATGATTGAAAAAGCCTTTGAAATGAGAGACAAGATCCTAGAATTTTTAAATTAATGAAAAACTACCTAATTGCAAAATCAAGAAGACTTAGAAGCACTCCTTATACTTCTAGAATAGAAAAACAAGGAGTTACAGCTTATACAGTTTATAATCATATGCTATTACCTGCAGCTTTTGGTTCATTGGAAGAATCATGTGATCATTTAAAAAAAGATGTTCAGGTCTGGGATGTTGCAGCTGAAAGACAAGTCGAAATAGTTGGAAAAGATGCAGCAAAACTAGTTCAGTTAATGACTTGTAGAGATTTGTCTAAATCTAAAATTGGTCGTTGTTATTATTGTCCTATAATTGATGAAAATGGAAAAATGGTTAATGACCCCGTTATGCTAAAACTTGATGAAAATAGGTTTTGGATATCAATAGCAGACTCCGATGTGATATTTTTTGCAAAAGGTCTTGCTCATGGACATAAATTTGATGTCAACATCTTTGAACCTAATGTAGATATTATTGCAGTACAAGGTCCAAAATCTTTTGCTTTAATGGAAAAGATTTTTGGGAAGAAGATTTTAGATTTAAAATTTTTTGGATTTGATTTTTATGATTTTCAAGGAACGAAACATTTAATAGCAAGATCAGGCTGGTCTAAACAAGGTGGTTTTGAAATATATGTAGAAAACACTTCTTCTGGAGTTCAACTATATGACAAACTATTTGAGGAGGGAAAAGATTTAAATGTAAAAGCTGGTTGTCCAAATTTAATTGAAAGAATTGAAAGTGGATTATTATCCTATGGAAATGATTTTGATAACAATGACAACCCTTATGAGTGTGGTTTTGAAAAGTACGTAAATCTAGATAACAATATTGAGTTCTTAGGAAAAGAAAAATTAAAGGATATTAAATCAAAAGGAATTGAAAGAAAATTAATGGGTGTAATCTTAGATTTAGAAAAACTTTCAATAACTAAATCACTTGATATTTATGAGAATGAAAAAAAAATTGGAGATTTAAGGTCTGCATGTTTTTCACCTCATTTCAAAAAAGTAATAGGTATAGCTATGATTAGCGAACCCTTTTGCAAGGTATCACAAACTGTTTACCTTAATATTGATGGTAAAAAAGTTTCTGGAAAAGTTTGTGATTTGCCATTCATCTAGTATAAACCTCAATTATTATGAATATTGCAATTGTAGGAGCAACGGGTAATGTTGGAAGAAAAGTACTTGAGGTACTTGAGAGAAAAAAATTACCTTTTTCAGAAATTTATTTAGTTGCTTCTCCTAGAAGTGCTGGTTCAAAAATTAACTTCAAAGGCAAAGATATAGTTGTTGAAAATTTAGAAACTTTTGATTTCTCAAAAGCTAAAATAACTTTTTTTGCTGCCGGCGGTAAAATCTCAGAAACTTATGCACCAAAAGCTGCTGAACATAGTTTTGTAATTGATAACTCAAGCTATTTTAGAATGGATCCAGACGTTCCTTTAATAGTGCCTCAAGTAAATGCAGATGATTTAAAAAATATAAAGAAAAATATTATAGCTAATCCAAATTGCTCTACTGCACAATTGGTTTTACCTTTAAAACCAATTCATGACTTATTTAAGATAAAAAGAATAGTAGTTGCAACTTATCAATCTGTATCTGGTGGTGGTAAAGGACCAATGGATGAATTAATTGAACAAACAAAACTATCTTTAGAAAATAAAGAAATTAATTCTAAAAATTTCACGAAACAAATTTCATTTAATCTTATTCCTCATATTGATGTATTTTCTGATGATGGCTACACAAAAGAAGAACTAAAGATGACTAATGAAACTAAAAAAATATTAGATCTTAATATTGAATTATCTGCAACATGTGTGAGAGTGCCAGTATTAGTTTCACATTCTGAAGCAGTAAATTTAGAATTGGAAAAAGATTTTACTATTGATCAAATTAGAGAATGTTTAGAAAATATGGAAGGTTGCAAAGTTATAGATGAAAGAAAAGATGGAGGATATTCAACACCTCTTGAAGCAGCAGGAAAAGACGAAACTTTTATTTCTAGAATTCGTGAAGATAAAACAAAAAAGAATTGCTTAAATATGTGGGTTGTGTCAGATAATTTATTAAGAGGAGCGGCCTTAAATGCAGTGGAAATTGCTGAGACATTAATTAAGAATAATTTTTATGGAAAATAAAAGACCTCTATCTCCTCATATTCAAATTTATAGATGGCATATATCTTCATTGGTTTCTATTTCACATAGAATAACTGGCATCATAAATATCATAGCAATAACATTAATTTGTTTTTTAGCATGCGTTTTAATGTTAGGTGAAGAAAGTTTCAAAATTATTGAAATATTTTTTAATTCTGTTTTTGGAAAATTTATTATCTTAGGAATTACTTGGTCATTTAGTTTTCAAATATTAAGTGAGATAAGACATCTTGTTATGGATTTAGGTTATGGTTTTGAGCTTAAAACTACAAAAATCACAGGTCTTGTAGTGATTGTTGGTTCAGTAATTTTAACAATTTTATTTTATTTAATTGGAAAGAATTTTTTTTAATGATTAGTGCTACAAAAAGATGGTTATTTTTAAAAATCAGTGGAGCACTTTTAGTTCCATTAATGATTTGGTTTATTTTAAATTTTGTAGCAATTTATAATCAAGGTTATTTTGAATTAGTTAATTTTTTTTCAAAAGGAATTTCAGGTTTTGTTTTTAGTATTTTCATAATTATAGCTTTTTTCTTCTCAGCTATCAGTATTAGTGAGGTTTTTGAGGACTATATTGGAGATGAAAAAATAAAAAATGTCGCAAACAAACTTTTATATTTGTCAGCTGTGGTAATTCCTTTAATTACAATTATATTAATAAATAACATATGAGTTCATACGAAATTATAGATCATCAATATGATGTAGTTGTTTTAGGAGCTGGAGGTTCAGGCCTAAGAGCTGCAGTAGGTCTAAGCGAGGCAGGCCTTAAAACTGCATGTATTTCAAAAGTGTTTCCAACAAGAAGTCATACTTCAGCAGCGCAAGGGGGTATTTCTGCTGCACTAGGAAATATGGGTGAAGATGACTGGAGATGGCATATGTATGATACTGTAAAAGGCGCTGATTGGTTAGGTGATCAAGATAGTATTGAATACTTATGTAAAGAGGCCCCAAAAGCTGTGATTGAGTTAGAAAAGTATGGAGTACCATTTAGTAGAACAGAGGACGGCAAAATCTATCAAAGACCATTTGGTGGAATGACAAAAAATTATGGTAATGGAATTGTTCAAAGAACATGTGCGGCTGCTGATAGAACAGGACACGCAATTTTACACACACTATATGGACAAGCACTTAAACATAAAACTGAATTTTTTATTGAATATTTTGCATTAGATCTATTGATGAAAGATGGACAATGCAAAGGACTTATTGCATGGAACTTAAATGACGGAACTATTCATAGATTTAGAGCTCATACAGTAATTATTGCAACAGGTGGATATGGAAAAGTTTATTATTCTGCAACATCAGCTCACACATGTACAGGTGATGGAAATGCAATGGTATTAAGAGCAGGTCTACCACTTCAAGATATGGAGTTTGTACAATTTCATCCAACAGGAATTTATGGGCATGGAACACTAATAACAGAAGGTGCAAGAGGTGAAGGTGGTTATCTTACAAATTCTAAAGGTGAAAGATTTATGGAGCGATATGCTCCTAAAGCAAAAGATCTTGCCTCAAGAGATGTTGTGAGTAGATCAATGTCTATCGAAATTAACGAGGGAAGAGGTGTTGGTAAAGATCAAGATCATGTTCACTTAAATTTAAGTCATTTAGATAAAGATATTATAGAAAGTAGACTGCCAGGAATTACTGATGCTGCAAGACTATTTGCAGATGTTGATGTAACTAAGGAACCAATCCCAGTAGTACCAACAGTTCATTATAACATGGGTGGAATACCAACAAACTACAAGGGTGAAGTATTAACTGTTAATGGTTCAGAAAAAACAGTTCCAGGTTTGATGGCAATTGGTGAAGCCGCATGTGTTTCAGTTCATGGTGCTAACAGATTAGGGTCAAACTCTTTAATTGATTTGGTTGTTTTTGGAAGAGCAGCAGCAAAGAGAGCAGCTGAAATAGTTAAGCCAGGCGCACCTCATGAAGAAATTCCAGAGTCAGAAACACAAAAGTGTTTAGATAGATTTGATAAATTAAGAAATGCAGATGGAGATACAGGTACTGCAGAACTAAGATTGGCAATGCAAAAAACAATGCAGTCTAAATGTGCAGTATTTAGAACTGAAAAGAATTTAAAAGAGGGTGTTGATCAAATAAGAAAAACTTATGATGGCTTGGGATCTATCTCGGTAAAAGATAAATCATTAGTATTTAATACAGATTTAGTTGAAACACTTGAGTTTGATAATTTAATTAGACAAGCGGTCACAACAGTTGACTCAGCCTATAACAGAAAAGAGAGCAGAGGTGCTCATGCAAGAGAAGATTACCCTAAAAGGGATGACGAAAAATTTATGCAGCACACACTGATTTGGTGTGATGGTAAAGATACAAAAATTACATATAGACCAGTTCATAAAACAACTTTAACAAATGAAGTACAATATTTTCCACCACAGGAAAGAGTGTATTAATGGTTCAGATTAATTTACCGGAAAACTCAAAGGTAAAAAAAGGTAAATATTTTAAAGATAAAACTGGTTCAAAAAATATTAGAAAAGTAAACGTTTATAGATGGGACCCTTCAACTGGGGAAAATCCTAGAGTAGATACTTATGAAGTTGATATGGAAAACTGCCCTTCAAAAGTTCTCGATGTATTAAATAAAATTAAAAATGAAATTGATCCAACTCTAGCTTATAGAAGATCGTGTGCCCATGGGGTGTGTGGTTCTTGTGCAATGAATATGGGTGGAAAAAATGGTTTAGCATGCACAACACCTCATGCAGAAATTGATGGTGATATTGATATTTACCCTTTGCCACACCTTAAAGTTAAGAGAGATTTAATTGGTGATTTAGATGATCTTTATAAACAATATCAGTCTATAGAACCGTGGTTACAATCTAATTCAAAATCTGAGACAAAAGAAATTTTTCAATCTCAAAAAGATAGGGAAAAACTCGATGGTGCTTATGAATGTATTATGTGTGCTTGTTGTTCTACCTCATGCCCTAGTTATTGGTGGAATGGAGATAAATACTTAGGACCTGCAGTATTACTTCAGGCATACAGATGGATAGTTGATAGTAGAGACGAAGAAAGAGAGAAAAGACTTAAAAAAGTTGCAGATGAATTAAAATTATATAGATGCCACACAATATTAAACTGTACCAACGCTTGTCCAAAGGGTTTAAATCCAGCTAAGGCTATTGCTGAAATTAAGAAAATGCTAGCTACGGCTAATATATAATTAATAGACTAATAAAGTTTTTTGCTCTAAAAGATCGTATTCATGAAAATTATTGAACATTTCGTTGGCGGTAAGCTAACTTCTGGTAAATCAGATAGAAAAGGGAAAGTTTTTAACCCTGCAACTGGTGAACAAGAAAAAGAAGTATTATTAGCATCAAAAGCAGATCTAGATGATGCAGTTAATGTTGCTCAAAAAGCATTTGAATCTTGGTCATTAAAACCAGCGCTTCAAAGAGCAAGAATAATTTTTAAATTTAAAGAATTAATTGAAAAAAATTCAGACGAACTTGCTGAACTAATTGTTGCTGAGCATGGAAAAGTTTATGAGGATGCAAAAGGATCTCTAACCAGAGGATTAGAGGTAGTTGAATTTGCATGCGGAATACCTCATTTACTCAAGGGTGAATTTTCAGAAAATGTTGGAACTAATGTAGACAGTTACTCAATGCGTCAACCTCTTGGAGTAGTTGCTGGTATCACTCCCTTTAATTTTCCAGCAATGGTCCCAATGTGGATGTTTCCAATAGCTATAGCATGTGGCAATACCTTTATATTAAAACCATCGGAAAAAGATCCATCTTGTTCAATAAGGTTAGCAGAATTATTTAAAGAAGCTGGTTTACCTGATGGTGTTTTAAATGTTGTACATGGTGATAAAGAGTCTGTAGATGCAATTTTAACTAACCCAGATATTAAGGCTGTGAGTTTTGTAGGATCTACGCCAATTGCAAAATATATTTATGAAAATTCTGCTAAAAATGAAAAAAGAGTTCAAGCACTTGGAGGTGCAAAAAATCATTTAGTAGTGATGCCAGATTGTGATCTTGATGGAGCTGTTAATGGATTAATGGGAGCTGCATATGGTTCAGCTGGTGAAAGATGTATGGCTCAATCTGTTGCTGTAGCAGTTGGAGATATTGGAGATGAACTTGTATCAAGACTTTCCAAAAAAGCAGAAGCTTTAAAAGTTGGTCCTGGAATGGATAAAACATCTGAAATGGGACCTTTAGTTACAAAAGAACATTTAGCAAAAGTAAAAAGTTATGTTGATCTTGGAGTTGAAGAGGGTGCAAAACTTGTTGTAGATGGTAGAGATTTAAAACTTCAAGGCTATGAAAATGGGTTCTTTATAGGTGGTTGTTTATTTGATCACGTTGATAAAAATATGAGAATTTATAAAGAGGAAATATTTGGTCCAGTATTATCAGTGGTTAGAGTTAAAACTTTTGAGGAAGCAACTCAATTGATAAATGATCATGAATATGGAAATGGCGTTAGTATTTACACAAGAGATGGAGATGCAGGAAGAACATTTGCAAGTAAGATTCAAGTAGGAATGGTTGGTATCAATGTTCCAATTCCTGTACCAATGGCATTTCATAGTTTTGGTGGATGGAAAAGATCTTTATTCGGTGATAGTGCGATGCATGGAATGGAAGGTGTAAAATTTTATACAAAATTAAAGACAGTCACATCAAGATGGCCATCAGGAATTAGGTCAAATGCAGAATTTATAATGCCAACAATGAAATAAAAGGAAGTAAAAATAATGAAAAAAATATCTTTAATAGGAGCAGGACAAATTGGTGGAACTCTAGCACACTTAATTGGAATAAAAGAATTAGTTGATGAAGTTGTTTTATTTGACGTTGCAAGTGGTATAGCCAAAGGTAAAGCGCTAGACATTGCACAATCATCATCTGTAGATGGTTTCAATGTGAAATTGTCAGGAACAGATGACTATAAAGATATTAAAGACTCTGATGTAGTAATTATAACCGCTGGTGTTCCAAGAAAACCAGGAATGAGCAGAGATGATTTATTAGGAATTAATTTAAAAATAATAAAACAAGTAGCTGAAGGAGTTAAGAATAATGCTCCAAATGCATTTGTTATTTGTATTACAAATCCATTAGACGTGATGGTAATGGCGTTTCAAAAATTTTCAGGTCTTCCAGTAAATAAAGTAGTTGGTATGGCTGGAATTTTAGATAGCTCAAGATTTAAATTATTTCTTTCATTAGAATTTAATGTTCCAGTAAGAGAGATAGAAGCAATGGTAATGGGTGGTCATGGAGATACAATGGTGCCTCTCCCTAGATTTACAAAAATTTCAGGAAAACCATTATTGGACTTAGTCAAAGAAGGAAAAATTTCTGAAGAGAGAGTTGAAAGTATTAATCAAAGAACTAGAGATGGTGGCGCTGAAATAGTAAAATTTTTAGAAAAAGGATCTGCTTTTTATGCTCCTGCCGCATCAGGAGTTCAGATGGCCGAAGCCTATTTGAACGATCAAAAGAAACTTTTGCCGTGCGCAGTACATCTGAATGGTGAATACGGAGTGAGTAATGTTTATGCAGGTGTACCAGTTATTATTGGAAAAAATGGGGTAGAAAAAATAGAAGAAATTGATTTAGACGAAAAAGAAAAAAAAGAATTTATGCATTCTGTAGATGCTGTGAAAAAATTATGGGAAGCTGCTTCAGCAATTGATGGTTATCTAGCAAAATAATGAATATCCACGAGCATCAAGCAAAACAAATCTTGGAAAAATATGGAGCACCAGTTCCAAAAGGTGTTTTTGGTTTAAGTGTTAATGAAGCTGTAGAGAAAGCAAAAAGTCTTGAAACAAAAAAATACGTATTAAAAGCACAAATTCATGCTGGCGGTAGAGGTAAAGCAGGCGGTGTTAAAATATTAGACAACCTACAAGAGCTTGAAAAAGCTGCCAATGAATTATTTGGAAAAACTTTGGTTACACATCAAACTGGTCCAGAAGGAAGAGAAGTAAAAAGATTATATATAGAAGAATCTTCTGAAATAGATAAAGAATTTTATCTTTCATGCTTAGTAGATAGAGCAAGTTCCAAAATTGCTTTTATTTCAAGTGATCAAGGTGGAATGGATATTGAAGAAGTAGCAAGCAAAACTCCTGAAAAAATAATTACAACAAAAGTCGATTTTAATGATGATATTTCAGATAAAGATTGTGAAGAAATTATAAAAATCTTTGATTTAAAAGATAGTGCACAAAATCAAGGGATAAGTTTAATAAAAGCTATCTACAAAATGTTTGTTAACACAGATGCAAATATGGTTGAAATAAATCCTCTCATCTTAACAAAAGACAATAAGATTATTTGTTTAGATGCAAAGGTAAATTTTGACGATAATGCTTTATTTAGACATCCTGAGATTTTAGAACTAAGAGATTTAAATGAAGAAGATCCTACTGAAATAGAGGCAAGTAAACACGAACTAGCTTATATAAAATTAGATGGAAGTATTGGATGTATGGTTAATGGCGCAGGCTTAGCGATGGCTACAATGGATATAATTAAATTATATGGTAAGGAACCTGCAAATTTTTTAGATGTGGGTGGTGGAGCATCAAAAGAAAAAGTTGCAGCAGCATTTAAAATAATCTTATCTGATAAAAATGTTAAAGGTATTTTGATAAATATTTTTGGTGGAATAATGAGATGTGATGTTCTTGCTCAAGGAGTCGTAGATGCAGCAAAAGAAATAAACATATCTGTTCCATTAGTTGTAAGATTAGCAGGAACCAATTTCAAAGAAGGTAAAGAAATACTTGATAGCTCTGGCTTAAAAATTATTTCTGCAAACGATCTTGATGATGCTGCAAAAAAAATTGTAGAGGCAATTAAGTAATGTCAGTTTTAGTAAACAAAAATACAAAAGTAATTTGTCAAGGTTTTACAGGCTCACATGGCACTTTCCACTCTGAGCAAGCAATTAAATATGGAACTAATTTAGTTGGTGGAGTTACTCCCAAAAAAGGGGGACAAAAACATTTAGATAGACCAGTATTTAATTCTGTTGCAGAAGCAAAAAGCTCTGTAGGTGCTGATGCTACTATGATATATGTTCCAGCAAAATTTGCTGCTGCAGCGATTATTGAAGCAATAGAAGCTGAAGTTGAATTAATAGTTTGTATTACGGAAGGTATACCAATTCAAGATATGCTAAAGGTAAGACAAATTTTAGATAAATCAAAAAGTAGACTGATAGGTCCCAACTGCCCAGGAATTATTACCCCTGATGAATGCAAAATTGGAATAATGCCAGGAAATATTCATAAGAAAGGATCTGTTGGTATTGTATCAAGGTCAGGTACTTTAACTTACGAAGCAGTTGCACAAACGACAGTTAATGGATTAGGTCAGTCAACATGTATTGGTATTGGTGGTGACCCAATTAATGGAACAAACTTTATAGACTGTTTGGATTTATTTTTAAATGACCCAGAGACACAATCAATTTTAATGATTGGTGAGATTGGCGGGACAGCAGAAGAGGAAGCTGCAGAATTCATCAAAAACCATAAAATTAAGAAACCTATAGTTGGATTTATAGCTGGAATAACAGCTCCTCCTGGTAGAAGAATGGGACATGCAGGTGCAATTATTTCTGGTGGCAAAGGTGGCGCTGAAGATAAAATTAAAAAGATGAAAGAATGTGGAATTACAATGTCTAACTCCCCATCTAAAATTGGAGAAACACTGTTTAATAAATTGTCTAATTGAAAATTAGTTTAACAGGATTATACTAATTTAAAAAATGTCACTTACAAAAAATCTTGAATTTGAAAAAACATCCTTTTTAACAAAAACTAATAGTGCTTTCATTGAGCAGATGTATTTAAGATACATAAATAATGACCCTGAGCTACCTGATAGTTGGAAAAACTATTTTGATGATTTAGGTGAAGAACTCAATATTGTTGCAAATGAACTTAAAGGACCCACTTGGTCACCTATTCGAAAAGAAATTCAAATTGATTTTCAAGATACCCAAATAAAAGAAAATGAACAAACTGAGGAAAAAACTTCCAAATCAGAAAATCAAACACAAAGTAATATTGATTCAATTAAAGCTGTTGAATTGATTAGAGCTTATAGATTAAGAGGTCATTTATTAGCAAAACTTGATCCCTTAGGATTAAAGCAAACAGAATATTTGGAAGAATTACATCCAGAATTTTATGGATTTAAAAAGAGTGATTATAAAAGAAACATCTTTTTAAATGGTGTTACAAATAAAAAAAATTCAAATATTTCTGAAATACTTCAATTTGTTAATAAAACTTATTGTGGACCAATAGGGTATGAGTACATGCATATTTCTAATCCAGAGGAACGTATCTGGTTAAGAAAAAGAATTGAGGGTGAAAAAAACCCAATAAGCTTTACAAAAAATGGTAAAGAGGCAATTCTAAATAAATTAATCCAAGCCGAAGGGTTTGAAAAATTTTTAGCAAAAAAATATGTTGGCACAAAAAGATTTGGTTTAGATGGAGCAGAAAGTTTAATTCCAGCTCTAGAACAAATAATTAAAATTGGTGGTCAATCGGGAGTAAAAGAAGTTAAAATTGGAATGCCTCATAGAGGTAGACTTAATGTTTTGGCAAATGTGCTTCAAAAATCTTATAAAAGAATTTTTAATGAATTTGCCGGTGATATTTTATCATCTAAAGAGTCAGCAGGTGATGTTAAATATCATTTAGGTGCATCATCTGATAGAGAGTTTGATGGTAATTCAGTTCACGTAAGTTTAACTGATAATCCTTCACACTTAGAGGCAGTAAATCCAGTTGTTTTAGGACAAACTAGAGCAAAACAATTTTTTCATGGTGATAAAAAAAGAAATAAAGTAATTCCAATATTACTTCATGGGGATGCAGCTTTTGCTGGTCAGGGAATTGTGGCAGAGTGTTTTGCGATGTCAGGACTTCCAGGTCATAACACTGGGGGCACAATACACATTATAGTAAATAATCAAATTGGATTTACTACAAGCCCAAGGTTTGCACGTTCATCACCGTATTCATCTGATGTGGCCAAAATGGTAGAGGCACCAATACTGCATGTTAATGGAGATAATCCTGAAGCAGTAGTTTATGCAACAAGAATTGCAACAGAGTTTAGATTAAAATTTAATAGAGATGTTGTTATTGATCTTTGGTGTTACAGAAGATTTGGTCATAATGAAGGAGATGAACCATCTTTTACACAGCCTTTAATGTATAAAAAAATTAGATCTCATCCATCAAGTGTAAAAGTTTATGGAGATCAGTTAATTAGTGAAGGAATGTATTCAGAACAAGAATTAAAAGAAAAAATTGATACATTTAAAAATTTATTAGACGATCAGTTTAAAAGTGCAAAAGACTATAATCCAAAAATAACTTGGTTTGAAGGTACCTGGTCTAGATACAAACCTGCGCCAGGAAAAGACAAACGCGGAATAAGTGGCGTACATATCGAACAATTAAAAGCCATCTCAGATAGAATTAATGTTATACCAAGTGAAGTAAATCCTCATAAAACTATTTCAAAAATTTTTGAACTAAGAAAAAAATCAATTGATGATGGAACAGGTATTGATTGGGCAACCGCAGAGTCCCTTGCATTTGGCTCTCTACTGCAAGAAGGTTTTCCAGTCAGATTAGTTGGTCAAGATTCTGGAAGAGGAACATTTAGTCAAAGACATTCTGTACTTAGAAATCAAGTTGATAATTCAAGATATATACCCCTAAATAATATTTCAAAAGATCAGAAACAATATGAAGTTGTAGATAGTTTTTTATCTGAATTGGCAGTTTTGGGATTTGAATATGGATACTCATTAGTAGAACCAAATACATTAACTTTATGGGAGGCTCAATTTGGAGATTTTGCAAATGGAGCCCAGGTAATTGTTGATCAATTTATTGCGTCAGGAGAGAGAAAATGGTCTCGAGCATCAGGTATTGTAATGCTATTGCCCCACGGTTATGAAGGTCAAGGACCCGAACATTCTTCTGCAAGATTAGAAAGGTACCTACAACTTTGTTCAAATGATAATATGCAAGTTTTAAATTGCACAACACCAGCAAATTATTTTCATGCATTAAGAAGACAAATAAATAGAGATTTCAGAAAACCACTTATAATAATGACACCAAAATCTTTATTAAGAAATAAATATTGTGTATCGAATTTAGTAGACTTTACTAGAAAAAACTCTTTTCACAGAGTTTTATGGGATCATGCAATAGACCCTGAAACTACTGGATTCATAAAACTAAAAGAAGCTTCAAAAATGCGTAAAGTTATAATGTGTTCAGGAAAAGTTTATTTTGATCTTTTAGAGGCAAGAGAAAAATTAAAAGTAGACGATGTTGTAATTTATAGGATTGAACAATTATATCCTTTCCCAGCAAAAACATTAGTAAATGAATTAAAGCCATATGCAAATTCTGCTAAATTTTACTGGTGTCAAGAGGAACCAAAAAATATGGGCGCATGGTTTTCAGTTAGAGATTATATTCAATGGACATTAGACAACATTAAGGCTAATAATAACCAAATTTCTTATATTGGAAGAAGCCCAGATGCATCTCCTGCAACTGGATATGCTAAAAGGCATATTGCACAACAACAAGAAATTATTAAAAAAGTATTTGAATAAAATTAAATGAGTGAAAAAATTGTTGTTCCTGTTTTAGGTGAAAGTATTACTGAAGCCACCGTTGCTAAATGGTTAAAAAAAGAGGGCGATCATGTTGAAGCAGATGAGCCTATCGTAGAATTAGAAACAGATAAAGTAAATTTAGAAGTGCCTTCACCAATAGATGGTGTTTTAAGTGAAATAGTTTCAAAAGATGGATCAACAGTTGAGGTTGGGGCTCTATTAGGGTCTATTAGTCAAAATGGATCTGCTCCATCTCCAAAACAACCCCAAGTGAAAAAAGAACCAGAAATTAAAAAAGAAAATAATGTTGTAAATTTAGAAACACCAAAGAAAAAAGAAGTTAAGGTAGAAAAACAAAAAGAAGAAGATGCTCCTTTAAGATTAACAAAAGAAGTTAAAGAACCAAAATCTCCAAAAAATTTAAATAATTCTAACCAGGTTTTATCTCCAGCAGTGAGAAAAATGGTAGAAGAAAAAAATATTGATCTAAGTAGAGTTAGAGGTTCTGGAAAAGATGGAAGAGTTTTAAAAGGAGACCTTATTAGTTTGATGGGTGCAAACCCACCACCTTCTGAAAGAAAAGCTCAATTTGGTGAAGAAGAAAGAATCAAAATGAGCAGACTAAGATTAACTATAGCGAAGAGATTAAAGCAGGCTCAAGAAAATGCAGCATTGTTAACTACATTCAATGAAGTTGATATGACAGGCATAATGGAAATGAGAAAAGAGAATCAAGAAGATTTTCAAAGCAGATATGGAATTAAATTAGGATTTATGTCATTTTTTGTAAAAGCTTGTGTTGCAGCTTTAAAAACATTCCCAGCAGTAAATGCAGAAATTGATGGAGAGGAAATCATTTACAAGAACTACTACAATATTAGTTTTGCTGTTGGAACAGACAAAGGACTTGTAGTGCCAGTTTTAAGAAATGCAGACGAACTATCTTTCGCGGACATCGAAAAAAATATTAAAGTAATTTCTGAAAAAGCTAGAGATGGAAAATTAACGATTGAGGATTTACAAGGCGGTACATTTACAATCAGTAATGGAGGTGTATATGGATCAATGCTATCAACACCAATATTAAATTTGCCTCAATCTGGAGTTCTAGGAATGCACAATATTGTAGAAAGACCTGTTGTTGTAGATGGAGAAATTAAAATAAGACCAATTATGTATTTAGCGTTATCTTATGATCACAGAATTATTGATGGAAAAGAATCAGTCTCTTTTTTAAAAATGGTAAAAGAAAACTTAGAAGATCCAAGAAGGTTATTTTTAGATATTTAAATGGCAGAAAAATTTCAAGCAGTTGTTATAGGTGGTGGTCCTGGTGGATATGTTTGCGCAATTAGATTGGCTCAATTAGGTTTAAAAACTGCATGTATAGAATCTAGAGGATCTTTAGGCGGAACATGTCTTAACGTTGGATGCATTCCTTCAAAAAGTTTATTAAATTTATCTGAAGAATTTCATAAAGTTAAATCTTTATCAAACAAAGGTATAGAAGTTGGTGAAGTTAAATTGAATTTAGAGAAAATGATGAAGAGTAAGGATAAAGCAGTAACTGTTCTTACAAAAGGAGTAGAGTTCTTATTGAAGAAAAATAAAGTTTCTTACTTTAAAGGTCATGGAAGTTTTAAGTCACAAAATGAAATCTTAATTAAAGACGAAAAAGGAGATGAAACTTTAATTGAGGCTGAAAAAACTGTCATAGCTACAGGTTCTGTGCCTGTATCACTTCCAGGAATAGAATTTGATGAAGATATAATCGTTTCATCTACAGGTGCATTAAAATTAAATAAAGTTCCAAAAAAAATGGTTGTAGTTGGTGGCGGATATATTGGTTTAGAGATGGGATCAGTTTGGTCAAGACTTGGGTCAGAAGTTCATGTTGTAGAATTTTTAGATTATATTACGCCTGGAATGGATAATGAGATTTCAAAAGAATTTATGAAAATATTAAAGAAACAAGGAATTACTTTTCATATGCAACATAAAGTGGAAAAAATTAATAAAAATAATAGTAGCGCTGTTGTTTCTACTACAGATAAAGATGGTAGCAAAAAAGATTTTGATTGTGATGTTGTTCTAATTTCTGTGGGTAGAAAAGCAAACACTAATGGATTAAACTTAGATGTTACAGGTGTAGAACTTGATGAAAAAAACAGAGTAAAAACTGATAAAAACTTTAGAACAAATATGAACAATATTTATGCAATAGGTGACGTAATACAAGGACCAATGTTAGCTCACAAAGCTGAAGACGAAGGTATAGCTGTTGCTGAGATTATTGCAGGTCAATCCGGCCATGTTAACTATGAAACAATTCCAGGAGTAGTTTATACGACACCAGAAGTTGCTTCTATTGGAAAAACAGAAGAGCAACTAAAAGAAAATAATATTGGTTATAAAATAGGTAAGTTTTCATTTATGGCGAACTCTAGAGCAAAAGCTATTGACGATGCAGAGGGTTTTGTAAAAATTTTAGCTGATGAAAAATCAGATAGAGTTTTAGGTGCTCATATAATTGGACCTCACGCAGGTGAGCTAATTGCAGAAATAGGTGTAGCAATGGAATTTGGTGCAAGCTCTGAAGACATAGCTAGAACTTGTCATGCACATCCAACTTTTTCAGAAGCCGTGAAAGAAGCCGCGCTGTCTGTAGACAAAAGAGCAATACATTCTTAATTTAAAATATATAAATCATTAACTTTTAATTTAGCTATTATTAGGATATTTTTTTGAATTGTTATGAATAGTGATTTATTCAATAATATATACAATGAATTAGATCTTTTATGGGGAAAAAATTCAATACTATCAAATTTTGTTGAATTACCTCAGGCTTTAAATTTCAATAATGTAAAAAGTAATTACATTAAATCTGCAAAAAAATTTTATAATTGGAAAATAAATACCAAAAAAAATAGCAATATTCATAATTTGATTAGAGAACTTTCTCCAAAAATTAATTGGAAGCAAAATTACAGTGAAAAAGATGTAGGAAAAAAATTTTTGGAAAACTTTTGTTATTTTGAGTTTATTGGTCCCGAAGGTATTTTTATATCAAATGAAATAAGTGTTTATTTTATATTTTTTGATAAAAACACATTTTACACGTGGCATCATCATGAAGCGGAAGAAATATATTTTGTATTAAGTGGTAAGGCGAAATTTGAGAGTTATGGAGATAAATCAGAAATTTTGGGACCAAATCAAGCTAGATTTCACAAAAGTTTTCAACCTCACTCATTAACAACGCAAGAAGATAAATGTTTATCAATTGTGGTATGGAGGGATAAACTTGATTCAGAGGTTTCAGTAGTAAAAATATAGACTTATTATCATAAGAATGAAATTTCCAATTCTTTTACCTAATATTTTCAATCATCCATTTACTTATGAAAGTGATATTAAATTAGATATTGGAGATTATGTAGAGGTTCCATTTGGTAAGTCAAAAATGACAGGTATTGTTTGGAATGAATTTGAAAAAAAGAGTAACAAAAATTTTAAAGTAAAAAAGATTATTAAAAAATTAAATTTACCTAAATTAAATAAAAATTTTATTCAGTTTTTGAATAGTTTTTCTGACTATAATTTAATTCCAAAAGGGATGTCATTAAAATTACTATTATTGAGTAGCAACGCTATAGAAAAAGTAGATCTAAAAAAACTTGAAGAATTTGAAAAGTTACAAAATCCATTAAATTTTGAATTAAATGATGAACAACATGAATCACTCAAAGAAATAAATAAATTAAATGATAGATTTAGAGTTCATGTGTTACAGGGAACAACAGGATCTGGAAAAACTATTGTTTATTTTTATGCATTAAAAGAAATTTTATCTAATAATAATCAAGGTTTAATATTGTTACCAGAAATTGGATTAACTAATCAGTTTGAAAAAAAGTTTTATGAATTTTTTGGTTTTAAACCAGCTATTTGGCATTCAGGAATTTCAAAGAAAAAAAAGGAAACTATCTGGAATGGTATTGCAACAGGAAAGATTAAAGTTGTTATTGGTGCGAGGTCATCAATGTTTTTGCCGTTTAAAAATTTAAAGATGATTATTATTGATGAGGAACATGATCAATCATTTAAACAAGATGAAGGTGTTATTTATCATGCAAGAGATATGGCAATTTTAAGAGCTTCTTATGAAAATATTCCTGTTAACTTAGTTACAGCAGTTCCCTCAGTCGAAACTTTTGAAAATATAAAAAAACAAAAATATTCAGTTTCAAAATTAAAAAAAAGATACAAAGATGCTTCTTTACCAAAATATGAAATAATTAATTTAAATAATACAAAATTAGAAAAACAATCATGGTTATCAAATGAAATTATAAATAGAGTAAATGAACATTTAGATAAGAAAGATCAAATTTTATTCTTCTTAAATCGTAGAGGATTTTCACCAAATGTAATATGTAAAAAATGTTTTAAAAAATTTGAATGCCCTTTTTGTTCGATTAATTTAGTTTACCATAAATCATCAAATAATCTTTTATGTCATTACTGTGGCCACAAAACTTCTTTAAATAGAGATTGTAATGAAGATGGAAAATGTGATTATTATTTTAGTGGACCTGGGGTTGAAAGAATCTACGAAGAAGTTAAGAAAAAGTTTCCAAAAAGATCTATTGAGATTTTCTCAAGCGATACAATGAATAAAAAAAGTTCTAAAGAAAAATTAGAAAAAATTATCAACAATAAAATTGAAATTTTAATTGGAACACAACTTATTTCGAAAGGTTTTCATTTTCCAAGTCTCAATTGCATAGTTGTAGTTGATATTGATTTTTCAACACAAGGACATGATTTGAGAGGTGCTGAAAAAAATTTACAATTATATCATCAACTTTCAGGGAGAGCTGGTCGAACTGGTAATCCTGCAACTGTATATTTTCAAACTTATAATAAAAATATTAAGATGGTTTCAGATTTAACAAATGAAAATCCAGAAATTTTTTTAGATAAAGAAATTCAAATTAGAAAAACAAACAACCTACCTCCATTTCAAAGATTTATTTCTTTAATTTTATCTGGAAACGATCAGACAAAATTAGAAAAAGAATCTTTTAAACTAAAAGAGTCTCTTCAAAATAAAATTTCAGGAAAAATATTAGGACCCGTGAATGCTCCTATCTATAAAATCCAAGGGAAATTTAGGATAAGATATTTAATTAGAGGCTCTAAAACTATAAAATTACAAAATTCATTATCAGAAATAATCTCAAAATATAAGTTTCCAGTTGGAATAAAACTTTCAGTTGATGTTGATCCAATAACCTTCAATTAATGGCTTAAAAAAAGACTTTTTGACATAATGTGCGACTTGAAGATACGCCGACCATATGTTAATTAAACCGTGTTTTTTAAATAAAATTACTTCATTAATAGGTAAACAAATTGAGTTCGAATAGCGATTTTTCAAATACTTCTTCAAAAAGATATGCTCTAGCTTTGTTTGAGTTATCAGATGAGTCAAAAAAATTAGATGTAATTGAAGAACAAATTAATGCAATTTTAAAATTAATTACCGCAAGTAAAGATTTTAATAATTTAATTAAAGATCCAACTACTAACCAAGATGACCTAGTAAAAGTTATCACAAAAATTTCTGATAATTTTAAATTAGATGATTTGATTAAAAACTTTCTGGTATTTTTAGTGAATAAAAGAAGATTTTTTTATGTTGAGCAAATAATGAAAGGTTTTGTTGAAATTTGTTCAGAAAAAAGAGGCGAACTTAAAGCTGAATTAAAATCTGCAAAAGAACTTTCAGGTGATGAATTAAACAAAATTACTGATGAGCTAACAAAAAATTTTAGTTCAAAAATAAAATTAAACTATAAACATGACAAAAGTTTAATTGGAGGTTTAATTGTACAAGTGGGCAGTACAATGGTTGATACTTCCATCAAAAATAAACTACAACAAATCGAAAATAGAATGATAGAGGCATAAATGGAAATAAATCCTTCAGAAGTGACAAAGATATTAAAAGAGCAAATTAAAGATTTCGGAGATAAAGCCGAAGTATCAGAAGTAGGACAAGTTTTATCAGTTGGAGATGGTATTGCTAGAATATATGGACTAGATAATGTTCAGGCCGGAGAAATGGTCGAATTTTCTGATGGTTCAAAAGGAATGGCCCTAAACTTAGAAAGTGAAAATGTTGGTGTTGTAATTTTCGGTGATGACAGAAACGTTAAAGAAGGAGACGTTGTTAAAAGAACTGGAAATATTGTTGATACGCCAGTAGGAAAAGAATTATTAGGAAGAGTTGTTGATGGTTTAGGAAATCCAATAGATGGCAAAGGTGCATTTGATAAGAACGTTAAGAAAACTAGAGTTGAAGTAAAAGCACCTGGTATTATTCCAAGAAAATCTGTGAGTGAACCAATGCAAACAGGTTTAAAGTCAATTGACAGTTTGGTGCCAATCGGAAGAGGACAAAGGGAATTAATTATTGGTGACAGACAAACAGGTAAAACTGCAGTTGCAATTGATGCAATTATTAACCAAAAGAAAATTAACGAGTCTGGTGACGAAAAACAAAAATTATATTGTATTTACGTTGCGGTAGGACAGAAGAGATCAACTGTTAGACAGATACAAAAAACTCTAGAAGAAGCTGGGGCAATGGAATACACAACGATTGTTGCTGCCACTGCATCTGACTCAGCTCCATTGCAATTTTTAGCTCCTTATACTGGTTGTGCAATGGGAGAGTTCTTTAGAGATAATGGTATGCATGCTTTAATCATTTATGATGATTTGTCTAAACAAGCAGTTGCTTATAGACAAATGTCACTTCTTTTAAGAAGACCTCCAGGAAGGGAAGCTTATCCAGGTGACGTTTTTTATTTGCATAGTAGATTATTAGAACGTGCTGCAAAACTAAGTGATGAACATGGTGGTGGTTCTTTAACAGCATTACCAATCATTGAAACTCAGGGTGGTGACGTTTCTGCGTTTATTCCAACTAATGTAATCTCAATTACAGATGGTCAGATTTTTTTGGAAACAGAATTATTTAACCAAGGAATTAGACCTGCAATTAACGTTGGATTATCCGTATCAAGGGTTGGATCATCTGCTCAAACAAAGGCCATGAAAAAGGTTTCAGGATCTATGAAACTTGAATTAGCTCAGTATAGAGAGATGGCAGCTTTTGCTCAATTCGGATCTGATCTAGATGCATCTACTCAGCAACTTCTAAATAGAGGATCAAAATTAACAGAGTTACTTAAGCAAAAACAATATTCACCTATGACTGTGGCAGAACAGGTAATTTCAGTATTCTGTGGAGTAAAGGGATATTTAGATGATATTGAACTTAAAGATATCGCAAACTTTGAAACAAAAATTATTGAGAAGTGTAAATCAGATAAACCAGAGATAATTGAGTCTATTCAAAGCTCGGGTAAACTTGAAGAGGATACTGAAAAACTTCTTGTGGATCTAGTTAAACAATTAAAAGAAAGCTTAAAATAATCAAAAATGGCAAGTTTAGACGATCTGAAGAAAAGAATAGCTAGTGTAAAATCTACGCAAAAGATAACAAAAGCTATGAAAATGGTTGCAGCTGCAAAGTTAAGAAGAGCTCAAGATAGTGCAGAGAGGGGACGACCATATTCGGAAAAAATGAATAACGTCATTTTAAACTTATCTAATGGTATATCTGATAAAGAGAATGCTCCAAAATTATTATCTGGAACAGGGAGTGATAAAATACATTTATGTGTTGTAATGACTTCTGACAGAGGTTTGTGTGGTGGTTTTAATACAAACATAATTAAAAAGGCTAAAGCATATTTCTCAAAAATAAGTGAAGAGGGTAAGGAGTTAAAAATTATTACTGTGGGTTCAAAAGGCAATGATCAATTAAAGAGAACTTTTGGAGACAAGATAATTGAGAACATTTCTTTTAAAAATTCAAAAAATGTAAATTATTTTGATGCAGATAAAGTTGGTAAAATGATAATAGAGAAATTTGAAAAAGAAGAATTTGATGTTTGCACAATATTCTATAATCAATTTAAAAATGTAATTACTCAGATACCTCAAGCCCAACAAATCATACCTCTGGAAGCTGACAAAAAAGATGATGAGTTAGATGGTAGTAGTTATGAGTTTGAACCAGATGAAGATGAAATTTTAAGCAATTTATTGCCAAAAAATATTTCAACACAAATATTTAAGGCAATGTTAGAGAATTCAGCTAGCGAACAAGGGTCAAGAATGAGTGCAATGGATAATGCAACCCGAAACGCAGGTGAAATGGTTGATAAGCTAACTATTGAGTACAATAGAAGCCGTCAAGCAGCAATTACAAAAGAACTAATAGAAATCATATCAGGAGCAGAGAGTTTATAATTATGAGCAAAGGAATAATTACACAGGTTATTGGAGCCGTAGTAGACGTTAAATTTGAAGGAGAGTTACCAGAAATTTTAACTGCATTAGAATGTAAAAATGGAGATAACAGACTTGTTTTAGAAGTAGCACAGCACTTAGGTGAAACTACTGTAAGAACAATTGCAATGGACGCAACTGAAGGTCTTAAAAGAGGTGATGAAGTAGTAAACACAAATGCTCCAATTCAAGTTCCTGTAGGTCCTGAAACTTTAGGAAGAATTATAAATGTAGTCGGTGAACCTATTGATGAAAGAGGAGAAGTTAAAACTAAAGAGACTTGGCCAATTCACAGAGCTGCTCCAGAATTTAATGACCAATCGACTGAAACTGAGATTCTAGTTACTGGAATTAAAGTAATCGATCTTTTAGCGCCTTATGCAAAGGGTGGTAAAATTGGATTATTTGGTGGTGCAGGTGTAGGTAAGACAGTACTTATTATGGAATTAATCAACAACGTTGCAAAAGCGCATGGTGGTTTTTCAGTTTTTGCTGGCGTTGGAGAAAGAACTAGAGAAGGGAATGATCTTTATCATGAAATGATAGAGTCTGGAGTAATTAAAAAAGATGGAGCTGGCTCAAAAGCTGCATTAGTTTATGGACAAATGAACGAACCTCCAGGAGCAAGAGCGAGAGTTGCTTTAACAGGATTAACTGTTGCTGAATATTTTAGAGATCAAGAAGGTCAAGATGTATTATTTTTCGTTGATAATATTTTCAGATTTACTCAAGCAGGATCAGAGGTATCAGCTCTTTTAGGAAGAATTCCTTCAGCAGTAGGATATCAGCCTACATTAGCTACTGATATGGGTAACTTACAAGAAAGAATTACAACAACTAACAAGGGTTCAATTACTTCTGTACAAGCTATTTATGTGCCTGCGGATGACTTGACTGACCCAGCTCCTGCTACATCATTTGCTCACCTTGATGCTACTACAGTATTATCAAGGCAAATAGCAGAGATTGGTATTTATCCAGCAGTAGATCCACTAGATTCTACTTCAAGAATATTGGACCCAAGAATTGTTGGAGACGAACATTACAGAGTTGCTAGAGAAGTTCAAAAAGTACTTCAAACATACAAGTCTTTACAAGATATTATTGCCATTCTTGGAATGGATGAATTATCTGAAGAAGATAAATTAATTGTTGCACGAGCAAGAAAAATACAGAGATTTTTATCTCAGCCATTCTTTGTAGCAGAAGTATTCACAGGATCACCTGGTAAATTGGTAGATCTAGAATCTACAATTAAAGGTTTTGCAGCTATTTGCAGAGGTGAATATGATCATTTACCAGAAGCCGCTTTTTACATGGTAGGAACAATTGAAGAAGCCATAGAAAAAGCAGAGAAGATGGAAAAAGAAGCTGCAGCTTAATGAGTGAAGAGTTTAAAATAGAAATAGTAAATCCAGAGCAATCTTTTCTTTCAAAAGAGGATGTTACTGAGGTGATAGTTCCAGCCTATGAAGGTGAAATGGGTATTTTGAAAGATCATATTTCTATTATCTCATTTTTAAAACCAGGGATCATAAAAGTTAACTCTAAATCTGGTGAAGAAAGTTTTTATGTTGAGGATGGAATTGTTGAATTTAAAGATAACAATCTTTCAATTCTAACAAGTTCCATCTTTAATATGAAAGATATGAATGGTGAAAAGAAAGCAGAGATGTTAAAATCTGCAGAGGAAGCGTCAAATAACGCAGAAATAACTGATCAAGCTAAATTTATTATTGATCAAAAAATTGAAGTTTTAAAAACTATCAATTAATAATTTTTTCAACTTTTCTTTGAACTTCCTGATATAAATCTAGCTTAAAATTAACAACTAATTTTGTAATTTCACTAAGCTCAACCCACTTCCACTCCAAAAATTCTGGATGTTTTGTATTTATGTTGATTTCACTATCTTCTCCAATAAATCTCATTACAAACCATTTCTGCGTTTGCCCTTTATACTTACCTTTCCATATTATTCCTAAAAGATTATCTGGTAGATTATAAGTAATAAATCCATCTAACTCTTTGATTAGCTCAACAGATTTTATACTTGTTTCCTCATCTAATTCTCTAAACGCAGCAGTTAAGAAATCTTCATTTTTATCTACACCACCTTGAGGCATTTGCCAAAAATTTTTAGGATTGTCTATTCTTCTAGCTACAAAAACTTTATTATTTTTGTTCAAAACAACAATACCAACACCACTTCTATAAGGTAGATCTTGAAATTCTTTCTTCATTAACCGTTAAGAAGTTTTAATGCGTAATTTAGTTGATTGTCAGTTTCAGTTTTTATTTTAAACTCATTTCCTTCTTCATTAATTTCAATATCAGGTGTTACACCAACTTCAGAAATCGAAGTACCAGAAGGAAGATAATATTTTGCGATTGTTAATCTTATTGCACCTTCATTTCTCAAAGGAATAATGGATTGTACCGATCCTTTTCCATAACTATTTTCACCTAAAATAATTGCTCTTTTATGATCTTTTAAAGCTCCAGCAACAATTTCTGAGGCTGAAGCTGAACCATAGTTAATTAATACTATTAGCGGTTTACCCGCAGTTAAATCACCATCTCTTGCAAACCATTTTCTATTTTCAGATGCTTTTCTGCTTTTTGTAGAAACAATTTCACCATTATCTAAAAAATAATCTGTGATCTTAATTGCTTGTGAAAGAAGTCCACCAGGATTATTTCGTAGATCTAATATAAATCCTTTAAGCTTTTTTTCATTGTTAAGATCATTAATTCTTTTTTTTATTTGTTGAGCGCTATTCTCGTTGAACGAAGTTAATCTCAAATATCCAATATTTTTATCAAGCAAATCTGATTTTACAGATTGAATTTCAATTATTTCTCTAGTTAAAGTGAATGTTAATGCTTTCTTAACTCCTCGTCTTCTAATTGTTAATTCAATATCAGAACCAACTGGTCCTCGCATAATTTCTACAGCTTCAGTAAGAGTTTTTCCTTGAACTTGTGTATCATTAATTTTTACAATGTAGTCTCCTGCTTTTAATCCTGCTCTTGATGCAGGCGTATCATCTAATGGTGTGATTACTTTTACAACACCAGCCTCCATACTAACTTCTATTCCTAATCCACCAAATTCACCACTAGTCTCAGTTTGCATTTCTTCAAAATTTTCTGGTGACAAATATGCAGAATATGGGTCTAAAGATTGAAGAAGCCCATTAATTGCAGAATCCATACTTTCAGATTGATTGATATCCTCAACATATTCTTCATTAATTTTTTCGAGCACTTCTCCAAAAAGATCAATTTTTTTATAAATATCGCTTTCACTTGAAATTGCTAAAGTTGAATTTAAAAATAAAAATAAAGCTAGGGTAAATAAATAAACTTTTTTCATATCATTACTTTTTCTTTTGGAATGAGTTCAGACCACATTTTTTCTAACTCATAAAATTTACGTTTTTCAGGATGAAAAATATGAACAATTAAATCAATACCATCTACCAATTTCCATTCAGAACTTTCTTTACCTTCTATACGAGAGTCTATTAGCCCATTTGATTTAAATTTTTCTAAAACTTGCTCGGATAGAGCTTGAATATGCCTTGAGGAAGTTCCACTCGCAATTATCATATAATCAGCCATTGAACTTTTGTCTTTTAGATCAATACTAATTATGTCCTGAGCTTTGTTTTGATCAAGCGTGTCAATAACGACTTGTTTGAGAGAATCAATTTTATCCATTAATTAAATTTAGATTATCAAATTTTTCTTAATTGAGAAGATGAAATGTTAACCTTCTTAAATTCAATGAATTCTAAATTATTAGGATTTTTATTTATGTAAGTCTTTGATTTTAATGATTTTCTTTTATAACCCTGTCTATCAAAGACCAATATATTACATTTTTTTGAAATTTCTTTAGATTTGTGCCATTTGTGGAAATTGATTAAATTATCCGCACCCATAATAAAATATATCTCTGAATTCGAACTTTTTTTTAAAAAATTTATTAAATCAATAGTTTTATTTGACTTAATTACTTTTTCTAAAAATTTTATTTGAATATATTTTTTTTTGATCGTTAATTTTTTACAATCTTTTATTCTTTTGGATAAAGAATTTTCACTTTTATTTTTAAAAGGATTTTTTTCAGTAATAGCCCAGATAATTTTTCTTAAATTATATCTTTTTTTTGCTTCAACAGAAATGGCCAAATGACCTTTATGTGGAGGGTCAAATGATCCACCAAGAACTCCAATTTTATTCTTAATTTCTGATTGCACCATTACTTTTAATTTCATATTTATAAGATACTAATTGATTTAGTCCTACAGGTCCTCTTGGGGGTAATTTATTAGTTGAAATACCAACCTCACCACCAAAGCCAAACTCCCCACCATCAGCAAATTGAGTGGATGTGTTGTGCATCGCTATTGAACTTTTTACTTTTGTTAAAAATTTTTTAGCTTTTTTATTATTTTTTGTAATGATGGAGTCTGTATGCATAGTACCAAATTTATTTATATGAATAATTGCTTCATCAATATTCTTAACAGTCTTGATCGAAACAGTTGGAGATAAATACTCAGTAATCCAATCTTTGTTCTTAGCTAATTTTACTTTACCTTTAAATTTTTTCTTGAATTTTGTATCTCCTATCAATTTACATTTATTATCGTATAATTTTTTGAAGATAAAATTGATATTGTTTTCAGAAATTTTTTCATGAATTAAAAAAGTTTCTGTAGCTCCACATATAGCGGTATTTCTCATTTTTGAATTAAAAATAATATTTGAAGCCATTTTCATATTTACTTCATTATCAATGTAAGTATGGCAGATTCCTTCTAGATGACCTATTACAGGTATTTTTGATAATTTCTGAACTTTTTGAACTAATGTTTTTCCACCACGCGGAACAATAACATCAATATAATTTTGCATCTTTGATAACATTAAATCGACAAAGCCTCTATTTTTTGAATTTATAAATTGAACATAATTTTTATTAATATTATTTTTTTCGAGAGATTTTCTAAAAAGATCTGAAAGTATTTTATTAGTATTTATGGCTTCAGAACCTCCTCTTAAAATTACAGCATTACCAGACTTGAAACATAATGATGAGACATCACAAGTCACATTAGGTCTACTTTCATAGATCACACCCATTATACCTAAAGGGATTGATACTCTTGAAATTTTAAGTCCATTTGGTCTTTTCCAAGTTTCCAATACTTTATTACATGGATCTTTTAACTTAATTATTTTTTTAATAGAGAATAATATTTGATCTATTTTTTTTTCATCAAGCTTTAATCTTTCAATTAAATTATTTTTAATCCCTTTTTTAATTGCAAAATTGATATCTTTTTTATTAGAAATTATGATCTTAGTTTTATTTTTCTTTATTAATAAAAAATAGTCGTTTAGAACTTTATTTTTTACTTTTTCACTTAAATTTTCTTGTAAAGCAATTTTGGAATTGTAACCAATTTTCAAAAGTTCTTTTTTCATATTATTTCAACCATATCATCTTTATGAATTACCTCAGATTTAGATACATAACCTAAAATTTTTTCTATTTCGTTTGAATGTTTGCCGAGAATTTTCTTTATTTCGTCTGATGAAAAAGATGCCAAGCCTCTTGCAATCTCTCTTTCTCTTTTATTAAGCACTTTGATATGGTCTCCTTTATTAAATTTTCCAACCACTTTTTTTATTCCTGCAGCTAATAAGCTTTTGCCATTACCAAGAGCTTTGTTCGCTCCTTCATCAATTATAACAGAACCTTTAGGTGAAATTGAACTTAAGATCCATTTTTTTCTAGCATCTAATTTTGATAATTTAGAAACAAATAAAGTGTAATTATCTCCATTCAAGATATTTTGTATTGGATTATTTTTGAGACCATTAGCAATAATCATATTACTTCCTGAAAGTTGACAAATTTTTGCAGCTTCAATTTTTGTTTTCATACCACCACTTCCGTACTCATTTATCCCTTTAATATTCACTCCCGTAAGATCTTGTTCTATATCTTTAATTTCTTTAATTAGTTTTGCTTTATTATTTTTCTTTGGGTTATCCGTGTAAAGACCATCGACATCTGAAAAAAGAACTAAATTGTCTGCATTTATTATTTGAGCTACTCTTGATGCTAAACGATCATTGTCTCCATATTTTATTTCACTTGTAGCAATAGTATCATTTTCATTTACAACAGGAATATAGTTTAGATTAAATAGATTTTCAAAAGTACGCCTTGCATTAATAGATCTTCGTCTTTGCTCAGTGTCTTCCAAAGTTAATAAAATTTGTGAAATATTTATCTTAAACTTAGAAAAAATTTCAGAAAATAAATTCATTAATTCGATTTGACCTATTGATGCCATTGCTTGACTTTTATCAAGCTTTAAATTTTTTTTTAAAATATTCATTTTTTTACAACCCATTGCAATCGCTCCTGAACTAACAATTACAATTTTTTGATTTAATTTTCTTAAATTTTTTACATCTTCAGCAAAACTAGTAAGCCACTTTTTTCTCACTCTTTTTTTATGATCAATTAATAATGACGAACCTATTTTAATTACTGTAATTTTTGAATTTTTAAGCGACATAATTAATTAATTTAGATTTAAGTTGTGCAATTGAATTTTTATCAAGTGTAGACAAAGTTATAATCTCACAATTTATATTTTTTGAAAATTCTAATATAATTTCATCTATTATATCTTTATCAACCAAGTCTGTTTTATTAAGTACGACAATTTCTTTTTTCTTCATCATCTCAGAGCTATAATTGGCAAGCTCTTTTTTAACCTGATCATATGACTCTTTTATATCAAGATTTGTGATGTCAATTAAATGTAGTAATGACTTACATCTTTCAATATGTTTTAAAAATTGTATCCCAAGACCTACTCCTTCGTGAGCTCCTTCAACTAAACCTGGGATATCTGCTAATACGACTTCTTTATCATCATATTGAGCTACACCCAAATTAGGATTTAATGTTGTAAATTTATAATTAGCAATCTTTGGATTTGCATTTGTAATAGCTGCTAACAAACTTGATTTTCCAGCGTTAGGTAATCCAATAATCCCTATGTCTGCTATTGTTTTTAATTGTAACCAAATTGTAAATTCTTCACCTTTAGTTCCTTTTGTAAATTTTTTAGGTGCTCGATTTGTAGAACTTTTAAATCTTGTATTACCTAATCCTCCCTTGCCACCAGCAGCAGCAACAAATTTTTCACCTTCTTTTTTGAAATCGTAAATCAGTGTCTTATTATCTTCTTCAAAAACTTGAGTACCTATAGGAACTTTTAAAATTAAATCATCACCACCTTTACCAGTTCTATTTTGACCTGAACCATTGTCACCCCTTTGGGCCTTGTGATGTTGTTGATACCTGTAATCAATTAAAGTATTTAAATTTCTTTCAGATATCAAAACTACAGAACCTCCGTTACCACCATCTCCACCATCTGGTCCACCAAATTCAATAAATTTTTCTCTACGAAAACTAGGTGATCCATCACCACCATTTCCAGCTTTAATATATATCTTTACTTGATCTAAGAATTTCATAATACAACCAAATTATATTGTTGTACTATTAATTGGGCTTTACTGAAACAAATGTTCTATCTGATTTTGTTTTTTTAAAAACAACTTTACCTTTTACTACAGAAAAAATTGAGTGATCTTTTCCCATACCAACATTTTCACCTGGAAAAATTTTAGTTCCTCTTTGTCTAACTATAATGTTTCCTGGGATTACAGACTCACCACCGTACTTTTTAACACCAAGTCTACGACCGGCACTATCACGTCCATTTCTAGATGATCCACCTGCTTTTTTTGTTGCCATAATTTACCTTTTATTTTGAAGCCTCTTTACTTTCAGTTTTTTTTGTTACTTTCACTGCTTTTTCAGCTTCTGATAATACTGATCCATCTTTAGAATAAATTTTATTTATTCTAATTTTTGAAAACTCTTGTCTATGACCATTCTTTCTTCTTGAGTTATGTCTTCTTCTCTTCTTAAAAATTAATACAGTTCTATTTTTACTATTTTCAATTAACTCTGCTTCTACTTTCGCACCTGAAATTATTGGAGCACCGATTTCTATAGTTTTGTCATCTCCGTAAGCAAGAATTTCATTAAATTCTACCTTTGAGCTTGGCTTAGAGTCTTGAAGTTTTTCAATTTTTAGGATTTCTCCAGCTTTTACTTTGTATTGTTTTCCACCTGTTTTAATTACTGCGTATGACATAATATGAAATTTTAAGTAATCGCAATATAGTCTGAGAAGACCTTTAGTCAAGCTGAATAAGTTAAAAATTATCCTTTAAATCTCTCAATTTTGAGAACATTTTTACATCTTTTGCCTTTAAGAATATATTACATGTAATTTCTTCTTTCAAAGAACTTGGAATCGTAGGTTCTCCTTTTTTTACCAATGTATTAATTTTGCTAATTTTTTTGATTAATTCACTATTGCTAGGATCGTTTTGCAAACAAAATTCAGCGTTTTTCAAAGTATATTCATGCCCACAATATATTAATGTTTCTTCAGGAAAACTTTTAATTATCTTTAAAGAATTAAACATTTGTTCAGACGTACCCTCGAAAATTCGACCACAGCCTAATGAAAAAAGAGTATCACCAGTAAAAAGAAAATTATCTTTATAAAAATGAAAACAAATATGACCAGAAGTATGACCAGGGATATGAAAAACTTTAGCTGTAAAATTATCTGAAGACCAGATTTCTTGGTCTTCTAGTGTTATATCAATGAAAGGTATTCTTTCTTTGTCATTATTAAAACCAATTACTTTGGCATCAAATTCTTTTTTTATTAATTCATTGCCTCCAACATGATCATAATGATGGTGAGTATTTAATATATATTTTAATTGAATATTTTTTTTCTTTATAAAATCAATAATCGGATTTGCTTCACTAGGATCTACAACACAAGCATAATCATTAGCTTCATCATGAATGATATAGCTATAATTATCTTTTAGGCATGGAATAATATGAACTTTCATTTTATTTTTCCAAAACAAATATACCAAGATTTGATGTTAGGTTTTTAATATTTAAGTTTGAAACTTTTATGTTTGAAAATTTATTTTCATTTAAAGCTAAAGATTTATTTAATTTAAATTTATTTTTTTTACAAAATTCGACAAAATCTTTTATTGTACACATATGTAAATTTGGAGTGTTATACCATTCATCAGGAAGAGTTTTTGTAACAGGCATTGTTCCTTTCAAAAGTAAATGTAATCTAATTTTCCAAAAACCAAAATTAGGAATTGTAACTATTGCTTGTTTTCCAACTCTTAAAAGTTCATTAATCACAAGTTGAGGATTTAGAAAAGCCTGCAAAGTTTGACTTAGTATAACGTAATCAAAAGATTTATTAGGAAATTGAATTAAATCTTTCTCGGCATCACCCTCAATAGTTATAAGACCTTTTGAAATACATTTTCTTACATTAGCTTTTGAGATTTCAAGCCCTCGTATATCAACATTTTTATTTTCTTTTAAATATTGCATAAGGCCACCATCTCCACAGCCAACATCCAAAACTCGACTTTGTTTATTAATTAATTGAGTTATGATCTGAAATTCATATTTCATTTTAATAACTCCTCGTAAGATTTATCAACAAAGTTTTTAAGTACATTTAAAAAATCTGGTACATCCAATAAAAAAGAATCGTGTCCTTTATCTGACTCAATTTCAGCAAATCCAACATCTGCTCCAATAGAATTTAGTGCAATTACAATATCTTTATTTTCTTGTGTTGGGTACAACCAATCTGATGTGAAAGAAATGATAAAAAACTTTGTTTTAGTTTTTTCAAAAGCTTTTGATAAATTACCACCAAATTTTCTGGGCAAGTCAAAATAATCCATCGCCCTTGTAATGTATAAATAGCTATTAGCGTCAAACCTATCAACAAATACACTCCCTTGATGTCTTAAATAACTTTCAATTTGAAAGTCAGCATCAAACCCAAATTTTAAATCGTCTCTTTCTTGAAGTTTTCTTCCAAATTTATTCTCCAAACCTTTTTTTGATAGATAAGTAATATGTGCTGCCATTCTAGCAACAGATAAGCCTTTACCTGGATTTAAGTTTTGATTTTGATAATTTCCCTCTTTCCAATCAGAGTCTGCCATAATTGATTGTCTCCCAAGTTCGTTAAAAGCAATATTTTGAGCAGAATGACTAGATGTGCTTGCAATTGGTATTGCTGTTTTGGCTTTATCTGGAAAATTACTTACAAATTGGAGAACCTGCATTCCACCCATAGATCCACCAATCACAGAAAATAATTGATTAATCTTAAAATGATCAAGCAAGTTTACTTGTGCATTTACCATATCATTAATTGTAATTACTGGGAATTTAATTCCAAAAACTTTGTTAGTTTCAGGATCAATGTGACTAGGTCCAAATGAACCCATACATCCACCTATTACATTTGCACAAATGATAAAATATTTATCAGTGTTAATTGCTTTTCCTGATCCAACAGCATAAGTCCACCATCCATCTTTGTCTGTTACAGGATTTTTACCAGAAACATATTGATCACCAGTCAAAGCATGAAATATTAAAATTGCATTATCTTTTCTTTCATTAAGTTTTCCATAAGTTTCATAAGCTATTGGAAAGTCATTAATTACTCTTCCACAATCTAAAGTTAATGATTTTTTGACAATCAGCGTTTTTATATCTTTTTTATTAATCATAAATTAATGCCGATTACGAATTGTGAGAAAAAAACTTTTTTAGCGGTTTTTTTAAAGCGCTCGCAATTCAGGTAAATCAGCGCAAAGATTTTGTACTAGAAGATAATTATTATGTCAATTTTTAAAAAAACAGCTTATGTAGGTATGATTTTTAAATAAATATACATATAATTATAAATAATGAGTGTTCCCAAATTTAAAAAATTGAATCTGGATGTATATAAACCTGGAAAATCCAAAATTAGAAATCTTAAAGATATCATTAAACTTTCAGCAAACGAGTCAGCTCTAGGAGTAAGTCCAAAAGCACAAAATGTAATTAAATCAAAAGATTCAAAATTATATCGATATCCAGATCCACAATCAAAAGCTCTAAGAAAAACTATTTCAAAAATATTTGCATGTGATGAAAATAAAGTAATTTGTGGTGCAGGTTCAGATGAGATAATTCAAATGCTTTGCCAGTTATTTTTAAATCCTAATGATGAAGTAATAGTACCAAGATATAGTTTTCTTATGTATAGAATTTACGTAAATATTGTTGGCGCTAAAGTAATTTTTTCTGAAGAAGTTAATTACAAAATTTCAGTAAAAGAAATATTAAGAAAAGTAACAAAAAAAACAAAAATAGTTTTCATTGCTAATCCGAATAACCCGACAGGTACATATCTAGATTATAAAGAATTAAAATTATTAAGAGATCAATTAAGAAAAAATATTCTTCTTGTTGTTGATGATGCTTATTATGAGTATATGAAAAACAAAGACTATAAGTCTGGCTTGGATTTGTTTAAATCAAAGGAAAATGTTTTTATTTTAAGAACATTTTCTAAAATTTATGGGTTAGCATCATTAAGAGTGGGGTGGGGATATGGTTCCAAAAAAATTATAAAGGAATTAAATAAAATTAAACCACCGTTTAATGTTAATTTGATGGCCCAACTTGCTGCGGAAGCAGCTTTAAAAGATAAAAATTTTATTAATAAATCAATAAAGCATAATATTTCTGAAGCAAAAAAAATAAAAAATTTTTTATCAAAGTTTAATATTTATACAAATGAGGTGACTGCCAATTTCTTACTTCTAGATTTTGATAATTGTTTTATTACAGCTGAAAGATTTTATAGAAAACTACAGTCAAAAGGAATAATTTTGAGAAATACTTTTACTGGGTATAAAATAAAAAACAGATTGAGATTAACAATTGGTTCTGTAAAAGAAAATTCTAAATTTATGAGAGCGACAGAAAGTATTTTTAATTAATGCAAAATATTCTTGTAATAGGCTGTGGACTTTTAGGATCATCTTTAGTTAGAAAAATTCATAAAAAGAAAATTGCTAAAAATATATATGTATTTGAAAAGTCAAAAAAATATCTATCACAAATTAAAAAATTAAAATTACCCTGTAAAATTATTAGAAAGTTTGATCAAACAGTTTCTAAATGTGATTTGATCATTTTATGTACACCAATGAGTGAGTATAAAAATATTATTCACAGACTGAATAGAAATTTGAGTTTAGAGAATCTAGTTACAGATGTTGGATCTTCAAAAATTGAAAGTCAAAAAATTATTAAAAAATTTTTGACAAAAAAAACAAACTGGGTATCAGGACATCCAATTGCAGGATCTGAAGTAAGTGGACCTAGCAATGGTTTAGATTCCATGTTTAATAATAAGTGGTGTGTTTTAATTAAAGAGAAAGATACAAAAATAAAACAATTAAATAAGTTAAAAAGGTTTTGGACAAAAATTGGATCAAAAGTAGTTATAATGAATTCAGAAAAACATGATAAAATCTTTTCTATTACAAGTCATCTTCCTCACCTGGTTGCTTATAATCTTGTAAAATCAGCTCAAGATTTTGAAAAAAAACAAAAATTTGATTTAATTAAATATAGCGCAGGAGGTTTAAGAGATTTTTCTAGAATTGCTGCTTCGAATGAAATTATGTGGAGAGATATCTTCTTTAATAATAGAAATAATATTTCTCGTGCAATTGATTTATTTATTAAGAATTTGCTTGATTTTAAGTCTGATATTATGAAAAAAAAAGAAAAGCGACTTATTAATAAATTAATTAACTCAAAAAAAGTTAGATCAAAAATTATTCAATTAAAACAAGATACAAGTAAACCAGATTTTGGAAGAAATTAAAATTGTTTAATATTACAAATTTTTTTGACTTTTAATTTTGCCGTTTTTTCAATTAAATCAATTGTTTCTTTAATAGGCATTGTAAGAACTTTTTTTCTTGGACCATATGCATGAATTAATTCTTTACTATTAATGCAAATAGCAACATGTCCTTTCCAGAAGATAATATCTCCTTTTTCAAATTTTTTTCTAATTTTAGCTTTAGAATATTTAATTTGATCTTTTGTATCCCTTGGAAAAAACTTATTATTATGAAAGAAAAACATTTGAATTAATGCCGAACAGTCAATACCGATTGCAGTTTTTCCACCCCATAAATATTTAGTATTAAAGAATAGTTTAAATATTTTAATATAATTTTTATCAATCTTTTGATCCTTAATTATTGAAATTTTATTTATCCATTTATTTTTCTCAAATTCATAAAAGTTATTTTTTTTATTTAAAATTCTTATTTTTGAACCAAAGTAAAGATATTGATTAGATCGTTCAAATTTATTTTTTTTAAGAAAAAAAATTCTAGTTTTTAAATTTTTAATTTTATATTCAGCTTCAAAAGCATTTTCAAATTTTCTACTTTTTATATATCCAATATAGTTGTCAAAATTTAATTTAATTTTTATCCATTCTCTATTTTTTTTTAATATAGTAAATTTTTCACCATAAATAATTTGAGATGTTACTTCAGATTTACTCGAAGGTTTTAAATGTAAATTAGATAGGGACCTATTAAAATAGAGCTTATTTTTCACTTAAGTTAAGTTTATTTCTTATGTACAATAGAATAATTAATGAAGGTATAACCATTAATGCAGTGATTATAAAGAATACACCCCAATCTCCTTGAAGCCAATCTACCAAAGCACCTGAAGATGAAGCAAGAGTAGTTCTACCCGCAGTTCCAATAGATGCTAATAAAGCGTATTGAGTGGCTGTATATGTTCTATCCACTAATAAAGAAATAAAAGCAACAAAAGCTACAGTCGCAAATGCAGCTGCTATATCATCAAAAATAACTGCTATTGCAAAAATTAGTTCTGATTTTCCACTCCAAGCCAGAACAGTAAATAACAAGTTTGTACTAGCCATTAATATTCCAGCAAAAAACATTGCTTTTAAAACTCCTGATCTAATCACAAATAAACCACCTAACAATGTAAAGATTACAGTTGTTATCCAACCTAGAGTTTTAGAATAAATAGCTATATCTGACTTACTAAAACCTATTTCTTTATAAAATACTATAGACATTCTTCCTAAAAAAGCTTCACCAACTTTAAATAAAAAAACAAAACCAAGAATACCAATTGCTATATTAAATCCATTTTTTTGGAAGAAACTTATAATTGGGCCACCAATGGTTCCACCAATCCATGTTAAAAAACTGTTAATTATATTTTTATTCCCAAGTTTCTTTGAAATAAATTCGTCATTAGTTTTTTGATTAATCTCTCTCACATTACTTTTTTCTTCATGAACAAACATTAATCCAATGTTCATTAAAATAATTAATATACCCAAAATAAGAAATGTTAATTGCCAGTAATTTTCAAAACCTAAATTTTGAAGAAGCTCAGCTGAAAATAAAGAAATTACGCCTCCAAGTTTATATCCACTCCACCAACCAACAACTGCCATTGCAGCTCCAGCAGCCATGGATTTACCTTCATTTTCTCCAATTTGTTCAATTCTTAAAGCATCAACAGTTATATCTTGAGTTGCAGATGCTATTGCAATTAATAACCCAACTGAAATTACTATTGCTAAGTTTTCTGTAGGATTTAACAAACTCCAAAGTATTAATGAAATTAAAATTAAAATTTGCATCAATACTATCCATCCTCTTCTATGACCGATTCTATTTGTTAAAAAAGGAATTTTAATTCTGTCTACTAAAGGTGCCCATAAGTAATTAAATGCATAAACACCAAAAATAAGTCCTGCCCATCCTATTGTAGATCTGCTAAGTCCATCTTCCTTTAACCACAAGCTTAAGCTACTTCCAATCAATACCCATGGAAAACCTGAAATAGCACCAAGTAATAAAATTTTTAACATTCTTATATCAAAATAAATTGAGAATGTTTCTGATAAAGATTGTTTCTTTAATTTAATCATTTTAGTTTCTCCAAAACGCTGGTACAAATAATACCAAAATAGCAAATAATTCCAACCTTCCTAAAATCATACCAACAGTAAGTATCCATTTGGATACATCTGGCAGGGTTGAAAAGTTTCCATTAGGGCCGATAGTTGAACCTAAACCAGGCCCAACATTAGAGATAGATGTTGCTGCACCTGAAATTGATGTTATGAAATCTAAGCCTGATAAAGATAATAATGCAGATAGTCCAAAGAAAATTATAAAATAAAAAAAAATGAATGAAATTATTGATGCAATAAATTTCTCATTAATTGAATTTTGAGCATATTTTATTACAAAAATTCCTTTAGGGTAAATCATTTTTTTTAATTGATTTACTATAAAAAGATATAAAATTTGAAATCTAAAAACTTTTACTCCACAAGTAGTTGATCCTGCACATCCTCCAATAAACATTAAACTTAAAAAAAGAACAATTGTAAAGCTTCCCCAATTATCAAATTGATCATTTACATATCCTGTGCCTGAAATAATTGAGATTACATTAAAGAAAATTGATCTTAAGTTAAATTTATCAATTTCAGTAAAACTTAAATACAGACCAAGAATAATAATTGAAAATAAAATAATTTTCAAAAAGGTAATAATTTGACTATCTGATTTAAAAATTTGACGATCTCCATTAAGAAACCTAATATATGCAATAAATGGTAAGCTTCCTAAAATAATAAATATCATAGATACAATCTCGATATATACATTATTAAAATACCCAATTGATTCATTATAATTTGAAAAACCTCCTGTAGCGATAGTGGTCATTGAGTGAGTTAAACTATCAAAATAACTCATACCGAATAATTTATAAAATATTGCACATAAAATTGTTAAAATTGAATATATATAGATTAACCTTAAAGCTATTTCTTTTGATTTTGGTAAAATTTTCTCAGAAGAGTCGTTACTAGATATTCTAAAAAGCTGCATACCTCCAACATTCATAATTGGCATTAAAGTAATTGCCATAACAATTATACCAATTCCACCAAGCCATTGTAAAATTGCTCGCCAAAATAAAATACTTCTAGGAGCTATTTCTAAATTTGAAATGATTGTTGAACCAGTTGTAGTAATTCCTGACATACTTTCAAAAAAAGAGTCTGTTATTGATAGATTCATTGAAGAAAGTAAAAAGGGTATCGAACCAAACACTGCAATGCTTAACCAAGATAAAGCAGTAAGTAAAAAAGCTTGTTGAAGATTTAATTTTTTATCATGATCTAAATTTGATAAAAAAAATAGAGAACCAAAGATAATTGTTACTATTGATGCGCCAATAAATGAAGAATCTAGTTCTGAAAATAAAATTTGTACAAAAACAGGTATGATCATCGATATACCCAGTATTATTTGTAAAATTCCTAAAGTAAAAAAAACAGTTTTATAATTACTCATTTTGAAAGAATCATATTTTATGGTAAATAAATTTCAACTCTATAAGAAATGGTAATTACTTCTTAAATAGTATTAATTAGAGAATTCAATGATTAATAAAGAAAATTTAGATAAAACAAATGCATGGCCAATTGTTGAGGCAAAAAAAATGCTTAGAGAACGAAAGGCATTAATAGAAAAAAAAGGCAAAATAACTCTTCAAACTGGATATGGTCCTAGTGGACTTCCTCATATTGGAACTTTTGGAGAAGTTGCAAGAACTTCAATGATGGTAAATGCTTTAAAACAATTAACAGATTTACCAACAGAGATTATCACCTTCTCTGATGATATGGATGGTCTAAGAAAAGTTCCAGAAAATGTTCCAAACCAAAATTTATTAAAAGAAAATTTGAATAAGCCATTAACACAAGTGCCAGATCCTTTTGAAAAGTTTCAAAGTTTTGGGGAACATAATAACGAAAAACTCAAAACATTTTTGGATAGCTTTAAATTCAATTATTCTTTTAAAAGTTCTACGTCACTTTATAAGTCAGGCCATTTCAATAATACTTTGAAACTTATTCTTGAAAATTACGATGGTATTATGAATATTATTTTACCAACTCTTGGTAAAGAGAGACAAAAAACATATAGTCCTTTTTTACCTATCTGCCCTAAAACAGGAAAAGTTTTAGAAATACCTGTATTAGAGTTTGATAATAAAAATTCTACGATCATTTTTGATAATAATGGTGAAAAACTTGAAACATCAATATTAGATGGTGCTTGTAAGCTTCAATGGAAAGTAGATTGGGCAATGAGGTGGTATGCTCTAGATATTGACTTTGAGATGTATGGTAAAGATTTAATTGAGAGTGCTATTTTATCTACAAAAATAATCAAACTTTTGGGTAAAAAAAATCCTTCAGGTTTTGCATATGAATTATTTTTAGATGAAAAAGGTGAAAAAATTTCAAAATCTAAGGGAAATGGAATTACCATTGAACAATGGTTAGATTACGCATCACCAGAAAGTCTTTCATTGTATATGTATCAAAATCCAAAAAGAGCTAAAAAACTTTATAAAGAAATTGTTCCAAAAGCAGTTGATGAGTATTTAGATTTTATTGAAAAAGCAAAGACTCAAAACGAGCTACAAACTTTAATGAATCCCGTTTGGCATGTTCATAATGGAAAGATACCAAAAGAAAATATGATTATGTCATTTTCAATGTTATTAAACTTAGTAGAGACAAGTAATGCAGACTCTAAAGAATTGTTGTGGAAGTTTGTAAAAAAATACAAAAAAGATATAGATGAAAAAAATCATCCTATATTTGACAAACTTGTAAGTTATGCAATTAAATATTTTAACGATGTAATTAAATCACAAAAAAAATATAAAAAACCTGATGAAAAAGAATTAATTGCTTTGAGAGCTTTAATTGAAAAACTTGAGAAATGTGATGACAGTATGAAACCGGAAGATATTCAAACAGAAATTTATACTGCTGGAAAAGAAAACGGTTATGCTGAAAATTTAAGAGATTGGTTCAAACTAATTTATGAAGTTGTATTTGGAGATGAAAATGGACCAAGAATGGGATTTTTTATAAGTTTTTTTGGTGTAAATGAAACTAAAGAACTTATAAAAAGTAAGTTAGAATAATGTTTTCAAATTTTAGATCTTTACTATTCAAATTAGATCCAGAAACAGCCCATAATTTAGCAATCAAAAGTTTAAAACTAAACATTGTTCCTGATATTTTTGATAATAATTTAAGTGACAGTTTATTTACTACAAAATTATTTAACAAAGAAATACCCAATCCAATAGGAATGGCTGCTGGATTTGATAAAAATGCTGAGGTTTATAATTCTTTATTTAAATTAGGGTTTGGTTTTGTAGAGGTTGGCACAATTACTCCTCTTCCTCAATATGGTAATCCAAAACCGAGAGTTTTTAGACTTGTAGAAGATGAGGCGCTAATAAATAGACTAGGATTTAACAACAAAGGATCAAAGAGTGCATTAGGTAGAATTGAAAATAATCCAAAAAGAGGGATTCTAGGAATAAATATAGGACCCAATAAAGATACCCAAGATAGGCTTAATGATTATCTTATTAACTTTGAAACATTCCATGAATACGCAGATTACATAACAATAAATATATCTTCACCTAACACGGAAAATCTAAGAAATTTTCATGATCAAACTAAACTAAAGGAGTTGTTGGAAAAAATTAATTTAAGAAAAAAAGAATTAAATTCTAAGACACCAATAGTTGTCAAAATTTCTCCAGATATCATTGATAAACAAATAAACGAAATTTCACAAATTCTTTTAGAAAATAAAATTAATGCTGCAATAATTTCAAATACTTCAGACTCTACAAGAGAAAACTTAAATGATATTCAAAAACATCAAAAAGGTGGATTATCTGGAAAACCAATTGAAGTTAAATCAAATATAGTAATTAAAAAATTTTATGAATTATTCAAAGGTGAAATAAAAATTATCGGTGTAGGAGGGGTTGATTCAGGGAAAAGTGCATTTGAAAAATTCCTTTCAGGTGCTGACTATATTCAGCTTTACACAGGTATGGTTTATCAAGGACCAAATATTGTAAGTAAAATAAAAAATGAGTTAAAAGAAATACTTATAAAAGAGGGAGTTAAAAATTATTCGGAAATTGTTGGAAATCATTCATAATTTACGTTGTATTAAACTTGACGCATGAAAGATCTCCCCTTATATAGTGCCGTAAATATTATGTCTAAAAAATGTGAATTAACTGGCAAAATCCCAATGAAAGGTCAGAATGTTAGTCACGCTAACAATAAGACTAAAAGAAGATTTTTACCTAATTTAAAAAAAGTTAAATTTACTAGCGAGTTACTAAAAAGAAGTTTAAAAATAACAGTGAGTAACGCTGGGGTAAGAACCGTCGATAAAAAAGGAAGTTTTGATGAATTTCTAAAAACAGTTAAAAATAAAAACTTATCACCGAGATTAAAAAAACTTAAAAAAAGCATTCTAATTAAATCACCCTACGTAAAAAAAGCTACCTCATCATCTAAATCAGCTTAATGAACAGACCATTTATATTACTCTCATTTCTTATGGGGGTTATTGTTCTTATATCAAATTATTTAGTTCAATTTCCGGTAAATAAATTTGGCTTAGAAAACATACTTACTTACGGTGCTTTCAGTTATCCCATTGCTTTTTTAATTACCGATCTTGCAAATAGAGTTTATGGAAAAAATGGTGCTAAAAAAATTGTTTATTTTGGTTTTTCAATAGGAATTTTATTTACATTAATTTTTTCTACAAATTTTGGTGATTTAATTTCAATTCGAATAGCAATCGGTTCTGGAACAGCATTTATAGTTGCTCAATTATTAGATGTACAAATTTTTGATAAATTTAGGAAAAAAAATTGGTTTATCGCTCCATTAGTTTCATCAATTATTGGTTCGGTTGTAGATACTTTTCTATTTTTCTCTATTTCATTTTTTGGAACAGGAATACCATGGTTTACTTTAGCTTTGGGAGATTTGACTGTAAAAATATTTGTAGCGTTAGTAATGCTAATCCCATTTAGATTATTATTTAATATTCTAAAACCTGCTAAAGTTTAGTAGAAAAATTTATAAGACAATATTTTATAAGCTAATTTAGCTACCAAAAAATTATAAGAATCAAAACCTTTTATTGGTGCCAACTCATTAATATCAGCACCAACTATATTAGAATTTTTTGCTGCTATTCTTATGATATTTAAAGTTTCATCCCAAAGTAAACCACCTGGTTCAGGAGTACCAGTAGCAGGCATAATACTCGAGTCTAGACCATCCACGTCAAATGTAAGATAAACAGTTTTGTTTTTAATTAATTTCTTAAATTTTTTTAGATCCCATCTTGACTTATCTTTTGCCCAAAAAATATTTATTCTAGATTTATTTTTTTTCAAAAAAGGTATTTCACTCTCAGAAATATTACGAATTCCGAATGATATGATAGATACATTTTTATGATCTAAACAACGTCTGATAGCTGATGCGTGAGAAAATTTTTCTCCATTATAGCTATCTCGAAGATCAGCATGAGCATCAAAATGTAACAAACAAATATTTTTATATTTTTTAACAAATGGATCAATACACCCAGGAGTAATAGAATGCTCACCGCCAAAGGTCATAGGAAAAAGTTTTTTATCTAAAATTTCCTTATTAACATTAGCCATTTTTTTTAAGGCTTTATTTATATTTTTATCAATTTTAAACGTCTCCAAGGTTTTGATGCCTATTTTTTTGTAGGGCTCACAATTAAGCTCTTCATCATAAAGCTCAACTTGATGAGATGCTTTAATAATTTCTTTTGGACCATTTTTAGTGCCACCACCATAGCTCACAGTTTTTTCAAGTCCAAATGGGACTATAACTACTTTTTCTTTGAAATTGAATTTATTATCAACTCCAAGAAATCCTTTTTTGTTTGAAAGATATTTCAATTTAATTAAATATTTTTGAGAAATTTTTTCTTTCTCTATTTTTCCATTCACCCTTATGATAAGCATCGCTTGCTATCAAAGGTAAAACGCTAGTTGCTTCAGCAAAAACCATTTGTTCTTGTGTAACATCTACTTTGCCCCATGAACTAGCTTCCTTTAAGGTAGAGCTACTACATGCTCCATCTCTAGAGTCAGCAACTGTTATTTGAACAGCATATTTATGCATCTCAACCTCTTTTCCAAGTAGCTCAGCACAAATTACAGTATCTTGAATAAAGTTTTTAGGCACACCTCCACCAATCATAAAAAGCCCTGAACCTTTAGATCTTATTTTTATTTCAGTCAGTTCTCTAAATTCACGAATTGAGTCTATTGTCATATGTTTTTTTGGATTATTCTCTTGATGCATAACTAAACCAAAGCCAGCACTAGAGTCTGTAAATGCAGGACAAAAAATTGGAACATTATTGTCATATGCAGTTTCGATCAATGAATCTTTTTTAATTGAATTTTCTTTTAAGTATTTTCCCATTTCCCAAATAAATTCTCTTGATGTATAACTTCTTGGTTCTAAAGAGTCTGCAATTTCACATATTTTTTTATCACACATCTGAAGTTCATCCTCATCAATGTATGTATCATAAATTCTATCTATGTAGTTTTTCCTTAGTTCTGTATCATCTTGAAATTGTGAACCTTGATAATGTTTAAAGCCTAAAGCTTCAAAAAAATCCATATCTATGATTGAAGCTCCAGTTGCAACAATTGCATCGACCATATTATATTTCACTAAATCTTTATAAATATTCATACATCCTGCTGCAGATGTAGATCCAGCAAGAGTTAAAAAAATTGTACAATCTTTATCTTTTAACATTTCATTATAAATATTAGCGGCATTTGCAGTTTCTCTAGAAACAAAAGACATCTTTTCCATTGAAGAAATTATTTTTCTAGAATCAAACGATGTAATATCAATATGTTCTACAGGATTTTTTAAGAAATCTTTTTTACTGTTGTGTCCTAACGGCTTATTATCTGACATTAGGCAACTAATATACCTTGGTTACCACTTTTCTCAAACATGCTCATTATTGGTTTATCTTCCACTTCATAAATTAAATCTGAGTAGAAACCGTTGAATTGTGTTCTAAATGTTAAACCGTAAGCACCTAATTGTCCTAATTCAATATAATCATTCTCTTTTATGTTATTTGGTAAAAGGAAAGGTCCTTTCATGTAATCCATACTATCACAAGTAGGACCATAAAAATCGAAAGCAGTTAATTTTTTTGAAATAATTTTATTTGATTGATCTTTAATCATCTTAGATGGATAAACAATATTTGGAGTACCAGCATCAAACAATGTTCCATAAGTTCCATCATTAATGTAAAGTTTTTGTTTCTTTCTTAAGTTTATTCTTACAATTGTTGAACCACTTTCAGCAACCAGTGCTCTTCCAGGCTCACAGATAATTTCTGGTAATTTTTCAAGTTTTAAATTAGTTAATCCTTTTTTTATCTCTTCAAAATAACTATCTAAACTTTGAGGAATTAAATCAGGATAAATTGTTGGAAACCCACCACCTACATTAATATAGTCCGGTAGAATTTTAGTTTTTTTAATTATATTACCTATTTCTGAGATTCCCTTAGAGTATGAAATTGGATGCATACATTGTGACCCAACGTGAAAACTTATTCCTAGCTTAGCAGCATATTGTTTGGCCAACCTAACAAGACCAATTGCTTCAGAGCTAATGGCACCAAATTTTTTCGATAAATCTATTTCAGCATGTTCATTTGATACCGCAACTCTCACAAACAACTCTAAATCATTTGCGTTTTTAGTGCTTTCAATAATTTTTATTAATTCGTCTTTAGTGTCTAAAGAAAAAGTTTTAACTCCATATTGAAAATATGCTTTTTCAATGCTTTCTCTAGACTTAACTGTATGCATAAATGAGCATTTAATATTTTGATCTATACTTTTAATGTTTTTTATTTCATCTATTGAGGCCACATCAAATTGATCAATTCCACTCTCAATGATAGTTTTTAAAACCTCAGGGTGAGGATTAGTTTTGACTGCAAATAGAATTTTACCTGGGAATTTATCTATAAAAAATTTTGAAGCAATTTTTATTGATTCTCTCCTGATACAGTAAACAGGCTGTTCAGGCTGCAGTTGATTTATAAGCTCTTCAACTGATTTAAATTTTTGCATTTCATATGCCTCCAAAAAAAATTTAATAAAAAAAAGCTTTAAATTAATAAAACTTTCACATTTAACGTGCAATTAGAGCAATATAGACTTGATGTAAAGCAAATAATTAAGTGTTGTAATCTGTAAATAAATCACCATATTATCCTAATTATGAAAGAACAAGCTGTACTTAAAAACATCAATGATTTTGAGAATAAATCGTTACTTTTAGTTGATGATGATAATCCTTTTAGAGAAAGACTTGCAAGAGCAATGGAAAAAAAAGGTTTTTCGGTTGTACAAGCTGAAGGTGTACAAAAAGGTATTGATACAGTTAAAACATCAAAACCAGGATTCGCTGTAGTTGATTTAAGACTGGGTGATGGAAATGGTTTAGATGTTGTAAAAGAAATTCAAAACTCTAATTCTGATAGTAGAGTTATCATGTTAACGGGTTATGGAAATATTCCAACTGCAGTAGCTGCAATTAAAGAAGGTGCTATAGATTATTTAGCTAAACCAGCAGATGCTGAAGACGTAGAAAAAGCTTTATTAGCTGATCCATCAAAAAGAGCAGCACCTCCAGAAAATCCTATGTCTGCTGATAGAGTAAAGTGGGAACATATTCATCGTGTATTTGAGTTATGTAACAGAAATGTTTCTGAGACAGCTAGAAGGCTAAAAATGCATAGAAGAACTCTTCAAAGAATTCTTTCAAAAAGATCTCCTAAATAAACTTTCTTAAATTAATTATTTTTTTTGAAATTATTACCAACAAAGCTAGCTTAAATATTTCTGCTAGTAAAAATGGATATACTCCAAACTCTAGTATTGGCTTATCCCATCCTATAAGTGTGCCTAGCCACAAAACACCTAAAATATAAATTGTTGATACAGATAATAACAGTTTAGAAATTACCTTTACTGTATTGTCATTAGAACTTATTGTTCCAGCAATTAGTGTTGCCGACAAGAAACCAATTAAATATCCCATTGTTGGACCAGTAAAGTAAACTAAACCCACACCTTTTTCAGGTGAGTTGGAAAAAACTGGTAATCCAGCAATACCTTCGAGTAAATATAAACTGACTGTTGCCAATCCTATTTTGTAACCAAATGATAAACCCAATAACATTACAACAAAGGTTTGCATCGTCATTGGTACTGGATAAAAAGGAATTTTGATTTTAGCTGATATAGTTAAAGCTAATGAACCAAGAATTATTATTAAAAAAGTTTTTACAATTGATGATTGATTTAAATTTTTAACAAGTTCCATTAGCTATTCTTACAGTTATTTTATTTAATAATCTACTTTTTTTAATATCCAAAAATTTAGAATTATATAGAATAATTCTAAAAAGAATCTTTAATACCATTATTTAATGAAAAAAAAATCTGAAGAACATTATTATTTAGTTGATGGTTCTGGATATATTTTTAGAGCCTATTATGCTTTGCCTCCGCTAACTAGAAAAAGTGATGGTCTTCCCACAGGAGCTGTAAGTGGTTTTTGCAGCATGTTATTTAAGTTGCTTGAAGATTCTAAATCAGATCAAAACTTACAAAAGCCCACTCATTTTGCTGTCATTTTTGACTCTGCTAGAAAAACATTTAGAAATGAAATTTACAGTGATTACAAAGCTAATAGATCAGAAGCTCCTGATGATTTAGCTCCTCAATTTGAATACATCAGAAAATCTGTTTTAGCTTTTAATCTTCCTTCTGTAGATTTAATCAACTATGAAGCAGATGATTTAATAGCTACTTATGTAGAACAAATATTAAAAAAAGGTTCAAAAGTTACAATTATATCTTCTGATAAAGATTTAATGCAGCTCTATAAAAAAGGAGTTCGAATTTACGATCCTATGAAAAATAAATTCGTATCAGAGGAAGATGTAAAAAATAAATTTGGTGTTGATGCTAGTAAAGTTATTGATGTACAATCACTTGCTGGAGATAGTAGTGATAACGTTCCAGGTGTACCTGGAATAGGAGTAAAAACAGCAGCAGAATTAATTAATAAATATGGAAATTTAGAAGAGTTACTAAAAAATGCTCATGAAATAAAACAAAATAAAAGACGTGAAACGTTAATAGAAAACAAAGATAAAGCGATAATCAGTAAAAAATTAGTTACACTAGACAACAAAGCGCCAGTAAAACAAAAATTAGAGGAATTTAAGCTTCAGGATATTGATAATGAAAAACTATACTCTTTTTTGAGAGAAATGGAGTTTAACAGACTCTTAAGCTCCGCAATATCTGCTTATGGGGAAGCTGGTTTTAAAAACGATAAATTTGATTCAATTCAAAAAAAAGATGACAAACCAATATCTAATAAAAATTATAAATTAATTACAAAATTAGACGAAATAGATAAACTTGTTGGCGAAGCTGAAGAAGCAGGTGAATTTGCGGTAGATACTGAAACAAATTCATTAGATCCACATCAAGCTGAACTAGTAGGTATATCAATTAGCACAAAAATTGGTAAGGCTAGTTATATTCCAATTAGTCATAAATTAAAAAGTTATTTTAAAAAAGATGATGTCTTAAAAAAGTTAAAGCCAATTTTGGAAGATAGTAGTATTAAAAAAATTGGTCAAAACATTAAATTTGATTTTATTATTTTCTACCATCAAGGAATTGTTCTTAATTCAATGGAAGATACTATGTTGATGTCATATGTTCTAGATGCTGGAAAGAATAGACACAACATGGATACTCTTTCAGAATTACATTTGGGTCATAAAACAATTTCATTTAAAGAAATAGTAGGAACTGGAAAAAAAGAAATTAATTTTAGTGAGGTTGAAATAGAAAAAGCTAAAGATTACGCAGCTGAAGATGCTGATATTACTTACAGACTTTATAAAAAATTTAATAAGAGTTTGAAGGTTGAAAAATTAGTTAATATTTATGAGAATTTTGAGAAACCTCTCATCAAGATCTTAGCTTTTATGGAAATTGAAGGAATTAAAATAGATAGTAAGTTTTTAAAGACTTTATCTACAAAATTTGAAAAAAAAATTATTAAGCTAGAAAAAGATATATTTAAAATTTCAAAAAAAGAATTCAATATTGCTTCTCCCAAGCAACTTGGAGAAATTATTTATAATGATTTGAAAATAGCAAATTTAAAAAAAACAAAGAAAGGTAGTTTTGCAACAAGTGCATCAGTCCTTGAGGATCTAGCATTTAAAGGACATGAATTTCCACAGCTAGTTCTTGATTGGAGACAAATATCAAAACTAAAAAATACTTATACAGATACTTTGCCTGAACATTTAAACAATAAAACAAAAAGAATTCATACCTCATTTTTACTAGCCGCAACAACCACTGGCCGCTTAGCTTCAAGTGATCCTAATTTACAGAATATTCCTATAAAAACAGAAGATGGAAGGGACATCAGGAAAGCTTTTATTGCAGATGAAAACAAAACTTTAATTTCTGCTGATTATAATCAAGTTGAAATGCGAATTTTAGCCGACTTAGCAGATGTAAAAGAGTTAAAAAAAGCTTTTAAAAATGATGTTGATATTCATTCATTAACAGCAAGTCAGATATTTAATGTCGATATCAAAAAGATAAATTCTGACCAAAGAAGAAAAGCTAAAGCTATAAATTTTGGAATTATTTATGGAATTTCTCAATATGGGTTGGCAAAACAAATTAATGTTTCAAACCATGAAGCTGAAGAATTTCTTAATGCATATTTTTTAAAGTTCCCAGAAATAAAAATTTACATGGATAATACTATAAAATTTTGTAGAAAAAGTGGTTATGTAAATAATATTTTTGGAAGAAGATCTCATTTCAACGCGATAAATGATAAAAATTATAATGTAAGAAATTTTCAAGAGAGAGCTGCAATTAATGCTCCTATCCAAGGATCTGCGTCAGAGATAATGAGATTAGCTATGATAAGATTAAATGAGAAATTATCTGAGACCAAATATAAAGATTGTAAAATACTCTTACAAATTCATGATGAATTAATTTTCGAAACACCCAAGAAAGATATAGAGAAAGTTTGCAAGTTAATTAGACAAGAAATGTCAAGCGTATCAGAAAGTGAGTTCCACTCATTTTCAACACCTTTAACTGTAGACGTAAATGTTGGTGATAATTGGGGCGTATTACATTAATTTTGTTATTTGCCCAAATTAGAACAATTTAGTATTTTTAAAAGATTATATGCAAAAACAAACTATTGCTCTTATAGATGATGATAGAAATATACTTACAAGCTTAAGTATAGCCTTGGAAAAAGAAGGTTTTAAGGTCCAAACCTATATTGATGGTGAGAGTGCTTTAATAGGATTAACAAGAACACCACCAGATTTGGCTGTGGTTGATATTAAAATGCCAAAAATGGATGGTGAAGAACTTTTAAAAAAACTTAGAAAAAAAACTTCTTTACCAGTTATCTTTTTAACTTCAAAAGATGATGAGATTGATGAATTATTAGGATTAAAACTTGGAGCTGATGATTTTATAAAAAAATCAGGTGGTTTTTCCATCAAGGTTCTTATTGAAAGAATAAGAGTTCAATTAAGAAAAAAGGACTCAAATATTACAATAGAGGAAAATAAAAGTATTATTTCACATGGTAAATTAAAATTGGATCCTTCACAATTAGAATGTGAATGGGATGGTAAACAACTTCCAGATAAACTTACAACAACAGAATTTTTGATTGTTAAAGAGTTAGCTAAAAGACCAGGAATTATTAAAGAGAGAGCGCAACTAATGGATATTGCTTATAGAGAAGATACTGACATTGAGGATCGAACAATCGATAGCCATGTAAAACGTATTAGGAAAAAGTTTAAGAAGGTTGATCCAGAATTTTCAGCTATAGAAACCAGATATGGTAGTGGCTATAGGTGGAATGTTGGTTAATGTTAAATAATGTAATAAAAAATTTATCAATTTTAAAAAAATTTTTATTCATCAATTTTTTATTTTTTTTAGTAATAGGAATACTAACAATATTTTATCTAAAAAATGTTCAACCAAATTTGATAAAAAAAAAGTCTGCTAATCACATTAACGTAATAAATAATACTATAGACAATATTTTAAGATTAGATGTAAATTTGAATAAAAGGGATATTCAAAAATTTTTAACATCAACACGTTTTCTATTTCAAAATCTAGATAGAGTAATATTTTTTGATAATGAACTTAATCTTATAGGAGATACGGATACTTTAGATTTAGATCCAAGAGCATTTTCTCAAAGGTTAAATATAATTGAATTTGAAGTATTAAGTGAAGAAAAAACTAAAGAAATAGTTGAAAAAAAAAATATTAATATAAATAAAAAAAACTCAATTTCTTTGAAGGATGTTCTTTTTATTTACATAGATTCAAGAAATTTTGGAAAACCATATACTTTTTCTGAGGAAACTTATGAACAATTTAAGTTAACGACAATTAAGAATATTAACAAAGATGGCAAAAATGTTGGGTATGTTGCAATTACAGAAAACGCTAATGATGTTAGAGCTGCAATACAAGAAAGAGAAACATTTATCATACGAACAGCAATAGTAGTTGCAGTTGTAATTTTGATTTTTTCATTTGTTTTGAATAGGTATTTTTTAAAGCCAATTCAAAATCTTGTTAGTTATACAAAAAATATTAAAGCAAAAAGAAAAGAAAAAACAAATATTGAGAATTTAAAAATAAGAAATGATGAATTAGGACTTTTGTCAAAGTCATTGGATGATATGACTTTAGAACTTCAAAAAAGAATCTCTAATGCAGAAAACTTTTCAACAGACTTGGTTCATGAAATTAGAAATCCTTTAGCGTCTTTGAAAAGTGCCTCAGAAATTTTACAAGATACAGATAATGGAGATCAAAGAGAAAAACTAGTTAATATTTTAAGTCATGATGTTGAAAGAATTGAAAGATTAATAACTGATTACTCGCAAATACTAAAAGATGAAGTTGCCTTAAGTAAAGAGAAGATGAAAAAAATTAATCTTGAACCAATAATAAAATCTGTTGTTGACGATTTTAATAATATCTATTCTGCAAAAAGAGGAATAAATATTTCCTTTAAAAATGATGGACATAAAGATTATTTAATTAATGGTATTGAAAATAGAATTGAGCAAATTATTGCAAATTTATTAGATAACTCTATTTCTTTTAGTGATGACAATACTAATATTTTTGTAGAATTGATCAAAAATAATCAAAATAACATTTCAATAAAAGTGATTGATGAAGGAAGAGGTTTTAAGGAAAAAGATACAAACAAAATATTTAAAAGATTTTATAGCAATAGACCTGACAAATTTGGAAAACATTCAGGTTTAGGACTAAATATTGTTAAAAATTTAGTAGATTTACACGATGCAACAATCACCGCTTCAAATAATCTTGATAAAAAAGGCGCTTCAATAGAAATAAATTTTATAAAAGCCTAATGATTGTTGATTATTTTTTATTTTGTTGTTAGAAGCCACGCCATGGATGATTTTAAAGTAAAAGATATTACAGAAGCAGAATTTGGTAGAAAAGAAATTCAAATAGCCGAAAGTGAAATGCCAGGATTAATGGCATTAAGAGAAGAATATAAAGGCAAGCAACCGCTTAAAGGAGCAAAGATTATAGGTTGTTTGCACATGACTATTCAAACAGCAGTGCTAATAGAAACTCTAGTGGATCTGGGAGCAGAAGTAAGATGGTCTTCATGTAATATTTTTTCAACACAAGATCATGCCGCTGCAGCCATCGCAAAAGCTGGAATTCCAGTTTATGCATGGAAAGGTGAAACAGAGGAAGAATATATCTGGTGTATTAAACAAACAATCGAAGGAAAAAAAGATTGGAAACCTAATATGTTACTCGACGATGGTGGTGATCTGACAGCTATGATGCATAAAGAGTACAAAGATTTATTGAAAGATATTAAAGGCGTTTCTGAAGAAACAACAACTGGAATAAAAGCATTAAACAAAATGGAAAAAGATAAAACTCTTATGGTTCCAGCAATTAATGTTAATGACTCTGTTACAAAATCTAAATTTGATAACCTTTACGGATGTAGAGAAAGTTTAGTTGATGGAATTAGAAGAGCTACAGATGTTATGATGTCCGGAAAAGTCGCAATAGTCGCAGGCTTTGGCGATGTTGGAAAAGGAAGTGCTGCATCATTAAGACAAAGTGGTGCAAGAGTTCTTGTTACAGAGGCAGATCCTATTTGTGCATTACAGGCAGCTATGGAAGGTTATGAAGTTGTTTTAATGGAAGAAGCAATAAGTAAAGCGGATATAGTGGTTACTGCGACTGGAAATAAAGACATAGTTACAGCAGACCATATGAGAGAAATGAAAGATAGAGCAGTTTTATGTAATATTGGTCACTTTGATAATGAAATACAAGTTGAGGCATTAAGAAATTATAAGTGGACAGAAGTAAAACCACAAGTTCATGAAATTGAATTACCAAGTAGAAAAAGAATTATCCTTTTAGCGGAAGGTAGATTAGTTAATTTAGGCTGCGCTACTGGTCATCCTAGTTTTGTAATGAGCGCATCATTTACAAACCAAGTAATAGCGCAAATAGAACTTTGGAATAATCATAAAAATTATGAAAATAAAGTTTACGTTTTGCCTAAACACTTGGATGAAAAAGTTGCAATGCTGCATTTAAAAAAAGTTGGAGCTAAATTAACTAAACTTTCTAAAGACCAAGCTGATTATATAAGTGTTGGTGTAGAAGGGCCGTTTAAACCAAATGCATATCGCTACTAATACTAGCAGTGGTAAAATAAATCTTTCTTCAGAAAAAATTACAGCAGAAGTTGCAAAAGAGTTTGCAAATATATTTGTTAATGGAGATATTGTATTCTTGATAGGAGAAATGGGAGTAGGTAAGACTTCTTTTGTAAGATATCTAATAAATGAATTTCAGAAAAAAAATAATTTAGATCTAACAGAAGTAACTAGTCCAACCTTTAATATTCTCAATGAATATCAAATTGAAGACATAAATATTAAGCACTATGATCTGTATAGGTTAAAAGAATTTAATGAAATTAATAATCTTGGTATTTTGGAGGATACTGAAAATTCTTTAATATTAATTGAATGGCCAACTCTTTTATTAGATAATCTAAATAATTTTATAAAGTTAAGTTTTAGTTATTCTAAAGATTATTTA
>NZ_JBNGZA010000002.1:0-126759 GCF_052049935.1 Candidatus Pelagibacter sp. | reverse complement strand
GAATTAATTAAAAAAGAGTAATTAATTTTCTTTAAACTAAAAAAAATAAGAAATGAAACAAACATTAATATATTTGTAATGGAATGAATATATCTTATACCTGACCACTCTATACTTGATTGATTAATATCTAAGGGAGAAAAAATAAAAGATATGGTTATAGAAATAAAAAAAAGAATGATTAGAACTGTTACTAAACCTTTTTGACTAATTTTTTTTTTTACTTCTGAAATTAAACTTATTTCTCTAGATATTAGAAAAATTAAGAATAGTTTAACAAAAATTAACCTTACGTAGTCCGATATATAGTTTCCTGTTGTAGCAAAAACAAAAAAACCAATAATAAAAAATATTAGAAATTCATTCTTATTTTTTAAGAAAGTAATCATATTTTTGAAATTAAATTTATTGAATTTAATTACAACACTTATATTTTGTACCTATGTGTGGAAGATACGTTATTACCAATCCAGTTGTTAAAACTGAAAAGTTAGTAAAATCAGCTATACAAATTGAAAACAATGAGAATTATAATGCTCATCCATATCAAAAACTACCAGTAATAAAGAAATATAAAAATGGTAATACTTTAGAAAATTTAAAATGGGGCATTGTTCCAAGTTGGGCTAAACAAAAAGATTTTAAAGCTTTAACAAATGCAAGACTTGAGACAATAGATGAAAAAGTTTCATTTAAAAAATTAATTCAACTGCATAGATGTGTTGCAGTAGCAGATGGTTTTTATGAATGGAAAAGGGAAGAGAAAGAAAAAACTCCTTTTTATTTTATGAGAAATGATAAAAAAACAATTTTTATTGCAGGAATATATGAAAATGATGAGTTTTCTTTAATTACTGAAGAAGCAAAACCCAATGTTCAAGAAATTCATCATAGACAGCCAGTTATTTTAAATGAGACAGATGTAAATAGATATTTAAATTTAGAATTAACAGGCTCTTCTTTTTTAAAAGAATGCAATAAACCTGATTTAGAATTTTATCAAATCTCTAAAGATGTAAATAAACCTACCAACAATAATATCTCTCTAATTCAAAAAGTTTAATCATGAATAAAATATTTTCATTCTTTGATAGAACTTTTCTTGATCTAGGTCGTCAGTTTAAGTGGACTTACTTGCCGCCATTAATGGTTTATATGGCTGCTGGTATTTCAGGGCTAACAGGTATTGTTGGAACATTTTTTGTAAAAGATTACTTAAATTTATCAGCTGCGTTTCTTGCAGGACTAGGTTTTTGGGCTGGAATTCCTTGGGCTCTCAAGATGCCATTAGGTCATTTAGTTGATCTTATCTGGAAGAAGAAAAATTATATGGTTTACTTTGGAGCCTCATTGATCGCTCTTAGTTTATTGATCATGTATGGATTAATCATTCATACAGAATTTATATCTACTTATCTTAAAGTTGAAACCTGGTTTGTAATCAGTGTAATACTTGCTCCTGTTGGTTACGTTGTTCAAGATGTTGTAGCAGATGCAATGACAATTGAGGCAGTTCCTTTAACTGATGAACAAGGAAATGATTATTCAAAAGATCAAATAAAAGTAATGCATACAACAATGCAAACACTTGGAAGATTTGCAATAATTGGTGGAACAGTATTGGTTGCTTTTATTAATGTCATTTTATTTAGAAATGTTGATAACTTAGAACTTGATCAAAAAATAGAATTATATGGATCTGTTTATATTTACGCTTTAATTATTCCAATTGTTTCTATCTTAGGAGTTGTTTTAGCTAATTATTTAAGAGCTCAGAAAATTAAAGAACTAAGTTCAAAAGGATTAGAATTTAAAAAGGAAAGAGGGGATGAAAAAACCAAAGTTAATTGGTGGATATTAGGTGGAAGTTTAATTTTTGTTATTTTCACTTTATCTATAGGATCTTTTAAAGTTCCTCTTGCTCAAGAAATTGTTTTCATTGGCTCAGTGGTCATCATCTTGTTTTTGATGTTTAAACTTATCAAAGAGTTACCAGAAGAATTAAGATTAACAATTGTAGGAACAGCAGTTATCATTTTTGTATTTAGAGCAATGCCAGGACCAGGACCTGGTCTTACTTGGTTTGAAATTGATGTTTTAAAATTTAATGAGCAATTTTTCTCAGTTTTATCATTACTTGCATCAATACTAACATTAGCTGGAATTGTTTTATTGAGACCATTTATGGCAAATAATTCAATTGCAAGAATTATAGTTGTTTTAAGTATCGCAGGTGCAATTTTATTTTTACCAAGTGTTGGTATGTATTATGGATTTCATAATTGGACAGCATCATTAACGGGAGGTGTTGTCGATGCTAAGTTTATTGCAATTATTAATACTGCTTTAGAGTCTCCACTTGGTCAAATATCAATGATCCCATTACTTGCTTGGATTGCAAAAAATGCACCAGCTCATTTAAAAGCAACCTTCTTTGCGGTATTTGCTTCTTTTACTAATCTTGCTTTATCTGCAAGTGCATTAGGGACTAAATATTTAAATGAAATTTTTACTGTTACAAGGGAAGTAAAAGATAAAGTAACAGGTGAAATTCAAACAACAGCTGATTATTCTGAACTTGGAATTTTGTTAATTGTTGTAACTTTATTAACTTTAATACTACCCATCTTGTTCGTATTTATAATTAATAATAGTAAATACAAAACTACAGAGTAATTTATCTCTTTTTTTTATTTCTTTTACTTTTGAAAGTAAAGTTTTTAGGTCTTTTTCTATTTTTAAATTTCTTTTTAAATTTAAATTTTTTATTATTTTGTTCTTGACTATCTTTTGATTTAAACCCTTCACCTTTTTTATCTTGATTGTCTTTAGATCTAAATTTTCTATCTTTTTGACTGAAATCTTCTCTTGATTTAAATCTTTTATTTTTATGATCACGATTATCTTTTGATTTAAATTTTTTCTTGGTTTTATTTTTTTTGAATTTCCCTTTAAATTTTTTATTTTTTTTATTTGATGGGCTTTTTACTTGTTCTTTTAATTTAAAATCAGGGTCAATTAATTTTTGAATAGATCTCCACATGCTATAATCATGATTTGTTAGAAAAGTCATAGCAGAACCTTCTTTTCCAGCTCTTCCAGTTCTTCCAATTCTATGAATATAATCCTCAGGAACTTGAGGAAGATCATAATTTATTACATGCTGAATTAATGGAATATCTAAACCACGTGCCGCAACATCTGTTGCAACTAAGATTCTATTTTTACCAGATCTAAATCCTCTTATTACTCGATCTCTTTTACTCTGTCTTAAATTTCCATGAATGGCATCTGCAGAATGACCATCGTATTTTAATCTTTTAACAATTTTATCAGCTCCATGTTTTGTCTTAACAAAAACTAATATTGAACCTGATCTTTCAACTAATTGATTTATTAATTCATGATATTTTTTATCCGGAGTTATTTGAAAAGTTTCTTGTTTAATTTTCTCAATTGGAGTTGAAACTGAACCAATTGATATTCTCTCAGGATTTTTTAAATATTTTTCTGAAATTTTTAAAATGTCATTTGGTAATGTTGCTGAAAATAATAATGTTTGATGACTTTTTGGAATATGTTTTAAAATTAATTCTATTTGAGGAGTAAAACCCATATCTAGCATTCGATCTGTCTCATCTAAAACTAGATAAGTTACTTTATAAAGTTTTAATGATTTTCTCTCAATATGATCATTAATTCTACCAGGTGTCCCAACAATTATTCTTGTTCTTTTAGTTAGTTGTCTTAGTTGTTTTTGCATACTCTCACCACCAATTAGAAGAGCTGAATTGATATTTATTTCTTTACTATTTAATTTTGTAACTGTTTGCATAACTTGAGATGCAAGTTCTCTTGTCGGACAAATAATTAGAGCCATCGCATTTTTATCTTTGATTAATTTATTAATCATAGGGATAGTAAATGCTAAAGTTTTACCAGTTCCAGTTTGAGCAGTTCCTAAAATATCTTTTCCAGTTAAACTCAATGGTATGGATTGGCTTTGAATAGGTGTAGGAATTTTAAAATCTGCAAATTTAAGTGAGCTCTTTAATTGATTTTCTAAAGGGAGTTCGTTGAAATTATTCATATAATAGTAATTAGGTGAGGTGCTTATACTGTTTATTAGTAATATCAATATTATTAATATTTGTTATAAAACTCGAAAAATTTTAGGAGAAATTAATGTTAAAAGTTTATTTAGCTGGAGAAATCCACACAAATTGGAGAGAAGAGATCATTGATAATTGTAAGAAACAAAATTTAAAGATTGAATTTACTTCACCTGTAACTGATCACCCTTCTTCAGATGATTGTGGGGTTGAAATATTAGGACCAGAAGAAAAAAACTTTTGGAAAGATAGAAAAGGAGCCAACATTAATTCTATTAGAACTAAGAAATCTATTAATGACTGTGATGTAATCATTGTTAAATTTGGTGAAAAATATAAACAGTGGAATGCTGCATTTGATGCAGGTTATGCTGCTGCTTTGAATAAATCTATTATTGTAATTCAAAATGAAGATCATCAGCATGCTTTAAAAGAAGTTGATGCTGCTGCAGCAGCAGTTTGCTCAAATCAAGAACAAGCAATTCGTATTCTTAAATATGTTTTAGAAGGCTCTTTAAAATAAAAATAATGAAATTGATAAGATCATTATTTTTACTTACTTTTATAAGTACATCTAATCTATATGCAGAAATTTATAAATTAAATTGTAAGTACACAGAATTACTTGGGAGCAATAAAAGCATTAAAACTTCTGTTTGGTATATAAATAATGAAAAAAAGATGATTGCTCTTGCTAAAATAAATAACACTAACGTCAAATACACTTCTAATAAATGGGATGATAAAAGTTTTGGTGTTAAAGATGACGAAGTATTTATCAATCGTTCTCAAATGAAAATCAAAAATAATATTTATGGAGTAGGTGTAGCCACCAATAAAGATACCAAAGAAATTATTTTAATGGCACTTAGTGAAGAAGGTTTAGATAAAGATCCAGTTTGGATTAAAGTACAAAAAGATACCGAAGAGTTAATTAAAAGAAGCAAAGAAAAAAAAGTGAGCGTTGAAGAATATGAAAAGCAAATTAAAAAGATCTATGAATTAAATGATCAGGTAGTTGCAAAATGGTCAATAGAACAAACATGCTCAAAACCTATTAATGTTAAAAATAAAAAAAAAGATCCTCTTGATAAAGTTAAAGATAAGTTAAAAGAAACTTTAGATAAAATTAATTAACATTAAATGACTGAATTACTTGATCTAATTTTAAATGGATATTTAAGAATATTTGTTGGATTAGTAATAATTGTCTTAATTGGATTTTCCTTATATTTCACTTACATAAAAAAATAACATCAGCTAATTAATGGTGTAGGTTAAACAAATAATTAATGAGAACTGAAAATAATTCACAAGGAATCATTTTAATTATGATTGCAATGAGTTTATTTGCAATGCAAGACTCGTTAATTAAATTTATTTTTGAACAATCAACTCTATTTGAAATATTTTTTGGAAGATATTTGGTTGCAGCATTATTATTGTTTGCTTACATTAAATTTACAAAACAAGTTGTAAGTTTAAAAACTTATTATCCTTATTTAACTTTTATAAGAGTGTTGTTTCATTTTACAGCATTTTCAACTTTTTTTGTTTCAATTACCTACATGCCTCTTGCAACTGCTAATGCTTTATTTTTCTCTTGTCCTTTTTTTGTATCAATATTTGCAAAGTTTTTTTTAAAAGAATTTATTGGAATTAGAAGATGGTCTGCAATTGCATTTGGTTTTACTGGTGTCTTAATCGTTCTAAATCCAAATTTTTCAAACTTTGAGTGTAAAAATTTACTACCAGTATTTAGTGCATTTTTTTATGCCGCTTCAATGACAATAACTAAATATACTTCTGATAAAGACGATGTAAATACACAGTTGTTTTACTTCTATGTTATTGCGTTAATCTTATGCATTATCATTTATTTCTTTATGGGAGAAGGTCAGTTTAATAATAATGATTTTGATCCAAGTACTCAGTTTATATTTAGAGAGTGGTTTAGTAATTTTGATTATACTTGGAAATTCATTTTATTTTTTGGTGTAGCAGCATCCATTGCTTTTGTTTGTGTGTTTAAAGCTTATATTGTTGCATCACCATCTGTTGTATCTTTATTTGAATATTCATTAATTATAATGTCAATGATACCTGGTTATTTATTATTTAATGAGATCCCTTCAATAAGAACTTTAGTAGGTGTCGTTTGCATTATATCTGCTGGAGTTTATATCTATTTTAGAGAAAGAGTTAGAGATCAATACGTAGCCTCTAAAACACCAGCTAGAAGATAAATTACCACCAACTTAATAATCTACCATTACCAATTATGATCATTAGACAAGTTGCTATATGTAGTAACACCCAAAAAGATCTAACAATCACTACTTGCTTGTCGTATGGTTTTGTTTTTTTATCTGAAAAGCTTCCTAAAGCGTATAACCAAATTTTAAATAAATTATTCATCGTATCTCCATATTAAATTAATGAAGATGCTTAATAGAATTAAATTATAAAAAAGCAATATTTTTGTATAACTATGAATATATCATTCAAACATCCATTATTATTTAATATAATATTAATTTTAAATGGCTTGGTATAATTTAAATTCTACAGATACAATTGTAAGTGAATTCAACCAAAAACATCGTATAGATCGGTGTGGGTTTTGTGGTGAGTTTGAAAAGAAAATTAGAACAACTAAGAAAATTTATTTTTCAGAGTTTGAAGTAGAAGATAGACCCATTTGTTTTGATTGCTATCACCAACATAGCAAAAAGGCTATTGCTAGATAAAGATGGATAAAGTTATTCCGGTTTTATATATGATTGGAGTATTAATCTTAGTACTTCCAGCTTTTCTTCAATCTAATTCTAAATCAAAAATATTTTTTAAAAATTTATCAATTTGGACAATTATAGTTTTGATTATTCTAACAATAGCCTATTTTGTTAAGTGAGATTAAAATATAAAAGAAATTAAAATAAATATTCCAATTAATTTCAAAGTCATACTAGTTACACCACCTTGAACTAACCAAACAGAAAATTTAATCCAAAAATTCTTCATATTAAAACAACGTTTTTTTTACTACTTTACAGTTATAACTCCCATATGAACCTGAAATTCTATCTAGTGTATCAGGTTTGAAGTTACGTGGTTCACTGATTTCTTTTATTGTTTCACTTTTCCAAAACGTAATAAATTCTTTTTTCCATTCAACAACTTCTCTTTTAATACCATCAAGAATAAGAACTTCTTTTTCATCATTAATTATAAAGCTAGTTCTTAATTTAGTAGTACTTTCGCAGGATAAATAAATATCATCAGCATAAGTATTGATAGTAGAGATAAAAAGTATTATCAGAGTTATCTTTATTATTTTCATTAATTGATTAAGTTTATAACAGATGAAACCAATTGATTATATAGGACTATATCTCATAGTAATTGCAGCCTCATGCATTGCAGTTAATTGGTTATTTAGGATATATTTCTGATTTGAAGTACTTAAATTGTGCAATCATATAAGATGTGCTATTATTTAATTAAATCGAAACAATGCGTATAACAGAAACAATTGAACCGTCATATTTTATAATAGCAGCAATCGGTTTTATAGTGTTAAGTTTTATTCAATACAAAAAGTATGGGAAAACTTTAGAAACCAAATTTCTTTCTGGTATGGCTGCATTTTATGTAATTTGTTTTTTTGTTTTGAATTTTTATTAATTTTTCAAATGAGATAAAACTTGAGTTGTTTCATATTTATGTAATATACGTGATATAGCTTAACATATGAACTTTTTCCCAGCCCTTGCAGATTTTGTTCTTAAGAGAAGAATAGTAATTGTTATTTTTGGTTTCTTAGTTGCATTAGGACTTATGGCGGGAGCACCTAATCTTAATTTCGATACTGACGCTAGAGTTTTTTTTGATAAAAATAATCCAGATCGGATTGCTTTAGACAAATTTGAAGCAGCCTATTCAAAAGATGATAACTTAATTTTTATAATATCTCCAAAAGATAAAAATATTTTTACTGCTGAAACATTAAAAGCAATTGGTCAATTAACAGAAGAAGCTTGGGTTCTTCCATATGTAAGAACTGTAAACTCTTTAACTAATTACCAAAATAGCTATGCTGAAGAAGACAGTCTTGTTGTAGAAGATTTAATCACTGACATAGATAATATTTCTCCTAAAGATGTTGCAAAAGCACAAGAGGTAGCAAACTCTCGGATTGAACTTAAAAATACTTTTATTAATAACGATAACTCTATTTCACAGGTAAATGTATTATTCCGACTTCCTGGAAAGAATGCGATTGTAGAAGTACCATTTGTTATGAGTGAGGCCGAAAAGTTAAAAGAAAAATTTGAGGCAAATAACCCCAACATCAAAGTTAGGTTAGCTGGTTTTGTGCCATTAAACAATCAATACAGCGAGTCAGGACAAGACGACTCAGCTACTCTTACACCTTTGATGGTTGTGGTCATATTAATCTCTGTTGCAATAATTTTGAGGAGTGTTTTTGGAGTTGGTTTAATATTTATTATCATCATTCTTTGTGCCGGATCCTCATTGGGTGCACTAGGTTGGTCTGGAACTAATATCAATAATGCTACTGTTGTTGCTCCACTTATGGTGATGATTTTAACTGTGGCTAGCACAGTTCATATCTTATCTTCAGTTCGTCAGACAATGACTATTACTCCAGATCGAAATGAATGGGTAAGGACAGCAATTATTGATCATGGTCCCGCAATTACTGTTGCTTGTCTTACAACAGCCGTAGGATTTCTTTCTCTCAATTTTTCTATCTCTCCTCCTTTTAGACAGCTTGGAAATATTGTCTTTGTTGGTGTGATTGCAGCTCTTTTTTATACATTAACAATGCTTCCCGCACTAATCAGTTTGTTACCTATGAAAAAAATAAGTTCACAAGCGTTTATGGATAAAGGAATGTCTGGATTGGCAGAGTTTGTAATAAAATGGAAAAATTTTCTTTTGATTTCAACTGCTTTAGTTGTGGTGGTTCTAGTTTATGGAATTACTAAAATTTCATTAGAAGATGATTTTTTAAGATATTTTGATAAGAAATATGAATTAAGACAATCAATTGATTATTATGAGGAAAATTTTGGAGGTCTTAATGCACTTGAATATTCTATTAATTCAGGAATTGAAAACGGTATAAATGATCCTGAATACTTACAAAAAGTTGATAATCTTGTTAATTTTATTCGGAACCAACCTAAAGTTACAAGTGTAAGATCTTATACAGATGTCGTAAAACGATTGAACCAAAACTTTAATAACGACAATCAATCATTTTATAAAATTCCAACTACTGAACTTGAAGCGGCTCAATATCTTTTTCTTTATGAATTGTCACTTGGTTACGGGCTAGATTTAACTGATCAAATCAATGTTAATAAATCTGCTCTTCGTATAACAGCAAATGTTGCTAATACCACAACTAAAGAATTTTTAAATTTAGATAAACAAATTCAAGAATGGTTCAAAGATAATGCACCTGAATTAATGACAAAATCAACTGGACCTTCTCAAGTCTTTTCACAAATTTCTTCAAGAGATGTACCAGCAATGCTGAAAGGAACAGGTTTTGCTCTTATTGGTATTTCATTTATCATTTTAATTGTAATTCGAAATATTAAATATGGACTAATGAGTTTAATTCCTAACTTGTTACCTGCTGCAATGGCGTTTGGGTTGTGGGGATATTATACAGGGAGTGTAACTTTAGCTGTCTCTATAGTAGTTGCAATGACACTAGGTATAGTTGTTGATGACTCAGTTCATTTTATGTTGAAGTATGCTAAGGCTAGAAAAAAAGGTAAGTCACCTGAAGATAGTGTTCGAGAAGCATTCCAAAAAGTAGGGATGGCACTAACTACTACAACAATTGGTTTATTTTTAGGTTTTTGTGTTTTAGCTCAATCCGGATTTACAGTAAATAAAGATATGGCCCAGCTTACTGCAATCACAGTTGTTTTTGCTTTAGTTGTAGATTATTTACTTTTACCACCAATATTAATTTTGATTGATAATTTTAAACAAAAAAGGAAAGCATCAATATGAAATACTTAATATCAATTATTATAACCTTAACCATTTGGAGCACATCGTTATCAGCTCAAACCAATGAAGAAAAAGGTTTAGAGATTATTAAAAAAAGTATTGCCTTAGACAATGGTTTTATCGATAGCACTGTAGAGGGACAGATGGTTTTAAAAGATAAGTCTGGAAATGAAAGTGTAAGAAAATTTAAAAACCTAATTTTTGAAGAACTAGATGATACACTTGGAGATAAAAGTATTATAGTTTTTACAGAGCCAAGAGATGTAAAAGGTACATCGCTTTTGACTCATGCCAAAATAGAGCCTCAAGATGATGATCAATGGTTATATCTTCCAGCTCTTAAAAGGGTAAAAAGAATTTCTTCTTCTAATCGTACTGGTAAATTTGTTTCTTCAGAGTTTTCTTATGAGGATTTATCAACTGATGAACCAGAAGATTATACTTTTAGATGGATTGAAGATGGACCATGCTTAACTAAAACTTCTCTCACATGTCATTTAATTGAAGCAACTCCTAAAAACAAAAAATCAGGTTATTCTAAAAGAGTAATTTATGTTGATACTGATGAATTTTTATATCAATCAGTTAAGTTTTATAATCGCAGAGGTGATTTAGAAAAAGAACTACATTTCAAAGGTTATCAAAAATATTTAGATAAATTTTGGAGAGCAGACTTATTAGAAATGACTAATCTTCAAACAGGAAAATCGACAGTGATTGCTTGGGAAAATTATCAATTTCAAACTAATTTATCTTTAAATGATTTTAAACCTGAGAAATTAGCCAAAATGGCTAGATGATTTTTAGATTTTTAATCATTTTATTTACATTTATTAATACTAGCTCCTTAGCAGAAACATATACTGAGCAGTACGGAGAAGTAGAAGTAAGTTCATCTGTGTTTTTTGATGATGTAGAAAGTGATGATCGAAAAAATACTCTGAATTCATCATCACTCAAGTACAACTTCTTATTTGAAAACAATAATTTATCTGGAAAATTAAAAATTAATTCAGCAATATCAAATCCTGAAGTAGCTCAAAACATTGATTTAAATGAAGCTTATTTAGAATACGCTAACAATGATTTGAGTTATTTAGTTGGAAATAACATATTATTTTGGGGCAAGAATGAATTTTACAACCCCGTAGATATTATTAATTCAAAAGATTTTTCTAATGGTTTGGCTGAAGGTGAAAAAAAAGGTCAAACTATGATAAATGTTAAAAGATACTTCGAGACGAGTGAATTAAATTTTTTTATATTACCAGTAATAACTAATACATACCCAACTTCTAAAATAAGACCTCAATTAGCACTCGATATTGATACCACCAACACTTATGCTGATGGAGCAAGTAAAGATAACATTGGAAAGGCATTACGTTGGTCAGGATATATTGATGAATATGATTATGGACTTTCATTTTATGAGGGAAATACAAAAGACCCAGCGTTAGTTTTAAATTCAGGTAAATTTGTTCCAAAATATTCTGAAATCACACAGTTGGGTTTAGATCTTCAGGCCACAAAAGAGAATACTTTGTATAAGAGTGAAGTGGTTTATCGAGAAAATCAATATGATAATAATGGTAATATAGAGGATTATACAAATTTGATCCTTGGTATTGAGCACAGCAATTATGGAATATTAGAAAAGAGTTGGGATTTATCTAATATAGTTGAATATTCTTACGATACTCGTAGCACAAAATCTCACCACGGCTATCAAAACGATCTATTCTTAGGTGCTAGACTTGTACTTAATGATATTGAAGACACTCAATATTTTGTCTCTATTCAAAATGATTTAGATAAAAATTCACGTGCTTTAACATTTAACTATGAAAGTAGATTTTTTTCATCTCTTAGAGCTGGGATTGATATTTACCACCCTTTAAATCTTGAAAATGATATTCATCAATCTTCTTTTAAGGATGAGGGTAATATTAAATTTTACACTAGTTATTCTTTTTAGATTTTTATTGATTTTTCAAATAAGTAATGAATTCTAGGTAAACCGCGGACCTATTGTTTACAAATCAACTGGTCTATTAATTGTTTGGTGTTAATAAGCTTCTTATGTCTTTAATTATCAGCCTCATTCTTTGATCATAGTCTACAGAAGGACCAGACATATGCTCACCTCTTTGAGTGTAAAATAATATTGCCCTAAGATATTTCAAAGAATCTTTATATTTTCCATCATTAAAATATTGATCATAAAAATTACTTTCATTAGAGTTAAATTCTTTTTCGATTTGATTGTCTTCATAAGCATTAAAAGTTAATGCAAAGTGATTTATTTTTTCAATTAAACAATCTTTTGGATCTGGGACATCATTAATTGTTACTTCTTCATGCTTTAGTTTAAATGTTGGAAAATCAATTAACTTAAATTCAGTTATATGTGTATCTGTGCTCACATACTCATGCCATTCTTTTCTTCTTTGTTTTTTCATAAATATTAAGATTAAAGATAGTATTTATTGGTTTTCTTTAAAAATAAATATAATCTTTTGTCATATGATATTTGTTAAAAATATGAATTCAGTATCTGATCAAGATTGGACTACTAGCGAGAAGTATCCTGGTGTTAGATGGAAATTTTTAGTTGATGAAGATTATAATGGAAGCAAAGGTCTTTCCTGTGGTTTTGCTGAGATAGAACCGGGTGGTAATCTGACATTACATCATCATGCGCCTGATGAAATTTATGTAGTAACAAATGGAAGTGGAACTTTAAACAAATCTGGAAAACTAGAGGAAATTAAAAAAGGAGATGTAGTTTATATTGCTGGAAATGCAAAACATGCCTTACAAAATACCGGCGAAGAAGTTTTAGGTTTTTATTGGGTATTTCCAACAAACAAATTTAAAGATGTAGAGTATATTTCTGATGAGTGATCAATCTCTAAAGTTTATAAAATCTATCGGCAAACCAATATCAATTGCTTTAACTGCACCCATAGCTTCTTGAAGATCGTCTTTCTTTTTACCATCTACTCTTAACTCATCACCTTGAATTTTTATTTGAATTTTAAGTTTAAGTTTTTTGATATCAGCAATAATTTTTTTTGCATTTTCTTGACTAATGCCTTCTTTTAATTCACTTACTTGTCTAATTGAGCCACCTGAGGCCCCTTCAGAATTTTTAATTTCTATAACTCTTGGGTCAACTTTTCTTCTTACAAGATGTGTTTGTAATAATTCGTTAACTTGTTTTAATTTTAACTCATCAGGTGCAACTGTTGTGATATTTTTATCCTTTCTTTCAATTGTAATTGTAAGACCTTTAAAATCATAACGATTGCCAATTTCTCTTAAACAATTTGCAAGAGCATTATCAAATTCTTGATAATTAATTTTACTTATCACATCGAATGAAGGCATAATCTATTTTATCAAATAAGCCTTATTAGTTAAACAAAATTTAGGTTTTTATAACACATTGAGAAATATGAATTATCAATTATATATGACTTATGGTCAATTTAGACATACATCATAAGCCTGAAAACTTAAGTGATAAGGTAGCACTAGCATTTACAAAATTCTTAAGATTCATTGCAGACACTTTTTTTAAAAAAAAATATGGACATAGAGCAGTGGTATTAGAAACTGTTGCTGCTGTGCCAGGTATGGTTGGTGGAATGCTTATACACCTTAAATCTTTAAGAAGAATTAAAGAGGACAAAGGTTGGATAAAAACTCTTTTAGATGAAGCTGAAAACGAGAGAATGCATCTTATGACTTTTATTAATATAGCTCAACCCACATTATTTGAGAGATTTCTTATAATGTTTGCACAGTTTATCTTTATAGTATTTTATCTAATGGTTTATATTATTTCTCCAAGAACAGCTCACAGAATAGTTGGTTATTTTGAGGAAGAAGCTGTGATCAGTTATACTCAATATTTAGAAGAAGTTGAGAGTGGTAAAATTGAAAATGTTAAAGCTCCGAAGATAGCAATTGATTATTGGAACTTGCCATTAAATTCTACACTTAAAGATGTTATTAAAGTAGTTAGAGATGATGAAGCAGGGCATAGAGATTTAAATCATAGTTATGCTAATATATTAAATAATAAAGAAGATCCTAACGAGGAACAGTTACAACACTAATTTATGCTTTTAAGTTATATTATTCCGTTTTTGATTTTAATTTTGGTAGTAGTTTTTATCCATGAGTATGGTCATTACTATTTCGCAAAAAGATATGGTGTAGGAGTTACAGATTTTTCAATTGGATTTGGTAAAGAATTATTCGGCTGGAATGATAAATCTGGAACTAGATGGAAAGTTTGTGCTATTCCTTTAGGTGGATATGTAAAGTTTTTTGGTGATAGAAATGTGTATTCTCAAGCAGATCACAAAGAAATTTTAGAAAAGTATAGTGAAGAAGAAAGAGAAAAATTATTTATACTAAAACCTTTATATCAAAGAGCCCTTATTGTTTTTGGCGGTCCTTTAGCTAATTTTCTATTAGCAATAGTAATATTTTTCTCAATTTATACTTTTATTGGTAAAGACTTTACTCCAGCAGTTATTAATGAAGTTCAAAAAGATAGTCCTGCAATGGTGGGAGGGTTAAAAGAAAAAGATATCATTTTGGAAATTGATGGAAACGAAGTTAAAAGTTTAATGGATGTTTCTAAATATATCACAATGTCGACAAGTGACTTCATCGATTTTAAAGTAAAAAGAAATTATGATGAATTACTACTTAAAATAAAACCCAATATGGTTATGAGTGAGGATAATCTTGGAAATAAAATTAATAAGAGAATGGTTGGTATTAAACTTGGTGCTTATAATAATGAAATTAATCATGTAAAATTAGGCCCCGCTCAAGCGATATATCATGCTGCTCATGAAGTGTATTATGTCAGTATTTCTTCACTTAAATACTTAGGTGGAATGATAATGGGAAAAGCGGACACTTCTCAACTTGGTGGCCCCATTAGAATTGCAAAAATTTCTGGTCAAGTAGCAACATTTGGAGTGATAGCTTTTATTAGCATGATGGCTTATATTTCGATCAGTCTCGGTTTAATAAATCTTTTTCCAATACCAATGTTGGATGGTGGGCATTTAATGTTTTATACTTTTGAAGCATTACTAGGACGTCCACTAAGTCAAAAAACACAAGAAGGTTTTTTTCGAATCGGGTTATTTTTGTTGTTATCTTTAATGTTTTTTACAACCTTCAATGATCTAAAAGACCTTGGTTTATTTGGATAAATTAATCTCATTAAAAGTTAAAAAGTTCAATAAAATCAACACTTATTTAAGTTTTAACAATATATAGTATATCACTTGTTAACAGCTACTAAAAAAAGCCTTGATTTATCAATGCTTTTAACAATGATGGTAATTAACCTAATAAAACCGGAGCTAAAATGAATAAAAAACAACTAGTAGCAAAGCTTTCAGGCTCGCTAAATCTAAGCAAAGCAGATGCTGAAAGAACTTTTGATACAATTACCAACACTATTTTAGACGCTCTTAAAAACGACGATAGCGTTAAAATTGCTGGTTTTGGTACTTATAAAGTAGCTAAAAGAAAAGCTAGAGTTGGTAGAAATCCTAGAACTGGTGAGCAAATTCAAATTGCTGCATCACAAAAGGTTAAGTTCTTACCTGCTAAATCGTTAAAAGAAGCTTTTAACAGATAAATTATTAAACAGCCTTAGTACGAAAAACGTGTTAAGGCTGTTTCTATATGCAAAAACTGCATACCCCTTTTACAGTATAAACGTTAGTTAAAATAATTAATCAAAATATAAGACTACTTTTTAAACAAGGGAGGTCTTATGACTAAATTAATAAAAAAAATAAGCGCACCGCTTATTAGTTTAATTTTGTTATTAAACATGAGTAGTGCAGGAATGGCAGAAACAACAGTGTCTGCTGAAGTTGGGTTTATATTTAATACTCTACTATTTTTAATTTGTGGTTTCCTAGTCATGTTCATGGCAGCAGGTTTTGCAATGTTAGAATCTGGAATGGTAACTTCAAAAAGTGTCTCGGTGATTTGTGCAAAAAACATTGGATTGTTTTCAATTGCTGGAATAATGTTCTGGCTTTTTGGATACAACTTAGCATATGGAATACCAGAAGGTGGTTACATTGGTAAATTTATACCATGGTCAGATTCAAGTGCTATAGACACAGGTTACTCAGATGGATCCGATTGGTATTTCCAAATGGTATTCTGTGCAACTACAGTTTCAATTGTATCAGGGGCAATGGCTGAAAGAATTAAACTATGGCCTTTCTTCTTTTTTGCAGCAATCTTATCTGGAATTTTATACCCAATCGTAATGGGTTGGCAGTGGGGTGGAGGCTGGTTAGCAGAACTTGGCTTCTCTGATTTTGCTGGATCAACTCTTGTACACTCAACTGGTGGTGCAGCAGCTTTAGCAGGTGCAATAATTATTGGACCAAGACTTGGAAGATTTACTAAGTCTGGTGAAGCAACACCTATTAAACCATTTGCAGCTTCATCTATTCCATTAGTAACACTTGGTGTATTTGTACTATGGTTAGGTTGGTTTGGTTTCAACGGTGGTTCACAATTAGCTATGGGAACAGCCGACGATGCAATCGCAGTATCAACAATCTTTATCAATACTTTTTTAGCAGGAGCTGGTGGTGTAATGGCAGCAGCTGTTGTTACAAGATTGTTTATTGGTAAAACAGATGTAATCCAAATGTTAAATGGATGTATTGGTGGATTAGTTGCAATTACTGCAGAACCTTTAGCACCATCACCATTAGCAGCAATTTTAATTGGAGCAGTTGGTGGTATCATAGTTGTTTACGGTACTAAGTTCTTATTACAAATGAAGATTGATGATGTAGTAGGTGCTGTACCAGCACACTTGTTTGCAGGTATCTGGGGAACATTAATTGTTCCAGCTACAAATGCTGATGCAAATTTCAGTGCACAATTAATTGGAGTTGTATCAGTGAATGCATTTGTATTCATCGTTGCTTATATAATCTGGTCAATCATGAAAGGAACAATTGGTCTAAGATTAAGTAAAGAAGGTGAAACAAAAGGTACAGACGTTACTGAAACAGGTGTAATTGCTTACGCTATACGTGACTAATTACATGTAATAATGGAGCTCTTCGGCTCTCTAGATCTACTCATCGAAGAGCTCCTTTTAAAAAGAATTAACATCTCTCTCTTTTAGTTAATGATGAAAAGGCCCTTCGGGGCCTTTTTTTATCTTAATGATTTTAAAGTTTCTAAAACTTCTTTTGCGTGATCTTTAACTTTAACGTTGTCCCAAACTTTAATAACTTTTCCTTTTTTATCTATTAAAATAGTTGAGCGAATAATTCCCATAAACTCTCTTCCCATAAATTTTTTCTTACCCCAAACTTTATATTTTTTTAAAACTTTTATTTCCTCATCAGACAAAAGATCAAATTTTATTTTGAATTTTTCTCTGAATTTATCATGGCTCTTGATAGTATCTTTTGAGATGCCAAAAATTTCACAGTTAAGTTTCTTAAATTTAGGTAATAGTTTATTAAAATCATTTGTCTCTATCGTGCATCCAGGAGTGTCATCTTTAGGATAAAAGTAAATAACAACGTATTTTCCTAATAAATCTTTTAATTTTTGATTTTCACCATTAGTTGATGGCAAAGTAAAATCAGGTGCTTTTGTATTTTCTTTAATCATTAAACTTTGCTTTCATACCATAGTTTCTTGTAATCAATAAATGGCGAAAGACCATAACTTGAATTAACATTTGTTAAATGAAGTGACAGACTTTTTAAAGGTGAAATACAAATTTCTTGATTATAAATTTCATTCAAATATTTTTCAAAAGGATCATGCCTATCTTCGCATGTTTTCTTAAAATTATCCCAGTACCGATTTAATAAACTTTTAGAAGTTAAAAATGTGCACAAGGTTTTGTCTATTGTTCTCCAATGTCTTTTATTACCAATCAAAATATTAGTTTTAACATTATCCATATAAAGATAAGGGTAATCTGCTGGGCACATAAAAATATCTTTATTTAATTGTGATGATATTCTTTCATAAGAAGCAATCATTTCTTCAAGCATTGGTTCAAAGTGTAAATAATCATCTTCTACAAAAAATATTAAATCTTCTCCTTGTTCTTTTCCTAATTCAAAACTTTGATATAAACTTGCTAAATTTCCAATAGTTTCTTCATTTGTTTGAGGTCTTATTTTATTTTTATAATCTTCTCTACTAAGATTTATAATCTCAGCACGATTATTTATTAATTTTTCTAGTTTATTTAAATTTTCATTTTTTGAATTATCATCAACGATAAGAAGCTTGATCTCAATATTTGGATATTTTGATTTACAATAATTAATTGATCTAATTAATGAATTTAAGGATCTAAGTGAATATTCAATTTTTGGCTTTTCAAACAATCTTTTTTTATTTTGATCCCATATTTCTATTTCAGTATTTGTTCTAAAAACTATTAATAAAGATTTTACAGATCTTGTAATTTTCACCTCACCTAATGGAAGGATAATTGATTTTTCGTTTATAGAGGATAAGTTTTCATTTAATTCTTTATCAAGTGTAGGAGAAAAAAAGTTATTTTGATCAATTATTTCATATCCTAATAATTTACATAGTTTTATGAATAATTTTTTCATAGATTTTTTTTAAATATTATATAGATATATTTACAATATTATGGCAATTAAATCATCTACAACACTAGTTACAGAAGCATTAGATCAAATTAAAACTATTTCAACAGATGAAGCTTTTGAAAAATCATCTAAAAATGAATGCAACCTAATTGATATAAGAGATATTAGAGAACTTGATAAAGAAGGAAGAGTTGAAAATTCAAATCATATTCCAAGAGGGATGTTAGAGTTTTGGTTAGATCCTGATAGCGTTTATTTTAAAGATGGCAAACTTGATATGAATAAAGAAATGGTTTTATTTTGTGCAGGTGGATTAAGATCAGCATTAGCAGCTAAAACTTTGCAAGAAATGGGTTTTGAAAAAGTTTCACATATTGATGGTGGATTTGCTGCTCTTAAACAAAGTAAATTTAAAATCGTTTAACTATTTAATTCATCTAGAGCATAATCAAGTCTATCTTGGCCCCAAAATAGCTTATCATTGATCACAAAAGTAGGAGCTCCAAAAACATCATTATCAAAAGCATGACTAGTTAAATTTTTAAGCTCATCTTTTATTTTTTGATCTTTTATATTTTGTTTAAATAAATTTTCATCTATTTCGCAATTAGTTAAAATTTGTTTTAGGATTTCTTCTTCTGATATATCTAAATTATTTCTCCAGTAAGCATCAAAACAAATATCAATAAATTTATCTTTTTTCTCTTCTTCAATACAAAGATAACCCCTCATTAAATACAAAGAATTAATTGGGAACTTCTCATTCCAAATGAAAGGAATTTCATTTTTTTTTGCAATTAAAATGCAATCCTCTCTCATATTTTTCATTTTTCTTTCATTAAAAGCAGGAGCTGTAATTCCACCTAAATTATGCAACCCTCCAAGTAAAATGGGTTTATAAATAAAGTCATTTCTTTGATTTAAATTGATGATTTTTTTGTGAGCTAAATAAGTATAAGGACTTACAAAATCAAAATAAAAATCTATTTTTTTAGTCATATAGACTTATTCTTTTGGCGTAAAATAATCTGATAAACCAATATATAAATAGACCTAATGGACCAATTAAATAAGTAATAATTAATGGAACTGCTATAAGATATCTATTTACTCCAAATTTTTGAGAGTCTTTTAAAATCCATCCTCCAACAAATAAATTAATTGCAACAAAATGAATCCAAAACATCATTAAAAAAGTGGTATCAGAAAATAATTCAGATAACTCAGCAATGCCAAGATATAACGTAAAATTTTTATCAAAATTATATACATCGATATATGATTGATAGAGCATAAAAATATATGCTCCTCCCAAAAGGATAATTGGAAAAATAGAGGTTACAAAATATTTACATAAATGGGATTGTGGAAAAAATATTAGAATTAACCAAAAAGGTAATACTCCACAATTAACCCACAAATAAAGCATTTCAATTGTAAAAAAATTATAAATTTGCTCGATCATTTGAAATTATATTATATTAAATCTATCAATGATTCCTATAAGAAATAGAAAAAAAACTCTTAAAGTAACGGTAGAGGAAATGCGAAATTTTGCTTTTGCCTACATTGAAAAGTACGCACCTTCTAAACAACAATTAAAAACTTATCTTTTAAAGAAATATTTAAAGACATCAGTGCCCAATGTCAAAAAACAAGACGTAAATAAGTTAATTGAGATTGTTTTATCAGATTTAGAAAAAAGTAAATTTATTAACGATAAATTTTATTCAGAAAGCAAAGCAAGAAGTATGATTAATAGAGGAAGCTCAATAAACAAAATTAGAAGTTATTTGTTAGGAAAAGGTATCGATGAAAACTACATCAATAACACCGTAGAGCAAATAAATGATCAAAATTCAGATCAAGATTTTTTCTCTGCAATAAAAATTTGTAAGAAAAAAAGAATTGGACCAGCAAGAATAGAGGATAATAGGCCTTTATTTTATAAAAAGGATATTTCTTTATTAGCAAGAAATGGTTTTGATTTTGAAACTTCAAAAAAAGTAATGGATATGACCGAAGAAGAATACAAAAAAATTATTAATTTACTTTGATTTACCTTTTTTTTCTTCCTCAACTAAATAATCAATCTTGTTTTTAATATAATTTCTAACAAAAACAAAAACCAATAAGCCAAATATTGATACTGAGACGATAATAATTAATATAATTCTTAATTGCTCATCCATTATTTAAGTTTTTATTTTTTACAATTATGCTTGTATTTTTGAAATCTTTTTTACCATAAATTATTTCATTGTTAGCAAAATCAGTGATTGATCCTCCTGAATGAATTATGAGAGCATGACCTGCTGCAATATCCCATTCGCAAGCTCTTGGTTCTGCTACATATAAATCAAACTCACCAGCAGCAATTACACAAAACTTTAAAGAACTTTTCATTTTTTGATGAGAAGAAACTTTATATTTTTTGTGAATTTCCAAAATTTCTGGTTTAAGGTCGTTGGAATAACTTACAGCAGTAATTTCATTATTAGATTTTAAATTTGAAGATAATGAAATTTCTTGCCCATTGATTAATTCGTAAGAATGAGATTTTGCATAAGCATAAAACATTCTTTTTTTTGCAGGTGCATTGATTAAGCCTATTAAAGGCTTGTTATTAATTATTAGACTTGCATTCAAAGTAAATTCATCTCTATTATTTAGATAATCTCTTGTTCCGTCTATTGGATCAATTAACCAAAAATCTTTTAAACTTTGGTTTTCTTTATTTTCAGAATTTTCCTCAGATACTACAGGGATATTTGGTGTTATTTCTTTAATCTTTTTTATTAAAACTTTGTTAACCTCAATATCTCCATTAGTAACAGGTGTGTTGTCAGATTTAATTTCTTTTTTAAGACCTTTTTCCCTTATTGATAATGAAAGATCACCAGCAGACAGAAAAGTATCAATTAACGATTTTGTAATTTTTTTTGCTTCTTCAATATTCATTTTTTTAGCTTTTCTATTTTAATCTCTTTTGCATTAATTACTTTTTTTCCAGCGTTTTCAAAATTTATTGTAACTTTAAAATCAATAATTGATTGCACTTGGCCTATACCCCAGTCTTTTTTATTGGGATTTATTACTCTATCTCCTGGCTCATAATCTAAAATCATTTGATTTACTTATATTCAATATGTAAATAAATAACATTAAATTATGACCAAATTAAACTCATTAGGTTTTAATAAAAAACCAGAAGATACCCTTGTAGTTGTTGCAATGTCAGGAGGTGTAGATTCTTCAACGGTTGCCGCTATGATGAAAAATGAAGGTTATAAAGTTATTGGTATTACTTTAAAATTATATAATGACACTCAACAAACTACCCAATCAAAACAATGTTGTGCTGGTCAAGATATAATGGATGCAAAAAGAGTTGCTGATAAATTAAAAATAGAACATAGAATTTTATATTATCAAAATAAATTTAAAGAGGGTGTTATAGATAACTTTGTGGAAAGCTATCTAAATGGAGAAACACCAATACCGTGTGTTCAATGTAATCAAACAGTGAAGTTTACTGACTTATTTGAAGAAGCTAAAAATTTAAAGGCAGATGCTTTAATAACAGGTCATTATGTAAAGAGCGTCACAGAAAATGGCATTAATCAAATGTATAGGGGTAAAGATAGTAATCGAGATCAGAGTTATTTTTTATTTAATACAACTAGAGAACAACTTGATTACCTAAGGTTTCCTTTAGGAGGAATGTTAAAAGATGAAACAAGAAAAATTGCTAAAGATTTAGATCTAAATGTGGCTGATAAACCAGATAGTCAAGATATTTGCTTTGTGCCTAATGGAGATTATGCATCTGTAATACAAAAATTTAAACCAGACTCATTTAAAAAAGGAAACATTAAAAATTTAAATGGAGAAGTAATTGGAGTTCATGATGGAGTTATCAACTACACTATTGGTCAGCGTAAAGGAATTAAAATTGCTGATAAAGATCCATTATATGTAATTAAAATTGATGCCGATAAAAATGAAATAATTGTTGGGACTAAAGAAAATCTTATTAAAAAAGAAATTAATTTAAAAGAGGTAAATTTATTAACAAATAATGATAAAGATTTTGATAAAGAAATATTTGTTAAAGTCAGATCAACAGGAAAATTACTTAAAGCAAAAGTAGATATAAATAACAGCGAGGCTAAAGTAAATTTATTAGAAGATGAGTATGGTATTGCGCCTGGTCAAGCTTGCGTATTTTATTCAAAAGATAGTTTAGGAGATAAAATTTTAGGTGGTGGTTGGATTAAGAACTAATTTTTTTCCACATTAAGTGAGTTAGCAAATAAAATATAATCACACCAAGAAAAACATTCCATTCAAGAGCATGTTTGAGGAATTTAAAATTATCAAATGGTAAAAATGGCAAAACAATAATTGAAACAATTATTAATATATGTATTAAAACTTTCTTAATTTTTAAATACTTTAAAATGATATAATTATTTATTTTATCCTTCATCTTAAAAAGAATTTTAATTAAATAATATTGTGCCACTAGTTCAAAAATTATAAATGATAACATAATTACTCTTCTAAAAAGTTTGTATAAATCATATTCAAATTTAATTCCTAAAAAAATTGAGTGAATTGCCAGTAAAATTGCTGATCCAATACCAAAAAATAAAATTCTTTTTAAGTATTTATTATTTTGATCAAAATTATTTACAATTTTTCCCATATTGATCCAATATTTTATCAAGAGGAATGCTGTTACAAACATTGCAGGCTTGAATATTAAGCTTAATGGGTAATACCTTACTGTTCTGCTAATTGAGACACCACCATCTAAATAAGGAAAAGTTGATCTAATTGCTACACCTGGTTCCAAAAAAGGATGAGGAACAATACCGCTATAGCTGGTCACAATTATTAAACATGAATTCACAGCTATAAAAGGAATAATAAATATCCAAATAGATATTGATTTAACAGTATTTACTTGATCCATTAACTGAAGGCTATTTTTTCTTATTTTTTTTTCTAGCTCTTCTTTTTTTAGAGCCCATTTTTCTTCGGCCTCTATGTTTTTTTGGGTAACCCATTTTTTCCTTTAATTTTATAATTTAATTGAAATTATTCGCGGGATATAGCATTGTCCCTTAAACTTATCAATTTTTTTATGAGTAATACTTTCAAGACTTTCTTAAAGCATACAGCTAAAGATTTTCATAATCAATCTGTTAACCCACCAGTAATAAGAGCATCAACTATTATCTTTAAATCAATGCAAGATATTAGAAAAACCCAATCAAAAGCTACTAAAAATCCAACTGGAGGACATTTTGATTACGGAAGACAAGGAACATCTACTACTCATATTTTGCAAAAAATATTATCAAAGCTTGAGGAAAGTTATCATGTTTTTCTAACACCAACAGGATTCGGCGCAGTTTTTTTGTCAATATTTAGTGTGGTAAGACCAGGAGATGAGATATTAGTAGCAGATCCTGTTTACAGTCCTACAAGACTTCTTACACAAGATTTTTTAAAAGAATTTAATATTAAATCAACATTTTATAATCCTAGTGATTTAAAAACTTTAGAAAAAAACATTACAAAAAAAACAAAATTAATTTTTGTAGAAAATCCTGGGAGTAACACTTTTGATTTTCAAGATCTTGGAAAAATTATTTCAATTGCTAAAAAAAACAAAATTTTAACAGCAATAGATAATACATGGGGAACTCCATATTTTTTAAAACCAATCAAACTTGGATTTGATATGGCAATTGTATCAGCTACCAAATATTATTCAGGTCACTCTGATGTTATGGGAGGATCATTAGCAGTTAATAAAAAAGTTTTTAAACAAATTCAAAAAACAGATAAAGTTTGTGGGATGAGAATGAGTCCTGATGATGCTTATTTAATAACAAGAGGACTTAGAACTTTAGATGTTAGATTAGACAGACATAGAGAAAATGCTAAAAAAGTTTCTGAGTTTTTATCTAAATATAAAAAATTCAAATTACTTTATCCTTATAAAAAAGACTCTGTAAATTTTAGGATGTGGAAGAAATATTATTCAGGAGCATCTGGATTAATGGGACTTCGAATAAAAGCAAAAAGTAAAAACTCAGTCGTCAAATTTGTAAACTCATTAAAATTATTTGGTTATGGATATAGCTGGGGTGGTTTTGAAAGTTTAGCTTTATATCAAGATGTAAGAGAGCAGGGCAAAAGAAATTTTCTTAAATTAGCTAAAAACGAACACCTTGTAAGATTACATATCGGTTTAGAAGATCCAAATGACTTGATTGCAGATTTAAAACAAGCACTCAAGCATTTAAAATGACACAAAATAAATTTTTTCAATCACGTACAGCAATAATCACTTTAATCGCTGCTTGCGCAGTTGTTTTCATTTCACTTGGAGTTAGACAAACATTTGGATTATTTTTTATGGATTTCAAGAAAGACCTTGGAATTTCCATTACAAATTCTGGATTAGCTGTTGGAATACAAATGTTAATGTGGGGTTTAACAGGTCCTATCTTTGGAGCGATTGCTGACAAATATGGTGGCCACAAAGCAATTAGCTTGGCTTTTATTTTTTATATTTTAGGAATTTATTTTCTCTATAGTGGTCCTAATACAGGATTATTTTTTCAATTAGATTTAGGATTATTAGTTGGAATAGGTCTTGGGGGAACAGCAATTAGTATCCCGATGGCAATAGTTGGAAAACATTTTCCTCTATCAAATAGAACTATTGCAATGAGTTTTGTAACAGCAGTTGGTTCTTTAGGTTATTTTGCTTCACCTTTATATACAAACTATTCCTTAAACGCTAATGGATGGGAACAAACCTTGAGCGTTTTTATGTTTTTTTTAATTTTTGGATTGATTGTGTCTTATTTTGTAAGGTCGCCATCTTTAAATGAGTCACCTGAGAAGACAAGTGACCAAACAGTTATTGAAGCTTTAAAAGAAGCTTTTGGTACTAAGAGTTATATTTTATTAGTTTCAGGATTTTTTGTTTGTGGTTTTCATATAACTTTAGTTGGAACTCATGTTCCAAAATATGTTATTGATAGAGGGTTGGAAGATTGGACGGCTGCAGCAATTTTATCTTTAATTGGTTTATTTAATATTTTTGGATCTTTATTAAGTGGATACTTATCTACAAAAATGAGTAAAAAAATTATTCTAAGTGCAATTTACTTCTTAAGAGGAATTTCCATAATTTTCTTTATATTTTTACCACCTAGCAACCTAAATGCTTTTATATTTGGAGCTAGCTTTGGATTTCTATGGCTTTCAACTGTGCCAGCAACTAGTGGAATTGTTGCCCATATTTTTGGAACTAGATATTTAGGATTGCTTTATGGTTTAGTGTTTTTAAGTCATCAAATCGGATCTTTTTTTGGAGCATACTTAGGTGGATTATTTTATGATACTTATGGTTCCTATGACTATGCGTGGTATTTAGCAATTGCACTATCTGTTTTTGCTGCAATAATTCATTTACCAATTAAGGAACAAGCAGTTTTAAGATTAAGAACAGAATAAATTGAAAATACTTAAAAATCTAATCAAATCTGAGCAACCATTTATACTTTATAAGACCAATACAGGTTTTAAATTATATACTCAATTTTCAAAAAAAATTATTTTAAATAATAAAAATATAAAAGGTTTTTTAAATAATATAAAAAAGAAGAAATCAAATTTTAAAGAAACAGATTTGTTTATAGGTTTTTTTGGTTATGAAATATTAAATGATTTAATCGGCATTAAACTTCCAAAACAAAAAAGTATTAATTTTCCAAAAGGAATTTTTTATAAACCAGAAAAGGTACAAAATTTAAAAAATATTGATTATAAAAATGAAAGGATAAAAAAAATATATTCAAAATTTAGAATAAATTTATCACTCAATCGTTACACAAAAATATTTGAAAAATTTAAGAAGAAAATCAAAAGTGGTGACACTTATCAAATTAAAATTTGCACAAAGTATAAAAATAAATCAATTATTGATCCATTAGATTTATTTTCTAAATTATGCAAAACTAATCTAGCACCAGAATCTTTTTTTATTAAAGATAAAGATTACTCAATAATAAGCTGTTCTCCTGAAAACTTGATAGACAGAAAAGGAGATTTTATTTCAACTAAACCTATAGCTGGTACACTGAAAAAGAACAAGAAATTGAATAAATCAAAAGCTCTCAAATATTTTAGAAAAAATATTAAAGAATCTAAAGAGCACAATATGATTGTTGATATGGAAAGAAATGATTTATCAAGAATTTGTGTGCCAGGAACAGTCAAAATCAAAAAAGAAAAAAAAATTGAAGAATATAAAGATCTATTTCACTACGTAACTTTGATTGCTGGCAGATTAAGAAAAAATATTAAAATTATTGATATAATTAAATCAATGATGCCAGGAGGATCTGTAATTGGTTGTCCAAAAATTAGCACCTTAAATTTATTAAACAATCAAGAAAGAGAAAATAGAAATATTTATACAGGCAGTTTTGGTTTTATGAAGTTTAATGGAGATATGAGATTTAATATAATAATTAGATCATTATTATATTATAAGAGTACATCAGAAATTTCAGTTGCATCCGGTGTTGTTGTGGACAGTAAAGCTAAAAATGAGTTTAATGAAAACTTTATTAAAGCTAAAGCTCTATTAGATTTGTTTAAATGATTTATATAATTGATCATAAAGACTCTTTTACATTCAATGTTGTTCATCAATTTTCTTTATTTGACAACGTAGAATGTGATGACTATTCAGAAATTAAAGAAGATAAGTTAAATAAAGCTTCGACTATTATTTTTTCTCCAGGTCCAGGTTCTCCGAAAGATTATAAAACAACTTCAAAAATTTATAAAAGATTTAAAAATAAAAAAAAAATTATTGGAATTTGCTTAGGTTTTCAGCAGATACTTTATTGTGAAGGTGGAAAAATTATTGAACAAAATAAGATATATCATGGTTATCAATCAAAAATTAAAGTTGTATCTAAAAATTCTTTATTCAAGAAAAATACTAATTTTGTAGTTGGCAGGTATCATTCATTGAAATTAAAAGAACCTTTTAGAGCAAAAAATTTTGACATCACAATGAGATGTGCTAATTCAAATGTTGCGATGGCAATTGAAAATAACAAAGAGAAAATCTATGGTTTTCAATTTCATCCAGAATCTTTTTTAACAATAAATGGTAACTTACTTATTAAAAAAATCTTATCGACTTAAAGATTATAAAGAAATTGAATTTAATGATCTTTGGGGCGACCATGGTGTTTTCACAACGATGTGGTTATTTGATAAACCGCAAAAAATTTTATTTTTTGATCAACATATAAATAATTTAATAAAATCTACAAAAGTCTTTAAAGTTTATAAAGCAAATTTAAAATTGAATATTTTAAAAATTTTAAAGAAAATAATCAATCCTAAAATCAAATATAATCATTTGTTAAGAGTAGCAATAAACAAAAAGACATTATCAGTTTCTATAAGAAAAAGAATAAAACCAAAATTAGATTTTTCTTTAAATCTGGTAAATCTTAAAAGAGTTAGACCTGAATATAAAAATTTAAAATATAAACAAATTTTAAAACATCTTTCAAAATTAGATAACTCAAAAAATGATATAGGCTTATGTGTAAACAATAAAGTTTTTGAGACCGGAACTTCAAATTTAGTTTTTATAAAGAATGACAAAATATTTTTTCCAAAAAATAATTATTACAAAGGAATAACATTCAAATTTTTTAAAAATAAATTTAAAAAATTTTATTATAAAGATATTAGAATTAATACATTATCCGAATTCGATGAAATATTATTAATAGGCTCTGGAAAAGGGGTTGCGTCAGTTAAAAAGATTAAGAATTATACCTGGTCAAGAAAAAGCATGAAGTATTACAAATTATTTTCATCTAAATATTCAAAAGCAATTCAACAATGTAAAAAATATTCATGATAAGAGATCCAAATAATCCTTGCTTATTTTGTAATGCAAAAGAGAGCGGCATTGCTGCAGAAAATGAGTTAGCATACGCAAGTTATGACTCTTATCCTGTTTCAGATTTTCATTGCCTTATTATTCCAAAGAGACATGTAAAAGATTATTTTGAAATGACTGATGATGAATTGTTGGCTTGTAATGATTTAATTATAAAAATTAAAAATGAAATCCTAGTTAAAGATAAAACTGTTAAAGCATTTAATATTGGAACTAATGCTGGAAAAATTTCTGGTCAATCAATTATGCATTGCCATATTCACCTGATTCCAAGAAGAGAAGGAGATGTTGAAAATCCCCAAGGAGGAGTAAGATCGGTTATTCCCAAAAAACAGCACTATAAAAGAGAAAATTAGACTATTAATAAAGACAAATTGACCAATTCTTACATATTGAAGTCCTATTCAAACTAATCTACAAAGTCTCAAATTAATCAAAATTTATATATATGTTACAAAATAATCCTTTTCTAAATTTAGCTGAATTTGTTTCACCCTATGCCATGCAATCATTCATTATAGCAATGATGGTTTTAATAGCTGCTGGAACTATAATTCAAATGATACATCATAAGAACGTTACTTATTTTTTAAACAATGCAAAAAAAGCAAAATTATCTGCTACAAAAGAATTAAGTGCAGGAGAGAAAGCAGCAATTATAGCTAAAACTACAGTTGTAGATATTGGCACTACATCAGAATTAGGAATGGGTAAAAGAAGACTAGCGCACGTATTAGGCATGTATGGAACTATTTTATTTTGGGTTTCATCTGCTGTATTGGTTTTTTGTTATACTAGCGAAGGTTCATCAACAACTGTTTGGTCGACTTTATGGCATGTTGGAGCGATACTTACGTGTTTAGGTGGATTTTGGTTTTGGTTTTTTTTAAGAGTAGATGTATCTGCAGAAGCTTTTCCTTGGTATAGAATTATTAAAGCGGATTTATTCGTATTAGCTCTTTTAGCTTGTTCAACATTTGGTTTAGCATGGTCATATTTTCAATATTCAAGTCAAATGGGTTTAAGCTACTTATTTTTAGCTTTATTTGTAGTTGCTAACATCGTGTTATTCGGTGGAGTTTACTGGTCTAAGTTTGCTCACATGTTTTACAAGCCAGGAGCAGCTATTCAAAAAAATCTAGCTGAAGCAGATGGTTCAAGAGATAATCTTCCTCCACCAGCTGATGCGCCTGAACAATTTGGTTTAGGAATTAAAAGAGAAGAACCAAAACATTATTAACCATGAGATTATTTAAAAAGGAGAAAAAATAAATGTCAACTTTTGTATACATGACTAGATGTGATGGCTGTGGTCATTGCGTAGATATTTGCCCATCTGATATCATGCATATCGATGAAAATATAAGAAGAGCAAAAAATATTGAGCCAAATTTTTGTTGGGAATGTTATTCATGTGTTAAGGCATGTCCAAACCATGCAATTGATGTAAGAGGTTATGCTGATTTTGCTCCAATGGGTCACAGTGTCAGAGTAAGAAGAGAAGAAGAAAAAGGAACTATCTCTTGGAAAATAAAATTTAGAAATGGTACAGAGAAAAATTTTGTTTCCCCAATTACAACAAAACCTTGGGGTGAGTTTATTCCAAAACTTGCTGATGGCGACAAACCTAATCAAGGAGAAATAAATTCACAAAGACTTTATAGAGAACCTGAAGGTTTAAATATTGATGGTGAACTTCCATCAGTTCCAAAAGAATCTTTCAAAAAAGGAGTTTATTACTAATGGCTAAACATAAAACTCATTACGAAGAATGTGATATTTTAGTTGTCGGTGGAGGTATGGCCGGAACTGGTGCTACTTTTGAAGCAAGACACTGGGGAAGAGATATGAAAATTGTTTGTGTTGAAAAAGCAAACATTGATAGAAGTGGAGCTGTAGCGCAAGGTCTTTATGCTATTAACTGCTATATGGGAATGCAGTGGGGTGAAAACCAACCTGAAGACCATGTTAGATACGCAAGAAATGATTTGATGGGAATGGTTAGAGAAGATTTAGGTTATGACATGGCTCGTCACGTAGACTCAACAGTTCATATGTTTGATGAATGGGGTTTACCTATGATGAAAAATGAAAAGACAGGTAGATATCTAAGAGAAGGTAAGTGGCAGATAATGATCCACGGTGAAAGTTACAAACCAATTGTAGCTGAAGCGGCAAAGAAATCTGCAGATAAAATTTATAACAGAATAATGATTACTCATTTGTTAATGGATGAGTCTCAAGAAAATAGAATTGGTGGAGCAGTTGGCTTTAACATGAGAACAGGTGATTTTCATGTATTTAGAGCTAAAGCTGTAATTGTTGCAGCAGGTGGAGCTTCACATATCTTTAAACCTAGAGCCGTTGGTGAAGGAATGGGTAGAACTTGGTATGCACCTTGGAGTAATGGTTCTGCATATGCATTACCAATTGCAGCTGGTGCAAAAATGACTCAAATGGAAAATAGAATTGTTCTTTGTAGATTCAAAGATGGTTATGGACCAGTTGGCGCTTATTTCTTACATTTAAAAACATATACACAAAACGCTAATGGTGAGAATTATGAGAAGAAATGGTATGATCAAACTAAAGAGCTAGTTGGAGAGTATATCGATCACCATCCGACTCCTACTTGTTTGAGAAATCATGCATTCATTCAAGAAGTTGCAGCTGGCGGTGGACCAATCCACATGGTAACAAAAGAAGCTTTTCAAGATCCACATTTAGAAACTGTTGGATGGGAAAATTTCTTAGGAATGACAGTTGGTCAAGCAGTTGTATGGGCTTCACAAAATATTGATCCAAAATATACTAATCCAGAATTAACGACATCTGAGCCATATGTAATGGGTTCACACGCAACATGTTCTGGAGCTTGGGTAAGTGGACCAGAAGATTTGTCGCCACCTGAATATTTCTGGGGATACAACAGAATGCTAACTATTGATGGCTTATTTGGTGCCGGTGATACTGTTGGTGGAAGTGCACACAAATTCTCATCAGGATCATTTACTGAAGGTAGATTAGCGGCAAAAGCAGCTGTGAAATACATTGAAGATAAGAAAGCTGATGGTATTAAAGTTTCAGACAAACAATGTGAAGAGTTTAAAACTAAAGTTTATAAACCTTTAGATAATTACACAATTGGAAGAAACGAAATTACAGGAGGAACTGTTTCTCCTAGCTATATTTCACCAATTCAAGGTTTACAAAGACTCCAAAAGATCATGGATGAGTATGTTGGAGGAATAACTTCAAACTACATGACTAACGGAAATATGCTGAAGAGAGGACTTGAATTACTTGAATGGCTTCAAGAGGATCTAGAAAACGTTGGTGCTGAGGATTATCACCAGTTAATGAGAGCATGGGAGCTTAAACATAGAGCATTAACTTCTCAGTGTGTTACAGAACATACTTTATTTAGGGAAGAAACTCGTTGGCCAGGCTACTATTACAGAGGTGATCATATGAAACTAGATGATGAGAATTGGCATTGCCTAACAGTTTCAAGAAGAGATCCAAAAACTGGTAAGTTTACAATGGAAAAAGTACCCGTTTATCACATTGTAGATGAAAAAGAGGAAAAGAAAGCTTCTTAAACAAGTACATTAAAGGGAATTAGTTGAAAGATTTACTTAATAAATCTGATGAAGAAATATTTGCTATCGCAAAACCTTTTTGGGAAAATTTAGTCAAATCTTCAAATCTTAAAGATTACGGCGGATTTACAAGAGATTTTTCTACCCAGATGTTATTTGGAGCTAATGAAGTAGAACTCGGTAAGCAATGGGCAAATAATAAGGTAATTACCAATCTTCATGAAACTTATAATCCTTTTGGAACACTTAGAAGAGGAGATCATATTACTGTATTAATTAAACAGACTAATAAAGAGCTCCCAGGTGAGTTTTTGGGGAGATTGGTTTTAGGTGTAGAAGATGAAGAAGTTAAAATTTTCGGCGCAACTATATATTAAAAAAAATTTACTCTATTAAACAAATAAATTGACAAATCTCTAACCAGTGTTATTGAGCAGGAAATATATGAATTTCCTATACTCAAAATTATCGAATAAATTAAAGTTTTTAAAACTGAGCCTAGTTAAATTTGGAATAGTAGTCAGTTTAACAGCTTATTGGAGTGTTATTTTAGTTGGAACTTTTCTTGCTTTTAATTAACTAAAATATTAAATAATCATTATCTATGGAAGTATATTTACCGATAGCGGAAGTTAACATTAATGCTATTGAAATACTTCTTCTCAGCGCAATAGTTGGTGTACTGTCAGGATTGTTTGGTGTGGGTGGAGGATTTTTGATGACACCTTTCTTAATTTTTTTAGGAGTTCCCCCTGCTTACGCCGTTGCTAATGAAGCAAATAATATTTTGGCAACTTCCGTGTCAGGCTCAACAACACATTATTTAAAAAATACATTGGATTATAAAATGGGTTTAATGATAGTAGCTGGAGGAGCTGTTGGTACTTTATTAGGAATTTATACTTTTTCTTATTTTCAAAATATGGGTAAAATCGATGTAGTTATTGCCTTAGCTTACATGTACATTTTAGCAATAATTGGTTCTTTAATGTTAGTGGAGAGCCTAGGTGAGATCGATAAACAAAGAAGAAATGTTGTAGTTAAAAAAAAATTACATGTTCATTACTGGATACATGGTCTCCCATTTAGATTAAGATTTCCAAAATCAAAATTATATGAAAGCGCTTTTACTCCAATTATAATCGGTTTATTTGTTGGGTTTATTGCAGCAATAATGGGAATTGGCGGAGCGTTTATTTTAGTTCCTGCAATGATTTATATTATCGGTATGCCAACAAAATTAGTTCCTGGCACTTCATTATTTGTAACAATATTTGTAAGTGTGATAGTAACTTTTTTGCATGCTTTTAATTATGGGTCAATTGATTTGCTTTTAGTTTTAATGTTAGTTACAGGTTCAATTATTGGCGTTCAAATTGGTCAAAAGCTTGGAGAAAAAATAAATAGCAGTGGATTAAGAGCTTTATTAGCAATCTTACTTTTGTTGGTTGGAATAGCAATGGCTTATGATACTTTTTTTGCTGAAAAAGTTGAGAATGAATTTGCAAAAGTGTTAGACAATGATCTAAACTTTTTTTCAGTTTTCATTCAAAAGTTTTCCCAAGAGATGCCACTTTTTTATAGTTTGTTTACTATTATGTTTGCAATATTCTTAGGAGTAGCAGCAGCATTCATTAGAAGATTTTTTTCAAATTTAAGAAAAAAATTAGCAGTACCTACTAATAAATAAATATATCGGTAAAAAACTCTATACAAAAAATACTTACAACCCCAACAGTAGTCATACCAATCAAACCTACAACGAAAGGTTTATAGCCCATCGATTTTATATCTCTAAAATTTGTTGATAGTCCAATTGCAGCCATTGCCATTGTAAGAAATACTTTAGATGAGGATTTAATTATATCAATAGTGTTAGTCCAAATTTGATTAGCGCTATCTAATAAATAATAATCACCTATGTTTCTTATTATTATCATTCCCACAAACCCAAGAACAAAATAAGGAAAAATGCTTATTATTGAATAATTTTTTTTTACAACATTTCCTCTGTTATATAAAAATGCAAAGAGAGGTATCATTATTACTAAAAAAGTATTTCTTATTAATTTTGTTACAGTTGCTATATTTAATGTATCTGGACTATTAAATTGTTGCTCATAAATTAATCCTGCTGCAGCTACTTGAGATGTTTCATGAATAGAAGTACCAAGAAAAAGCCCAACTAAAAGAGGCTCTGCATCAAAATAAAAATTTGCAAAATAAGGATAAACAAGCATTGAAAAAATACCAAACAAAGTCATATTTGCGATTGCATACGATACTTCACCTTTACTAGCTTTTATAACTGGGGCAGTTGCCATAATCGCAGTCGTACCACATACTGTTGACCCAATTGAAATTAGATAAGCCATTCTAGTAGGTATCTTTAATTTTTTAATAACAAGTTTTATTACCACTAAAACGCTTATAATGCAGATGATGATAAGTGGAATTGCTATAGTTCCAAATTTTAAGAATTCAAAAGGTTTTAATTGTATTCCTAAACAGATAATTCCAAGTTTTAAAATATTTTTCTGAGTAAAATCTGATCCAATTAAAAACAATTTTCTGATTTTGAAAATATTTCCAAGTATCATTCCAATTAGAATAGCGAACATTGCGGTTGATATTGGGCTTTTGTCGTAACCTAATAGCTCAATTCCAATTACATTATTTATTCCTTGAGAAAGAGAGTATAAAATGAAAGCCAGTATAATCCCTGGTATTACTACCAACTTTTTTTTTATAGACATTATACCTTATTGATAATTATGCACTTCTATAAAGTTTAGTCATTACAAACTCTCTATGACCTAAAGCTTCTGCACAAGTTAGTCTTCCATTTGCAACTCTTAGAGTTGTCTCTATTAATTTATCTCCCGCTTCTGACATATTCATTTCCCTAGATAGAATTTTTGAAACATCACAATCTATATGTTCACCCATACCTTTAACGGTTAATGGATTAGCTGTTAATTTTACAACTGGTTCAATTGGATTACCCACAATGTTACCTTGTCCTGTTGGAAATAAATGGATATTAAATCCAGCTGCAGCTTGAAGTGTTACACATTCTGCTGCTGCTGAAGAAGTATCCATAAAATAAAGTCCTTTACCTTTTTTTGGTTCTTCCGCTGGTTCTAAAACATCAACAAATTTTCTTGATCCAATTTTTTGAAAATTTCCAAAAGCTTTTTCTTCAATTGTAGTTAAACCTCCAGCAATATTTCCAGCTGTCGGTTGACTTTCAGAAAGATCATCTGTTGCTTCCTTTAAAATGAAATCATTATATGCACTCCAAGTTTTCATGAACTTGTCCGAAGCCTCTTTTGTTGCTCCTCTAGTTGCACAAACCTTTTCTGCGCCAGTTAACTCTGATGTTTCACCAAAACATAAATGAACTCCTAATGGCTCAAGTTTATCCATTAAGTTTCCTACAGTAGGATTAGCTGCTAATCCTGATGTTGTATCAGACTCTCCACATTTTACTGAAATCCATAAATCACTTATTGGACATTCTTCTCTCTGTTTTTCAGATGCCCACATCACAAATTCCTGAGCTTTTTTTGAAGCTTTCATCACAGTGCCAATGTCACCTGTACGTTCTATATGAAAACCTTCAACTGGCTTGCCAGTCTTTGCAATTCCATCAACAATTTTTTTTGTCCATTTAGGCTCAATACCTACTACAATCACCGCAGCAACATTTGGGTTGCTTCCAGTTCCTATTATTGTTCTAAAATGTAGTTCTAAATCAGCACCAAATTGCAATCTACCGTAAGAGTGTGGTAATGCAATTGTTCCTTTAATGTTATTTGCTACAGCTTCTGCACATGCATTTGAAATATCGTCTACTGGCAAGATGATCACGTGATTTCTTGTTCCGACTCTGCCATTTTCTCTTTTATAACCTAAAAAACTCTTTGGAATTTCCATATTACTACCACTTCTTTGTTTTAACATTGTGAACATGAACGTGTTCACCTTTTTTGATTGATTTAACTACTTTACCAATATCATGACCGTATTTTAGAATCGTATCACCTTCGTTTAGGTCAGTCATTGCAATTTTGTGCCCTAAAGGTATTTCGTCTACTGATTGTATATTTATTGTGCTGTCGTTTTCCATTACCCAGCAAGAACAATCTTGTTTTGGAGTTATTTTTTCAATAACAACTACTCCTACGTTGTCTTTTTCGTCGTGAATTATGATATCTGTGGCCATATATATTGTGTCGAATTGTTTGTTTGAATTTTCTAAATTCTTATATATTAATCGCAAAAATTAACAAATAGTTTTTAAAAAAGAGACTAAATTCAAAGAGAGGTTACACTAAATTATGACTAAAATGACAACTGAAGAAGCTTTTGTAAAAGTTTTACAAATGCATGGTATTGAACATGCTTTTGGTATTATTGGATCAGCATTCATGCCAATTTCAGATATATTCCCTGATGCAGGTATAACATTTTGGGATGTTGCTCATGAAACAAATGGTGGATTAATTGCTGATGGTTACACAAGAGCTACAGGAAAAATGTCAATGGTCATTGCACAAAATGGTCCTGGGATTACTGGTTTAGTAACTCCAATAAAAACTGCTTATTGGAATCATACACCACTTTTATTAGTTACACCACAAGCTGCAAACAAAACTATGGGTCAAGGTGGTTTCCAAGAAGTTGAGCAAATGAATTTATTCAAAGATATGGTTTGTTATCAGGAAGAGGTAAGAGACCCATCTAGAATGGCAGAAGTGTTAAACAGAGTAATCGAGAAAGCTATTAGAGGATCTGCACCTGCTCAGATTAATGTTCCAAGAGATTATTGGACACAAGTTATTGATATTGATCTTCCACCAATCGTAAGATTAGAAAGACAAGGTGGTGGATCTGAAGCTATTGATAAAGCTGCTAACTTACTTTCAAATGCAAAGTTTCCAGTAATCCTTTCAGGTGCTGGTGTTGTAATTGGAGGAGCAATTGAGGCTACTAAAAATCTAGCTGAAAAATTAGACGCGCCAGTTTGTTCTGGTTATCAGCATAACGACAGTTTTCCAGGAAGCCATCCATTAGCAGTAGGTCCTTTAGGATATAATGGTTCAAAAGCTGCTATGGAATTAATTTCAAAAGCTGATGTTGTATTAGCTTTAGGAACAAGACTAAATCCTTTTTCAACTTTACCAGGTTATGGAATTGATTATTGGCCAAAAAATGCAAACATTATTCAGGTAGATATTAATCCAGATAGAATTGGTTTAACTAAAAAGGTGACTGTAGGTATCAGTGGTGATGCAAAATTAGTTGCAGAACAAATTTTAGCTAAACTTTCATCAAGTGCTGGTGATGCTGACAGACAAACAAGAAAAGATTTAATTCATCAAACAAAATCTGCATGGTTACAAAAACTTTCAAGTTTAGACCATGAAGAGGATGATGAAGGTACAGTTTGGAATAAAGAAGCAAGAGAAAGAGATGCTGATAGAATGTCACCTAGACAAGCTTGGAGAGCAATACAAGCTGGTATGCCTGATGATGTTATTATTTCAAGTGATATTGGAAACAATTGTGCGATTGGAAATGCTTATCCAACTTTTGAAAAAGGAAGAAAGTATTTAGCACCAGGTTTATTTGGTCCATGTGGTTATGGCTTTCCATCTATTTTAGGAGCAAAAATTGGTTGCCCAGATACACCAGTTATTGGTTTTGCTGGAGATGGAGCTTTTGGTATTAGCATGAATGAAATGAGTTCATGTGCTAGAGAAGAATGGCCAGCTATAACAATGGTAATTTTTAGAAACTATCAATGGGGAGCAGAAAAAAGAAATACTACTCTTTGGTTTGATAATAACTTTGTTGGAACTGAGCTTGATCCAGAATTAAGTTATGCAAAAGTAGCTGATGCTTGTGGTCTTAAAGGTGTAACTGTAAAAACAATGGAAGAGACTACTAACGCGATCAAGCAATCATGTGAAGATCAAAAAAAAGGAATTACTACTTTTATAGAAGTAGTTTTAAACCAAGAGTTAGGTGAACCATTTAGAAGAGATGCGATGAAGAAGCCAGTAAGAGTTGCTGGTATCAACATAGCAGATATGAAGAAACAACCTTCATTAAATTCTTAATTCTTTAAAAAATTTATCAATTATCGTAAAGTCACTTCATGGAAGTGACTAACGATAATGGTTGTAGTTGGATCAAAGATCTTAATCTTAGACAAAATATCAAAATTTTAAGTGATAATTTATCAACCAACTGGCTTATCATAGGAGCTGGTTTCACAGGTTTATCTGCTGCTAGAAAGTTGGGTGAAATATTCCCAAAGGAAAAAATTATTATCGTTGATGCTCAATTAGCAGGAGATGGAGCAAGCGGGAGAAACTCAGGTTATCTAGTTGATACAACTTTAAATGACGGTTTCACGTCTAATAAAGAGCTAGAAAGTTATAAAAAAAAAGCAAACATATATGATTTAGGAATTAAAGCTGTCAAAAATTTTATCAAAGAATATCAAGTTGATTGTGATTGGAATGAATGTGGAAAATTTTTTGCCTCTTCAAGAAAAGAAGATCTAACAATATTAAATAATTTTTCAAATACTTTAGAAAAACTAGGATATGAACATGATATTCTCAACAATGAACAATTAACTAATAGATTAGGGACAAATTTTTATAATGTAGGTTTGCATACAAAGGGTGGTATATTATTACATCCTGGAAAGCTTGTAAGAGCAATGGTTGATACATTACCAAAAAATGTTGAGTTATATGAAAACTCTTCCTTATCTGAATGGTCTAAAGAAAAAAATTTTATTAATTGCAAGTTTAAAAATAATACAATTAAAACAAAAAAAATAATTTTTGCGACTAATGGTTTTTTAAGATCGTTAGGTATTAAAAAAAACTATAATTTTCCAATTACTCTTACAGCAAGCATGACAAGACCATTAACTGATAACGAATATGAAAGTATAGGAAGGCCAAAAGAATGGGGAGTTCTCCCTGTTAGACCCATGGGTGCTACAATTAGAATGACAAAAGACAGACGAATTTTAATTAGAAATACAGCTGAGTTACACAATCCAATGAAAATGTCTCAATCAATTTTAAATCAAAGATATTTAAAACAAAAACTTGGGATTAAAAAAAGATTTCCTCAACTCCCTGATGATATCATCCAATCTTCCTGGTCAGGTATAGTTTCTAGAACAAGAAATAGTTCTCAAATATTTGAAAAAATAGATGATAATATTTTTGTAGGCGGTTGTTACAATGGTTCTGGAATAGGTGTTGGAACGTTATTTGGAGAACAAATTGCCCTTAAAGCAGTTGGAAAAAACACCAAGGAAATTGAAACTATCGAATTAAGAAATAAACCAACATGGTTACCACCTGAACCTTTTTTAAGCTTAGGTGTAAAAGTAAGATTGACTTATGAAAGAATGAGAGCTTTTTCTGAAATTTAGTGGTGCCCCCGCACGGATTCGAACCGCGGACCTATTGATTACAAATCAATTGCTCTACCAACTGAGCTACAAGGGCATAGGCGCAATATTAACTATTTTCTAAATTAATCAAGATTTTTTTTTAAATAACTTAAGTGGTGAAAGACGATTGCTGCACTATTTGATATATTTAAGCTTTCTATTTGATCATTCATCTCAATCTTTACATGAAAATCAGCATATTTAGATGTGTGTTTATGCATACCTTCGCCTTCAGATCCAAAAACTAAAATGCTGTTTCCTTCCCATTTAATGTCTGAAAAATTTTTCTTAGCTTCACTATCAAATCCATAAATCCAAAAATTTTTATCTTTTAAATTTTTTAAAGTTGAATTTATATTAGATACTTCAAATATATTTAGATATTCAATACATCCACTTGCAGCTTTAAACATTAATTTACTTTCGCTTGGAAAATGTCTTTCTTTAACTATAAGTCCATCTATTTTAAATGCAGCTGCGCTTCTTATAATTGACCCAATATTTCTTGGATCAGTAACACCATCTAAACAAGCTAATGTTAAATTTTGCTTATTTTTAATGTATTCTTTTAAAATAGGTTGATCTAACTTTTCAATTTCAGCAACATAACCTTGATGTTGAATATTTTCTTTTGTTGAATATTTGTCTAGTTCTTTTTTAGTTTTAAAATAAACTTTAACATCCTCTAACAAGTTTTTTCTTGGACTTTTTCTATGTATGTTTTTCTTACTTTCCTCTGTAAGAAACAGTTTGAGTACCTTTCTTTTCGGATTTTTTAAAGCCTCAATTACAGGATGCTGTCCAACAATAAAAAAGGTTGATTTATTCATATTTTATAAGGTTTTTTAGCGTCTTTTGATTATATTAAATATCAAATCTCGTGTTGCAATTATACAAATAAAATATATAAAACGCCTGTTATTTGAAGCTTATTGAACAAGGGGACACTTCCCCAATATAAAGGAGGGGTTCCAGAGCGGTCAAATGGGGCGGGCTGTAAACCCGTTGACTTCGGTCTTCGAAAGTTCGAATCTTTCCCCCTCCACCATTCAATTATATTTAAATAACATGGAGTGTTACTCTTGGGGTTGTGCGGGTGTAGTTCAATGGTAGAACGCTAGCCTTCCAAGCTGGATGTAAGGGTTCGATTCCCTTTACCCGCTCCAAGAAAATAATATTAAAAAATAAACTGAGGTAATAAAGTAATGTCAAAGGAAAAGTTTGTAAGAAATAAACCCCACTGTAATATTGGTACTATTGGACATGTCGACCATGGTAAAACAACTTTAACAGCTGCGATCACAAAAGTATTAGCAGAACAGGGTGGAGCAAAATCAGTTGCTTATGATGAAATTGATAAAGCACCTGAGGAAAAAGAAAGAGGAATTACAATTTCAACTGCTCACGTTGAATATGAAACAGAAAAAAGACACTATGCACACGTAGACTGTCCAGGTCACGCTGACTATGTAAAAAACATGATTACTGGTGCTGCACAAATGGACGGAGCAATTTTAGTAGTTAACGCTGCAGACGGTCCAATGCCTCAAACTAGAGAACACATTCTTTTAGCAAGACAAGTTGGTGTACCTGCAATTTGTGTTTACCTAAACAAAGTTGATCAAGTTGATGATAAGGAAATGATCGAACTTGTTGAGGAAGAAATAAAAGAATTATTAACTTCATATAAATTTCCTGGAGAAAAAACACCAATTGCTAAAGGTTCAGCGCTTGCAGCAGTTGAAGGAAGAGATGATGAAATTGGAAAAAATTCAATTTTAGAATTGATGAAAAATGTTGATGAGTTTATTCCACAACCTGACAGACCAAAAGATAAAGATTTCTTGATGCCGGTTGAAGATGTATTCTCAATTTCTGGAAGAGGAACAGTTGTAACTGGAAGAGTTGAGTCTGGTGTAATTAAAACTGGTGAAGAAATTGAAATAGTTGGAATAAGAGAGACTAAAAAATCAGTTTGTACTGGAGTAGAAATGTTTAGAAAACTTTTAGACTCAGGTGAAGCTGGTGATAACATTGGAGTGTTATTAAGAGGTGTTGAAAGAACAGACGTTGAAAGAGGTCAAGTTCTTTGTAAACCAGGATCGATTACTCCACATACTAAATTTGAAGCTCAGGCTTATGTACTTAAAAAAGAAGAGGGTGGAAGACACACTCCTTTTTTTACTAAGTACAGACCGCAGTTCTATTTCAGAACTACTGACGTAACTGGTGAAGTAGAATTACCAGCAGGTACGGAAATGGTTATGCCTGGTGACGATGCTAAGTTCACAGTTAAATTGATTACACCGATTGCAATGGCAGAAAAACTAAACTTTGCAATTAGAGAAGGTGGAAGAACTGTTGGAGCTGGTGTAGTAACAAAAATTATAGAGTAAGCTCTATAAATAGGAGTGTAGCTCAATTGGTAGAGCGCCGGTCTCCAAAACCGGAGGCTGAGGGTTCGAGTCCCTCCGCTCCTGCCAATTTGAGCTAAATTAAAAAATGAAGAACCCAATTAGATTTTTACAGGAAGTAAAGCAGGAAGCATTCAAAGTATCTTGGCCTACTGGAAAAGAAACAGTACAAGGCGCACTTATGGTGTTTGCTATGGCTGTTGTAATGTCTTTGTTTTTTTTACTAATTGATCAAGTTCTTAAATTTTTCTTAGAATTGTTATTGAAAGTGAGCATTTAATGAAAAATTGGTACATTGTTCAATCACACTCTAGTTTCGAAAATAAAGTTGCAGGTTTAATTAAAGAAGAAGCTGAAAAAGCTAAAATTTCAGATAAATTTGATGAAATTGTTGTTCCTACTCATGATGTAACGGAAGTTAAAAGAGGAAAAAGAATACAAAGAAAAAAGAAGTATTTTCCTGGTTATGTTCTAATAAAGAGTGAGATGGATAATAATATTTATCATATGATAAAGAATATAAAGAGAGTAAGTGGTTTTTTAGGCTCAAAAGGCATGCCAGTCCCAGTTTCAGACAAAGAAATTGAGAAGATTTTAGGCCAAATAAAAGATGGTGTAGCTCAACCAAAATCTGGTATAGAGTACAGCGTTGGTGAAAAAGTTCAGGTAGTAGATGGACCATTTGCTTCATTCAGTGGAATGGTTGAAGAAATTGATGAAGAAAAGTCTAGACTTAAGGTCTCAGTTTCTATATTTGGTCGTCCTACACCGGTTGATTTAGAATATAACCAAGTGGAAAAGGTAAGTTAATGGCAAAAGAAATTAGTGGATTTATAAAATTACAAATTAAAGGCGGTCAAGCTAATCCAGCTCCCCCTGTTGGTCCTGCGTTAGGTCAGCGTGGTGTTAACATTATGGAATTTTGTAAAGCGTTTAATGACAAAACAAAATCTATGGCAGGTAAGCCTATTCCTGTTGAGATTACGGTTTATAAAGACAAAAAATTTGATTTTAAAATTAAATCACCTCCAGCCTCTTTTTTTATTAGAGAAGCAGCTAAGCTTAAAAGTGGTTCCAAAGAACCTGGTAGAAATGTAGTCGCGACGCTTACAAAAAAACAGGTAGAGGAAATTGCAAATCAAAAAATGAAAGATTTAAATGCATTAGATTTAGAACAAGCTGTTAAAATTATTGCTGGTTCTGCTAGGTCGATGGGAATTGAGGTTAAAGAGTAATGCCATCTAAAAGATATAAAAAATTACCAAACAATAATTCTGAGTTAAGCGCAGATTTAATTGAAAAACTTTTACCAGAAGTTAAAAAGAATTGTACTACAAAGTTTGATGAATCAGTTGATCTAAGTTTTCAAATAAACAATAAACAGAAAAAAAGTGAAGTAAATATTAGAACAATTGTAAATTTACCAGGCGGAACAGGTAAAGATGTAAAGGTTGCAGTCGTTTGTGAAGATGTGAAATCTAAAGATGCAAAAGATGCTGGTGCTGATATAGTTGGCGGTGATGAATTTATAGATAAGATTAAGGCTGGTGAAATTAATTTTGAAAAATTAATTTGCACTCCAGCAATGATGATAAAATTATCTAAACTTGGAAAAGTTTTAGGACCAAAAGGTTTAATGCCTAATCCTAAGTTAGGTTCAGTAACTGAAGATTTAAAAAATGCAATTAAAGATGCAAAATCTGGTCAAGCTGAAATAAGAAATGACAAAGATGGTAACATAGGCGTTAGCATTGGAAAAAAATCATTTGAAGATGACAAATTGATCAAAAATTATAATGCTATCTTAGATGCTTTAGAAAAAGAAAAATCTAATAACACTTTAAAAGGTGATTTAATAAAATCAGCATTTATAACATCTTCAATGGGTGTTTCTTATAAATTAAAATTAAACAAGGTAATTTAAGATTATGATGACCAAAGAACAAAAGAAAGTTTATATTGATGAAATGTCCAAACAGTTTGAAAACAGTAAAGCTGTATTGGTTACTCATTATCAAGGATTAACAATGCCTCAAATAGATGAGCTAAGATCAAAAATGAGAGAACATGGAATAATTTTTAAAATTACAAAAAATAGAATTACAAAATTAGCGCTTGAAAAAACAAGATGTAAAGATATAGCTGATTTATTTACTGGCCCAACAGCGGTTGCATTTGGTGAGGACGCTATAATTTCAGCGAGAATTTTGTCAAAATTCGCAAAAGATAATGAGAATCTAAAGTTAATTGGTGGCATAATGGAAAATGAGGTTTTGGACCAAGCAGGCGTTCAAAATGTAGCTACTTTACCTACTTTAGATGAAGCAAGAGCAAATATTGTAGGTATTTTAAATGCTCCGGCATCAAAATTAGTAAGTATTTTGCTTGCAAGATCAGAAAAAATGAGTAGTTTGTCGGCAGAAAATTCTGAAAAATAACCAAAGAGTGAACTATGCCAGACCTTAACAAAATTATTGAAGATTTATCAAACTTGACTGTTGCTGAAGCAGCTGAGTTATCAAAACAACTTGAAGAAAAATGGGGCGTAACACCTATGGCAGCAGCTGCACCAGCCGCAGCCGGTGGAGCAGCTCCAGCTGAAGATAAAGATGACTTTACTATCATGTTAGTTTCAGCAGGTGATAAAAAAATTAATGTTATTAAAGAAGTAAGAGCAGCAACTTCTTTAGGATTAAAAGAAGCTAAAGACTTGGTTGAAGGCGCACCAAAAGAAGTAAAATCGGGCGTTCCAAAAAAAGAAGCTGAAGAAATTAAAGCTAAGTTAGAAGCAGCAGGCGCTAAAGTAGAACTTAAGTAAATTAACAAGGAATTATTTAGGTGCTGTTTATTTATAATCAGCATCATAGGATATAAATGCAATTATCATTTACTGAAAAGAAAAACATTAGAAAAAGTTTTGGAAAATTAAAAGAAGGATTATCAATACCTAACCTTATTGAAGTTCAAAAAAATTCTTACAAAGAATTAACAGACTTTAATGAAGATGCTGGTGATTTAACAAAAGGTTTTGATAGAGTATTTAAAAGTATTTTTCCAATTGAAGATTTAAACGACAAAGCAACTTTAGAGTATGTTTCTTATAGATTAGAGAAACCAAAATTTGATGTTGAGGAATGTATAGCTAGAGGCCTAACTTATTCATCTGCTTTAAAATGTACTCTTAGACTAGTTGTTTATGAAATTGATCAAGAAAATAACACTAAAGATATTTTGTCTGCAAAAGAACAAGAAGTTTATATGGGTGATGTTCCAATGATGACTAATAGCGGAACATTTATCACAAATGGAGTTCAAAGAGTTGTTGTTAACCAAATGCACAGAAGTCCAGGTGTATTTTTTGATCACGATAAAGGAAAAACTCATGCTAGTGGTAAATTGTTATTTAACTGTAGAGTTATTCCTAATAGAGGTTCTTGGTTAGACTTCGAGTTTGATGTAAAAGATTTCCTATATTTTAAGATAGATAGAAAAAAGAAAATTCTAGCCTCTACATTGTTATTAGCTCTTGGTTATGCAAAATCAGAGATAGCTAATGAGTTTTATGAGAGCGAAAATTATGTTTATGATGTAAAAACATCTAAATGGAAAACTAAGTTTAATCCAGAAAATTATAAAGCTAAAAATTTTTCAGAAGAAGTCATTGACGCAAAAACTGGAAAGATAATCATTAAACCTGGTGATAAAATTAATTTTTTGAATGCAAAAAAATTAGCTAATGAAGGCTTAAAAGATATATTTGTTTCTAAAGAATCTTTGTATGGAAAATTTTTACACACCGATATTAAAGTAAGTGATGAAGAAGAGGGTACTTTTAAAATCGGTACTGAGTTAAACGATACTATTATCGAAAAAATCTTAGAAGCAAATATCCATACAATCAACATATCTACAACAAATGCAATCAATAAAGGTCCATATCTATTAACAACAATCTTAAACGATAAAAATAACACTAAAGATGAAGCCATTACCGAAATCTATAAAATGTTAAGACCAGGTGAGCCACCTACAATTGAAATTGCTACTCAAATTTTTAACAATCTATTCTTTAGTTCAGATAGGTATGATTTATCTGACGTTGGGAGAGTAAAAATGAATTCAAGATTAAACTTAGATTGCTCTGATAAAATAACTATTTTAAGAAATGACGATATCATTGCGATAATTCATAAAATGTTAGATTTAAGAGACGGTAAAGATGATGTTGATGATATTGATCACTTAGGCAATAGAAGAGTTAGATCAGTTGGTGAATTAGTTGAGAATCAGGCGAGAATTGGTGTTTACAGAATGGAAAGAGCTATTAAAGAAAAAATGACTACTCTTGATGTTGAGTCTGCAATGCCTCAAGACTTAATAAATGCTAAACCATTAACTGTTTCTTTAAAAGATTTTTTTGCAAGCTCTCAATTATCTCAGTTTATGGATCAAACTAATCCACTGTCAGAAATTACACACAAAAGAAGAGTTTCTGCTTTAGGACCAGGTGGTCTTACAAGAGAAAGAGCTGGTTTTGAGGTTAGAGACGTTCACCCAACTCATTATGGAAGAATCTGTCCGATCGAAACTCCAGAAGGACCTAATATTGGATTAATTAATAGCTTATCTACTTACGCCAAAATTAATAAGTATGGTTTTATAGAAAGCCCTTACAAAAGAGTTAAAGACGGCGTGGTGCAAGGTAAAGTGGAATACTTATCTGCAATGGAGGAAACTAAATATACAATCGCTCAAGCAAATACAAAATTAGACAAAAATGGAAAAATTATTGAAGAACTTGTGTCTTGCAGACAAAACTTAAATTTTCTATTGGCTAAACCAGATACTATTGATTATATCGATGTCTCACCTAAACAATTAGTTTCAGTTGCAGCTTCGTTAATCCCATTTTTAGAAAATGATGATGCTAATAGAGCTCTTATGGGTTCAAACATGATGAGACAAGCAGTTCCTCTATTAAAACCTGAGTCCCCTTTAGTTGGAACAGGTATTGAAAGTGATGTTGCTTTAGATTCTGGTGTGACTATCGTTGCTAGAAGAGATGGAATTGTAGATAAGATTGATGGTAAAAGAATTGTAATTAAAGCAACAGAGGAAACTGATTTTAGTAAATCTGGAGTAGATATTTATAATCTTCAAAAATTTAAAAGATCAAATCAAAATACATGTATTAATCAAAGACCTTTAGTTAGAGTTGGAGATAAAGTTAAATCAGGAGATATTATTGCAGATGGACCTTCAACTAGATTAGGTGAATTAGCTCTTGGTAAGAATGTAACAGTAGCTTTCATGCCATGGCAAGGTTACAACTTTGAAGACTCTATTTTGATTTCTGAAAGATGCGTAACAGATGATGTTTTCACTTCAGTTCACATTGTTGAATATGAAATTATGGCAAGAGATACAAAACTTGGTGAAGAAGAAATTACAAGAGATATTCCTAACGTTAATGAAGATGCACTTAAAAACCTAGATGAATCTGGAATAGTTTATATAGGTGCAGAAGTAAACGCAGGTGATATATTAGTGGGAAAAGTAACTCCAAAAGGCGACTCAGCATCTGGCCCAGAAGAAAAACTTTTAAGGTCTATATTTGGTGAAAAAGCAATTGATGTAACTGATACTTCTTTAAGAATGTCTAGAGGAAGCAGTGGAACAGTTGTTGATGTTAGAGTATTTAACAGACATGGTATTGAAAAAGATGAAAGATCAATAACAATTGAAAGAGCAGAAATTGAGCAGGTACAACAAGATAAAATTGTTGAGGAAGAAATCTTAGAAAGAAGTATTAAACAAAGAGCTGCTCAAATTTTATCAGGTTCTAAATTAAGTAAAAAAGTTAAAGACATAAACGAAGGTACGGAACTTAATGCAGATTTAATTAACGGATTAAATATTAATGATATATTCAAGATAAGTGTCGGAAATGTTCAGGATGAAGCAACTTTAGCTCAATTGAAAGATCAATACACATCTGCAAAACAAGATATTACAGAAAGATTTGAAGATAAAGTTTTAAAGATTAGAAGTGGTGATGATTTATTACCTAGCGTGATGAAAATGGTTAAAGTTTTTGTTGCTATCAAGAGAAGATTGAGACCGGGAGATAAAATGTCTGGAAGACATGGAAACAAAGGAGTAGTTAGTAAAATTGTTCCTGTTGAAGATATGCCATATAGAGAAGATGGAAGACCAGTTGATATAGTATTAAATCCTCTTGGGGTCCCTAGTAGAATGAATGTCGGCCAAATTTTAGAAACGCACTTGGGATGGGCTTGTAAAGAATTTGGTGAAGAAATTAAAAAATTAATTAATGAAAATCAAAAGAAAATTGAGAAAACTGAAAAAATTTCTAAATTTTTAAAATCTGTATATGGTGATGAAGCATATTCTGAAAAAGTTGAAAAATTGAGCAAAACAGAATTTAAAGATCTTTGTGAAAATCTTCAAAATGGAATAGCTATATCAACACCAGTTTTTGATGGAGCAAAAGAACAAAACGTTACTGAAATGTTAGAACTTGCTAAATTACCAGGATCAGGTCAAACTTATTTGTGGGATGGAAGAACTGGTGAAAAATTTGATAGACCTGTAACAGTTGGAATTATTTATATGTTGAAACTTCATCATTTAGTTGAAGATAAGATACACGCTAGATCGACAGGCCCTTATAGTTTAGTTACACAACAACCTCTAGGTGGAAAGGCACAATTAGGTGGTCAAAGATTTGGTGAAATGGAGGTTTGGGCTTTAGAAGCTTATGGAGCCTCATATACTTTACAAGAAATACTAACTGTTAAATCTGATGACGTAGCAGGAAGGGTGAAAGTTTACGAAACGATTGTTAAAGGTGAAGAAAATTTTGAATCGGGTATTCCAGAATCATTCAACGTATTAGTAAAAGAAATTAAATCTTTAGCATTAAATGTGGAGTTAAATTAGATGAAAAATGAATTAACAGATTTATTTAAAAATTCAGAAATTTCAGAAGCCCAAAACTTTAATAGCATAAAAATTTCATTAGCTAGTCCAGAGAAAATAAAATCTTGGACATACGGAGAAATTAAAAAACCTGAAACAATAAATTACAGAACTTTTAGACCAGAAAAAGATGGTTTATTTTGTGCACGTATTTTTGGCCCTATCAGAGATTATGAGTGTTTGTGTGGGAAATATAAAAGGATGAAATTTAGAGGAATTATATGTGAAAAATGTGGAGTTGAAGTAACTAAATCTAATGTAAGAAGAGAGAGAATGGGTCACATCAATTTAGCAACTCCTGTGGCACATATTTGGTTTTTAAAATCTTTACCTAGCAGAATTGCATTAGCTGTTGATATGAAACTTAAAGAAATAGAAAGAGTTTTATATTTTGAAAATTTTATTGTTATTGAACCAGGTTTAACAGGTTTACAGAAAAATCAATTACTAAATGAGGAAGAATTAGCTAAGTACCAAGATGAATTTGGTGAGGAAGCATTTACTGCTGGTATTGGTGCAGAGGCAGTTTTAGAGATGCTCAAAAATTTAGATTTAGAATTAGAGAGGAAAAATTTAGTTAGCTATATCAAGGAAACAAAATCAAAAGTTAACGAAGAAAGAGCAATCAAAAGATTAAAGTTAATTGAGTCATTTATTGAAACAGGTCAAAAACCTGAATGGATGATTATGACTGTAGTTCCAGTTATTCCGCCTGAGTTAAGACCATTAGTTCCATTAGATGGTGGAAGATTTGCAACATCTGATCTTAATGATCTTTATAGAAGAGTTATCAATAGAAATAATCGATTAAAAAGATTAATGGATCTTAAAGCACCAGATATCATTGTTAGAAATGAAAAGAGAATGCTTCAAGAATCTGTTGATGCATTATTTGATAATGGAAGAAGAGGTAGAGTTATCACTGGAACTGGCAAAAGACCACTCAAATCTCTTGCTGAAATGCTTAAAGGTAAACAAGGAAGATTTAGACAGAACTTATTAGGTAAAAGAGTTGATTATTCAGGCAGATCTGTAATCGTTGTTGGGCCAGATTTAAAACTACATGAATGCGGTTTACCAAAAAAAATGGCTTTAGAACTATTTAAACCTTTTTTATACGCAAGATTAAATAAATTAGGTTTAGCTTCAACTATTAAACAAGCAAAAAAAATTGTAGAAAAAGAAACCAATGCAGTTTGGGATGCTTTAGAATTAATTGTAAGAGAACATCCTGTATTATTAAATAGAGCACCAACACTTCATAGACTCGGCGTTCAAGCTTTTGAACCAAAATTAATAGAAGGTGATGCTATAGAATTACATCCTTTAACATGTGCAGCATTCAATGCTGATTTTGATGGTGACCAAATGGCAGTTCATGTGCCTTTAAGTTTAGAGGCTCAACTTGAAGCTAGAATTCTAATGTTATCAACAAATAACATTTTATCACCCTCAAATGGAAAACCAATTATTGTACCAAGTCAGGATATGATTTTAGGAATTTACTATTTGTCTCAAGAACCTATCACTGAAAAACCGACTGGATACTTTACTGACTCAGATCAGATAGAATTTGCTTTATCATCTGGTCAAATCAAAGTTCATAGTACAATCATATCAAGATTTGAAACTGTTGACGAAAAAGGGAATAAGAAATACGAGAAATATACATCAACAGCGGGTAGATTTTTGTTAGCAAATTTATTACCAAAAAATCACAACATTAAATTTTCATTGGTTGATAGGCTATTACCAAAAAAAGTTGTTTCAGAAATTATCGATGTTGTATTTAGATTTTGTGGGCAAAAAACAACAGTTATCTTCTGCGATAAGTTAAAAGATTTAGGCTTTAAGCATGCATTTAAGGCTGGAATATCCTTTGGTAAGGACGATTTAGTAATACCAGAAAGTAAAACAAAATTAATTGATGATACTAAAAAATTAATTGCAGAATATGAAACACAGTATTCTGAAGGATTAATTACTAGAGGTGAAAAATATAATAAAGTTGTTGATGCATGGTCTAAATGTACTGACAGTGTTGCAGCAGAAATGATGAAGGGTATTTCAGCAACAGAAAAAACTGATGAAGGATTAAAAATAAATTCAGTATTTATGATGGCTGATAGTGGCGCAAGAGGTTCAGCGGCACAAATGAAACAATTAGCCGGAATGAGAGGATTAATTGCCAAACCATCAGGTGAAATTATAGAAAGTCCAATTACCTCTAATTTTAAAGAAGGTTTAACAGCATTAGAATATTTTAACTCTACTCACGGTGCTAGAAAAGGATTAGCTGATACAGCTTTAAAAACAGCTAGTTCTGGTTATTTAACTAGAAGACTTTGTGATGTTGCTCAAGACCTAACAATTACAAAAGTTAAATGTGACAATCCAGGTTTTATAGAGATTTCTGAGATATTAGAGGGTGGCAATGTTGTTGTGAGCTTATCTGAAAGAGCCCTTGGAAGAGTAACTGCTCAAGATGTAAAGCATCCGTTAACAGGAGATATACTATTCAAGAAATCTTCTATGATTGATGAAGCAGCTTGTGATCAAATAGATGCGGCTGGTATAAAAGCAATAAAAGTTTATTCTGTAATGACATGTAGCTCTAAAGAGGGAGTTTGCGCAACATGTTATGGTAGAGATCTATCTAGAGGTAAAATTGTTCATGTTGGAGAAGCTATTGGTATGATTTCAGCTCAATCAATTGGTGAACCTGGAACTCAGTTAACTATGAGAACTTTCCACGTCGGTGGAACTGCATCAGTAAAACAAGACTCCCAAATAATTTCTAAAAATGAAGGAACTTTAAAAATAATTAATTCAAATATTTTAGAAGATTCTAAAAAGAATTTAATTGTTATGGGAAGAAATACACAGCTTTCTATCGAAGATGATAATGGTGTTCAAATTGCAGTTTATAAAGTTGCGTATGGTTCGAAATTATTCTTCAAAAATGGTGACAAAATAAAAGCGAATACAAAAATTTGTGAATGGGACCCGTATACAACTCCGGTAATTGCTGAGAAAAGTGGTAATGCCACATTTGTTGATTTAATTGATGGTGTTTCTATTCAAGAAACAACTGATGATGCAACTGGAATTTCATCTAAATCTGTAATTGATTGGAGATCACAATCAAAAAGTACAGATCTTAAACCTAGAATTACTTTAAGAGATGAAAAAGGAAATATAATTAAAAAAGCTGACGATAATGAAGCTAGATATTATTTAGTACCAGACTCAATTTTATCTGTGAAAGATGGTCAAAAAGTTTCTGCAGGTGATGTAATTGCAAGGTTACCAAAAGAGACAACAAAAACAAAAGACATTACAGGAGGTTTGCCTAGAGTAGCAGAGTTATTTGAAGCTAGAAAAGCAAAAGATAGTGCTATTATAGCAGAAAATGACGGACAAGTTGTTTTTGGTAAAGAAGTAAGAGGTAAACAAAGAGTTTCTATTGTTCCTGAAGATGGTTCTGAACCATCAAATTATTTAATTCCTAAAGGCAAACATATTAATTTTAACCAAGGTGAAAAAATTCAAAAAGGTGAACACTTATTAGATGGTGTACCATTACCACATGATATTTTAAGAATTAAAGGAATAAAAGATTTAACTGAATATTTTGTAAACCAAGTTCAAGAAGTTTATAGATTACAAGGTGTTGTAATTAACGACAAACACATTGAAACAATTTTAAGACAAATGTTAAAAAAAGTTGAGGTAAAATCTTCTGGAGACTCATCTTACCTGCCAGGTGAAGTTGTAGATAGAATTAAGTTTGACAACGCAAATGAAAAATTAGTAGCTGAAGGCAAAACACCAGCTATTGGCGAAAGAGTTTTAATGGGAATTACTAAAGCTTCATTACAAACTGAGTCATTTATATCAGCCGCTTCATTCCAAGAAACAACTAGAGTTTTAACTGATGCAGCTATTAAAGGCAAAATTGATCCACTCAATGGATTAAAAGAAAACGTAATTGTTGGAAGATTAGTGCCCGCTGGGACCGGTAATATCAAAAATAGATGGAATAATAAGGCTCTGAATGACGATAATAAGTTTTTATCTGAGCAAGAAAAATTAGAACCATCTGAAGCTTCAGAAACACAAGCAAATCAATAAAAAAAACAGAGTATTTAACTAGTTTTAGTTTGACAAAATGCAATTAATAAGTATTTTGGCGATGTTTTTGGTTGGAATGTAGTGCTAAGTTAGGCACTAAACGCTGCCACAAATAACCTGTCAGTTATTTCATCAAAAATAAATTTATATATAAAATTATGCCAACAATAAACCAGTTGTTAAGAAAAAAAAGAATTAAACAAATAAACAGGAACAAAGTTCCTGCATTACAAAAACAACCTTTGAAGAGGGGTGTTTGCGTAAAAGTTTACACAACAACTCCAAAAAAACCGAACTCTGCTTTAAGAAAAGTTGCCAGAGTAAGACTTTCAAATGGTTTTGAAGTAACAGCTTATATTCCTGGAGAAGGTCATAATCTTCAAGAGCACTCAGTTGTTTTAATTAGAGGTGGTAGAGTTAAAGATTTACCAGGAGTTAGATATCATATTTTAAGAGGTAATCTGGATACACAAGGTGTTGCAAATAGAAAACAAAGAAGATCATTGTACGGAACAAAAAAAGGTAAATAGAAATGTCTAGAAAAAAAACACAACCTAAAAAAAATATTGTTCCAGACCCTAAATTTAATTCAACTGTAATTCCAAAATTAATCAATAATATTATGTATGATGGCAAAAGAGGTGTTGCAGAAAAAATTGTTTACGACGCAATTGATAAAATTAAGACTAAATCAAAAGATGAACCCATCAACGTTTTTAATGAAGCTATTAATAATATAAAACCAACTGTAGAAGTAAGATCTAGAAGAGTAGGAGGTGCAACTTACCAAGTACCAGTAGAAGTAAAAAGTAAAAGAGCACAAGCTTTGGCTATAAGATGGTTAGTAGATTCTGCGAGAAAAAGAAAAGACAAACATATGTCTGATAAAATTTTTAATGAGTTATTTGATGCATACGAAAAAAAAGGTGCAGCAGTTAAAAAAAGAGAGGATGTTCATAAGATGGCAGAGTCAAATAAGGCTTTTGCTCATTTTAGATGGTAATTAAATGGCTAGAACGCATATATTAGATAAATATAGAAATATTGGTATCATGGCACACATTGATGCTGGTAAGACAACTACTACAGAAAGAATTTTATATTACACAGGAAAAAGTCACAAGATTGGTGAAGTTCATGACGGTGCTGCAACAATGGACTGGATGGAACAAGAGCAAGAAAGAGGAATTACAATTACCTCAGCAGCCACTACTTGTTTTTGGCAAGATCACAGAATTAATATCATTGATACTCCAGGCCACGTTGATTTTACAATTGAAGTTGAAAGATCATTAAAAGTTCTAGATGGCGCTGTAGCTGTTTTCGATGGTGTTGCTGGTGTTGAGCCGCAATCAGAGACTGTTTGGAGACAAGCAGACAAATATAAAGTTCCAAGAATATGTTTTGTAAATAAATTAGATAGAACCGGTGCAGATTTTTTTAGATGTGTTGACATGATAAAAGATAGACTAGGAGCTAAACCATTAGTTCTACAAGTACCAATTGGTATTGAAGCTTCTTTAACAGGTATTGTTGATTTAGTTAAAATGAAGGCGCAGGTTTGGAAAAATGAAGCCCTAGGTGCAGAATGGGAATATAAAGAAATTCCAGATGATTTGAAAGAAATTGCAAATAAATACAGAACTGAATTAGTTGAAATGGCTGTGGAACAAGATGAAAAATTAATGGAAAGCTATTTAAATGGTGATGAAATTAAAGAAGAAGATTTAGTTAAATGTATTAGAAAAGGTACTTTGAACTTTAGTTTTGTACCTGTATTAACTGGATCTGCTTTTAAAAATAAAGGAGTTCAGCCTTTATTGGATGCTGTAATAAATTATCTTCCAAGTCCAGTTGATATTGGATCAATAAAAGGAACTAAAGTAGGTTCAGACGATGAAGTTGAAATGAAGTTTGATGATAATGCGCCATTTTCTGCTTTAGCATTTAAAGTTGCAAACGATCCTTTTGTTGGATCATTAACATTTATCAGAATTTACTCTGGTACAATTAAATCAGGAACAGCAGTTTATAATTCATCTTCTGAAAAGGAAGAAAGAGTTGGAAGAATGCTTTTAATGCACGCAAATTCTAGAGAAGATATAAAGGAAGCAAATGCTGGTGATATAGTTTCACTTGCAGGTCTTAAAAACACAATGACAGGACATACTTTATGTAACAAGGACAACCAAGTTTTACTTGAACCAATGGAGTTTCCTGAACCAGTTATTGAAATTGCTGTTGAGCCAAAGACTAAAGGAGATCAAGAAAAAATGGGCGAAGCTTTAGCGAGATTAGCTAAAGAAGACCCATCTTTTAGAGTTTCATCAGACGAGGAGTCTGGACAAACAATTATTAAAGGTATGGGCGAACTTCACTTAGATATCATAGTTGATAGAATGAAAAGAGAATTTAAAGTTGAAGCGAATGTTGGTGCTCCGCAAGTTGCTTATAGAGAAACAATTGAGAGTTCAGCAGAATTTGAATACATTCATAAAAAACAAAGTGGTGGCGCAGGTCAGTTTGCAAAAGTTAAGCTTTTAGTTGAACCTCAAGAACCAGGCAATGGAAGATTAGTAGAAAGTGCAATTAAAGGTGGAGCAATTCCAAAAGAATTTATTCCTGGTGTAGAAAAAGGTATAGAAACAGTTTCTGACTCAGGGATATTAGCTGGGTTTCCAATGATTGATTACAAAGTAACTATTGTTGACGGACTACATCATGATGTTGATTCAAGCGTTTTAGCTTTTGAATTAGCTAGCAGATCATGTTTCAAGGAGGCTTGTACTCAAGGTGGATTAAAACTGTTGGAACCAATAATGAGAGTTGAGGTTGTTACCCCTGAAGATTATATGGGTGATGTAATAGGTGATTTGAATAGTAGAAGAGGCCAAATTAGCACTCAAGAGCAAAGAGGAAATGCAACTGTCATAACAGCTATGGTTCCTTTAGCTAATATGTTTGGTTATATTAATAATTTAAGATCCATGTCTCAAGGAAGAGCACAATATTCTATGTTCTTCGATCATTATTCAAAAGTTCCTCAGAATGTTCAAGATGAGGTAACTAAAAAGGTAGCTGGTTAATATGGAAAAACAAAACATCAGAATTAAACTTAGAGCATATGATAATAAAATTTTAGATGCTTCTACAGAAGAAATTGTAAACACGGTTAAAAGAACTGGAGCTACAATTAAAGGTCCTATTCCATTACCAACAAGAATAGAAAGATACACAGTTTTAAGATCACCTCATATAGACAAAAAAAGTAGAGAACAATTTGAGAGCAGAACACATAAAAGATTAATTGATATAATTGAACCAACGCCACAAACTGTTGAAGCTTTGATGAAATTAGATTTAGCTTCTGGTGTTGATGTGGAGATAAAAATTTAATGTCAGAAATAGCTTTAATTGGAAAAAAAATTGGGATGACTAGAGAATTTTATAAAACGGGTCAACTCGTTCCTGTTACAGTTTTAAAAATGGAAAAAGCTAGAGTGATACAAGTAATTGAAGAAGAAAAAAGAGGTTACAAAGCCATACAACTTGGTTACGGAAAAATTAAAAGTTCAAAATTAACAAAAGCAATGAAAGGTTTTTTTGCAAAAAAAAATACAGAAGCTAAGAAAAAGTTAAAAGAATATAGAGTCTATAAAACTGAAGATTACAAAGAAGGTAATGAATTTGGTTTAGAAATTTTTAAAGACATTAAGTTTGTTGATACAAAATCAAAAACTATCGGTAAAGGTTTTGCAGGTGCAATGAAAAGGCATAATTTTGGTGGTTTGAGAGCTACTCACGGTGTTTCAATTTCACATAGATCTCATGGGTCTACTGGTCAAAGACAAGATCCAGGTAAAGTATTTAAAGGAAAAAAAATGGCTGGTCACATGGGTGATAAATTAAGAACTATGCAAAACATTGAAATAATAAAGGCTGATTTGGAAAATGAGCTACTTTATTTAAAAGGTTCAATCCCTGGATCAAAAAATACCGAAGTTCTTGTTAAAAAATCAGTTAAAAATATTAAAAAATTAACTGTTACAGAAAAAATAGCTGCTGCAGAAGAAGCAAAAAAAACACCGGATAAAAAGAAAAAATAATGAAAATAGATAAACATAGTTTAGATGGAAAAAAAGACTCTATCGAAGTTTTAGATAAAGTTTTTTCTGCAAAAATTAACAAAAGATTGGTAAGTGCTGTTTTATACAAAACTAATGCAAATTATAAAGGACGTCATGCAAAAACAAAACAGCAAAATGAAGTTTCTGGTCCAACATCAAAAATTTATGCACAAAAGGGTACTGGTAATGCTAGACATGCCTCTAGAAAAGCACCAATATTTGTTGGTGGTGGTGTGGCTCATGGACCAAAAGGTGAGCTAGCTTATAAAAAAAGAAAACTAAATAAAAGTGAGAAAAAACTTAGTATCGCATCATTGTTGAGTGAAAAAAATAAAGATAAAAATTTAATGATTTTTAATGATTTTAGTTCTGAAATAAAAAAAACAAAAGAAATGAATCATATTGTTAAAAAATTTGATATTACAAATTCTTTGATAATTTTAGATAAATCTTCAAAAGATAAAATTGAAAGATCAGTTAGAAATATTCCAAATATTAAGGTAACAGATGTAAATCACTTTAGTGCATTTGATGTTGTTAAATTTAAAAAAATTGTTTTTACGGAAAGTTCTGTAAAAGAATTAGAAAAGAGATATAGCTAATGAGTAGATTACATTTATACGATAAAATTTTATCTCCAGTTGTCACAGAAAAATCTACAAACTTATCTGAACATAATAAAATTGTATTCAAAGTGCCTTCTAGTGCCAACAAGATTAATTTAAAAAAGAATATAGAAAAAATATTTAAAGTTAATGTAACTAAAATTAACATTATAAATAAACAAAATAGAACTAAACTTACTAGAGGTAGAAAAGTAAAAGTCTCTGGGTTTAAAAAAGCAATCATAACTCTTAAAAAAGGTCAGAGCATAGATCTAACAACAGGAATTTAAAATGGCATTAAAAACATTTAAACCATATACAAAATCTACAAGAGGAACAATCTTAGTTGATAGATCAGAACTATGGAAAGGAAAACCATTTAAATCATTAGTTTCACCTAAAAATGCTATGAAAGGTAGAAACAATAACGGAAGAATTACTTCTATAAATAGAGCTGGTGGACATAAAAAAATGTACAGACATGTAGATTTTTACAGAAAAAAATTTGATATGCCTGCTACAGTTGAGAGAATTGAATATGATCCAAATAGATCTTGCTACATAATGCTTGTTAAGTTCCAAGATAATACTCATGCTTATTATTTAGCTCCTCAAAAAATTAAAACTGGTGATGTAATTGAAAATGGTTCGAACAAAGAAATTAAAATTGGAAACTGTATGCCGCTTCAAGATATACCAGTTGGAATAAATATTCATAATGTTGAAATCCAACCAGGTGCTGGAGGTAAATTAGCAAGATCAGCTGGAACATCGGTGACTATTAGTGGTATAGATGGAAATTATAGCTTGATTAAACTTGCCTCTGGTGAAGTTAGAAAGATAGATTCAAGAGCTCTTGCTACAATAGGAATTTTAAGCAACCCGGATCAAAAAAATATAAAAATTGGAAAAGCTGGAAGATCAAGATGGCTAGGTAGAAGACCACACACAAGAGGTGTTGTTAAAAACCCTGTTGATCACCCACATGGTGGTGGAGAAGGTAAGACTGCTGGAGGAAGACATCCAGTTTCACCAACAGGACAGTCAGCTAAAGGATTAAAAACTAGAGATAATAAAAGAACTGATAAATTTATAGTCAGAAGAAGGAAGAAAAGAAAGGATTAACATTTTATGGCAAGAGCAGTTTGGAAGGGTCCATTTGTTGAAGAAAGCCTTATGAAAAAGGTTGATAAGTATAAGTCTGATCCTAAAAAAATTCCTATCAAAACATGGTCAAGAAAATCAACTATTATTCCAGATTTTGTAGGAGTAAGTTTTTTGATTTATAACGGTAAAAAATTTATCCCAATTACTGTTTCTGAAGATATGGTTGGACATAAACTTGGTGAATTTGCACCAACCAGAACCTTCTTTGGTCATACACCTGCAGATAAAAAAGCAAAACCAGCAGAGGCTAAAAAATAAAGATGAGTAAAAAAAAGAAAATACAAAATAAAACTGATAAAGTTGTTAAATCAATTAACAACAACATTAGATCAAGTGTAAGAAAGCTGAATCCAATACTTAAAGGAATTGTTGGAAAAAAAGTTGATGTTGCTATCAGAGATTTAGAGTTTTCTGAAAAAAGAATTACTAGAGATATTAGAAAAACTATAAGTTCAGCAGTTGCAAATGCTGAAAATAATTTTCAATATGACATTGACAATCTAATTGTCAAAGAAGCTTATTGTGGAAAAAAAATTACAATGAAAAGATTTAGACCTAGAGCAAAAGGTAGAGCTGCGCCAATTTTGAAACCTTATTCTAGTGTCACAATAATATTAACTGAAGCTAAACAAATGGAGAGTCATGGGTCAAAAGGTTAATCCTGTAGGTTTTAGACTTGGAGTAAACAGAGGTTGGGACTCTGTTTGGTATGCTAAGAAAAAAGACTTTGGAAATTATCTTATCGAAGATTTTAAGATTAGAGAATACATTAAAAAAAACGTTATTAATTCAGGTGTTTCAAAGGTAATGATAGAAAGAACATCTAATAAATGTTATGTAACTATTTACACTTCAAGACCAGGGTTTGTTATTGGTAAAAAAGGCAGTGATATAGATAAGATTAAAAATAATTTAGCAAAAATAACTTCAAATGAAGTAGCATTAAACATAAAAGAAGTAAAAAAACCTGAAACTAACGCATATCTTGTAGCAGAAAATATTGCTCAACAGCTTGTAAAAAGAATATCTTACAGAAGAGCAATGAAGAGAGCTATGCAATCATGTCTAAGATTAGGAGCTAAAGGTATTAAAGTTTCGATTAGCGGAAGACTAGGAGGAAATGAAATTGCAAGAACTGAATGGTTGAGAGATGGAAGTATTCCTTCACACACTTTAAGAGCTGATATTGATTATGCAGAAGCAGAAGCTTTAACTACTTATGGAATAATTGGTATTAAAGTATGGATATACAAAGGTGAAGTCTTTGCGAAAGAATTTAGTCAAGAAACAAACAAAGAAACACCAAAAGAGGCAAACAAATAATGTTACAACCAGTAAGAACTAAATGGAGAAAAGCGCACAAAGGTAGAATCCATGGAAATGCCTCTAGAGCTAATTTTATTAATTATGGTGCCTTCGCTCTTAAAGCTTTGTCGCCAGAAAGAATTACAGGTAAGCAAATTGAAGCTGCTAGAGTAGCACTTACAAGACATATGAAAAGACAAGGAAGAGTTTGGACTAGAGTTTTCCCTAATATACCTGTTTCAAAGAAACCAATAGAAGTTAGGATGGGTAAAGGTAAAGGTTCACCAGAATATTATGCATGTCGTGTAAAACCAGGTAGAATTTTATTTGAGGTAGATGGTGTCTCAGAACAAATTGCTAAAGAAGCTTTGTATAAGGCTTCAGCAAAATTACCTATAAAAACTAAAACAATTAAAAGGTTTGCATAAATGAAAAGAACTGAAATAAAAAAAATGTCTAAAGATGAAATTGTTAAGAATATTGACAAATTTAAAAAAGATCTTTTCAATTTTAGATTTCAAAAAATGAATTCACAAGTAACAAATCCAGCTAAAATTGGAGAAACAAAAAAAACTATAGCAAGATTAAAAACATTTTTAAAAGGAAAAACAAATGCCTAAAAAAATATTAACAGGAATAGTTGTCAGCGATAAACCTAATAAAACTGTAACTGTAATGGTAGAGAGAAAATACTCACATCCAGTTCTTAAAAAGGTTGTTAAAGTAAGAAAAAAATACAACGCTCATGACGAAAATAATAAGTTTAAAAATGGAGATAAAGTTTCAATTATTGAAAGTAAACCATTTTCAAAAAATAAAAAATTTCAAGTAATGGAGAATACTAAGTAATGATACAAGTACAAACTGAATTACAAGTTGCTGATAACACAGGTGCTAAAAGAATAGAGTGTATTAAAGTTTTGGGTGGTTCAAAAAGAAGATACGCTAGCATAGGTGATACAATTGTAATTGCCGTAAAAGAAGCAATACCTAAAGGAAAAGTTAAAAAAGGTTCTGTTCATAAGGCTGTGGTTGTAAGAGTAAAAAAGGGCATTCATAGAGATGATGGATCTAAAGTTAGATTTGACAATAACGCTGCGGTACTGGTTGATGACAAAGGAGAACCGGTTGGGACTAGAATATTTGGTCCAGTAACGAGGGAGTTAAGAACAAGAGGGCAAATGAAAATTATTTCTTTAGCACCAGAGGTTTTATAAAGATGATAAAAAAAGGTTTAAAAGTTTTAGTATTAGCTGGAAAAGACAAAAAAAAAGAAGGTGAAGTTATAGAGATTGATAGATCAATGAATAGAGCAAAAGTTAAAGATATTAATATGGTTAAGAAACATGTTAAAACTACAAAAGAAAAAAAAGGTGGAATTGTATCAAAAGAAAGTTTTATCCATATTTCAAATTTAAAATTAATTGATGAGAAAGCTAAAACATCAAAAAAAGAGGCTAAAAAATAATCATGTCACCAAGATTAAAAGAAATATATTTAAAAGAGATTCAACCAGCACTTAAAGACCAATTTGGTTTGAAAAACATTTATATGGGTCCAAAAATTGAGAAGATTGTCTTAAATATGGGTCTTGGTTTAGATGGAAATGATAGCAAAATTTTAAAATCATGTGAAGAAGATATGGGTAAAATAACAGGACAAAAACCTGTAATCACAAAATTCAAAAAATCTGTAGCAAATTTTAAAACAAGAAAAGGTTCTAACGCGGGTTTGAAAGTCACTCTAAGAAAGAACAAAATGTATGAATTTTTAGACAGATTAGTAAATATTGCTTTACCAAGAATTAAAGATTTCAGAGGGTTATCTCCAAAAGGTTTTGATAAGTTTGGTAATTACACTTTTGGAATTAAAGAACACATAATTTTCCCTGAGGTAAGCTTTGATCGTGCAGACAAAGTAAGAGGATTGGATATTACAATAGCTATTTCTTCAAACAGTCCAGAACATAGTTATGCATTACTAGAAAAACTTAACTTTCCATTTGTTAAGAAAGGAGACAATTAATATGGCTAAAATGAGCTCAATTAATAAAAACAATAAGAGAATTAAACTTTCCGATAAGTTTTATAAAAAAAGAGAAAAACTTAAAAAAATAATAATGGATAAAAAATTGCCTTTTGAAGAAAGATTCAAGGCACAACAAAAATTATCAAATTTACCAAGAAATTCTGCAAAGATTAGAGTTATGAATAGATGTCAAATAACTGGCAGACCTCATGGTGTTTATAGAAAATTAAAGATTTCTAGGATTGCTTTAAGACAGTTAGGATTACAAGGCAAAATTCCTGGATTAGTGAAATCAAGTTGGTAGAAAGGAAATTATGAGTTTAAGTGACCCAATTGGAGATATGATAGCCAGAGTAAAGAATGCTCAAGCAAGAAATCATAAAAAGGTAGAATTACCATCTTCAAACTTTAAAAGTAAAATAGCAGATATTTTAAAAAATGAGGGTTTCATCAAAGACTTTAAAGTTAACAACGACAATAATAAAGCTGTTTTATCGTTAGAACTTAAATATCACTCTGGAAACCCAGTAATAAGTACTTTTGAAAGAGTATCAAAACCAGGAAGAAGAATTTTTTCTAGCGCTGACGGCTTACCAAAAATCAATAATGGCTTAGGTATAGCTATAGTATCAACGCCAAAAGGTGTTATGACAGACTTAGACGCAAGAAAACAACGTGTCGGTGGAGAAATAATTTGTAAGGTATTTTAATGTCTAAAATAGGAAAAATTAATATAGCGGTACCAGAAAAAGTCAAAGTAGCTTTGGCAGGCAATAATTTAAATATTGAAGGCCCTCTTGGAAAAAAATCAATTGATATTGATTTAGATATTTTTAATTTGGACATTAAAAATGGAAAAGAAATTTCAATAAAACCAAAAAAAATTGATCAGAACACAAAAAGACTTTGGGGAATGAATAGAAGTTTGATTAATAATGCAGTAATAGGATCAAGCACAGGTTATGAAAAAACTCTTGAGCTTGTTGGTGTAGGTTATAGGGCAGCATTAAAAGGCAATCAATTAAACCTGCAATTAGGTTATAGTCATGATATAAACTTTGATATTCCTGAGGGAATAAAGATAGCTGTAGAAAAACAAACAACATTAAAGATAACTGGATCTGACAAACAACAAGTTGGGCTAGTTGCCTCTAAAATAAAGACACTAAGAAAAATTGAACCTTATAAGGGCAAAGGAATAAGAGAAAAAGGGCAGTATGTATTGAAAAAAGAAGGAAAGAAAAAGTAATGAAAATAAACACAAGTATTAGAAAAAAATTCAGAGTAAGCAACAAGGTTAAAAAAGTTGCTTCAAAAGATAGATTCAGATTAAGTATATCAAGATCTGCAAGAAATATTTCGGCACAAATTATTGATGATACTAAAAATATAACTTTGTTATCTGCCTCTTCAGTTGAAAAAGATATTAAAACCAGTGAAAAAATGAATAAATCTAAATTATCAGAAGTTGTTGCAGAAAGATTAGCAAAAAAAGCTCAAGAAAAGAAAATAACAAAAATATTTTTTGATAGAGGGATTTATAAATATCACGGAAGAGTAAAAATTTTTGCTGAAACCTTACGTAAAAATGGAATGGAATTTTAATAATGGAAAATAATAAAGATAAAAAAACTGACGATATTTTAGAAAAACTAGTCCATATCAACAGAATAACTAAAGTTGTTAAAGGTGGTAGAAGGTTTGGATTTTCAGCATTAGTTGTAGTTGGCAACCAAGCTGGCAGAATTGGAATTGCCCATGCGAAAGCTAAACAGGTACCCGACGCTATAAAAAAAGCGAATGAAATGGCAAGAAGAAAATTGATACAAATCCCACTAAGAGAAGGTAGGACAATTCATCATGATGTTAAAGCTAAAGATGGCTCTGGTAGAATAGTATTAAGAGCTGCATCTAAAGGAACTGGAATCATTGCTGGTGGACCAGTTAGAGCAGTATGTGAAGTTTTAGGAGTTAAAGATATAGTTGCGAAATCGATGGGAACTTCAAATGCGCACAATGTAATAAGAGCAACAATGAAAGCGCTAATGAAACAAAATTCACCTAAACAAATTTCAGCAATCAGAAATAAAAAAATTTCAGAAATAATTGAAAAAAGAGGATAATGACTACATTAAATACAAAGTTAAAAATCAATAAAAGTAAAATTAGAGTTGGAAGAGGTATTGGCTCTGGTAAGGGCAAAACCTCAGGAAGAGGCGTCAAAGGTCAAAAATCAAGATCAGGTGTTGCTATAAAAAGTTTTGAGGGTGGTCAGATGCCATTATACAGAAGATTACCTAAGAGAGGATTTAATCCAATTTCAAAAGAAGATGTTGCAATATTAAATTTGGAAAAAATTCAGTTCTATATTGATAAAAAAAGTATTAAAACGTCAGATGTTTTAAATGCGGATGTATTAAAAAAATTAAAATTAATAAACAAAAATTCAAAAAAACTAAAAATTTTGGGTACAGGCGATATTAAAGACAAAATAAATATCGAAGCAGACCTTGCGTCAAAATCAGCTCTATCTAAATTAGAAAAAATTGGCGGCTCTATCCAATTAAAAAAATAGCTAGAGATCAATGAGCTCAACTTCTTCAACAACAGATCTTAAGAATAGAATTATATTTACCATATTTATTTTGACTGTTTATAGATTTGGAACATTTGTTCCATTACCTGGAATCGATCCAGAGCAGCTTAAAATTATGATGGATGGTAACCAAAAAGGTTTGCTTGGAATGTTTAATGTTTTTGCAGGTGGTGCTGTAAGTAGAATGGCAATATTTGCTTTAGGTATAATGCCATATATTTCATCTTCGATTATAGTTCAACTTTTGACAGGAGTTTCAGATTACTTTAAAAATTTAAAAGCCCAAGGAGAAATGGGTAGAGCTAAAATTACTCAAATAACAAGATACGGAACTGTATTGTTAGCCACAGTTCAAGGATATGGTTTAGCTGTTGGATTGGAGTCTTCCGCAAATTTAGTAATAAACCCTGGTGTATTCTTTAAAATTTCAACAGTCACAACAATTGTTGCTGGAACAATTTTCTTAATGTGGTTAGGTGAGCAGATAACACAAAGAGGTATTGGGAACGGTATTTCTTTAATTATTTTTGCTGGTATTGTTGCTGAAATACCTAGAGCACTAGTAACAACTTTTGAATTAGGTCGAACTGGTGCCGTTTCTACTTTTATGATTTTAGCAATATTTATTTTATTAATATTAACAATTCTTTTTATTGTATTTATGGAGAGAGCTTTAAGAAAAATCTTAATTAATTACCCAAAACGACAAATGGGTAATAAATTATATGGTGGAGAGTCATCACATTTACCGTTAAAGATTAATCAAGCAGGAGTGATACCTGCAATTTTCGCTTCCGCACTGTTATTATTACCAGTAACGTTTTCAAATTTTAATTTTTCAGAAAATGAAACCTTTTTAAATATAAGTTCTTTCTTTACTCAAGGCCAACCTTTGTACATGCTACTTTATGCATCTGGAATTATCTTTTTTACTTTTTTTTACACATCAATTACATTCAATCCAGTTGAAACTGCAGAGAATTTAAGAAAATATGGTGGCTTTGTTCCAGGAATTAGACCAGGTGAAAGCACTGCAATTTACATTGAAAATATTTTAACTAAGTTGACAACAATTGGGGCACTTTATTTAACTATAGTTTGTCTAATGCCTGAATTTTTAATTGCAAACTATCCAATTCCTTTTTATCTTGGAGGTACATCAGTTTTAATTGTTGTGGTTGTAGCCATTGATACTGTAACTCAAATTCAAACTAGATTAATGAGTTCACAATATGAACAATTAATCAAAAGAACAAAATTTGGAAATAGATAAGGATTAGTTTAGTGAATATCATTTTATTTGGTCCTCCCGGAGCAGGTAAAGGCACTCAAGCACAAAGGTTAGTTGAAAATCATAAATATTATCAAATTTCAACTGGTGATCTTTTAAGAAACGAAGCAAAAAAAAAGTCTAATATTGGAGTTGAAATTGAGAAATTAATATCAAAAGGAGAATTTGTTTCTGATGAAATTGTGAACGATTTATTAAAACAAACACTTTCTAAATTAAATTCTCATGATCCAATAATTTTCGATGGATACCCACGATCAGTATCTCAAGCATCAAATTTAGAACATATTTTAAATAATCTTAAACGAAAGATAGATTTTGTAATCTCTCTAAACGTTTCTAGAGATATAATTCAAAAAAGAATAATGGGTAGAGTTACTTGTGAAAAATGTAATATCACATTAAATGAATATTTTGATCAAGAAAAAATAAAAAAACTAAGTTGTAGTGGAAAATATTTGGTAAAAAGAAAAGATGATAACTTAGAAACTATTTTAAACAGGTATGACAAATATATTGAGACCACTAAACCAGTATTAGATTTTCTATCGAAAAAAACAACCATACATGAGGTTGATGGAACCCTAAAAATAGAGGAAATTACTGATAAAATTGAGCATATTATAAAGGGATAAGAAGTTGACTTTAGAAGATCTTCTTATATAAAGGCTACAATTTATCACAGATTTATGGCACGTATTGCAGGTATTAACATTCCACAAAATAAGCTTGTCCACATTGGACTTACATATATTTATGGTATAGGTGACAAGTTCTCAAATCAAATTTGTTCTTCTCTGGAAATTCCAAGAGAAAAAAGAGTTAATGAATTAACTGACGAAGAAATTTTAAAAATAAGAGAATATATAGACCAAAATTTCAAAGTCGAAGGTGATTTAAGAAGAGATTATTCTTTAAGCATTAAACGTTTAATTGATTTAGCTTGTTACAGAGGCTCAAGGCATAGAAAAAAATTACCTGTTAGGGGTCAAAGAACTAGATGCAATGCAAGAACAAGAAAAGGTAAAGCTATAGCTATTGCTGGAAAAAAATTAACACCAACTAAAAAATAAAAATGGCTAAAACAGAAAAAACTGATAACAAAGATCAGAAGGTAGAAAAATCTTCAAAAAAGTCTAACAAAAGTTCGTACTCAAAAAAGAAAAAATCAAAAAAAAACATACTTAATGGAATTGCGTATGTTCAATCTACATTTAATAACACAATAGTTTCAATCGCTGATACGAATGGAAATGTTATTTCTTGGTCATCCGCAGGCTCTAAAGGATTTAAAGGTTCAAGAAAATCGACACCATATGCAGCTCAAATAGCAGCAGATACAGCAGCTTCTAAAGCTCTTGAATATGGAATGAAAACTTTGTCTGTAGAAGTTAAAGGACCAGGTTCAGGTAGAGAAACAGCTCTTAGAGCATTACAGGCAAGAGGTTTTAAAATTTTATCTATTAAAGATACAACACCAATGCCACATAACGGAACAAGACCACCTAAGAAAAGGAGAGTTTAATGGAAACTGAAAATGTAAACGTTAAAAATTGGAAATCATTAATTAAGCCTACAAAGCTTGACGTTAAAATGAGTGAAGATTTAACACAAGCAACAATAGTTGCAGAACCACTTGAAAAAGGTTATGGATTAACTTTAGGTAACTCTTTAAGAAGAATACTTTTATCTTCAATAAGAGGTACTGCTGTAACATCAATCCAGATTGATGGTGTGTTACATGAATTTACATCTATTAAAGGAGTTAGAGAAGATGTAACTGATATTGTTTTAAATGTTAAATCATTAGCACTTAAAAGTGCTTCTGAAGGAACAAAAAAGTTAATTTTAGATGCTAAGGGTCCAGGTGAAATTAAAGCATCTGATATTGCTCCAGTCGCAGATGTTGAAATTTTAAATCCTGACTTAGTCATATGTAATTTAGATGAAAATACTAATTTTCATATGGAAATGAATGTAAATACAGGAAAAGGTTATGTACCTGCAGAATTAAATAAACCAGAAGAACCACCATTAGGATTAATTGCAATTGATTCATTATATAGTCCAGTAAAGAAAGTTTCATACTCTGTAAGCACTGCAAGAGAAGGAAAAGCACTTGATTATGATAAACTTACTATGCAAGTTGAAACTAACGGATCCATATCAGCAGAAGATGCAGTAGCTTATTCAGCAAGAATTTTCCAAGATCAACTTAAAATGTTTATTAATTTTGACGAACCTGTTGAGGCACCAGTAAAAGAAGTTTCTACAGAACCTGAATTTAATAAAAATTTATTAAGAAAAGTAGATGAATTAGAACTTTCGGTAAGATCAATGAATTGTTTAAAAAATGATAACATTATTTACATTGGGGATTTGGTTCAAAAATCTGAAGGTGAGATGCTTAGAACACCAAATTTTGGTAGAAAATCTTTAAATGAAATTAAAGAAGTCTTAACTGGTATGTCTTTATATTTAGGTATGGAAATTCCAAATTGGCCACCAGATAATATAGCTGAGATGTCAAAAAAACTTGAGGAAGCAATTTAATAATGAGACACGGCTTAGCTAATAAAAAATTAAATAGAACATCTGAACACAGGAAAGCTTTGTTAAAAAACATGCTTAATTCCCTAATAAAATATGAACAGATTAAAACCACTTTACCAAAAGCCAAATTTCTTAAGCCTCAAGCTGATAAAATAATTACGTTAGGAAAAAAAGATACTTTACATAATACTAAGATGCTAGTTTCACAGTTACAAGATATTAAATCTGCAAATAAAGTAAAAAAGACCTTATCAAAAAGATATGAAAAAAGAAGTGGTGGTTACACTAGAATAATTAAAGCAGGTTTTAGATATGGTGATAACGCTCCAATGGCAATAATTGAATTTGTTGACAGAGACGTTGAGGCGAAAAGAGTAGATAAAAAGAAAAAAGAACCTTCAAAAGAAGCTGAGAAAACAGAAGAAAAGAAATTAGCTACAAGCTAATTTTGATATAAAATACACTTAATGATCAAATCTTTTATCGTTGATAAAACGTTTGCTAGTATGCGTATTGATAAATATTTGAGATTTAATATTGGCAAGTTTCCCCAATCATTAATTGAGAAATCTTTAAGAAATGGAAAAGTTAAAGTCAATAATAAAAAAGTTAAAAGTAATTTTAAATTAAACCTAGGTGACAAGATCGATTTGCACAATTTTGAATTTAAAGAAAATCTTTTAGAAAAAAAAATTAAATTTAAACCATCAAATAAGATAATTAAAGAAAATGAAAATTTAATTATAGATAATAACGAAAACTTTGTAGTGATGAATAAAAGTGCAGGTATTTCTGTACAAGGTGGAACAAAATCTAAAAAAAATTTAATAGATATATTTTCTAAAAGTGAAATTTTTCAAGACACAAAACCATTTTCAGTTCATAGATTAGATAAAGAAACTTCAGGAGTATTTATAATTGCTAAAAATAGAGAAACAGCACAACTCTTAACATCATTATTTAGAATGCGTAAAGTTCACAAAACTTATTTAGCTATATGTCATGGTGAAATAGAAAAAAACTCTGGCCAATTTAATGATATGCTAATTAGATACGATAATGGAAAAAAAATTATAGAAGAAGCGAAAACAACTTATAAAGTTCTTGATAAAAATTCAATTTGTTCTCTTATTGAGCTTAAACCTATAACTGGAAGAAAGCATCAGCTTAGAAAACAACTTTATGCAATCGGTAATTCAATTTATGGGGACAGCAAGTATTCAAATAAATTTTTTAAACAATCTAAAAATAAAAATTTAATGTTACATTCTTATCAAATAAAATTTATTATTAATGATAAAAAATATACTTATAGAGCTTCTTTACCAAATTACTTTAATGAATTACTAAAAGTTAAGCGCTTAAAATTTCTAAATTAGTAATAAAATTCTTTATTAATTTTTCTTCAATACCTTTATAATTAATATCTTTAATTCTAACTAAATTTGTAACACCTCGATCAGAAATTCCACATGGGATAATATTATTATAATTTTTTAAATCGCAATTAATATTCAGTGAAAAACCATGGTATGCAATCCATTTACTAACTCTCACTCCGATTGCAGCTACTTTAGTTATTTCACTATTTTGATTAAACCAAATACCAACATTCTCTTTATCAGCAAAAACATTGATTTCATATTCACTTAAAGTTTCTATAATTGTATTTTCAATTATAGAAATAAATTTTCTAATATCTTTTTTTCTTCTATTTAAATCTATTACAAAATAAAACATTAATTGACCTGGGCCATGATATGTAATTTTTCCACCTCGATTTGTATTAATAACTTTTATGTCTTTGTTTAGTATTTCTTCATTTTTAGAGCTAGTTCCAGCAGTATAAATTTCATTATGCTCTAATATCCAAATCAATTCATTTGATTTGCTATTAATAACATTGCTTAATCTTTTCTCTAATTCTGATAAAGCAAAATTATAATCTATTGGTTTTATTGACTTTTTAATCTCTATTTTCATTTAAAAATTGTAATCTTCTTAATTTATATTAAAAGATCGATGCAATATAAAAGGTTTAATTATGACTTTGAATAAAAAAATAAAAGATAAAAAAGTCAATTTTGAGTTTAACAAGGAATACATAAAAGTTGTTACTGACAAAATTGTTAATAATGATGCTTTATTTATTACAAATTCATTTAAAGAGATGCACCCTGCAGATGCTGCAGATATAATTGAACATTTAAGTCTTAATGATAGAGAAAGCTTAATTAAACTCAACAATTTCAAGATTGATCCTGATGTATTTATTGAATTAAATGAGTCTGTTCAATCAGAAATAATTAAATATTTATCTTCAGATTCGATTGTAAGTATTTTAAAAAATCTTGATTCTGATGATGCTATCATGGTTTTAGAGAATGTTGATGAAAAAGATAAAAACACAATTTTATCTGCTTTACCTCCTAAAGATCGTTTTGCGTTGTTAGAAGGCTTAAGCTATCCAGAAGATAGTGCTGCAAGAATAATGCAAAGAGAATTTACTGCAATACCAAGTAATTGGTCTGTAGGACAAACTATTGACTATTTAAGAGAAAATAAAGATTTACCTGAGGAATTTTTAGAAATATTTATTGTTGACGAAAATTTTAAACCAATTGGAACAGTTCCATCTTCAAAAGTATTAAGAACACCGAGAGATACTAAAATGTCATCTATAATGATTGGTTCTCCTTTTTTAGTTCCAGTTGATATGGATAGAGAAGAGGTGGGTAATTTATTTGAAAATTATAGTTTAAATTCTGCATGCGTGGTTGATAAAACTGATAAACTTGTTGGAATGATAACTTCAGATGATGTTCTTACAGTATTAAAAGAAGAAGCTGAAGAGGACGCGTTAAGGTTAGCTGGTGTTGGTGATGAAGAAATAACAGATGGAGTAATAACTAAAACTAAACGAAGATTTAATTGGCTGTTGTTAAATTTATTTACTGCTTTTTTAGCAACTTGGTGCATTAGTCTTTTTGGAGCTACTATTGAACAAATGGTAGTTTTAGCTTTTCTAATGCCTATTGTCGCTTCTATGGGTGGTAATGCTGGGATGCAAACACTAGCTGTAACTGTCAGATCATTAGCAACAAATGATCTTACAAAAAACAATTTTACTCAAAATATTCTAAAAGAATTTAATATTGGGGTGTTGAATGGGATAATTTTTGCAATAATAAGTTCATTAATTGTTCAATTGTGGTTTCAGGACAATCAACTATCTCTTATAATTTCTTTATCTATGGTGTTGACTATGATTATAGCTGGATTATTTGGGATATTAATACCAGTCACTTTAAAACGTATGAATATAGATCCTGCAATAGCATCTAGTGTTTTTGTTACTACAATAACTGATGTAATTGGTTTTGTTTCATTTTTAGGTGTAGGTGCTTATTTTTTATAAAATTAAAAATTATCAATAAGTCTTACACGATTTAAATAGTATGCAACAAATAATTTAGAATTTTGTTTTTTTATAGATAAATCTAAGTTGATTTTATTTCTTAATTCTAAATATTGAATTTGAATACTAAATTTTTCTTCTAATTCTTTTTTTTTATTTTCTAATTCTGTTTTAATATTTGAAATTTTTTTTATATTTGATTTAATTTTTCTTAAATCTTTAGCAATTATTTGTGCTTTTAAAATTTCAGATTTTTTAAGCAATTTATTTCTACTTGATAAAGCCAACCCATTTTTATCTCTAATCGTTTTACACAAGATAACATTTGTTTTGTATTTCTTTTCTAAATATTTTTTTACAATATAAAATTGTTGATAATCCTTTTCTCCCATAAAAATATTTCTTGGATTAATTAGATATGTTAATCTATCCATAACATTTAAAACTCCTTCAAAATGACCTTTACGAAATTTTGCACATAAAATTTGATTTTTTTTACTAATCTTTTTAATTAATTTACTTGATTTAGGAAAAATTTCTTTTGCAGAAGGTAAATACAGAAAATCTACTTTAAGATTTTTTAATATAGATTTATCTTTATTAATATTTCTAGGGTAATTTATGAAGTCTTTTTTATCATTAAATTGTTTAGGATTTACAAAAATACTCACTAAGGTTTTTTTTGATTTTTTTTTACTTTCTTTAATAAGTGATATATGACCTTTATGGAGACTCCCCATTGTAGGAACAAAACCAATATTTTGATTTAGTTTAATGATTTTTTCTAATTGAGTGTTATTTATTATAACTTTCATTTTTAATAAAATATTTTATAAGTAAAACATTTAAATGATTAAACAAGCAATTATTCCACTAGCAGGATTAGGAACCAGACTCCTTCCATTAACAAGTGTTTTTGCTAAAGAACTTTTACCAATTAACGGAAAGCCTGGACTTGAATATATATTAGATGAATGTTTTGAGGCAGGTATAAAAGAGATAATTTTTATTATCTCAGATAAAAAAAAGATGATTAAGGATTATTTCTACAATGATACCTTTTATAAAAAAATTTTGAAAAAAAAGAAAGATATAAGGATATTGAAAGAATATAAGAAAATTTTAAAATATAAGAAAATGATAAAATTTGTTTATCAAAACAAACCTCTTGGAACAGGTGATGCTGTTATGAAAACAAAAAAACATATCAAATCAAATCATTTTTTGATGCTATTACCTGATGATCTAATTGTTAAGAATAATTGTTCAAAAGAAATGATAAATGTTCACAAAAAACATAAATCTTCAGTCATGGCTAGTATGACTGTAAATAAAAAGACTGTATCAAGATGGGGTATTTATAAACTATCAAAAAAACTTTCTAAAAATAATTATAAAATTGAAGATGTGATTGAAAAACCTAAAATAAAAGATGCTCCTTCCAATAAAGCAGTAATAGGCAGATACATTCTCCCAAAAAAAATTTTTAGTGAAATTAAAGATTTAAAACCTGGCAAGGGAGGAGAAATTCATATCACTGATGCAATTCAAAACTTAATAAAAAAAAATAATCTATTTGTTGCACACAATTTTAAAGGAAAGTATCTTGATTGTGGTACTTTACATGGTTATATCAATTCAACTTTAGAAATATCAAAACTATGAAACTTTGTATGATAGGAACTGGCTATGTTGGCTTAGTAAGTGGTGTATGTTTTTCCGATTTAGGAAATGATGTTATCTGCGTAGACAAAGATCAAAAGAAAATAGAAAATTTAAAAAAAGGAATAATTCCAATTTATGAACCAGGATTAGAGGAACTTGTAATTAAAAATTATAAAAATAAAAGACTTTCATTTTCAACTAATTTAAAAGAATCTATAAAAAGATCTGATATAATATTTATTTGCGTCGGCACACCAACAAAAAAAGGTGGTAGTAGTGCAGACTTAACTCAAATATATAATGCTGCTAAAGAAATTGCTTCTTCAATAAATAAATTTAAAATAATTATCACTAAATCAACTGTTCCAGTTACAACAGGTGACGAAATAGAAAAAATTATATCTAAAAAAATTTCAAAAAATAAATTTTCAGTTGTTTCAAATCCAGAATTTTTGAGAGAAGGAGAGGCTATTAGAGATTTTATATACCCTGATAGAGTTGTGATTGGGACTGATGACAAAAAATCTAATCAAATTATGAAAAATCTTTATGCACCTCTAATTTCAAAAGGTACAAGTTATGTTCACACATCTCGTAGAGCTGCTGAACTAATTAAGTACGCAGCTAATGCTTTTTTGGCTACAAAAATAACCTTTATAAATGAAATTGCAAATCTTTGTGAACAAACTGGTATAAATGTTGAAGATATATCAATAGGAATAGGTTTAGATAAGAGAATAGGTGGGCGATTTTTAAGAGCTGGTCCAGCATACGGAGGTTCTTGTTTTCCTAAAGATACTAAGGCAATAACATCTACTGCTGATAAATTTAAAACAAATTTATCTGTAATTAAATCTGTTATCAAATCGAATGAAAAAAGATCAATTTTATTACTTAATCGTGTAAACAAAATTTTAAATAAACAAATTAAAAATAAAAAAATTTTATTTTTAGGTGTTACTTTTAAAGCTAATACAGATGATATGAGAGATTCTTCTAGTCTTTCTATGATACCTGCTTTATCAAAAAAAGGCGCCATAATAACTTATTTTGATCCAACTGGAGAAAAAAGAGAGTTTAAAAAAGTTAAGAATGTTAAATTTGAAAAAGACTTTAAGTCAGCAATTAAAAAATCAGACCTAACAATTATTCATACTGAATGGAATGATTTTAAATCAATTAATTTTAAATCATTATCAAATAGAAAGAAATTAACAGTCTATGATATGAGAAATATCTATTCACCTGATAAGATGAAGAAACAAGGTGTAAAATATTTTGGTATTGGACGTTAATTTATCTCAAATATTGCATCAACCTCAACAGCAACACCTAAAGGTAAGCTATTTGTGCTAACTGCTGCTCTTGTATGCATACCTGCTTCACCAAAAACTTTAGCAATTAAATCAGAAGCACCGTTAATAACCTTAGGTTGATCAGTAAAATCGTCCGTTGAATTAACAAATCCTGTGAGCTTTACACAAGATTTGATTTTAGATAAGTCATCATTGCATGCTTTTTTGGCTTGTGCGATTATACTTAAAGCACATCTTTCTGCAGCTTTATAACCATCGTCTACTTTTAAATCAGATCCTAATTTGCCTTTAATTAACTCACCATTTTCTGACATTGATATTTGTCCCGATATGTAAAGTAATTTGTTTACTATTTTTGCAGCTATGTAAGAACCAACTGGATCTGCTGCATTAGGTAATTTTAAATCTAATTTCTTTATGTTTTCTTCATAACTCATTTTGATTTCCTTTTTTTTGATTTCTTATTTTTATCGTATTCTTTTCTTTTCTCAATTAATATTAATGCCTCTTCCATTGTTAGTTCAGCAGGATCTTTTTCCTCAGGAATAGTTGCATTTAATGATTTATATTTTATGTAAGGTCCATATTGACCTTTCATTATTCTTACAGGTTTTTTATCTTCCGGATGTTCTCCTAAATCTTTAATTATAGATGAAGACATTCTTCCAGGTTTAGCTTCAGCAATTAATGTTATTGCTCTATTTAATCCAATTGAAAAAATCTCGTCAATATTTTCAATTCTTGCAGATTTATTATCGCATTTTAAATAAGGACCATAACGACCAGTATTTAACAAAATATCCTTTTGATTATCTGGATTTACTCCTAAATTTTTTGGTAATGAACATAAAAACTTTGCTTTATCTAAATCTACATCTTTTAAATCAATACCCTTAGGTATTGAAACATTTTTTAAATTTTCGTTTTCATCTTTCTTTTTTTTTGTCTTTCTTTTTTTTGAAGTTTTTTCTTCTATATCTTCAGGATTGATTTCATACTGCAAGTAGGGACCAAATCTTCCATTTTTAAGATAAATATCATTTCCATTATCATGTTTTCCAATAAACTTAGGCTCTGCGAGTTGTGCTTGTGCAGCTGCTTTTGCTTTTGATAATGGTCTCGTATATTTACAATCAGGATAATTTGAACAACCAATAAAAGCACCACCTCTAAAGCTATTTTTTAAACTAAGAGTTCCTTCGTTGCATAATTTACAATTTCTATCTATTTTTCCATCATTATTTTTTTCAAAAATTAATTCACCCAAACTATCATTGAGAAGGTCTAAGACTTCTCTAGTTCTTTTTTCTTTAACTTCAGACACATTATTATTAAAATCTTTCCAAAACATTTCCAAAACTTTAATCCAACTTTCTTTACCTGAAGTTATTTCATCTAATTGATCCTCTAATCCTGCAGTAAAATTATAATCAACATATTTTGAAAACAATTTTTCTAAAAAAGCTGAGATCAATTTACCTCTATCTGTTGGAAAAAATCTTTTATTAGTTATTTCTGCATATCCTCTATTTGCAATAGTCGAAATTATACTAGCATAAGTTGATGGTCTACCTATGCCTAACTCCTCTAATTTTTTAACTAAACTAGCTTCTGAATATCTAGGTGGTGGCTGTGTATAATGTTGTTCATCGATTAATGCTTCAATATTAATTGGTCCCTTTGACATTTGAGGCAAAACATCTTCGTCATCATCTTTTGACTGAGATGAATATATTTTTAAAAAGCCATCAAATTTGAGTACTGATCCACTAGATTTACAGATAGTTCTATCATCGTCAGAATTTATTGTTATTGTATTTCTATCAAATTTTGCAGACTCCATTTGAGATGATAAAGCTCTACTCCAAATTAAATCATATAATTTTATTTGGTCAGCACTTAAATATTTTTTAATTGAAGAAGGTGTTCTGTTAATTGCAGTTGGTCTTATAGCTTCATGTGCTTCCTGGGCATTTTTTGCTTTCTTACCTGAATAGTTTAATGGATTTTCTGGTAAATATTCTTTACCCAAATCACTTTTTATATAATCTCTAAATGATTTAACTGCATCCACAGATAAATTCGTTCCATCTGTTCTCATATAAGTGATTAAACCTACTGTCTCACCCTCAATCTCAATTCCTTGGTATAACTTTTGAGCAATTTGCATTGTTCTTGAAGCCCCAAAACCAAGTCTACTAGAGGCTGTCTGTTGTAATGTTGATGTTGTAAAAGGTCCAGAAGGATTTCTACTTACTACCTTGCTTGAAATATCAGTTATTGAAAATTTTTTATTTTTGATATTTTCTATGGCTTTGTTAATTTCATCTTTATTTCTAAAAGAAAATTTTTCAATTTTTTCTCCATCTAATTGAGAAATACTAGATGTTATTAAATTGTTATTTTTATCGTTAAATTTAATACTCAGTGTCCAAAATTCTTCAGGATTGAATGACTCAATTTCGTGTTCTCTTTCAGTTATAAGTTTGAGTGCAACAGATTGTACACGTCCAGCAGATTTAGACCCTGGTAATTTTGTCCATAGAATAGGTGATATGTTGAACCCAACTAAATAATCTAAAGCCCTTCTAGCCATGTATGCATCAACAAGTAATGGTTCTATTTGTCTTGGATTCTCAATTCCATGAATTACAGCTTTTTTTGTAATTTCATTGAATACAACTCTTTCAATTTCTTTATCTTTTAATAATTTCTTATCATTTAAATATTCTTTTACATGCCAAGCTATAGCTTCTCCTTCACGGTCAGGGTCAGTTGCAAGAATAATTTTTGATGACTCTTTTGCAACATCTGTAATTTCTTTTAAGTATTTTTTTGAAAAGCTATCAACTTCCCATTCCATTCTAAAATTTTGTTCAGGGTCCACAGATCCATTTTTTGAAGGAAGATCTCTTATATGACCATAACTAGCTAAAACAGTATAATTATCTCCTAAATATTTATTAATTGTTTTAGCTTTTGCTGGACTTTCTACGATAACCAGATTCATAATCTAACAAACTACATAAAAGGTTTTTTTAGTCAATTTAATAAATTTTTGTCTCTTTTTCTTCTTTGTTTTTAAGGCGTTTTATATTTTCTCTGTGAGTGAAAAAAATTAATACAAACATAATTACAAAAAAAGATACTTCAGAAAAATTCTTACTAATTACTAAAAATATTGGAATAGATAAAGTAGCTAAAATAGATGATAATGAAGAATATTTTGATAAGAAATAAATAAACAACCATATTGTTATAAATATTATTCCATAAGATATATTTATTACAAATAAGATGCCCAAATAAGTTGCTACACCTTTTCCACCTTTAAACTTAAGCCATAAAGGAAAAACATGACCTAAAAAAGCACATAATGATGAAAGAAAAATTAATTCAGGATAATTTATTTTTACAAATAAAACTGGAATTACAGCTTTTCCAATATCAAAGACTAGAGTTAGGTATCCAATCAACTTATTGCCAGATCTTAAAGCATTGGTAGCTCCAATATTTCCTGAACCAACATCTCTAATATCTTTTTTTAAAAAAAATTTAGTTAATAAATACCCAAAAGGTATTGATCCTAAAAGATAAGATAAAATTCCAATTATAAGATAATCCATTTCTTATAACTTAAATAATTCTACTCCATTTACAAATGTATTAGTGACTTTACCTTGAAGTTTTTTACCTTCAATTGCAGTATTTTTTGATTTAGATATTAAATTTTCTTTTTTTACAATCCACGGTTTATCAATATCGACTATACAAAAATCTGCGTCATTGCCGATTGATAAATTTCCTTTATTAATTTTCAAAATTTTAGCTGGATTTGATGTTAATGTTTTTACAATGGTTTCTAATTTTACAGACCCATTATGATAAAGTTCTAAGCAAAGAGATAATAAAGTTTCAATGCCTGATGCACCCGTCGCCGCTTGACTGAATGTAAGTCTTTTTGACTCTTCATCTTCTGGTTTATGATCTGAAACTATAACATCAACTATTTCATCTTTAACTGCTTGAACTAGAGATAATCTATCTTCTTCAGTTCTCAGGGGAGGTGATAATTTTAAAAAAGTTCTAAAATCTCCAATATCATTTTCGTTTAATGATAAATTATTAATTGATACTCCTGAGGTAAATTTAACTTTATTTTTCCTTTCTCTAATTGTTTGAACTGATCTTGAGGATGATAATTGTGAGATATGATATCTGCATTTTATTGTCTCCAGCAATGTAAGATCTCTTTCAATAATGATTTTTTCAGCTACCGCGGGTATTCCTGATAACCCTAATTTAGTAGCTATTATACCTGAATTCATCATTCCATTTTTTGATAACTCATAATCTTCTGCATGTTGCATAATCAAACTATCAAGATCAAAAGCAGAATTCATAATTCTTGTCATCAATCTTGTATTTTGAATGGTTTTTAATCCATCTGTAAATGCTATAATTCCCTTACTTTGTAATAAACCAAATTCAGTCATATTTTTTCCTTCAAGATTTTCAGTTAAGGATGCACATGGGAAAATATTAATTTTTGATTTGTCTCTTCCTCTTCTTTTTAAAAAATCAACAATTGAAACATCATCTATTACAGGGTTAGTATTTGGCATGGTTACCACCGATGTAACACCGCCTGCTAATGCAGCTTCACTTAGAGTTCTGAAATTCTCTTTATATTCATAACCAGGCTCTCCAACAAAAACTCGCATATCAACTAAGCCAGGAAGAATGTGCTTACCTTTTAAATCAATAGGTTTTTCTCTTGAAGGTAAATTATTTGTATTTACTTTTTTTCCAATTGCTTCAATTTTGCCTTCTTCATTTATAATTAAACCTCCATTCTCATTAATTGAATTTTTAGGGTCAATTATATTTGCATTTATAAAATATTTTTTCTTCATTTATTCACAAAATAATTTTAAGCAAGCCATCCTTACAGCCACTCCTAATTCTACTTGTTCTTTGATAACGCTTTTATTAATGTCATCTGCTAACTTAGTGTCGATCTCAATTCCTCTGTTCATAGGACCAGGATGCATAATTAGAGCATCATCTTTTGCATATTCCAATTTATCTGGAGTTAAACCATAATATTCATAGTATTCTCTATTTGAAGCTAGAAACGAACTAGACATTCTCTCATTTTGCAATCTAAGCATCATCACTATATCACAATCTTTCACACCTTTTTTCATATCTGTGAAAGTGTTAACACCAAATTTATCTATTGATTTTGGCATTAAATTTGTTGGAGCAATTATATTTACCTCGGCTCCCAACATGTTTAATAAATAAATATTTGATCTTGCTACTCTAGAATGAAGTATGTCTCCACAAATGGCTATTTTTAAACCTTCTATTTTTTTCTTTCTATCGATTATTGTTAAAGCATCTAGCAAAGCCTGAGTAGGATGTTCTCTTCTACCATCACCAGCATTCAGTACAGCACAATTCACTTTTTGAGAAAGCAGATTGCATGCACCTGAGTCTTGATGTCTAATAACAATTAAATCAGGATGCATTGCATTTAATGTCATTGCAGTATCTATAAGTGTTTCACCTTTTTTAATTGCAGAGTTTCCAATGTTCATTGACATTACATCTGCACCTAATCTCTTTCCTGCAAGTTCAAATGAACTTTGTGTTCTCGTAGATGGTTCAAAAAATAGGTTAATTTGAGTTTTTCCTCTTAGGATATCAATTTTTTTATTTTTACTTCTATTTAATTTTATGAATGCCTGAGCTTCATCTAAAATAAGTAATACATCGTTTATAGATAAATCTTGGATTCCTAACAAATGTTTTTGGGAAATTTTAATAGCTTTATTTAATTTAACTGCCATTAAAACCAACTCTATAACTATTAATAATTAATAAAGCAAGTCTTAATTATTTAAATAATCAATTGCTCCCTGTAAAATAAAAGCAGCTGCATTTTGATCTATATTTTTCTCTCTTTTAGAGACATTAATATCTAATTGACTAGATAGATTAAAAGCACCTACAGTAGATAATCTTTCATCCCATAAACAGACAGGGATTTTTATTAATTCACTGATATTTGAAGATACATCTTTAACTGATTGAGTAGATCTACCCAACGAACCATCCATATTTATAGGATTTCCTACTACGATTCCCGCAATATTATTTTCTAAAATTATCTCATTTAAATCCTTAATAAGATTTTCTTTCGTCGTTTTTTGTATTGTTTTAAATGGAGTTGCAATAGACCAATTTTCATCACAAATTGCGACCCCAATTCTTTTAGACCCTAAATCTAATCCAATTAATCTACATTTTTTCGGGTTATTTTTTTTAAACTCTTCTAGTGTGATCATGTTGTAAATTTTAATGTTAGATGATAGTTTGCGACGTATTTTATTTTCATATGACAATAGACCTTAAAACAATAAAGCATATATCTAAATTATCAAGAATATCTGTAGATGAAGCAAAAGCAGAAAAACTAGCTGGTGATTTAAATTCTATATTTAAGTTTATAGAAAAATTAAATGAATTAAAGACTGATAATGTTGAACCTTTGACATCTGTTGCTGAGACAACTCTCCGATTAAGGGGTGATGAAGTTAAAAGTAAAAACATAAAAGAGGAAATAATTAAAAATTCACCAAAAGAGAATAAAGATTTTTTTGTAGTACCTAAGGTGGTTGAATAATGTCTGATTTAACAACACAAACATTAGTAAAATTATGTAAAAATATTAAAGAAAAAAAAGTTTCTTCAACAGAAGTAACAAAAGCTTTCATAGAAAGATCTGAAAAATCAAAAACACTTAATGCTTATATAACTACTGATTTTGAAAATGCTTTAACAAAAGCTAAACAATTTGATGAAAAACCAAATCTAGATTTAAAGTTACCAGGCATCCCAATAGCTGTTAAAGATTTATTTTGTACAAAAAATGTCAAAACAACCGCTGGAAGTAAAATATTACAAAGTTTTACTCCAACATATGAGTCTACAGTTACAGATAATTTATGGAATGCTGGAGGGATATTATTAGGCAAGTTAAATTGTGATGAGTTTGCGATGGGTTCATCAAATGAAACAAGTTATTACGGCAATGTACAGAATCCAATTGATGAAAATTTAGTGCCTGGAGGTTCTTCGGGTGGTTCGGCATCTGCTGTAGCTGCACAATTAACTCCCATTACTATAGGTACAGATACCGGTGGATCTATTAGACAACCAGCGTCATTTACAGGAACCGTTGGTCTTAAACCTACTTATGGCAGTTGTTCTCGATATGGAATTGTTGCCTTCGCATCATCTTTAGATCAAGCAGGTCCAATGTCTCAAAATGTTGAGGACTGTGCTTTGTTACATGAGGTTATTAGTACTTTTGATAATAAAGATTCAACTTCTATTAATTTTAAAAGAAATAATTATCTCCAAGAACTTAGTAAAAATATCAAAGGAAAAAAAATAGGAATACCTAAAGAATACAGGGTTGAAGGAATGCCAAAAGAAATAGAGGATTTATGGCAAAAAGGAATTGATTATATTAAAGAATGTGGGGCAGAGGTCGTTGATATTTCTTTACCACATACAAGTTATGCTTTACCAACTTATTACATTGTTGCACCTGCAGAAGCCTCATCAAATTTAGCTAGATATGATGGAGTTAAATACGGTTTTAGAGCCGAAGGTAAAAATTTAATTGATATGTATGAAAAAACTAGATCTGAAGGTTTTGGACCAGAGGTTCAAAGACGTATTATGATTGGAACATATGTTTTATCTTCAGGGTATTATGATGCTTATTATCTCAAAGCTCAAAAGGTAAGAAAATTAATTAAAAATGATTTTGACGAAGCTTATAATCAGGTAGATGCAATATTAACTCCATCTACACCAAGTTCAGCTTTTAAAATTGGTGAAAAAAAAGACGATCCAGTTTCTATGTATTTAAATGACATATTTACTGTACCAGTTAATTTAGCTGGTTTACCTGGAATATCTATTCCAGCTGGCCATGATGCAAAAGGTTATCCATTAGGATTACAAATCATTGGTAAAGCATTTGATGAACAAAATATATTAAACATTGCATATGCCATGGAAGAAAAAATTGGTTTTAAAAATAATATAACTGATTGGTGGATTAAATGAGTAAAAACAAAGGTGAATATTTAATCAACAGAAAGGATAATCAGTATGAAGTTATAATAGGACTAGAAGTCCACGCACAAGTAACTTCAGAATCAAAACTTTTTTCTTCTTCTGCAACTAAATTTGGAGCCGAACCTAATACTCAAGTAAGTTTAGTTGATGCAGCTTTTCCTGGAATGTTGCCAGTGATAAATGAATTTTGTGTAAAGCAAGCAATAAAAACTGGAATTGGATTAAACGCAAAAATTAATAAACGTTCAGTCTTTGACAGAAAAAATTATTTTTACGCTGATTTACCTCAAGGATATCAAATCTCCCAATTTAAAGATCCAATTGTAGGTGAAGGAAAAGTAATTTTAGATTTGCCTGAGGGACAAAAAGAAATTGGTATTGAAAGATTACATCTAGAGCAAGATGCTGGAAAAAGTATACACGATCTTGATCCTCAAAATACGTTCGTAGATTTAAATAGATCTGGAGTAGCCTTAATGGAAATTGTAAGTAAACCTGATTTAAGATCACCTGATGAAGTTAATGCTTATATTAAAAAATTAAGATCAATTATGAGATATCTAGGCACTTGTGATGGTAACATGCAAGAGGGCTCTTTGAGAGCTGATGTAAATGTTTCAGTTAGACCAAAAGGTGCAAAAGAATTTGGTACTAGGTGTGAAATTAAAAATGTAAATTCAATTAAATTTATGCAGATGGCTATTGAATATGAAGCAAATAGACAAGTTGATTTAATCGAAGAAGGTCAAACAATTGACCAAGAAACTAGATTGTTTGATACAAAAAAAAATGAAACAAGATCTATGAGATCGAAAGAAGATGCTCATGATTATAGATATTTTCCTGATCCTGATTTACTACCATTGGAAGTTTCTGAGGAATTTATCGATGATATTAAAAAAGATATTCCAGAGTTACCGGATGATAAAAAGAAAAGGTTTATTGATGAATTTAAACTTTCTCCGTACGAAGCAACTATTCTTGTTTCTGATATAGAAACTTCAAAATATTTTGAAGAAGTTGTAGCGAAGATGGGTAAAAATAAAGATATTAAATTAGCAGTCAATTGGATTACTGGTGAATTATTTGCAGTCTTAAACGATAAAAATTTAGAGATTTCACAAAGTCCTGTTAGTGCAAAAAATTTAGCTATTTTGGTAAACTTAATAAAAAATGGAACAATTTCAGGTAAAATTGCAAAGACAATTTTTGAATTTATGATTGATGGTGACCAAGATCCTCAAAAAATTGTTGAAGAAAAAGGTTTGAAACAACAAAGTGATCCAAAAGCATTAGAAGCATTGATTGATAAAATAATTAATGACAACAGAGAAAAGGCAATTGAATATAAAAACGGTAAAGAAAAATTATTTGGTTTTTTTGTTGGTCAAGCAATGAAAGCTTCAGGTGGCAAAGCTAATCCTCAATTGATAAATGAAATATTAAAGAAAAAACTTTAATAAAATGGGTGCAAACCTAGAAATTACAGAAAAATTACAAAGCTATATTAAAGATTTTAGTTTTGAATTAAATCCAATCCAACAAGAGATAATTGATTATAATAAAACTTTAGGAGAAATAAAAAGGATGCAGATTGATCCTACGCAGTGTAATTTTCTTCATTTGATAATCAAAATTGCAAATATTAAAAGTGTTCTTGAAATTGGAACGTTTACTGGTCTAAGTGCTCTCTCAATTTCTCTTGCATTACCTAACGATGGTAAGTTAATTGCTCTTGATAAAAATGAGGAGACAAACAAAGTTGCTGTTAATTTTTTTAAAAAAGCTAATCAAGATCATAAAATTAAGACTATCATAAAACCTGCGATTGATAGTCTTGAAGAATTAAAGAATGAAAAATTTGATATGGTATTTATTGATGCAGATAAAATGAATTATAAAAGATATTATGAAAATTCATTACATCTAACAAGAAAAGGTGGATTAATAATTATTGATAATGTTTTGTGGCACGGAGAAGTAGTAGATAAAAAAAATAATGACAAATTCACATTAAATATAAGAGAATTTAATAAGTTTGTTTTAGATGATCATAGAGTAGAGCAAATAATTTTTCCATTAGGTGATGGAATGACTGTTTGTAGAGTATTATAATGTTTAAAGTTTTTGGATTTTATAAATTTATTAAAGTTAAATCTTTAAAAAAGAATAAAGAGATTTTAACCACATTTTTCAATAATAATAATATTAGAGGAACTATTATTATAGCCAAAGAAGGTCTTAATGGCACTATATCTGGCAGAGTATCAAACATTGAAAAAACAAAAAAAAAAATCAAATCTTTATTCTCTTTTAAAAAATTTGATAATTTCAATGAGTCTAATTCAGATTTTCAACCGTTTCATAAACCAAAAGTTAAAATAAAAGATGAAATTGTTCCTATGAATTTAAAATTAAATTCGAAAGAAAGAAATTTGAAAACGCATTTAGAGCCAAAGGATTGGAATAAGCTGATTAAAAATAAAGATACTCATATAATTGATACTAGAAAACCATTTGAATATAAAGTTGGAACTTTTAAAAAAGCAGTAAATCCCGACGTAACTAATTTTAGAGATTTTCCTAAGTATCTTAATAAACTTAAAAAAGATAAACCAGTCGCAATGTTTTGTACTGGTGGTATTAGATGTGAAAAAACTTCTGTTTATTTACAAAAAAAAGGATTTAAGAACATTTTTCAATTAAATGGTGGAATTTTGAATTACCTTAAAAAAATTAAAAAGGATCAAAGTTTATGGAAAGGCGAATGTTTTGTTTTCGATAACAGAATAAGTTTAAAACATGGTTTAAAGATAGGCACACACTCAATGTGTAGTGGATGTAGAATGCCTATATCAAATAAGGATAAAAAATCAAAGAAATATGAAGAGGGAGTATCTTGCCCAAATTGTTTTGATAAATTAACAACTTCTCAAAAATCACGTTTTAGAATGAGACAAAGTCAGATATATAGAGCAAAAAAATCAGGAAAAAATTATTTATTTCAGAAAGAATTTAAATAGGGGATTATTTGTCTAAATCAATCAAACTTACTAAGGACCCTATATGGGAATTACTTAGAAAAGTTACTATACCAGCAAGTACAGGATCTTTATTTCAAACTTTTTATAATCTTGTTGATACTTGGTTTGCAGGAAAAATATCAGCTGAAGCAATTGGTGCAATAGCAAAATCATTTCCTATTTATTTTGTGATTATTGCAGTTGGCGTTGGTATAGGCGCTGCAACGAATGCTTGCATTGGAAATCTTTTAGGAGAAAAAAAAATTAGGAAGGCTTCTTTATTAGTTGCACAATCAGTAATTTTCGCTGTTATCGTATCAGTGATAGTAACTTTGTTTGGTCTAAATTCCTCAAATTTTTTGTTATCTGTAATGGGTTCAGATCAACAAAGTATAATTCTTACTAGAGAATATTTGGATATAATTTTTTATGGAACATTTATTGTTTTGATACAAATATCTCTCAATGGAACTCTTAATGCTCAAGGTGATACAAAGAGTTATAGAAATGTTTTAATATTTAGTTTCTTTCTTAATATATTTTTAAATCCTCTATTTATTTGGGGATATGCTTTTATTCCAGGTTTTGGTATTTCAGGTTTAGCAATCGCAACAGTAATTTCTCAAACAATTGGAACTTTATATTTAGCTTATAAAGTTAATTCTTGTAAATTAAGAGAATTTCTTAAAATTGAATGTTTTGTTCCTAATTTAAAACTTCTTAAAGAATTGTTAGAACAATCACTGCCAATTATGTTTAGCATGTTGTTTATTGGTGTTGGTATTTTTAACGTATTATATTTTATTGGACAATTTGGCGAACTTGCAGCTGCTGGTTATGGAGCAGCTTTAAGAATTGAACAAGTTTTTTTATTACCAGTTATTGGACTGAATACAGCTGTCCTATCAATAGGTGGACAAAATTTTGGTGCAAAAAAATTTGAACGTATACGAGAATTATATAAAAAAGCCTTATTTTTTGGATCATCTTTTATGATTTGTGCAGGTTTAATTATTTTTTTTGGTGCAGAATATTTAGTTTCTTTATTTACTGACAATGAAGAAGCGATTAAACATGGTATTATTTATTTACAAGTGGCTGCATTAATTGGTCCAATTTATCCGGTATTTTTTATAACTACAGCAGTCTTTCAAGCAGTCAAAAAACCGATTTACAGTTTATATTTGAGTATTTTACGATTAACAGCATTTCCCTTTTTATGTTTGTGGTATGTTATTAATATTAGAGGCGGAAACTATGAAGATATTTTTTATACTATTATGGCTACTAATTGGATAATGGGTTTTGCTGTATTAATCTTTATTGGATATTTTTTGAACAATGTTTTTAAACAAAATAAAAAACTTTTTAGTTTTTAGTTTCTTTATTTTTTTGCTTTCAACAAAAGCAAGTTCAATAGAAAAAATTGAAGGAGTACCATCAGTTACTGATGGAGATACTATAAAGATAAATGGAAATAAAATAAGATTATTTGGGATCGATGCACCAGAAGTCAAGCAAAATTGCAAAAAACCATTCATTTCTTTTTCTTTTTACAATTTATATAAAAAATATAACTGCGGTGTTATTTCAACAGAGAAACTAAGAGATAAAGTTTCCAACAAAAAAATTTCATGCTTAATTTCAAATAAAGATAGATATGGAAGACTTATTGGTGAATGTTTTTATAAAAATTTAAATGTAAATTCATGGATGGTAAAAAATGGATATGCAGTAGCTTATTTAAAATATTCAAAAAAGTTTGTAGCTCAAGAAAAACAAGCTAAAGAAAATAAATTAGGTGTTTGGCAAGGACCTTTTATAAATCCATGGGAGTGGAGAAAAAAAAATAAAAATTAATCAGTTTTTAATTTTTTTTCTAATTTTCTGACAAAATAAGAAACAATTAGTATTAAAATTAGGTATTCAAAGATTAAGAAAGTGTAAATTTCTAGTGGTCTATAAGTAGTAACCACTAGTTCATTTGCTTTTCTTGTTAAATCTCCAATTCCAATAATTGAAACTAATGATGACATCTTCAACACATAGACGAATTGATTTCCAATTGCGGGTAAAATATTTTTAATGGCTTGTGGTAGAATAACTAATCTTAATTTTCTAAAAAAATTCAACCCAAGAGAACTACCAGCTTCCCACTGTGCTTTTTTAATTGAATTTATACCAGCTCTAAATATCTCAGCTTGAAAAGCACTTTCACTTATTGATAAAGCAATAATTCCAGAAACAAATGGACTAAAACTTATCCCGGTCATTATTGGCAATCCATAATATATCCATAAAATTAAAACCAAAAGTGGAATAGCTCTTACAATCTCAACATAACCAATATTAATATAAGTAAGAAATTTATTTTTTGCTAATGAAGGTATTGCAATAATTAATCCTAGAATAATTGAAATGATTATTGAAACTACAGAAATAAAAATAGTTGTAGTTAAACCACTTAATAAAAATTTTAAATTTGTTAATCCTTCTAAATTATTTGGTGATAGAACTAACCAATTCAGCTCACTCTTACTACATGAAGTTAAGAATAAACCTAAAAGTAAAAAAAATAAATTTTTCACTCTTAGAGTTATAAAGTATTAATAATTAATTACTAATTGATTATAAACTTTTCAAATTATATTTAGCTAATAACTTTGTAAAAAAACCAGATGATTTTTTTTTATTAATCCAGTTGTTTACATAGTTTCTCCATTCATCGTCACCTTTAGAAACCATCATAGCTAAAAATGCTGGATTTTTTTCTCCATCAGGAACTATTGCTAATTGTGGATATTTGATAACAAGCTTATTTGCTTCTGTTGAACTTGTTATGTTACCATCAGCTCTGCCAGCTAAAACTTCTTGAAAATCTCTTGCAGGAGCTTCTACAGAATTCAGTTTAGATTTTGGAAAAAACTCTTTTGCTTTTTCTTCTTGGGATGTTCCTAGAGTTGTAGCTATTGTAACACTTTCATTATTTAGTGAATCCCAAGTTGAAAATTTGTTTAGATTTTTTTTAAGAACTAGAGGTACAGTTCCATACTTATAATAAGTTTCTGTAAAACCTGCAACTTCAGCTCTTTTGGGAGTTTTTGTTACACTTGTTGAAATATCATATCTGTTTGATGTTATTCCAGAAACTATAGTTTTCCACTCAGCTGGAACAAATTTTACTTTAACACCCATATCTTTTGCTAATTCGTTCATTACATCAATATCAAAACCTTTGTACTTATTAGTTGCTGGATCTTTTACAGTCATTGGGTCCCAATCTCCTGTAGTTCCAACTCTTAATTCTCCTGAAGAAAGAATTTTATTTAAATTTGATTCCGCATTTGCAGATAAAGAGATAAGTACAAAAAGTACAACAGATAATATTTTTTTCATAATAAATAGAAGATATAACCATTTAAATTATAATTATTATTGCCAACTTGCCGCTAAAGCTTACAATCTTGACGCACTATCATTAATCCAAGAGAAGAGATGTTCAGAGAAAGATCTTCGCACAAATAGATTTACATTTTTTTTGTCTATATTGTGAATAATAACATCTATTTTAGCTAATAATGTTTGTGTTACAGCACCGTTCTTGTTTTGAAAGTCATTAAAATTAAATGGTGAACCTGTTGAAAATAATTCATAAATTTTCTCTCCACTTAATTTAAGAAGCACAAAATGATCTGTTACATCAATTATAGCTCCTAAATTAACTTTACTTACATTATTGATGAGTTCATTTTCAACTTCATAACTATTATCATTTTCATTCATTTCATTATTTGAATATAGCATCCACTCATCTGGACTTAGCCAAAGTGCTGTATAATTTTCACTCGAGGTTGATGTATTGCTTTCTGTAGGCAAAAGCATATTGAGAGATTTTCCAACTGCAGACAAAAATTCTCTTTTTTTTCCTCTTAAATTAAGTTTCATTATTGGTTTTAATTCTTGAATTTTTAAACCAGAATATTCTTTTGTTTCTTTTATGGGATTATTATAACTAAGCATTTAATCTTTTATTTTCTTTATCTAAAAAAACTGGATCAGCAACAGTCACATTAATTATTTTATTTTCCATTGGCACAAATAATTTTTGACCTAACATGTTTTTTCCGCCTCTAACAACTCCAAGTGCTATTGATTTATTAAGATTAGGACTGAAATAACTTGAAGTAACATGTCCTAACATTTCTACAGGTTGTTTGTTAGTTTCAGCAACAATTTGAGCACCTTCTTCTAAAATTTCGTTAGGATTTTCTGTTAAAAGACCAACTAATTGTTTTCTATCTTCTCTTATTGTATCTGATCTGTATAACGATCTTTTTCCAATAAAATCATATTTTTTCTTACTGACTATCCAATCCATTTGTAAATCGATAGGTGTCATCGTTGCATCTGTGTCTTGACCAACAATTATAAATCCCTTTTCAGCTCTTAATAAATGCATAGTTTCTGTTCCATAAGGAGTAATATTAAATTCTTTCCCAGCTTCCATGCATTTTTTCCAAATAGACTTTCCATAATTTGCCTGAACATTGATTTCATAACTATGTTCACCAGTAAAACTAATTCTCATAACTCTACATTTTATCTTTCCAATAGTTGTATCTTTAAATGACATGTGCGGGAAATTTTCATCTGACAAATCTAAATCTGGAATTAATTTTGAAAGAATTTTTTTACTGTTTGGTCCACAAACACTTGCTGTTGCATAATGATCAGTAACTGAAGTAAGGTAAACATCAAGTTCAGGCCATTCAGTTTGTAGATAATCTTCTAACTTACCAAGAACAGTTGCAGCGCCACCCGTTGTTGTAGTCATTATATAATGATTTTCTCCTAGACGAGTTGTAACTCCATCGTCATATACCATACCATCTTCATTTAGCATTAAGCCATATCTACATTTTCCAATTCCAAGTTTAGACCATGCATTTGTATAGACACGATTTAAAAATTCTGAAGCGTCTGTTCCTTGTATATCAATTTTACCTAATGTGGATGCATCTAAAATACCAGCACTTTCTCTTGCAGCTTTACTTTCTCTTTGGACAGCTTGATGCATATCTTCATTGTTCTTAGGGTAATACCAAGCTCTTTTCCATTGTCCTACATTTTCAAATTCAGCTTTGTGTTTAACATGCCAATCATGCATTGGTGTTTTTCTAAAAATATCAAAATATTCACCAACATTTCTTCCAACAATTGTTCCAAATGTTAATGGAGTATAGGGTGGTCTAAAAGTAGTTGTTCCTAATTCTCCCATTTGAACTTTTGCTGTTTCTGCAATTATTCCAAGCGCATGCATATTTCCAAGTTTACCCTGATCAGTACCCATACCAGTTGTTGTATATCTTTTTACATGTTCAATAGATCTAAATCCTTCTCTTAAAGCTAATTTTATATCTTTTGCTGTAGCATCATTTTGATAGTCCACAAAAGGTTTCGTTTTTCCTAAAATTTTATCAGATGGTAGCAACCATATATTTCTATAGTTATTATCTTTCGAAGAAATAACTTGAACACTTTTAAAACTTTCCTCATCAATACCAAGATACTTATTTATTTGATCAGGTAATATAGAAAGTATATCGTTCAATTCAAAATCACCATTACAAGCTCCCACACTGATTTGGTCAGAACTATATTGGTTAGGAACAAATATATTTTCGCTATCTCTAAATTTTAATTTTCCACCAGATTGTGTAAACAAATGTACCGCAGGTGTCCATCCACCAGCCATTCCAAGACAATCACAATTTATATCTATTTTATTTCCAACAACTGAAGTGCCATCCTTAGACAGTTCCATTATAGAAACTTTATTAATTCTTTTATGACCTTTTGTATCTACAACAGTATGGTTATTATAAATTTTAATGTTTAAATCTTTTATTGATTTTATTAATCTATTTTCATTAGCATCTCTTATATCTACAATTGCTTTAACCTTGATACCCTTATCACTTAATGAAAGAGCAGTTTCATAAGCAGTATCATTGTTAGTGAATAAAACAATTTCCTCACCACTTTTCACTCCATAAAAATCAGCATATTTTTTAATTGCTGATGAAAGCAATATTCCAGGTCTGTCATTATTATTAAATATAAGTGGTCTTTCAATAGAACCAGTTGCTGTAATAACTTTCTTTGCTCTAATTTTTAGTAATCTTTGTCTTACTTTGTTTTCTCTTTTTGAGATTTCAATATGATCAGTTAAATTTTCTCTTGCTAAAACAAAATTGTAACCATGATATGCAGCAACACTAGTTCTTGTTTTTACTTCTAAATTTTCGAAATTTTTTAAACTATCAATTTCGTTCTGTAACCACTTTGAAGAATTTTCATCATTTATTTTAAAATGATCATTATTTTGATAAATTGTTGTTCCACCTAAATTTGGCTTTTCATCAACAATTAAAGTTTTTAAACCATTTTTTGCAGCGGACTTTGCAGCAATTATTCCTGAAATACCTCCGCCAATTACAAGAACATCACAGTGGATATATTTATGATCATAAATGTCAGGATCTGCTTCAGTTGGAGACTTGCCAAGACCAGCTGATTTACGAATAAAATATTCATATTTTTCCCAAAAGCTAGCAGGCCACATAAAAGTTTTGTAATAAAAACCAGCTGGAAGAAGAGGGGATAAAAAATTATTAATACCACCTATGTCAAAATTAACACTAGGCCAACAATTTTGACTAGAAGCTTCCAACCCCTCGTAAAGCTCAATCTCAGTTGCTCTTACATTAGGTTCAGTTCTTGAAGAATTATCATGTAATTGGACTATTGCATTAGGCTCTTCTGAACCTGACGTCATTATTCCTCTTGGTCTATGATATTTAAAACTTCTTGCAACTAAATGTATATCATTTGCAAGTAACGCTGATGCGAGTGTATCACCTTTGAAACCAAATAATTTTTTACCATTAAACTTAAATGAAATTCTTGTTGTTTCATCAATATACGAACTAGATTTAACTCTTAGATTTTTTGACATAAATATTATTTATTCGATAGGGGGTTTTTCACCCATTTTATAAACAGCTTTTATCTGATCATTCGATGTATCTCTAACCATATTAAACCATTTTCTACATCCATGAGCATGGTTCCATCTTTCAAACTGAACACCTTTAATATTTTTTCTCATGAATAAATATTCTGCCCATTCATCATCACTTAGTTCAGTAGGTTGTTTGGGTCTTACTATGTGAGCTTCCCCGCCAGCTTTAAATTCACTTTGTTCTCTTTCACCACAGAACGGACAATTAATTATAAACATTAGTGTGCTACTGCAGCTGCTCCGTGTTCATCAACAAGATCACCACTAACAAATCTATTGATATTAAATGCAGCATTTAATTTATGGGGCTCATCATTTGCGATTGTATGAGCAAATAAATCACCTGAACCGGGTGTAGCTTTAAATCCACCAGTTCCCCATCCACAGTTAAAGTATAATCCTTTAATTGAAGTTTTACTAATTATAGGGCTTGCATCAGGACAAATATCTACAATTCCACCCCATTGTCTTAACATTCTCATTCTACTAAATATAGGGTAAAGCTCTAGGATTGCATTTAAAGTTCCTTCCACAATATCGTGACTACCTTTTTGTGAATAAGAAACATAATCATCAGTACCAGCACCGATAACTAATTCACCTTTGTCTGATTGACTTACATAAGCATGAACTGCATTAGACATAACTACAGTATCTATTATTGGTTTAACAGGTTCAGAAACTAAAGCTTGTAATGGTTTACTTTCTAAGGGCAATCTAAGACCAGCCATATTTGCAATAACACTGGAATGACCTGCGGCTACTACTCCAATTTTTTTTGTTTTTATAAAACCTTTTGTTGTTTCTAAACCTTCAACAGTATCTCCATCTCTTTTTATACCTTTCACTTCACAATTTTGAATAATGTCCACTCCCATTTCATCTGCACCTCTCGCATATCCCCAAGCAACAGCATCGTGTCTAGCTGTACCAGCTCTCCTTTGTAGTGTTCCACCAAGTACCGGATATCTTATATCAGGAGAGGTATTAATTATTGGACAAAACTTTTTAACTTCTTCTGTACTTAAGTAAACTGCATCAATACCATTTAGTCTATTAGCATGAGTTCTTCTTTTTAAATCTCTCACATCTTGAAGATTATGAGCTAGATTCATTACTCCTCGTTGACTAAACATTACATTATAGTTTAGTTCTTGAGACAAACCTTCCCAAATTTTTAAAGCATGATCATACAAGCCAGCACTAGCATCCCAAAGATAGTTAGATCTAATAATGGTAGTATTTCTTCCAGTATTACCACCTCCAATCCAACCTTTTTCTACAACTGCAATATTTTTCATATCGTGTTTTTTCGCTAAGTAATAAGCAGTAGCTAGACCATGACCACCACCACCTACAATAACAGCGTCATATTCTTTTTTAGGCTCTGGATCTTTCCAAGCTTTCTCCCAATTTTCATGATAGGAAAAAGCATTTTTTACTAGTGAAAATATTGAGTACTTGTTTTTCATAATTTTTAGAATAATTACTTTATTAATATTGAATATTCAATACAATCAAAAGTATTGATTTTTCTTGTGGAGAGATGGGTGAGAGGCTGAAACCAGTCGTTTGCTAAATGACCGTGCGAGGAAACTTGTACCGAGGGTTCGAATCCCTCTCTCTCCGCCATTAATAAAGTGGATCATCTCTAAAAAAATCTTTAACAGTTATTGGTTTTCGCTCTAGTATATATCTATAAACGTTGTAATTTTCTAAAACACGCTGAACATAATTTCTTGTTTCTCTAAATTTAATTAGCTCTATCCAATCAACGTAATCAATTTGTTTTTTTTGAGGATTTTTATTTAATTTTTTCCAATATTTTACTCTTTTAGGTCCAGCATTGTAAGCAGCGATTGCAAATGGATAAGCACCATCATACTCTAAAATTAATCCTGCAATATAATGTGAGCCTAAGTTAATATTATATTCTGGATCTCTTGTTAATCTAGACTTTGAGTATGGAAGCTTGGCTTGTTTAGCTACAACTTTTGCCGTGTATGGCATCAACTGCATTAAACCTTTTGCTCCAGCATGACTATTAGCACTTAAATCAAACTCACTTTCTTGTCTTATTAAAGATAATATAAATGCATTTTCAGGAATTTTTCTCCCATTCACATAGATTGGTGTACTTATGACTGGATAGTTAAATTTATTGTGAAATCTTTTTTCATATGATGCAATTTTAGAAACTTGAATTGCAAAATCATACCTTTCAATTTTAGTTGCAAGTTCTGCAGCAAGAGGTTCGCTACCATTCTGAATGTTGTCTAAAGCTAAAAATCTTAAAATATGTTTTGTGTATTTATCTTTATTTAATTCATCTAATAAATAAACTATTCTAACAAGATCTTTATCATAGAATTTTTTTCTATATTTATCATCAATTAAACTTTCTAAACTTAGTTCAAATTTTCTACTAGGATCAATTTTTCTTGATGCTAATTGACCGTAATAAGTAGTCATATACTTTGTTGCTTCTTCAAACCATTTTAATGATGAATCTTTATCACCAATTTTATCATATGATCTACCAAGCCAATAAGCACCTCTTGATAAACTAATTGGATAACTTACGTTATTATAAAAATTTCTAAAATGATCTATTGCTAATATTGGATCATCTAAAAAACTTAATGCAATCCATCCACTCATCCATTCAGCTGCAGCATAATCTGGACCTTCAGTCATTGCATGGTTACTACTTAAACGATATGCGGTTTCATATTTTTTTTTGTATATTAATGATCTTGCTATTATCTCTCTTTCTTTCCACCACTTTTCAGGATACTTCATATAATCTTTAGTGTTTTTAATTTTTAATAAAATTTCTAAAGAACTATCAACTCTTCCTCTTTTTCTTCTCCATTTTAATCGATCATAATTTAATCCAGGATCATTTTTTAACTTAGTGGGCACGTTTTTAATTGCCTGATCAACACCGTATGATTTTGAAATCAAAATTTGTCTAGCATTATAAAGAAGCTCATAATCCTTAGGCAAATATCTAAGTAATCTTTTTAAATCCCAATGTTTGCTATTCCATGCTAAATAGTCTGCTCTTTTAATGTAATCATTTGCATTTAAATATTTTTTATATTTTTTTCTAAAAAATCTTAATTCAGATTTTGAAAGTTCAGCTTCTATCCATCCATCTTTGATATATTTTATACCTTTTTCTTTTTCTCCAATTTCAATTAAACTTTCCCCTAAAATTAGTTTACCATAACCACTTAAAGGTTCATCATCCCCAAAATATTGAATTACTTTTTTTGGAGAAACTTCTTTTACTGAAAGCTTATGTTCAGCAAGATATTTAACTCTACCAATTCTTGGATATCTTTCATTTTGTTCTATAAACGATTTGTAATCAAAAAAAGATGCCTGATTACCTTTAGTTAGCAAATGTCTCCATTGTACAAAGTTATATATAGATTTGTCTTTTGCTCTTTTTGCAGTTGATAAAGCCAATTTCCACTCTCTTTTTTCCATTTTAGAAATTGCTTTTTTTGCTAACTCAAAATCTTTTTTATTGTAATATTTAGATTTGTTTACAGTTTTTATTTTTTCAGTATTTATTGTAATTGGTTTTTTCTTAGGAAGAATTAATTCTGCTACTTTAGACTTTTTTTCTTGTTTTTTTTCAGTTTTAACTTTTTCAATTTTTTTCTTTTCTTTAACTTTGACTTCAGTTTTAACTTGGTCAATATTTTTTTTCGTGCCAGGTTTTGGAATAGGTTTTATTTCCTCTTTAGCTAATCTTTTTTCTATTTCAGCTTGTTCTAAGAGAGGTTTTTTTAGAGGAATAATCTTAATATTAAGAAATTCTGCAAGAGATATTGTGGTTGCACCTAAGATTATGAATATTACAAAAAATGTTAATTTCTTCATGTTTTTTACTAAATGAATCTTTAAACTATGTTATAAGTATTTATGTTCAAAGGATCAAATGTTGCATTAATTACGCCCTTCATTAACAATAAATTAGATGAAGAAGCGTATGTAAAATTAATTCATTTTCATATAAAAAATGGAACAAATGGTTTAGTTCCTGCTGGAACAACTGGCGAGTCACCAACATTAAATCATGAAGAGCATCAAAAAGTGATCGATTTGTGTATTCAAGAAAGCAAAGGTAAAATACCCGTCATAGCCGGAACCGGCTCTAATTCAACTGAAGAAGCAATATCTCTCACTAAACATGCTGAGAAAGCAGGTGCAGACGGTGCATTAATTGTTACTCCATATTATAATAAACCAACTCAAGAAGGACTTTATCAACATTATAAAGCTATTAATGATAGCTCTGGTTTGCCGATTATAATTTATAACATTCCTGGTAGGTCAGTAATAGATATGTCAGTGGACACTATGGCAAGTCTCTATGAATTAAAAAATATTGTTGGTGTTAAAGACGCTACAGGAGATCTAAATAGAGTTGATCAACAATTAAAAAAAATGGGAAAAGATTTTATTCAATTAACTGGCAATGATGACAATGCTTTAGAATTTAACAAAAGAGGAGGAGTTGGGGCTATAAGTGTAACAGCAAATATTGCACCAAAAATTTGTTCACAGTTTCAAAAATTTTCAAATGAAAGAGATAATAAAGAGTCTCAAAATGAGGCTGCAAAGTTAGATAAGATTTTGCAACCAATACATCATTCAATGTTTGTTGAGAGTAATCCTAGCCCAGTTAAATATGCAGCAAAACTTTTAGGTCTTTGCGATGATAGTGTAAGATTGCCATTAGTAAAAGTAACATCAAATACTCAAGACAAAGTCAAAAAAGCATTAGTTTCAGCTAAATTGTTGTAATGAACAAAAAAACCAATTCTGGTTTAAAAATTATATGCTTAAATAGAAAAGCAAGTTTTAATTATTTTTTTGAAGATCTTTTTGAAGCAGGAATTGTTTTAAAAGGTTCAGAAATAAAATCTGTTAGAGACGGAAAAGTTAATATTGCTGACTCTTATGCTGTCGAAAAAAATGGTGAGATAATATTAATCAATTCTCATATTGCTACATATAAACAAGCAAGTTACTCAAACCATAAACCTTTGGATGAAAGAAAATTATTACTTAATAAAAAAGAAATAAATAAATTAATTGGCAAAATGCAAAGAGATGGCTTTACTTTAGTGCCTACAAAAATGTATTTTAAAAAAGGTAAAGCTAAAATAGAGATTGCAGTGGCAAAAGGGAAAAAACAATACGATAAAAGAGCAACTAAAAAAACAAGAGATTGGAATCGTGATAAAGCAAGATATATCAGAAAATCAAGTTAAGACTGTTTTTTTAGGGATTGGTTCAAACTTAGGTAACAGAAATAGAAATATAGAATTATCAAAATTTAAACTTCATTTAGAAAATATAGAAATAATAAAATGCTCAAGTAATTATGAAACACCATCTTGGCCAAATCCTAAAAAACCAAAATTTATTAATATAGTTTTAAAGATAAAAACATATTTATCACCTCAAAAATTATTAGAATTATGTAAGAAAATTGAGAGAGAATTAGGAAGAAAAAAAAGAAAAAAAAATGATCCAAGAGAATGCGATATAGATATTATTGATTATGATGGTTTAATTCTCAATAAAGATATTCTTCTCCCTCATACATTGATGCATCAAAGAAGTTTTGTTTTAATTCCTTTGTATGAAATCCAAAAAGATTGGAAACACCCAAAATTAAAGAGAAATATTAAAGATTTGATCAATCAACTTCCAAATAAAGACATAAGAAGTATTAAACAAATTTAAATTGGTGCTATAATGTTTAAATGATTAATTCCGAAGAGTTAATTAATAAAATTAAAATCTACAATAAATTTCTTAATCCTGAAAAATTGGATAAAGCATACAATTTTGCAGTGAAAGCTCACAAAGATCAAAAACGTGCTTCCGGTGATCCATATTCAGTTCACCCAATCGCCGTAGCCAATATACTTACTGAATTGAAATTAGATAGTGCTACTATAGCGACTGGCTTACTTCACGATACTATTGAAGACACTTATGCAACATATGAAACTATTAAAAATGAATTTGGAGAAGAAGTGGCAGATTTAGTAGAGGGAGTTACAAAAATTTCTGTGTTTGAAAATACTGCAGCTTCAAGTTCAAAAGCTGAAAATTTTAGAAAGTTAATTTTAGCTACATCTAAAGATATTAGGGTATTACTCGTCAAAATTGCTGACAGACTTCATAATATGAGAACTATTGATGCAATTACCAAGGAAGAAAAAAGAAAACGTATAGCACAAGAGACAATGGAAATTTATGCACCTCTTGCAGATAGAATGGGTATGCATCGAATTCGAGATGAACTTGAAGACCTGTCCTTTAAAATTCTTAACAATCAGGCAAGAACATTAATAAAAAATAAATTAGATGAAATTAAAGAAGACAAAAAAGATACATTTGAAACGCTATCAGTAGAGTTAACCGAATTATTAAATGATCATAAAATTTACGCCGAAATTTATGGACGAGAAAAAACTCCATTTTCTATTTGGAGAAAAGTTCAAAAAAAAAGAGTCTCGTTAGAACAAATAACCGATATCATTGGGTTTAGAATAATTTTAAATACGGTTGATGATTGTTACAAAACTTTAGGAATATTCCATAAAAAATGGAATTGTGTTCCAGGAAAATTTAAAGATTACATTTCTTCTCCAAAAATAAATGGGTATAAATCGATACATACATCAGTTATTGGACCCAATCAAAAACCAATTGAAATTCAAATAAGAACTATGTCTATGCATGAATTTGCTGAAAGAGGAATTGCTTCTCATTGGCAGTACAAATCATCAGAAAAATTTAATTCTGTTAGTTGGAAAGAATACGATTGGTTGAAAGATTTAGTTGAGATTATAGAAAAAAATGAAAATCCAGAACATTCTTATGAATACACTAAATTACAAATGTTCCAAGAAAACGTGTTCTGCTTTACACCTAAAGGATCTGTAATTAAGTTACCGAAAGACGCGACCCCAATTGATTTTGCATATGCGGTTCATACTACTATTGGTAATAGTACGATTGGATGTGAAATAAATGGAAATAAAAGTGAACTTCAGTCGATTTTAAGAAATGGTGATAGAGTAAATATTATTACATCAAAAAACCATTCTCCTTCTTTACATTGGATACCAATTACAAAAACTGGAAAAGCAAGAGCTGCTATAAGACGTTATTGGCACGATAAAGGTGAACAAAAAGAAGAAAGAATTAAAAAATATAACACAACTCTATGGATATCACTCCCAGATAAACCTGGTCAATTAGGTGACATTACAACTCTAATAGGTGACCATAAGTTAAATATTTCAAAAGTTGAGATGGTCGGTAAAAACCCTAATTATATCAATTTTAAATTTCAATTAATAATCAGAGATCTGAAAAATTTTACTAATTTTATTGCAGAACTAAAACAAAAGAATATAAAATTTAAAATAATTAGACACGAAGAAAAAAGAAATGCTTTCACACAAAAAATCCTTAAGTATTTTAAAAAAGACTAATGCATTATTAGAAGGACATTTCGTTTTATCATCTGGCTTACATTCTCCAAAATATATTCAATGTGCAAAGTTATTAAGTTATCCACACTTATCAAAAGATATATGTGAGTCATTAGCAAAGAAAATTAAAAAGAATTTTAAAAAAATAGATTTAATACTTGCACCAGCTATGGGTGGAGTGATCATTGGATATGAAATTGGACGACTTCTAAAAAAGGAAACAATTTTTTGTGAAAGAGTAGATGGTAAATTCAAACTTAGAAGAGGTTTTAATATCAAGAAGAATTCTAGAGTTCTAATAATAGAAGATGTAATAACAACTGGAAAATCAAGTTTAGAATGCGTAAAATTGATAAAAAAATCTAAAGCAAAACATTTAGGTTTTGCATCAATAATTAATAGATCTTCAAAAAAATCATTAAAGATAAAATCAAAAATAATTTCACATTTAAAAATTGAAGTACCAACATATAAAAAAAATGAACTACCTGATGAACTTCGAAACATTAAAATAACTAAGCCTGGAAGTAGATTTCTTAAATGAAAAGATTGGGTGTAAATATAGATCATATAGCAACAATTAGAAATGCTAGGGGTGAAAAACATCCTGATCCACTTTTTGCTTCTAAATTTGTTACGAAATATGGTGCAGACTCAGTCACTATTCATTTGAGAGAAGATAGAAGACACATAAATGATAATGACGCTTTAGATATTTGTAATCAAAAAAATATTCTAGTTAATTTAGAAATATCTATGAACCCTGAAATTGTTAAGAAAGCAATAAAAATTTCTCCAAATTATATTTGCATTGTTCCAGAAAACAGAAAAGAAGTTACCACTGAAGGTGGTTTAAATCTCAAAAGAAATAAAAATAAATTAAGCTCTATTATAAAACGCTTTAAACAAAAAAATATAAGAACGAGCTTGTTCATTGATGCAAATATAAGTGATATCTATTTGTCAAAAAAACTAGATGTTCATTGCATTGAAATACATACTGGTAAATTAGCAAATTTAGTTAAAGCAAAGAAAAAATACCAAAAAGAATTTTTAAGAATAAAAAAATGTGCTCGATTGGCTAAAGAATTAGGTATAGAGGTGCATGCTGGACATGGATTAGATTATAAAGTTACAAAATTACTTTGTAAAATTAAAGAAATAAAAGAATTTAATATTGGACATTTTATTATTGGGGAATCCGTTTTTGATGGTCTACCAAAAGTAATAAAGAAATTTAAAAAGATAATTAGAAATAATTAATGAAAATAATTGGTATCGGTGTTGATATAATCGATAATAATAGAATTAAAAAATCTATAAGAAATCAAAACTTTATTAAAAGAGTTTATACGGCTAAAGAAATTAATACTTCTAAAACGGTAAAAAATAGAGTTAATTTTTATGCCAAAAGATTTGCTGCTAAAGAAGCATTTGTTAAAGCTTTAGGAACTGGTTTTAGGAAAAATTTAAACTTTAAAGATATTGAAATATTAAACGATAATTTAGGTAAACCTTATTACAATATGAATAATAAAATAAAGAAAATCTTAAAAAAAATTTCAAATTCAAAATCTTTAGATTTATTTCTTTCATTATCAGATGAGAAGTCTTATTCAATAGCTTTCGCAACTATACAAAAAAAATGAAATTAGATAAATACTTTTTTAGTGAAAATATAAAAACATTATTTTATGCACTTGTTATAGCTGTTTTTATAAGGTCAATTTTTTTACAACCATTTTATATTCCTTCATCTTCTATGGAACCCACATTACTAGTTGGTGATCGATTATTTGTAACTAAATATTCATATGGATACAGTAAACATTCATTTCCTTTTAGCCCACCTATCTTTAAAGGCAGAGTAATGTTTAGTGAACCTAAAAGAGGGGATGTAATTGTGTTTAAAACACCAGCTGATAATAGAACAGATTATATAAAGAGACTAATTGGTTTACCTGGAGATAAAATTCAATTTATTAATTCAAATTTATATTTAAATAATAATGAAATATTTAAGTCTAGGATTTCCAAAAATGATGTCATTTATTGTGGTAATAATGCAATTGAAGTTTTTACATTTGAAGAAAATTTACCTAATAACAAAAACCACAAAACAGTTTATTTAAAAAACTATAGTTTTCAAAATTCAGATTTATTCTCTGTCCCTGATGATCATTATTTTTTTTTAGGAGATAACAGAGACTGTTCTAAAGATAGCAGATTTTTATCAAGTGTTGGGTACGTTCATAAAGATAATCTTATCGGGAAAGCTCAATTTATATTTTTTTCATCAGATAAAAATATTGGTTATTTTTTTGAATTTTGGAAATGGCCTCAATCAATCAGGTTTGATAGATTCTTTAAAAAGATAAAATGAAAATTAATCACAATCTTCTAGAAAAAAAAATCAATATTGAATTTAAAGATAAAAATAAACTTGTTAAATCTTTAACTCATAAAAGTTTTAACTCTAAAGAAAATAATGAAAAACTTGAATTTTTAGGAGACAGAGTTCTTGGATTGGTTATTTCAAAAAAATTATTAGACCTGTACCCTAAAGAAAAAGAGGGTGTGCTAGATAAAAAATTTGCATCATTAGTAAATAAAAATACATGTTTACAAATAGCAAAAAAAATAAATTTAGATAAATTCATTCTTACATTAAACTCTGATAAAGCAAAAACTCCACCTCAAGATAAAGTAATTTCAGATAGTTGCGAGGCTCTAATTGGTGCAATTTATTTGGATAGAGGTTTTAATGTTGTAGAAAAATTTATTTTAGATCTATGGGAAGAAGAAATTTCTCAAAGTAAAGTAACATTGATAGATGCAAAAACTCAACTTCAAGAATTTTCATTAAAGAAATATAAAAAACTTCCTGAATACAAAATGATTTCTAATACTGGCCCAAGACATAAACCAATCATTAAAGTTAGTGTTAAAATTCATAATTCAAAAAATTTTATTGCTGAAGGAAGTTCAAAAAAAATTGCAGAACAAAATGCTGCAATTAAATGTCTCAATAGTTTAGATTTATGATTTGGGATGACACAGGCTATTTAATTTCAAAAAATAAATATAGTGAAAATTCTTTAATTGTTGAATTGTTTACTAAAAATCACGGCAAAGTATCTGGAGTTGTTTATGGGGGTTCTTCCAAGAAGATTAAAAATTATTTACAAATCGGTAATAAATTATTTGCAAATTATAATTCTAAAAATGAGAATAGAATAGGTTACTTTAAGTTTGAAATTATTGAAGCTTCTTCACCCTTTTTTTTTGATAATAAAGAAAAACTAAATTGTTTAATTTCAGCAATGCAATTAATAAAAATTCTTAATGCTGAGGCTCAAAAAAATTTAAAAATTTACGATTTGATTGATAATTTTTTTAAATTATTAAAATCAGAAAACTGGATACAAAATTATATTTACTGGGAATTAGAACTATTTAGTCTTCTTGGATATGATTTAGAATTAGAAAAATTTGTAAAAAAAGAAATTAATAATAACAATATTGAATATTCTACACAGTCATCATTTGAAAAAAGAAAAGTACCAAATTTTTTAATTGAAAAAAATATTATAGCAGAAACTAAAGAATTATTGGCTGGACTAAAGTTAGTTGGAGACTTTTTGGAAAAATCTATACTCAGACCTAATAATTTATCATTCCCAAAAAATAGAGTTTCTTTTATTAACTCTATTCAATAATTATTTTAAAATTTTATCAAGTCTATCAGCATAGTAGCTTACAATTGCGTTTGCACCCGCTCTTTTAAATGCCATTAAAGATTCAAAAATTACATCTTCTTTTAATATTTTTGATTTAATTGCATGCGCTATCAAACTGTATTCTCCTGACACTTGGTATGCAAAAACTGGTATCCTAAATTTTTCTTTAATTCCTTTAATGATGTCAAGATAAGGCAAACCTGGTTTTACCATAACCATATCTGCACCTTCTTTTATATCTAAAGCTATTTCTCTTAAAGATTCATCAGTGTTTCGAAAATCCATTTGGTAGGTTTTTTTATCTCCTTTTAAAAACTTATTTGATCCAACAGCATCTCTGAATGGTCCATAAAAACTTGAAGCATATTTTGCTGCATATGAAAGCAATTGGACATCTTTAAAATTATTTTTGTCTAATGCATTTCTTATTTTTCTAATACGGCCGTCCATCATATCTGAAGGAGCGAGGACATCACATCCCATTTCAGCTTGTAATAGGGATTGATTAACCAAAACTTCTATTGTTTCGTCATTGATTATTTGATTAGATCTGATTAATCCATCATGTCCATGTGAAGTATAAGGATCAAGAGCTACATCGCACATTATTCCAATTTGGTTTTTGTACCTTTTTTTTATTTCAACTATTGCTTTACAAACTAAATTATTTTCATTTAAAGCTTCTGTACCAATTTCATTTTTAAGTTTTTCATTTGTTTTAGGAAAAAGAGCAACCATTGGAACCTTAAGTTTAAGGGCTTTATCTATAATCTGATTTAATCTGTTTATTGAATATCTATAAACATCTGGCATCGATTTTACTTTTTCTTTTTTGTTTTTACCGTCGATTAAAAATATCGGTAAAATAAAGTCATTTGGACTTAGAGTATTTTCTTGAACTAATCTCCTAATCCAGGGTTGTTTTCTGTTTCTTCTAAGTCTAAGATTTGGATAATTTCCAGTTATCATATAATGTAATTGTATAATGCGACAAATGTATTATACAATTAAATTTCAAAAATTGTATTACAAAAACCATGAGTTTAAATTTTAATGATTTTTTAAAGCTTGATATCAAATTTGACGTAGAAAAACTTCAAACAGCTTATAAAGAGGTAATCAAAATTAAAAATTTTGAGTCTCCAGGGGAAATAACAAATTTTGGAGCAATTTCATTAACTCAAATACCTGGTGATCCAGATTCTATCAAAGGTCATAAAGCTAGAGGTGTGTTTTGGACAAAACCAGATTCTTCGGGTAAAGAGGTGACTAGAGATGTAACTGTTGATGAAGAAAAATATTCAGAATTTATTGATGATTATAAAGATACATACTTTAAGGATGTTTATGAAGCGTTATCAAAAAAATATAAACTTGGACGAGTAAGGATTTTACTTAAACAACCAAGATCTACACTTAGCTGGCATAGAGATCCAGAACCCAGATTACACATTCCAATTATTACTAACCCAGGCTGCATTATGGTTATTGATAATGTTGCTAAACACATGCCTGCTGATGGTCATGCGTGGATTACAAACAACACTAAGTATCATAATTTTTTCAATGGTGGGGAAGAAGACAGAATTCATATAGTTGCATGTGTTCTTAATCATAAATTTAACTAACTTGAAAAAACTTTATATAGCTTCAGATCACGCTGGTTTTAATTTAAAAGAATTTGTAAAAAAAAAACTTTCTAAAAAAATCAAATTCGACGATCAAGGCCCACATAGTGATGAGATTTCAGTAAATTATCCTGATTTTGCACATAAACTTTGTAAAAAAGTTTCAAAAAACTCTTCAAATATTGGAATACTAATTTGTGGATCTGGCATGGGGATGGCTATGGCTGCAAATCGTCATAAAAAAATAAGAGCGGCATTATGTTATTCGGTTAAAAATACTAAATTATCTAGATTGCATAACAACGCAAATGTTATTACATTAGGAGCTAGGTTGATTAATAAAAATACAGTCATGAAATGTATAAACACATTTTTAAAGACAAAATTTGAAGGTGGTAGACACCTAAAAAGAGTAAAAAAAATATAAATTGGAGAAAAGTTATGTCAAGTGAAGCTAAATATCTAAATAATGACTATCAGAATTTTTTCGAGAAAAGATTATCTGAAAGTGATCCTGAATTATTTAAAGCTATCAATGATGAACTTATTAGACAACAAAATCATATAGAGCTAATAGCTTCTGAAAATATAGTATCTCAGGCAGTGTTGGAAGCACAAGGCTCAGTTTTAACAAATAAATATGCAGAAGGTTATTCAGGAAAAAGATATTATAATGGTTGTGAGCACGTAGATGTTGCGGAAGAATTAGCAATAGAAAGATTGAAGAAATTATTTAATTGTAAGTTTGCAAATGTTCAACCACACTCTGGTGCACAAGCTAATGGCGCAGTTTTTTTAGCTCTTTTAAAACCAGGTGACACATTTATGGGAATGAGTTTAAATTCTGGTGGCCATATTACTCATGGTTTAAAAATATCAATGTCTGGAAAATGGTTTAATCCAATAGGATATGATGTTGATAAGGAAACTGGTTTGATTGATTATGACGAAGTTGAAAGATTAGCTTTAGAAAACAAACCAAAAGTAATTATTGCTGGGGGCAGTGCATATTCTAGAGTAATAGATTTTAAAAGATTTAGAGACATTGCTGATAAAGTTGGAGCTTATCTGATGGTTGACATGGCTCACTTCTCAGGTTTGGTTGCAGGCAAAGGTTATCCAAATCCCTGCGATCATGCTCATGTGGTAACTTCAACTACTCATAAAGTTTTTAGAAGTGCTAGAGGTGGAATAATACTTACAAACCATGAAGACTTAGCAAAAAAATTTAACACGGCTGTGTTCCCAGGATACCAAGGTGGACCACTAATGCATGTTATTGCTGGTAAGGCAGCTGGTTTTTTAGAGGCACTAAAACCTGAATTTCAAACTTACATTTCAAATGTATTAGCAAATGCCAAAATGTTAGCAGAGACTTTGAAAAATAATGGTTTCAAAATTTATTCTGGAGGCACAGATACACATCTAATGTTAGTTGATTTAAGACCATTCAATGTAAAAGGCAATATGGCTGCTGACAGTTTATCTAGAGCAAACATTACATGTAATAAGAATGGAATTCCTTTTGACTCTGAAAGTCCAATGGTTACTTCAGGTATTCGTTTGGGATCTCAGGCTGCAACCACTAGAGGCTTTGGATTAAATGAGTTTCAAAAAGTTGGTGAATTAATAACAAAGGTTATTGAGGGGTTGTCAAAAAATCCTGATGATAATTCTAAAATAGAGACTGAAGTAAGAGATGAAGTAGTTAATCTATGTTCATCATTTCCTATATATAAACATTTGAGAAAATGATTTGTCCTTGTAAAAAAAAAGGAGAAACTTCAGTAGTTGACTCAAGACCCACTGAAGATGGCACCGCTATAAGAAGAAGAAGACTCTGTGTATGCGGAGAAAGATTTACCACGTTTGAGCGTATACAATACAGAGAGCTAATGGTTGTAAAAAAGAATGGTCGCAAGTCAGCTTTTGATAGAGATAAATTAGCAAAATCAATTTATATTGCTTTAAAGAAGAGACCATTAGATACAGAAACAGTTGAAAAATTTATAAGCAAAGTTTCACGATCTTTAGAGGAGTTAGGGCAAAATGAAATTTCAACTAACACAATTGGAACTCTTGTTATGGAAGGATTGAAAGAATTAGATCCAGTAGCATATGTAAGATTTGCATCTGTTTATAGAAATTTCAGAGAAGAAAAAGATTTCGTACAATTTGTTGACAAATTAGATGTCTACAAAAAAAGATAGATTTAGTCAGTCAGATAAAAATTATATGAACATTGCTCTTAGATTAGCAATGTCTAAACATGGATTAACAGGAATAAATCCTGCCGTTGGTTGTGTAATAGTAAAAAACGATAAAATTATATCAATTGGATCTACTGGGTTAAATGGAAAACCACATGCAGAAAGATCAGCTATTAATAATTCTACAGAATCATTAAAAAATTCTAAACTGTATGTAACACTTGAACCATGTTCTCATTATGGAAAAACACCTCCATGTACAAATATTATTATTAAAAAGAAAATTAAAGAGGTGATTTATGGCATTGAAGATATCGACAAGAAAGTAAAGGGTAAAACAAAAAAAATACTCAATAAATCAAATATAGTAGTAAAAAATAATTTGTTATCAGAAAATATTAAGGATTTCTATAAACCATATTTTATCAACAGATCTAAAAAAATCCCTTACGTAACAGGAAAAATTGCTAAAACTAAAAATAATTTAATTTATAGTGATCATTATAAAAAAATCACAAAATTAAAAACTGACAAATTAATGCATTATTTAAGATATAAGAATGATACAATTCTTATATCATCAAAAACTCTAAATACTGATAATCCAAAATTAAATTGTAGACTGAAAGGTTATGAAAATTATTCTCCCTCAAGAGCAATTTTGGATAAAAACTTAGATATAAATCAAAATTCTTATATTTTTAAAAGTGCAAAAAAAAATAAAACTTTTATTTTTTTTAATTCAAACGACAAAAAAAAAATTGATATTTTAAAAAGAAACAAATTTCATTTGATCAAAATTAAACTCAATAAAAATAAAAATTTAGATTTAAAGCTAATTCTTCAAAAATTATATAAAAATGGATGCAGAAATTTATTAGTGGAAGGGGGAAATAAGCTGACAAATAGTTTTTTAAAAGGAAGACTTTTTCATAAATTTTATTTAATTGATAATCAAAAAAACATTAAAATTAAAGACAATTATGTTTTACTAAAAAATTTTTCAACCAAACTTAAGAACTTTAAGTATAAATTTGATTTAACAAATCAAGGTGATAAAGACAAAATAATCTTATATAAAAATTAATTATGTTTAATGGTATTATTTTTAATAAAGGTATTTTAAAGAAAATTGTTAAAAGACCCAAAGGTTTAAATGTTTTTCTCAAAACAAATCTTAAATTAAAAAATAAAGATCTAGGTATTTCTGTTGCTTGTGATGGAGTATGTTTAACCCTAGTTTCTGTAAAAAAAGACTTATCTGAATTTTATCTATCAAACGAAACTATTAAACGTTCGAATTTTAAAAATATAAAATTAGGATCTATCTTAAATTTAGAACTTCCCTTAAAATACAAACAACCAATATCGGGACATATTTGTCAAGGTCATGTGGACACTGTAGGAAAAGTATTATTAATTTCAAAAGTTGATAAATCTTATTTATTTAGATTTAGTCTAGATAAAAAATTTAGAAAACAGTTAATTGAAAAAGCCTCTATAAGTATTAACGGGATATCTTTAACTATTTCGAAATTAACAAAAGATGGTTTTGAGATATGGGTAATACCTCATACTTTTAAACTAACAAATTTATCTACTTTATCCAAAGGAAGTATTGTTAATATTGAAATTGATATTTTATCAAAATATGTAAGAAATTATTTTAATGAAAAAAAATAATTTTTCTTCAATCGAGTCTATAATCAAAGATGCAAAACAAAATAAGATGTTTATTTTGGTTGATGATGAAAAAAGAGAAAACGAAGGAGATTTAATTATACCTTCATCATGTGCTAATACAAAAAATATTAACTTCATGGCTAAAAATGGAAGAGGCTTAATTTGTTTAGCAATGGATAACATTCAAGCAAAAAAACTTAACTTAAGTTTGATGTCACCAAAAAATGAGTCTAGAAACAAAACTGCTTTCACTGTTTCCATAGAAGCTAGAAAAGGAATAACTACAGGCATATCAGCTAAAGACAGAGCAAGAACAATAAAAGTTGCTACAAAAAAATCTGCTACTAAAAAAGATATTGTGTCTCCAGGTCATATATTTCCAATCATTGCCAGAGATGGGGGCGTTTTAGTAAGAGCAGGTCACACTGAAGCTTCTGTTGATATATCTAAACTTGCAAAAAAAAACAATTCAGCAGTTATATGTGAAATCATGAATGACGATGGTTCGATGTCCAAAGGCAAAGATTTACATGATTTTGCCAAAAAACATAATTTAAAAATAGGAAAAATAGAGGATTTAATTTCATATAGATTAAAAAAAGAAAAATTAATTAAGCTTAAGGATAAATCATCAATTAAATTTAAAAATAACAATTATGATATAAGAATTTATGAGAATACTTTAGATGGTTCTGAACATTTTGCTTTAATTAAAGGCAAACTTAATAGAAAAACTATACCTCGGGTTAGAGTAATATCATCAAATGTAGTTCAGAATTATTTAATAAACCAACAACTTCCAAATTCATTCAATAAAACATTGAATTATTTTAAGAAATTCAAAAATTGTGTTTTAGTATTTATTAAAGATAGTAATTTGAAATCTGTAACACAAACTCTTAAAGATTATGAAAATAAAACATTTTATAAACAAGGTAATGATAAATTAATCAGAAACTATGGTATAGGAGCTCAAATAATAAAGGATTTAAAAATAAGAGACATGATATTAATTACAAAATCACCAAAAAAAGTTATTGGTTTAGATGGGTATGATATAAAAATAGTAAAACAAGAAATTATTAAATGAAAAAGAAAATACTTATCGTTGGCTCCAATTATTATAGTAATATTTATTCTGGTTTATTAAGAAGCGCAAAACAAAAATTAAAAAATAATTTTTTGTGTGATGAAATATTAGTGCCTGGTGTTTTTGAGATACCTGTTGCAATTTCAAAAAAAATTAAAAAATACGACGGTTTCTTAGCTTTAGGATGTGTAATTAAAGGTCAGACACCTCATTTTGATTTTATTTCTCAAGCTTCAACAAACGCTATAATGAGTTTATCAATTGAAAATAAAAAACCAATTGGAAATGGTATAATTACTTGTTTAAATATGAAACAAGCAATTAAGAGAAAAAATAAAGGTTCTGAGGCAGCTGAAGCTGTTATTTCAATTTTATCAATTTAATGAAAATAAATTATAGCCCCAAAAATAATCCAAGAGTAATTATAATACAAAAACTTTATGGTTTTTTGATTAATAATGAAGCATCGATTGACTTTCCAAAACACCGTTTTAAGAAATTTATTAAAGAAGTTGTAAATGGTTCAATAGAAAGAAATGATTTACTTGAGGAGGAATTAAAAAAATTTTTATCTATAGATTTTAATTCAAAATCTTTTGATAAAGTTTTTGAGATTATATTAAAAGCAGCAACTTTTGAATTTTTATACAAACCAAATCTTTCAATTAAAATAATTATTAAAGAATATTTAAATGCTTCTAATTTTTTTATTGAAGTCTCTCAAACTAAATATTTGAATGCCCTCCTTGATACGGTTGGCAAAAATTTAAGAAAACTTGATGAAAGAGTTTGAGATAATAAAAAAATATTTTTCAAGTTTATCAAGGAATAATCCAGCGTCATTATATTTAAATGATGATGTATTTTTTGATAAATCAAAAAAACTAGTTATTTCAATAGATACTTATGTTGAAGGTAATCATTTTTTAAATTTTAAAAATCCAGATTTAGTTATTAAGAAAATTCTAAGATCTTCGATTTCTGATTTAATCTGTAAAGGTGTTAAACCACAATATTATTTTATTTCTGGCTCAGGAAATAAAAAATTTTTTTCAAATAAGAATTTAGAATTGATATCTAAAGCTTTAAAATCAGAACAAAATAAATTTAATATAAAACTCTGCGGTGGTGATACTACAAATTCATCTAAATTGAGTTTCACTTTCGTTTCTTTAGGCTTTTCATCAACAATTATCAAAAGAAATAACGCAAAAATTAACGATGATATTTATGTTACTGGTGAATTGGGAGATAGTTTTATTGGTTTAAATGTTTTAAGAAATAAAATTATTTTAAAACCATTTGAAAGAAAATATTTTACTAAAAAATACTTTTTACCAGATCTTAAAATTGATTTAATTAATCTTATTTCAAAACATGCAAACACATCGATAGATGTTTCTGATGGATTGATTTCTGATCTAGAAAAGATGTTAAATAATCAAAACTTATCTTTTAAAATAAACTTTCAAGACATTCCTGTTTCTAAATCTCTAAAAAAACTAATTATTAATAACAAAATTTCCTTTAAAAATGTTGTATCTAGAGGAGATGATTATCAAATTTTGTTCACTGCTAATAAAACAAAGGCAAGAATCATTCAAAATGTCTCAAAAAAATTAAATTTAAGAATTACTAAAATTGGAAATATTATTAAAGGTAAAAAAAGTCATACAATTATTGATGAAAAAGGTGATAAAATCGAGCAATTTTACAAAGGTTTTGAACACAAATTCTGAAGTTTTTATTGCCTTTTATAGCTTTTTTTGTATTGTCCGGGCATTATTAAACTAACAACATTATCAAGGTAAAAATGAGCAACACAGAAGAAAATATTTTAATTTATACAATAATCGCAGGTTTATTATCTATTGTTTATGGTTTTTTCACTGGAAAAAACATTTTAAACTCAAGCGCAGGAAATTCAAAGATGCAAGAAATTGCATCAGCGATTCAAATTGGTGCAAAAGCCTATTTAGCTAGACAATATAAAACAATTGCAATTGTTGGAGTTGTAGTGCTTGTAATTGTTAGTTATGCCTTTAGTCCACTTGTTGGTGTTGGATATTTAATTGGTGCAGCATTCTCAGGAGTAGCTGGTTATGTAGGAATGCTTGTCTCAGTAGAAGCCAATGTAAGAACAGCCGAAGCTTCTAGAAAAGGTTTATCAAGTGGTTTAGCTGTTGCATTTAAATCTGGTGCTGTTACTGGAATGTTAGTTGCTGGTTTGGCTCTATTAGCGATAGCCGTTTATTATTATTGCTTATTAAAAGCAGGAGTAGATGACAGAGAAATTGTTAACGCTCTTGTTGCATTAGGATTTGGAGCTTCTTTGATTTCTATTTTTGCAAGACTAGGTGGTGGTATATTTACTAAAGGTGCTGATGTTGGTGCTGATCTTGTTGGTAAAGTTGAAGCGGGAATTCCAGAAGACGATCCAAGAAACCCAGCCGTAATAGCCGATAATGTTGGTGATAATGTTGGAGATTGTGCTGGAATGGCAGCTGATTTATTTGAAACTTATGCTGTTACAATAGTTGCTACAATGGTGTTAGCTTCTATATTTTTTGTAGGTGATCTTAATATGATGCTTTATCCTCTAACAATTGGCGGCGCATGTATACTTACTTCAATTGTTGGAACTTTCTTTGTCAAATTAGGTAATAGTAAAAATGTAATGAATGCTTTATATAAAGGATTTGTTGTTTCTGCTGTAACCTCTTTAGCTATTTTATATCCTGTAACTGATTATGTTTTAGGTTTAGAAAATGTTTATAAATTTAATGATGTAACCTTCACAGGTAAAGATTTATATTATTGCGGTATTATAGGTTTAGTAATTACAGGTTTATTAATTTGGGTTACTGAATATTATACAGGCACAAGTTACAGACCAGTTAAAAGTGTAGCAAAATCTTCTACAACCGGTCATGGCACAAATGTAATACAAGGTTTAGCTATTTCTCTTGAAGCAACTGCAATACCGGCTTTAATTATCGTTGCTGGTATTTTATTAACTAATCATATTGCTGGTTTATATGGAATTGCTATTGCTGTAACAACAATGTTAGCTCTTGCTGGTATGGTTGTTGCATTGGACGCTTACGGTCCTGTAACTGATAATGCAGGAGGTATTGCTGAAATGTCTAAACTTCCTAACAACGTTAGAAAGACAACCGATGCATTGGATGCGGTTGGTAATACTACAAAAGCTGTGACAAAAGGTTATGCAATTGGTTCAGCGGGTTTAGGTGCTCTAGTTTTATTTGCAGCATACACTGAAGATATCAAACATTTCTCAAAAGAAGTTGGTTCGAAATTAGAAGGTATCGTAGTTACATTTGACTTATCAAATCCATATGTTGTTGTTGGTTTGTTAATAGGTGGGATGTTACCTTATTTATTTGGCTCAATGGGAATGCAAGCTGTAGGTAGAGCAGGTGGAGCAGTTGTTATAGAGGTAAGAAGACAATTTAAAAAATTTCCAGGCATTATGAAAAGAAAACAGAAGCCTGATTATGCAAAATTAGTTGATTTGTTAACAGTCGCAGCAATCAAAGAAATGATCATACCATCTTTGTTGCCCGTGTTGTCACCAATCGTTCTTTACTATGTAATTTTTGCTATTGGAGGACAAGTAGCTGCTTTAGCATCTGTTGGAGCAATGTTACTCGGAGTAATTATAACTGGATTATTTGTTGCAGTTTCAATGACCGCTGGTGGTGGTGCTTGGGACAATGCAAAAAAATATATTGAAGATGGAAATCATGGTGGAAAAGGATCAGAAGCACATAAAGCTGCAGTTACAGGTGATACTGTTGGAGATCCTTACAAAGATACAGCTGGACCAGCAGTTAACCCTATGATTAAAATTACTAACATAGTTGCATTATTACTTTTAGCTGTTATCGCTGGTTAAATAATTTAAGGCTTCTTCCTTTTACCTAAAGGATCGTTGATTTTCTGTCTAAGACTAGACAGGAAATCATAAACGAAAGTTCTTTTAGTATATTTTTGTGTAGTTGTATCTTTATCAAAAGATATTTCATTCATATTATTTAGATTATAAAAATCTTTTTTAACCAGTAACCCTTTAGAATTAATTTCAATTATAAGCACATTATTTGTAATTAAAATTTCTTTACCAAGTTTTTTAAGAGGTTCTCTTGAAATTTCTCTTTCGATATATATCCATAGATCATTATCAAAATTACTTGTTGTTGAAGGAGGTCCTAGTATTTGTCTAATATCATTTTTATTTGAAACATTAAGTTCAAGTTTTTGATGTTTAATATCTAAATTTCTGACACCATGTTTTTTTACAACTTTGTTAAATGTGCAATTTGATGTTAATAATAAAATTGATAATATTAAAAATATTTTATTCATGAAAAATAAATACATATACATTTATAATAATTTAATTGAATTGACTAGAAATAAAGAACTTTATAAAGATTTCAAAAATCAAGATATATTTTCTGATAGATTAATCTATTTTTTGCTTCATTTTGCTTTTTTCTTTAAAATTTTTAAAAATGATGAAAACAAGAAAACGCTTCAAGAAATTTATGATTTCACATTCAGGCAACTAGAATTAAGTATTAGAGAAATTGGATATGGTGACCAATCAATTAATAAAAAAATGAAAGATTATCTGAATTTATTTCACGATATTATAGATAAGATTCACTTTTGGGATGATTACTCAAATGAAAAAAAAACACAAATATTGAAAAATTACGCTCTAAACTCAAATAATAGTGAATTATTGTTGAATTATTTTGAAAATTATTCAAAAACACTAAAAAAAAACACTTTAAATAATTACATAAAAAGTGTAAGTAATCGCTGATTATGGCTGTACCTAAACGAAAACAAACACCGTCAAGAACTGGAATGAGAAGATCTCAAAATATGAGATTTTCATCCAAGAATGTTGTTGAAGATAAAAAATCTGGTGAATACAGATTGTCTCATCACTTAGACTTAAAAACAGGTATGTACAAAGGTCGTCAAGTTTTAGACCCTAAAGAATAATAATTAATAAATGACTGATTTAGTAAAAATTGCAGTTGATGCAATGGGTGGTGATGGATCACCAAAAAAAACTATTGATGGTATTGCACATCATCACAAAGAAAATAAAGATGTTTTTTATAAAATCTTTGGGAACAAAAACGAAATTACTCCATTGATTGAAGATAAGATTTTAAAAGATAACTATGAAATATTCCATACAGATAATTCAGTTAAAAGCACTGACTCTCCTTTAGAAGCCGCTAAAAGAGGTAAAGATACAAGTATGTGGAAATCTATTGAAAGCGTTAAATCAAAGGAATCCGATATTGTGATATCAGCAGGAAATACAGGTGCACTTTTAGTAATATCAAAATTAAATATAAAGATGATTGAAAATATAGATAAACCAGCTTTATCGGCTTTATGGCCAAATAAAATAGGTATGAACGTAGTCCTAGATTTAGGTGCAAATATTGAATGCAGTTCAAAAAACTTAGTTGATTTTTCAATTATGGGATCTTCATTGTATAAAGCTTTATTTCCTAATGATACTTCTAAGGTTGCATTACTTAATATCGGTTCAGAGGAAATAAAAGGTAACGAAATTATTAAAGAAACTTTTCAAATATTAAATAATAAAAAAAATTTAGATTTTGAATTTAAAGGATATATTGAGGGAAATCATCTTATGGACGGTGATGTTAATGTCATAGTAACAGATGGTTTTACCGGCAATGTAGCTCTTAAAACAGCTGAAGGCACTGCTAACTTTATTACTCAAGAACTAAAAAAAGCTTTGACTAATAATTTGATTGGAAAAATTTCATCTCTATTAAATATTAAGAATTTAAATAATTTTAAAAAGAGGCTTGATCCAAGATTATATAATGGTGCAATATTTATTGGGCTAGACTCCCCAGTTGTTAAAAGTCACGGTGGAACAGATTATTTAGGTTTTTCAAATTCACTGGATGTTTGTAAAAGAATAATAAAAGGTGATTTGATAAACAAGATTAAAAATAATATAACTTAATATGCGTATTAATTTAACTAAAAAAGAATTAGTTAATAGTGTTTATATGCAATTAGGTTTTTCGAAACAAATTTCTGAGAGTTTAATTGATGATTTCTTTCAAATTATTTTTGATAATGTTAAAAATAATGAAAAACTTAAAATTTCAAACTTTGGAACTTTTTCAATAAGATATAAAAAATCCAGAGTTGGAAGAAATCCCAAAACGAAAGAGGAAAAAACTATTTCAGCCAGGAAAGTTATCTTATTTAAACCATCAAGGGAATTTAAAGAGTTTATAAATAATCAAGATGAAATCTGATAATGCATATAAAACAATAGGGGAAGTTGCAAAAATTTTAGGGCTTACAGATGATAAAAAAGGCACTTTATCAACACACACAATTAGATTTTGGGAAAAGGAATTTAAACAAATTAAACCAAGAATTCTTAATGGAAATAGGCGCTATTTTGATAACGATACTATTGATTTATTAAAAAAAATTAAATTTCTATTGAAAGATCAAGGTATGACAATAAATGGCGTAAAGAAAATACTTAATTCTAAGGAATCTTTACCTCTTGACGAATTAGCGAATAATTCTATAAAGACTGACAAATTAAAGCAAAAATTACTTAAAATTTCTGATTTAATAAAAAATATTAAAAATATTAAAAATATAAAATAATATGGCTAAGAAAACACATGTAAAAGTTAGAATGGTTCCAGAAGAAAAACCTGACAGTCCTTTTTTTTATTATGTAAAAAAACCTGCGGGTGGTGAAAAAGCAAAAGTTAAATTAAAAGCAAAAAAATACAATCCAGCAACTAGAAAACACGAAGTTTTTGTTGAAAAAAAATTGCCGCCTCATAGCAAATAATTACTTTTTATTAAAATTCTTTCTTTCGTAATTAATGTAAGACCAAATCATATTTTTCCAAATTCTATTTGTAATATTTGGATCAATTTTATTTTGAATTGATTTTTTTCTTATTTTTGTAAGAATCACTCTTATTCTTTGTTTATCGACAATTTCCTTTTTAAACTTTTTTAGTTTTACAACCTCATTCACTAATAGAGTTCTTTTTTTAATTATTGAAAGTAAACTATTATCAAGTTTGTCTAACTTTTTTCTGATGACTTCTAATTTTTTTTTTCTTATTGGCGACATTAAATCTATTGGTTAATAAACATACTATTATATGTATAAATTATGTTTGTAAATACAGATCAATACTCAAAGTATATTCGTTTATGGCTAATATTTATGATTATACTAATCGTGTCAATTGTTGCCGTTGGAGGATTAACGCGATTAACAGACTCTGGTCTATCTATTACAGCTTGGGAATTGTTCTCAGGAATTTTACCACCTTTTACATCAGAAAAATGGAATTTTTATTTTAATGAATATAAACAAATACCAGAATTTAAGATTTTAAATTTTGATATGACATTAGATGAATTTAAGGTGATATTTTATTGGGAGTGGGGACATAGAATTTTAGCAAGATTTATAGGACTATTTTCCATTATTCCTTTAATTTTTATTTTTTTAAGTATTAAAAGGGATTTTTTTTATGAAAAAAAATATTATTCAATTTTTTTATTAATTTGTTTTCAAGGTTTGATTGGGTGGTTTATGGTATCAAGTGGATTAGTTGATAACACAGATGTTAGTCATTACAGGTTAGCTCTTCATTTATCAATTGCTTTCTTTATATTATCAATTGTTTTTTGGTTTTTATTAGAAAACTTACAAATTAAAAAAAATAAAGATAAAATTAGTATTAGTTTTTTATCAATTTTTTTGTTCTTTTTACTATTGCAGATAATTCTAGGTGCTTTTTTGGCAGGTTTAGATGGTGGTTTAATTTATAACACTTGGCCTGATATGAATGGAAAATTTATTCCAACCGATATAGACAAAATAGATTTACTTAAGATATCTTCATCAAGTAATCCTACTGTGATACAATTTTACCATAGATTAGTAGCTTATCTGATCATTTTTTTATTAATTATTCTAAATTATATCTATTATTATAAAAAAATTCCGATGAATAATATTAATATATTAAATCTAGCTATATTTATTCAAGTTCTTTTAGGAATAATTACTTTACTAACTGGTGTAGAGATTAAATATGCATCTGTACACCAGTTAGGGTCAATATTTGTTTTGTTAAGTTTTCTTTTTATATATTATAAAAATACTAACTAACTGCCTTAAGTTTACCTTTTGATGATTTATTTAAAGCTTGGTCTAAATCTTCGATAATGTCATCTATATGTTCTATACCAATACAAAGTCTGACATAACCTTGCGTTACACCTGAGTCTGCTAATTCTTTTTCATTCAGCTGACTATGCGTAGTACTTGCTGGATGAATTGCAAGACTTCTTACATCTCCAATATTAGCAACATGATAGAACATTTTTAAAGACTCAATAAATTTCTTTCCAGCTTCTATTCCACCATTAAGCTCAATACCAACGATAGGACCATTTCCACCTTTTAAATATTTCTTTGCTCTTTCTGAAATGTGATCGTCATGTTTTGTAGAATAAATCACTTTTGAAACTTCCTTGTGTTTTGATAAAAAATCTACAACTTTTTCAGCGTTTTCACAGTGTTGTTTCATTCTTAAAGCAACTGTTTCTAGACCTTGAATGATAGCAAATGCATTATCAGGTGCAAGCGCTGATCCTAAATCTCTTAATAAACAGACTCTCGCTCTGACAGCAAAAGGAACATTAGCACCAGTTAATTCTGGAACCGCTTTTCCCCAAACTACACCTCCGTAACTTGCGTCTGGTTCATTGAATAAAGGTTGTCTTTTTGGATCTGCAGTCCAATCAAAATTACCACTATCAACAATTGCACCTGCCACTGAAGTTCCATGACCACCAATATATTTTGTTAATGAATAAACAACTACAGCTGCACCGTGCTCGATCGGTTTACAAATAACAGGAGAAGCTGTGTTATCCATTATTAGTGGAATGTTATATTTTCTTCCTATATCTGAAACTTCTTTAATTGGAAAAACTCTTAAATATGGATTTGGTAATGTTTCACCATAAAAAGCTCTTGTCTTATCGTCTATAGCTTTTTCAAAATTTTTTGGGTCAGAAGGATCAGCATATCTCACTTCAATACCAAGTTTACTCAAAGTGTGGGTAAATAAAGAAACAGTTCCACCATATAAGTCAGTTGAACTAACTATATTGTCTCCAGCTTGAGCAACATTAAGTATTGCAAAAGTAGATGCAGTTTGACCAGAAGACACTGTTAAACATGCAAGACCTGATTCCAAATTTGCGATTCTTTTCTCAAGAACATCATTTGTTGGATTCATTATTCTTGTATAAATATTTCCAAATTCTTTTAATGCAAAAAGATTGGCAGCGTGCTCTGTGCTATTAAATTTATATGATGTAGTTCTGTAGATAGGTACAGCTACGGCATTTGTAGATGGGTCACTTCTATAATCTCCACCATGTATTGCTATTGTTTCTGGATTGCTTCTTTTTGTGCTCATTTTAACTCCTTTTTTAGTGCTTCTGCATTATGCAAGGTGCACAATATAGTTCAAATACCTACCGATTTATTGAGAAATTCCATTTTAGCTGTTTTAAAGCCCGCAATAGGATCAAATCGGCAAGAGTTTTGTAGCACTTATATTTAATAAATCAATAGAATTATCAATTTGACTTTGAAATTATTAATAGTATTAATCCACGCACAATGACTAAATTTCTTAAAAAAGACCAATTATCATCATCTTGGTACGAAATTGACGCGAAAAATGCAGTGATAGGGAGATTAGCTACTGTCATTTCAAAAATTATTAGAGGAAAAAATAAAACTACTTTTACCCCACATATGGATGATGGAGATTTTGTAGTTGTTAAAAATATTGAATTAGCAAAATTTACTGGAAATAAATTTCAAAATAAAAAATACTATAGACATACTGGTCACCCAGGTGGAATAAAAGAAACTACACCTGAAAAACTTCAAGATAAAAAACCAGGAGAAACTTTAAAATTAGCAGTTAAGAGAATGTTACCAGGTGGTGTATTAGGAAAGAAACAATTAACTAAACTTAAAATTTATGCAGGTAATGAACATCCACATACTGCACAAAACCCACAAGTAATTGAAATTTCAAAATTGAATAATAAAAATATTGTAAGAAATTAATATGGTAAGCACACAGACTTCAACTAAATCACCAAAATTGAAATTAGATTTTAAAGACAGCAAATATGCTACAGGAAGAAGAAAAACTTCAATTGCTAGAGTGTGGGTAAAAAAAGGAACTGGCAAAATATATGTTAATGGCAAAACCATGGATGACTATTTTTCAAGTGAAAATCATAAGATGCAAATTGTGAGACCTTTTGAAATTATAAATCAATCAACATCATATGATGTTAGATGTAATGTAAAAGGTGGTGGTCCAACAGGTCAAGCTGGTGCAATGGTTCATGGTATTTCAAAAGCTTTAGTTCTTTTTGATGAAACTTTAAAATCAACACTTAAGACTGAAAAACTTACAACTAGAGATTCAAGAGCTGTTGAAAGAAAAAAACCTGGTAGAAGAAAAGCTAGAAGAAGCTTCCAGTTCTCTAAAAGATAATCTAAAATACTATTTTAATTAATTTATGCCTAAACTAAATGTATTAGTTGCTGGATCCACTGGTTATATTGGAGTTCAATTATTAAAACTTTTATCTAATCATAAAAAAGTTAATATAAAATATTTATGTGGAAGTTCTTCTGTAGGTAAAAAAATTTCCTATTACGACAAATCTCTTAGTAAAAAAAAACTACCAAAAATAATTAAGTTTCAAAATAAATTATTAAAAGATGTAGATTTAATTTTTACCGCTCTTCCTAATGGCGAAGCTCAAAAAATTTCAAAATACTTAAATAAACATAATACATTAATTGATCTTGCAGCAGATTTTAGATTAGATAAAGCATCGGATTATTTAAAATGGTATAAACAGAAACACTCTTTTCCAAAAAATATTATAAAAAGTATTTATTCATTACCAGAAATAACAAAGAATAAAATTAAAGATAAACAAATTATTGGTAATCCTGGATGTTATCCAACATCAATACTTTTACCATTAATACCAATAATAAGAAAAGATCTAATAGATTTAGAAAATATAATTATCGACTCAAAATCAGGATATTCAGGTGCTGGCAGAGGTGTTCATCTAAAATATAAGGATAAAAATTTATATGAATCACTAAGTGCTTATGGCGTTGGTTTTCATAGACACAACTCTGAAATTCAACAAGAATTGATTAAACATACACATAAGAAAAAAATTAATTTTACATTTACACCTCATTTAACTCCAATGTTTAGAGGTATTCTTAGTACAATTTATATCACTATAAAAAATAAATCTAATATTTCTAAAATCATTAATGAACTGAAAAAAACATACAAAAATTCACCATTCATAAAAATTCATGAACAAGATACATTGTTAAGTACTAATGATGTTATAAATACAAATGATTGTTTAATATCTGTTTGTAAAACTAAATATAAAAATAAACTGATAATTTTATCAACCATTGATAATTTGATAAAAGGTGGGTCTGGACAAGCCATTCAAAATATGAACTTAAAATATAATTTTAATGAAACAGAAGGCTTGAAATGAAATATATGTTAATTTTATTACTATTATTGAATTCATGCGTTATAAAAAAGAATAAAGCTTTTAATAAACAATTAGATTTGAACTTTAATGAGAAAATGACTTTTGAAGAATTTAAAATAAAACTTGAAGAATATTCAAACAACAGTCCATATCCTAATATTAATAATTAGTTATGAAAAAATATATTAACATTGCTGTTATTGGATTAGGACAAATTGGTATTTATCTTTACAGTGAGTTACAAAAAAAGAAAAAATTAATAGAACTTAAAACTGGAAAAAAAATTAAAATTGTTGGAATTTCAGCAAGAAATAAGAATAAAAAAAGAAGATTTACAATTGATAAAAAAATTTTTTTCTCAAATCCACTAGATATAATAAAAAAAACTAATGTTGATATATTGTTTGAGTCTATTGGTTTATCTGATGGTATTTCAAAAAAAATTGTAGAAACTGCTTTAAAAAACAAAATACACGTTATCACTCCTAATAAAGCACTTATAGCAAAACATGGTGATTACCTATCTTCATTAGCAGAAAAAAATAATGTCAACTTAGAATTTGAAGCCGCGGTTGCAGGGGGAATACCAATATTAAGAAGTATTAAAGAGGGGATAGCAACAAATAAAATTTCAAAGGTTTTTGGAATATTAAATGGTACTTGTAATTACATTCTATCTGAAATGGAAAATTCCAAACAAAATTTTGAGAATGTATTAAAAAAAGCTCAAACTCTCGGTTATGCAGAACCTGGGAATCCAAAATTGGATTTGAATGGCTATGATGCTTTTGCAAAAGTCAGAATTCTTTCAGCTTTATGTTTTAATTCCAAGGTAGCACAAAACAATTGTCTAATGGAAGGAATAGAAAAAATTGAATTAAAAGATATTTCAATTGCAAATCAATTAAATATGAGAATCAAACTTCTTGGTATTTCTGAAATTATAAATAACCAATTATTCGAAAGAGTACATCCGTGTTTAGTCAGTAAAAATAGTTATATTGGTAATGTGAATGGTGTAATGAATGCTGTTATTACTAATGGTAAACCTGTTGGTGAGAGTATTATGCAAGGAGAGGGGGCAGGACCAGGTCCTACATCATCATCATTATTATCAGATCTATTATCTATTTTAAGAGGAAATATCAAATATCCATTTGGATTACCGACATCTAAAAGGAAACAACTTAAACCCTACAATATACTTAATTACACAAATTCTTTATATTTGAGGTTTGAAGTTAAAGATATACCTGGTGTTTTATCAAAAATTACAAATCAAATGGCTAGATATAAAATTTCAGTTAAAAGATTAATTCAAACACCTGATAACAATGCTAACAAAGCAACAATTGTTATTATTACTCATAAGACTACTGAGCAAAGTATAAACAATTGTTTAAAAAAACTTAGTAAAGAAAAAATTCTCCTAAAACAACCTACATTAATTAGACTATATAATTAATGGAAATTTACATAAAGTTATTTGAAGTATTATTTCCAGTTTTTTTTGTTGTAGGTATTGGATACTATCTAGGAAAAAAGAATCCTAAAATAGACACAACATTCATAACAACTTTTGCAGCTAATATAGGATCCCCAGCTATGATCATATATTCTTTGAATGCGGAGTTTATATCATTTGAAGTATTTAAAAGTTATTTCTGGTATTATTTAATTGCGATATTATGCTTTTTTATTGTTGGAGTTTCTTTATTATATCTGTTGAAAGTAAAAGATATAATTAGGGAATTACCACCCTTATTAATGCCAAATACAGGAAATTTAGGACTTCCACTTAGTTTATTTGCATATGGACAATCAGGCTTAGGAGTGGCTGGCGCAATATCAGCATTAATTATTCTTTTTCATTTCACTGTTGGAGTTTTTTTAGCAGATAGAAAATTTAATTTTGATGTAGTTATTAAAAGTCCTCCTTTTTACGCAATCATAATTTCAGTAATACTTTTATATTATAATATTAAACTTCCAACTTTTGTTGAAAATACAAGCTCTTTACTGACATATGCTACTATCTTTTTAATTTTGATGTCTTTAGGTATAGCTTTAACAAGACTTAAAGTTTTTTCTTTTAATAAAGCTTTAGTTTGTTCTGTTGGAAGAGTCATTTTAGGACCTATTATTGGTTTTGGAGTAATAAAAATTTTCAATCTAAATGGTTTTGCTGCCGGTGTTTTATTAATTCAATGTTCAATGCCAAGTGCAGTTTTAAATTATTTGATTGCAACTATGTATTCTTCTAAAAAAATTGTTGACAGTGTTGCTAGTACCATAGTTGTATCAACCTTTATTTCATTTATAACAATACCAATTGTTATATTCTTTGCTTTAAAATACTTTAATTAAAGTATAACTTTATTTTAATGAAGGCGATTATTCTTAATCTGTGCGCTTGGTCTATACTTCCAATTATGGATGCTTTTGCAAAATACTTGAGTCAAGATATGCACGTTCTACAAGTAGTTTGGGCTAGATATTTTTTTACAGTAGTAATTGTTTTACCAATAATACTCTTTTTTTTTAAAAAACAATTTAAATGGACAGATAAACCGCAACTCCAATTCATTAGAGGATTGTTATTACTTTTTGCTACTCTTTTTTTCTTTTATGCTCTTTCAAAAATATCAATGGCAAAAGCACTTACCTTAGCATTTGTATGTCCTTTGGTAGTTACAGCGTTTTCACCATTTTTATTAAATGAAAGAGTAGGGTTTAGAAGATGGTCAGCTGTTATAATTGGTTTTCTAGGATCACTAATTGTAATTAAACCTGGTTTTATTGAGTTTAATCTTGCCAGTATTGCTGCACTCGGCACCGGAATAATGTATGCTTTTTATTTAATTGCAACTCGCAAATTAAGTACAAGCGATAGTCCTTTATTAACATTGTTGTTAACTGGAATAATAGGAGCTCTACTTACAACTATTATAATTCCTTTTGTATGGATCTTCCCAAGTAAAGAGCAATGGTTAATGATGTTTAGTATTGGATTATTTGCAACATTAGGTCATTTATTCTTGATACTTTCATTGAGATTAGCTGATGCTTCTAAATTAGCCCCATTAGCTTACTTTGAGATAGTAAATAACGTCATAATTGGCTTTTATATTTTTAATGAATTTCCTGATAATTGGACGTTAGTAGGTTTATTTATAATAATTTTGAGCGGTGTCTACATTTCTCGAAGAGAGGTTATTGTTAAATCTCTAAAAAATAGGTAATATTTATTTACTAATATATAAAGTATTACTTTAATT
>NZ_JBNGZA010000001.1:0-223602 GCF_052049935.1 Candidatus Pelagibacter sp. | reverse complement strand
ATTAAATATTAAAAAAAAAAAAAATAATTTTTCTTACTTAAGATTTAATAAAACAAATATTATGGGAGTTTTGAATCTTACTCCAGATAGTTTCTCAGATGGAGGAAAATTTAATAATTTACAGTTAGCATACAAGCAAGCCCTAAACCTCAATAAGTCTGGAGCAGATATTATTGATATTGGTGGTGAGTCAACAAGACCGGGCTCATCAGCAATTAGTGTTGAAGAAGAATGGAAAAGAATTTCTAAAGTTTTAAATAAATTAAAAAAATTTAATACCTCATTAGATACAAGAAAATCAAGTATAATGGAAAAAGGTATTAAGAATAAAATTAATTTGATTAACGACGTATCAGGTTTAGAATTTGATAAAAATTCTATTCAAATATTAAAAAAATATAAAACACCTTTTGTTTTACAACATTCCCAAGGCAATCCACAAACTATGCAGAAAAATCCAAAATATAAAAATGTTCTTTTAGATATTTTTGATTACTTTGAAACTAAAATAAAATTCTTCAGAAAAATAGGCATAAGTCATAATAATATTATTTTAGATCCTGGTATTGGTTTTGGAAAAAATTTGAAACATAATTTGTCCATATTAAGGAATATAAGTATTTTTCATTCATTAGGTTTTCCTATATTACTAGGTATCTCTAGAAAGAGATTTATTAAGGATATTTCAGAAAATAATGATAGCAAAGAAAGAATAGGAGGAACTATTGGTGCTAGTTTATTTGCGATCATGAAGGGAGTCCAAGTATTAAGAGTTCATGATGTAAATGAAGTTAAACAAAGTATTAAAGTTTTTAATAAACTTTTAGATAATTAATGAAAAAAAAATATTTTGGTACTGATGGAATTAGAGGCGAAGTTAATCAAAGTAAGATTAATGGTGAAATGTTTTTTAAATTTGGTTTAGCTGCTGGGAGATATTTCACTAATTTAAAGAAAAAAAAACAAACAGCAATAATAGCTAAAGATACTAGATTATCTGGATATAGCTTGGAACCAGCCTTAGTATCAGGCTTAGCATCAGCAGGTATGCATGTATACACTTTAGGTCCATTGCCAACAAACGGTCTAGCCATGTTAACAAAAATTATGAAAGCTAATATGGGTATAATGATTACTGCATCACATAATCCATATTATGATAATGGTTTAAAATTATTTGGTCCAGATGGATTAAAACTGTCAGATAGAATTGAAAAAAAAATTGAGAAACTGATTGACCGTAAAACCGAATTATTACTTTCCAAACCTGGTTTGCTTGGAAGAGTAAAAAGATTAGAAACTGGAACAGATACTTATATTAATATTTTAAAAAAAAATTTTCCAAAAAAATTTAATCTGCAAAACATGAGAATTGTTATAGATTGTGCAAATGGTGCAGGCTACAAAGCGGCTCCAAAATTAATTAAATCTTTAGGAGCTGAAGTAATAATTATAGGAAATAATCCAAGCGGCTTAAACATAAATGAAAAATGTGGCTCAACTTTTCCTAAGAAAATACAAACAGCAGTAAAAAAAAATAATGCTGATATTGGAATTTCTTTAGATGGGGACGCAGATAGAGTTATCATGTGTGATGAAAAAGGTAAAATTATCGATGGAGATCAAATAATTGCAGCTTTATCACAAAGATGGAAGAAAAAGAAAATTCTCAAAGGTGGTGTCATTGGTACGTTGATGTCAAATTATGGATTAGAGAAGTTTTTTAAATCAAAAAATATAAAATTCTCTAGATCGGATGTAGGAGACAGATATGTTAAAGAGTTAATGCAAAAAAAAAATTATAATCTAGGTGGGGAACAGTCTGGTCATATAATTTTAGGAAAATTTGCGACTACAGGAGATGGATTACTTGTTGCCTTAGAGTCTTTATTTGCTATTAGAAAAGGGATAAAAGCTAGTAAATTTTTCAATGTTTTTAAAAAAACTCCACAAGTATTAGAAAATGTTAGTTACAAAGATGAAAAAATTTTAAAATCACCATCTTTACTTAAAGCAATAAAACTAGCAAAAAAAATGATTAAGGGAAAAGGAAGAGTTTTAATTCGAAAATCAGGAACGGAAGCGAAAATTAGAATAATGGCTGAGTCTGAAAATATTAATCTTGTCAAAAAATGTATCCATATAGTTAAAAAAGAAATTAAATAGTAATGATACCTAAATCGACAATATTAATTATAGCTGGATCCGACTCTTCGGGAGGCGCAGGAATTCAAGCTGATTTAAAAACAGTTACAAGTTTGGGTTCATATGGAATGACCGCAATAACTGCAGTTACTGTTCAAAATACAACAGGAGTAAAATCTGTAGTATCTATAGATCCAAAAAAAATTTATGAGCAGATAGTTTTTACATCAGAAGATATAAAACCTGATGCAATTAAAATTGGCATGCTTCATTCTACAGAAGTCATTAAGAAAGTTTTAAAAGCTTTAGAAAAAATTAAAGTTAAAAAAATAATTCTAGATCCTGTAATGATCGCAAAAGGTGGAGCTAGGCTAATTGATGAAAAAGCAATTAAAATTTTAAAAAAAGAATTAATTAAAAAAGTAGATTTAATTACTCCAAATATTCCAGAAGCAGAAGTATTGACTGAGATGAAGATTAATACAGTTGAAGACATGATACTTGCAGCAAATAAATTAATAGTTTTAGGCGCAAAAAATGTTCTGATTAAAGGAGGACATTTGAATAAAAAAAAATTATTTGATATTTTTTTAAGTAAAAAGGATTTTAAAATATTTGAGAGCAAAAAATTTATAACTAAAAACACTCATGGAACAGGTTGTACATTATCTAGCGCTATTACTACTTTTTACTCATGTGGAAAAAGTATAAAGAAATCTTGTGAGTTAGCTATTAAGTATGTTAATTCTGCTATCAAAAGTAACCCTAAATTAGGTAAAGGCCATGGTCCAATTAATCATCTCAATTCAATCTTAGTGAGAAATCTCTAATATGAAAAATATTGCAGTAGTAGGCTCTCAATGGGGTGATGAAGGTAAGGGAAAAATTGTAGACTGGTTATCTGAACAAGCAGATGTAGTAATTAGATTTCAAGGTGGTCATAATGCAGGTCATACTTTGGTTATTGATGGGATAACTTATAAATTAAGACTTTTACCCTCTGGTATTGTTAGAAAAAATAAAATTTCAATAATTGGAAATGGAGTTGTTGTTGATCCATGGGCATTATTAGATGAAATTGAGGAAATAAAATCTAAAGGCGTAAATGTTGATATAGAAAATTTTATTATCTCAGAATCAGCGAATTTAATTTTACCATTTCATAGAGAAATGGATGAAATCAGAGAAGATGCTGCTGGAAAATCAAAAATAGGAACAACGAGAAGAGGAATTGGCCCAGCTTATGAAGATAAAGTTGGTAGAAGATCAATTCGTGTAATGGATCTAAGATCTGAAAAAAATTTAGATCAAAGATTAGAAGCGGTTTTAATCCATCATAATGCAATCAGAAAAGGTTTAGGCAGGAAATTGTTCGAAAAGGAAAAATTAAAAAAAGATTTATTAGAAATTGCTCCACAAATTTTAAAATATTCTCAACCTGTTTGGTTGAAGATTGATGAATTTAAAAAACAAAAGAAAAAGATATTATTTGAAGGTGCTCAAGGCATTTTGTTAGATGTTGATCATGGTACATATCCATTTGTAACTTCTTCCAATACAGTAGCGGCAAGTGCTGCAACTGGAACAGGATGTGGACCAAATTCCATTAATTATGTTTTGGGAATTACAAAAGCTTATACTACAAGGGTAGGTGAAGGGCCTTTTCCAACCGAACTTCAAGATGACATTGGAGAGTTGCTTGGAAACAGAGGAAAAGAATTTGGAACAGTCACAAGCAGAAAGAGAAGATGTGGTTGGTTTGATGGAGTTCTAGTGAGACAAACTATAAAAATTTCTGGTATTGATGGTATAGCTTTGACAAAATTAGATGTACTTGACGAATTAGATGAAATTAAAATGTGTGTTCAGTACGATTTGGATGGAAAAAAAATAGATTATTTACCAGCAGCTGTTGAAGATCAAATAAAAATAAAACCTATTTATAAAATTTTCAAAGGATGGAAATCTTCAACTAATGGAATAGAAGAATTTGACAAATTACCTGAGAATGCAAAAATTTATATCAAAGCAATTGAAAAATTTATTGAAGCTAAAATTTCTAGTATTTCAACAAGCCCTGAAAGAAAAGATACTATTTTAGTAGAAAATCCTTTTGAAATTTAGTTAGCAGGAAGTAAATTTTTTGATTTAGCTAAAAGCAACATTTGTTTCTGGAGTTTTTCAAATGCCTTATTTTCAATTTGCCTGACTCTTTCTCTACTTATGCTGTACTTTTTACTCAAATCTTCTAGGGTCTCTGGATCATCATTCAATCTTCTAGAATAAAGTATTTCTCTTTCCCTATCGTTAAGAACTTTAATTGAATCTTTGAGCAAATCTCTTCTTTGTTCCATTTCTTCTTGATGAGCAAATTTTAGATCGTGGTCTAATTCTTTATCTACTAACCAATCTTGCCATTCATCACCGTCCTCACCAACTTGAGCATTTAATGAAAATTCTTTTCCAGAAAGTCTTCTGTTCATAGAAACAACTTCATCTTTACTCACATCTAATTTATTAGCAATTTCTGTTACGTGCTCATTTCTTAAGTCACCTTCAGCATCAGGAGCAATTTGATTTTTAAGTTTTTTCAAATTAAAAAATAATTTTTTTTGTGCTGTTGTTGTGCCAATTTTAACTAAACTCCATGATCTTAAAATATATTCTTGTATTGAAGCTTTAATCCACCACATTGCGTATGTTGCCAATCTAAAACCTTTCTCAGGTTCAAATTTTTTCACTGCTTGCATTAAGCCTACATTACCTTCGGAAATCATTTCATTTATTGGAAGACCATACCCTTTATAACCCATTGCAATTTTAGCAACTAATCTAAGATGGCTTGTTACAAGTTTTTCCGCTGATTTAATATTTCCAGTAGTTTTCCAATTTTTTGCAAGCATGTACTCTTCCTCAGCATCTAACATTGGAAACTTTTTAATTTGCTCCAAGTAAGCTGATAAACCACCTTCATTACTTAATATTGGCAAGTTACTATTCATAGCAAAACTCATTGTGAGAATTACTTAATAAATAATCTAAATATTTCAATAACTTATTTTTCAGTATTTCTTAGTGTTTTTAAAATTATTTCAAGTTCTGGTGGCAAAACTGATGAAAATATCAATTCTTTACCATTCTTAGGATGAATAAATCCTAGGGTCTTCGCGTGAAGAAATTGACGATTAAGTCCTGTAATTAATTTATTTAGTTGTTCGTTTATGTTTTTTATTTTTTTATATTTTTTTTTATATTTTGTGTCTCCTAAAATACTATTTCCCAAATAATTCATATGTACCCTTATTTGATGAGTACGTCCTGTTTCTAATTTACATTCAATTAAACTTAAAGTTGGAGTATTGTCATTTTCAAAAACTTCTAAAGTTTGATAATTTGTTATTGCCCGTTTTCCTTTTGTTAAAGAAGCTTCCATCATTTGTCTATTTTTTGAACTTCTTGTGATGTAAGTTTCTATTTTACCTTTAGATGGTCTAATTTTTCCCCAAATGAGGAGTTGATAAACTCTTGTTATTGTATGTTCATTAAATTGACTTGATAAATTTTCGTGTGTTTTGTTATTTTTTGCAACAACAATTAAACCTGAAGTATCTTTGTCTATACGATGAACTATGCCTGGTCTTAACTCATCTCCAATTGTTGATAATGAATTTTTATCATAACTAATTAAAGCATTGACAATAGTATTATCATAATTACCAGGTGCTGGGTGCATAGCTATACCAGCTGGTTTATTTATTATAATTAGATCTTCATCTTCAAAAATTATATCTAACTTAAATTTGTATGGTTTTAATGATAATTTTTTTGGCTCAGGTATTGTAATAAGTATATTATCCTCAGCATTAATTTTTTTTGAAGGATCAGTTAGAATATCACCATTATATTTTACATTTCCATTAAGAATGAGGTTCTTTATTCTTGTTCTACTTAGTTCTGTATTTTTTTTATTTAAAAATATATCAATCCTTTGATTTTCTTCCTTACTCTCTACAATATATTTTATTTTATCATTCATTTAGTGTATTAATTTAATATGCGCTTGTAGCTCAACTGGATAGAGCGCCAGATTTCGGCTCTGGAGGTTCTGGGTTCGACTCCTAGCAGGCGCGCCACATTTATTCACCCATATTTATTAAAGTTCCTTTAACTCTAGCTATATTAAATGAATAATAAAATATTGCTATCGCAATAAAAAGATATAACCCATTCAAATAAAGTGCATTAATAATATTTGAATAATCAACAAACCCACTAACCAATATATTTCTAGTTTCTTCAAAAATATAAACTAATGGCAGACAGTAAGCGATCGTTTGAAAAAAATCTGGTAAAGTTTCAACTGGATAGTAAATACATCCAAATGGGGCTAATAAAAACATTGTTGACCATGCAATGTTTTCAAAAGATGGTCCAAATCTAAGTAATCCTGCTGAAACTAATAATCCTAAAGTAATTCCAAAAATATATAGACTTAAAAAAAGAAAAGCCAAAGGTATACCTAAGTTTAATAATGAAATCCCAAATAATGGAGAAGTTAGTAGTATTGCAGGTATTAAACCTATCAATGCTCTTATCAAAGCCGTGATAACTAAAGAGATTATAATTTCACTAATCTTCATGGGTGCTATGAAAAGATTAGTGAAATTTCTACTCCATATTTCTTCTAAAAATAACATATTAAAACCAATGCTTGTTCTAAAAAGAAAGTCATAAAGTACAGCACACGAAAGTATTACGCCAACAGCTCCATTATAATAATTACTATGATCAGCAAAAAAATTTGAAATAAAACCCCATAATGTTATTTGAATTGATGGCCAATAAATTAAATCCAGAACTCTTGGGAAAGATCTAGTAATTAAATAAAAGTGACGTAAAAAAAGACCATAAATTCTAGTTATATTCATTTTCATACCTCGCTATTTTTAAAAATACTTCCTCTAAATTTTTTCTTCCATGTTTTTCAATCAGTTCATCTGGAGTTCCTTTGTCAACTATGTTTCCATCTTTCATCATCAACACAGAATTACATAATCTTTTAACTTCATCCATATTATGAGAAGCTAATAGTACTGAAATTTTTTTTTCTTTTTTATAATTTTCAAGAAAAGTTCTTATGAAATCACCTGTCTCAGGATCTAATGAAGCAGTTGGTTCATCTAACAAAAGAACACTTGGATCGTTAATTAAAGCTTTTGCTAAACTTACTCTATTTTTTTGTCCTGATGATAATTCTCCAGTAATCTTATCAAGTAAATTTTCTAAACGAAGTTTTTTTGAAAGATAATTTATTCTATCATCTAAATTTTTGACGTTATATAATTTTCCATAAACAATTAAATTTTGCTTAACTTTGAGTTTTTTTGGTAATTCTATATATGGAGATATAAAATTTAATTTTTTTAAAATTGGGATTTTGTTTGTTTCTAGGTTAGATCCATTGATCAAAACTTTACCATTTGTAGGTTTTAATAAACCAAGTATCATTCCTATAGTTGTGGTTTTGCCACAACCATTTGGACCTAGCAGTCCAATAATTTCATTTTCGTTTATTTTAAAGCTTATATTGTTTACTGCTTTTTTGGATTTATAGTTTTTTGATAAGTTTATAACTTCTATTGAATTTTTCATTTAAATTTAGCTGCTCTATTAAGTCTATCATTTATTGACAGTCCTAAACCAATTTTAGGAATTTTTTCAACTGCAATTCTTTTATAACCATCTTTCTTTATTTTTCTTAACGTACTATATAAATTTTTTGCAGCTTCTTTTAAGTCAGATTTTTTACTCAAGTAAAAAAAATTTTTTTTATCATTTTTCCTCTTATTTATAAGTATATGTGCAACATTATCATTAGCATTTTTTACATTTAATTTGATTGGTAAACCAGGAGAGTAATGTAATTTTAGTTGTCCTGGTGCTGATATTTTTTTTGGGTTTAATTTAAAATGAAGTTTAGTTTTGATTTCTTTTTCAATTTTTTCTATTTCTAATCCACCCAGTCTTAAAATTTTCGGTTTATTTGTTAAGTCAATTATAGTTGATTCAATTCCTATTTTTGACTTCTTTCCTTTTAAAATAAATTTAATTTTATTTCCAAAATCTTCATTTATATGTTTTGGCTCTACAGCACTGACTTTTGTAGATAAGTTTGCACTAGGAGCAGCTAATGGGTAATTTAAGTTTTTTAAAAGTAATCTTGTTATAGAATGTTTTGGAAATCTAACGGCTAATGTTTTTTTCTTATTTGTAACATATTTTGATATTTGAGAATTTTTTTTAAGTTTTAAAACAAATGTTAATGGGCCAGGACAAAATTTTTTATAAAGTTTAATAAAATATTGATTAATTTCACAATCTTTTTGTAAATCTCTGACTTTTGAGTAGTGCACAATCAAAGGGTTAAAAGAAGGTCTTTTTTTAAGTTTAAAAATTTTTTTGACAGCATTTGAAGAGTAAGCATTTCCTGCAAGTCCATAAACAGTTTCTGTAGGAATTGCTACACATTCATTATTATCTAAATAATATTTTGCTTTTTTAATATTTGAATAGTTTCTTTTCATGTAATATCAGTGATTAATATATGAAAGATAAAATTTTACCAAATGAATATAACTCATATTCTCTTCAAGAATTAAAAGATGAGGCAAATAAAATTGTTGATTTTTTAGAGAAAGAAAAAAATCTTGAAAGTTCAATAGATAGTTATCAAAAATTATTACAATTAAATAATTTAATAGAGAAAAAATTTAAAGAAGATACACGCCAAATTTCTATCAATTCTAAAGAAAAAATTCAAAAATTAACCTCAATATTAAATGTTAAAAGATCTAACTAAAATTGCAAAAGACACAAATAGTTTTCTTAAGACTTTTATAAAAACTCAAAAAAAAACAGAACTAATTGTACCAATGTCATACGGTTTATTCTCTGGAGGTAAAAAAATTAGATCAAAAATACTAAAAGACATTGGTTATATATTTAATGTAGACTACAAAACTTTAATAATAATTGGTAGCGCTGTTGAATGTATTCATGCTTATTCTTTAATACATGATGATTTACCATGTATGGATAATGACGATATGAGAAGAGGCAAACCTTCAACTCATAAAAAATTTGGCGAATCCACTGCTGTACTTGCCGGTAATTCACTTTTAACTTTAGCTTATGAAATTTTAAGTAATAAAAAACTTAAGATTAAAGATGAAACTAAATTAAAACTTATAAAGAAAATATCAGAATGTTCAGGTCATCAAGGTATAGCTGGAGGACAATTTTTAGATTTAAATTTCGAACACAAAAAAGTTTCAAAAAAAAGAATTGTTGAAATGGAGATAAAAAAAACTGGGAAACTTTTTAGTTTTTGTTGTATGGCTCCATTAATCATAAAAGATAAAAGTGCTAAAGAAATATCAATGTTTGAAAATATTGGTTCTGAAATTGGTTTATTATTTCAAGTAGCTGATGACTTGATCGATCATAAAGGATCAGCTTCATCTGCAGGAAAAAAGACTAAAAAAGATCATAAAAAAGGAAAAGCAACCTTAATTAGTTTACTCGGTTATGAAAATACTATTAAATACAGTGAGGAAATAAAAACAAAAATTTTAAAAAAAATAAATAAATACGGTTCTAGAACAAACGAAATAAGAAAAACTTTAAACTTTATTTTAAATAGAAATAAATGAGTAAAAAATATAAATTTTTAAATCAAATTAATTTCCCATCTGATTTAAAAAAAATTTCTGAAAAAGATTTAAAAGTTGTATCGGATGAATTAAGAGAAGAGGTAATAGATGCTGTTTCCACAACTGGAGGACATCTTGGTGCCAGTTTAGGGGTTGTAGAATTAACAGTGGCTCTTCATTATGTATTCTATACACCACAGGATAAAATAATTTGGGATGTTGGTCATCAATCTTATCCCCATAAAATTCTCACAGGTAGAAAAGATAAAATTAGAACCTTAAGACAAGGTGGAGGAATTTCAGGTTTTACAAAAAGAACTGAAAGCGAGTATGATCCATTTGGAGCCGCACATAGCTCAACCTCAATTTCTGCTGGGCTAGGTATTGCTGAAGCTAACAAGTTATCTAATAAAAATGATGATGTCATTGCAGTTATTGGAGATGGTGCCATCAGCGCTGGTATGGCTTATGAAGCAATGAATAACGCAGGAACCTCAAAAGCAAAAATGATTGTAATTTTGAATGATAACGAAATGTCTATTGCAAAACCAGTTGGTGCTATGAGCACTTATCTTGCAAAAATTTTTTCTGGAAAGATTTATTTTAGCCTAAGAGAAACAATAAAACTTATTACTTCTGCTTTTTCAAAAAGATTTAGTGCTAAAGCTGGAAAAGCTGAAGATTTATTTAGATCAGCTGTAACGGGAGGAACTTTATTTCACTCATTAGGATTTTATTATATTGGTCCTATCGATGGACATGATTTAACTACTCTTGTACCAATATTAAAAAATGTTAAACAATCTAAACACCAAGGCCCAATTTTAATTCATATTAAAACTCAAAAAGGCAAAGGTTATTCATTTGCTGAAAAAGCTGATGATCATTATCATGGAGTATCTAAGTTTAATGTAGGTACAGGTGAACAAGTAAAAACTTCTGCATCAGCTCCATCATACACAAAAGTTTTTGCTAAAACTTTAATTGAGCATGCAAAAAAAGATAGTAAAATTGTTGCAGTTACAGCTGCTATGCCTGGCGGTACAGGTTTAGATGTGTTTGGAAAAGAATTTCCAAGCAGAATGTATGATGTCGGAATTGCAGAACAACATGCAGTAACTTTTGCTGCAGGTTTAGCTACAGAAAATTATAAACCTTATGCCGCAATTTATTCAACTTTTTTACAAAGAGCTTATGATCAAATTGTTCATGATGTTGCAATACAAAGTCTACCTGTAAGATTTGCAATTGATAGGGCTGGACTAGTTGGAGCTGATGGCCCAACACATGCAGGAAGTTTTGATATTACTTACTTATCTACTTTACCAAATTTTATAATAATGGCTGCAAGTGATGAAGCGGAATTAGTAAGAATGATTAACACATCTGTAGATATAAATGATAAACCTTGTGCATTTAGATATCCTAGGGGAACTGGATTAGGGACAGAACTACCACCAATTTCTGAAAAAATTGAAATTGGTAAGGGAAGAATTATTCAAGAAGGAAAAAAATTAGCAGTTCTTAATTTTGGGACTAGACTAAGTGAAGTACTAAAAGCATCAGAAAATTTAAAAAAAAAAGGAATAAATATTACTGTTATAGACGCAAGGTTTGCTAAACCCTTAGATGAAAATTTAATCTGGCAATTAGCCACTACACATGAATCAATTCTTACAATTGAAGAGGGTGCAATAGGTGGTTTTGGTTCGCATGTTGTCAATTTTTTAACGAAAAAAAATCTGTTAGATTCAAATTTAAAATTTAGATCAATGATATTACCAGATTTATTTATTGACCAGGACAAACCAGAAAGAATGTACTCAGAAGCCTTGCTAGATTCAAGTTCTATAGAGGAAAAAATAATGGATTTGATAAATTCAAATATAGTTTTACAAAAACAAAACTAAGTTATTTACACTGAGCTTTGTGCATTAGGTAATGATCTAATAAAACACAATTCATCATTGCCTCTCCAACAGGCACAGCTCTTATTCCAACACACGGATCATGCCTACCTTTTACTGATATAGTTGTGTTTTTTCCAAATTTATTTACTGTTTTTCTAGATGTTAAAATTGATGATGTTGGTTTCACTGCAAAAGATACAATTATTTCTTGCCCAGACGAAATTCCTCCCAAAATACCTCCGGCATTATTGGATTTAAACTTAAGTGTGTTATTATTTTGAGATATTTCATCAGAATTTTCTTCACCACTTAATTGTGCTGAATTCATACCTGAACCAATATTTACTCCTTTCACAGCATTAATACTCATCATAGCCGATGCTAAATCCATATCTAATTTTGAGTAAATAGGAGCTCCTAATCCTGCAGGAATACCATTAGCTCTTACCTCGATTATAGCCCCACATGATGAACCAGCTTTTCTAATACCTAATAGATATTTTTCCCAAATCTTCAACATTGATTTGTCAGGACAAAAAAATGGATTTTTATTAATAAATTTTTTATCCCATTTTGAGGTATCACATCCAAGTATTCCTAATTGAGTTACAGCACCTGAAACATTAAATTTTTTTCCAAAATTTTTTTCTAAAACTTTTTTTGCAATTGCTCCTGCAGCAACTCTTGCTGCTGTTTCTCTTGCAGAAGACCTGCCTCCTCCTCTATAGTCTCTGATGCCATATTTTTTAAAATATGTTAAATCTGCGTGGCCTGGCCTAAACTTATCTTTTATATCTCCATAATCTTTTGATCTCATATCTTGATTGTAGATAATCATTGAAATTGGAGTTCCAGTTGTTTTTCCTTCAAATACACCAGATAAGATTTGAACTTTGTCATTCTCTTTTCTTTGAGTTGTAAATTTTGATTGTCCAGGTTTTCTCCTATCTAATTCAATTTGTATGTCTTTTTCATTTAATTGAATCATAGGTGGGCAGCCATCAACTACGCATCCAATAGCAGGACCATGAGATTCTCCCCATGTTGTGAATCGAAATATCTTTCCAAAAGTGTTAAATGACATTATTTATATTGTATAAATTATTTTGTTAAAATTATGAACGAAAAAAACACCTTAGGTCTAAATAACTGTTTTTTAGATTTATCAGATCCTTTTGAGTTGTTTGAAAAGTGGTTTGAAGAAGCAAAAAAAAGTGAACCAAATGACCCAAATGCTCTGGCATTAAGTACGTCTACTAAAGATGGTATTCCATCAGTTAGAATGGTTTTGCTTAAAGGGTTTAATTCTAATGGTTTTATATTTTATACAAATTTAAACAGCAAAAAAAGCAATGATATTAAAGAGAACCCTAATGTGGCAATGTGTTTTCATTGGAAAAGTTTATTAAGACAAATCAGAATTGTGGGAAAAGTTTCTCAAGTTTCAGATGAAGTAGCGGATGAATATTATAATTCGAGAGGATACGAAAGTAGAATTGGAGCATGGGCTTCAAAGCAAAGTAGTATCTTAAAAAATAGAGATGAATTAAAAAATTCAATTGATGAATTTAAAAAGAAATTTAATGATGAAAATAATGTTCCAAGACCAGATCATTGGTCTGGTTGGAATTTAAGCCCACAATCAATTGAATTTTGGTTAGATGGCGAGAGCAGAATTCACGAGAGATTAAAGTATATAAAAAATGAAAATAAATCTTGGTATAAAGTATTGCTAAGTCCCTAAAAATCTCTTTCAAGGCTAAAAGATGTTAAACCTTGCATTATTTTCTTATTTTCGTCTTCATCAAATGCACTTAAAGCATTTCCAGCAAGATTAATATAGTGTTCTGCTTTTCTATAACAATCTGAAATAATATTATGTTTCTTAATTAAAGATAAAATATAATTAAAATCTTCATCATCTTTATTTTCTTTTGAAAAAATATTTTTTATATTTTCTTTTTCTTTTTCAGAAGTTTTTTGACAAAGTAAAATTATTGGTAAAGTAATTTTATTTTCGAAAAAATCTTTACCAATTTTCTTACCAAATAGTTTTAACTCAGAATTATAATCAAGAGTGTCATCAGCGATTTGAAACGTAAGACCTAAGTTTCTTCCATAAAATTCTAAAGCCTCTTTTTTTTTGCTATCTACATTAGATAAAATTGCACCAACTTTTGTTGCAGCAGCAAATAATTCTGCAGTTTTGGCTGTAATTATTTTTAAATATGTTTCCTCAAGCATATCAACTTCACCTTTGTGTTGAAGCTGAAGCACTTCACCTTGCGCAATTGTAGAAGAAGTCGATGATAAAAGTTTTAAAACTTCTAAGTTTCCATCTTCAACCATCATTTCAAAACATCTACTTAATAAATAATCACCAACTAGAACTGATGATTGATTCCCCCATATTTGATTTAATGTTTTTTTATTTCTTCTGACTAATCCGTTATCGATTACATCGTCATGCATAAGAGTTGCACTGTGAATTAACTCAACACATGCAGCCAAGTTAACATCCCTTGACCCACTGTTATAACCACATAATTTTGCTGAGATTAGAGTTAATAAAGCTCTAAGTCTTTTACCTCCAGTTTTAATATGATAATCAGTCATCTCTTTGACTAATTCTACACGACTGTCTAATTTTTTTTCGATTCTCTCTTCAACTAAAGCGAGCCTCTGTTGATTAGAATCTCTCAGTTGAAAGTAAGAATTATTTATTTTGTTTTTTAATTGTACTACTGTTCCCATAATTTGATTGGGTATAATTAGTATAATTAGTTTGTAATTATCACTTATCAATTGACGCACCTTAAACTTCAATTATAAGGTGTCTTTATAATCTAGAAAAAAACTATAAAAATCAAATATGTTCTCATTGTTTAAAAAAAAAAAAATTATTCCTCATATAAAACTAAGTGGTGTAATTGGTAATGTTGGAAAATTTAAGCAAGGTATAGATTTTGCTGGCCAAGAAGAAATTATTAAAAAGGCTTTTGAGCTTAAAAAATCACCATGTGTTGCAGTGACTATTAATTCACCAGGAGGGTCACCAGTGCAATCTCATTTGATTTATAAATTTATTAGATATCAAGCAAAAAAAAATAAAACAAAAGTAATTGTTTTTGCTGAAGATGTTGCTGCTTCAGGAGGTTATTTAATTGCATGTGCTGGAGATGAAATTTACGCAAATTCAAGTTCTATCATAGGCTCCATTGGAGTAATTTATTCTTCGTTTGGATTTACAGAATTAATTAAAAAAGTTGGAGTAGAAAGAAGAGTACACACTGCTGGAAAAAATAAAAGTACGCTAGATCCTTTTATGGAAGAAAAAACTGAAGATATAGAAAGATTAAAAAAGATTCAGTTAGATTTACATAAAGATTTTATAAATGTTGTTGAAGAAAGTAGAGGCATAAAGTTAAATAAAAATGATGTAGAATTATTCTCCGGTGAATTTTGGTCAGGTTCAAAAGCAAAAGAATTAGGACTAATTGATGGAATTGGTGATGCTAATGAAGTTTTGAGGAATAAGTATGGAGAAGATGTTGTTATTAAAAAGTTTGAAAAATCAAAAAGTTGGTTAAGCAAAAAACTTTCATCTTCAACAGATCAGATTGATCAGTTTGCTAATATTGTTGAGGAAAGATCTATTTGGCAAAGATATGGTTTCTAAAAAAAAAACTCACCCAAAAACACTTACTTTTCAAGAAACTATAATGAACCTCCAAAAGTTTTGGAGTAAGGAAGGATGTGCTATTTTACAACCTTATGATATGGAGGTTGGAGCAGGAACATTTCATCCTGCAACAACTCTGAGATCTTTAGGACCCAAACCTTGGAAAACAGCTTATGTCCAGCCATCAAGAAGACCTACTGATGGTAGATATGGAGAAAATCCAAATAGATTACAACATTATTATCAGTTTCAAGTTTTGATTAAACCATCACCGAACAATATTAAAAAACTTTATTTAAAAAGTTTACAAAGTATAGGCATAAATCATGAAGATCATGATATTAGATTTGTTGAAGATGATTGGGAAAGTCCAACTTTAGGAGCTGCAGGATTGGGCTGGGAAGTTTGGTGTGATGGTATGGAAATTACTCAGTTTACATATTTTCAACAAATGGCTGGCTTTGAGTGCAAACCAGTATCAGTAGAATTAACTTATGGTTTAGAAAGAATTTGTATGTTTACCCAGCAGAAAAAAAATGTTTTTGATTTAGTTTGGAATTCTGAAGGCTTGCTATACCGAGATGTTTTTCATCAATCTGAAAAAGAATTTTCAATTTACAATTTTGAAAAAGCGAATGTAGAAAATTTATTTAAAATGTTTGATATGCATGAGGAAGAAGCAAAATCTTTAGCTGAAAAAAAAATATCACTACCTGCTTATGATCAATGTTTAAAAGCGAGTCACATATTTAATATTTTAGATGCTAGAGGAGCAATAAGTGTTGCTCAAAGAGCAGGGTATATTGCAAGAATTAGGGACATTACAAAAACTGCAGCAGCAGCTTGGGTAGAAAGTCAAAATTAAAAATGTCAGAATTCTTTTTAGAATTATTCAGTGAAGAGATACCTTCTAATTTACAAAAAAAATTAAGAGATGATTTATTAGAAAATTTTCAAAAAAGTTTTAATGAAAAATCAATTGAATTTAAAAATAGTTTTAGCAAATCTACTCCCAATCGTGCTGTAATAGTTTTCGAAGGACTTAAAAAAGAGACAATAATAAAATCTGAAGAAATAAAAGGACCAAATATCAAAGCACCTGAAAAAGCAACAGAAGGATTTTTAAGATCTAATAATATTACAAAAAAAGATTTGATCATAAAAAAAACAGACAAAGGTGATTTCTATTTTTTTAAAAAAAAACAACAAAAAATAAAAACTCAGAATATTCTAAAAGATTTAATTTTAGAAAATTTGAACAGAATACAATGGAAAAAATCAATGAGATGGGGCCATGGTGAATTAAATTGGGGTAGACCTTTAAAGTCAATTTTAGCTATATATGACAAAAAAAAAATAGATTTTAAATTTCATCATATACAATCTAATAACTATACTTTCTTGGATGCTCAATTTGAAGAAAGAACAAAGATAGTCAAAGATTATAAAGATTACCAATCCAGTTTAAAAAAAATAGAAAAAATTGTAGATAATGATGAGAGAGAAAAAATAATAGAAAAACAATTTGATAAAATTGAAAATAAAAAAAATTTCTTAATTGATCGTAATCGTAAAGTATTAGATGAAGTTATAAATTTAACAGATCAACCTAATTGTATCATTTGTAAGTTTGATGAAAGATTTTTAAAAATTCCAAAGGAAATTTTAATAATAACAATGCAACATCACCAAAAATATTTTCCAACCCATAATATTAAAGGTGATCTTACTAATGAATTTATAGTTGTTTCTAATAAGTTAGATAAAAAAGGATTGATTAAGCTTGGAAATGAACGAGTGGTTGAAGCAAGACTAACAGACGCTGAATTTTTTTGGAACAAAGATAAATCTTTAAATTTAGTCAAACAAGTTTCAAAATTAAAAGCAATGAATTATTTTGAAGGACTTGGCACATACTATGACAAAGCTCAGAGAATGAGAAAATTGGGATCAATGATTTCGGATGAACTTTTAATTAGTAAAGAAAAAGTAGAATTGTCCGCATCAATTTCTAAAGTTGACTTAATTTCAGAAATTGTTGGTGAGTTTCCAGAGTTACAAGGATTAATGGGTGGATATTTTGCAGAGGCACAGGGTTTTGAAAAAGATATTTCAATAGCAATCAGCGAACAGTATTTACCTATTGGCTTAGATTCAAAAATTTCTAAAAAACCCTACAGTATAGCTTTGTCTATTTCTGATAAGTTAGACAATTTGGTAGGTTTTTTTGGAATTGATAAAAAACCCACAAGTTCTAAGGATCCTTTCGCGTTGCGAAGAATAGCACTTGGTCTTGTGAGAACGATAATTGAAAATAAAAAAGATTTTAAGATTAAAGATTTAATAAGATATTCTGCAAGTTTATATGAAACTCAAAACTTAAAACTTACAAATCAAAATTTGTTCAATGATCTAGAAGATTTCTTGATAGATAGATTTAAATATTACATGCGTGAAAAAAACATAAGACATGATATAATTGAAGCTTCAATTGAAAATATAAACCTGAATACTCCTACGATAGAATTTGATAAAGCAAAAACTTTAAATAAATTAATTACAAATCAATCTGGCAAAGATGTAATCTCAATTTATAAAAGAGCTTCAAATATAATTGAGAGTGAAAATAGAAAAAAAATTAAATTAGATAATACAACTGATCCTGGTATTTTTAAGTCAGATTTTGAAAGAAATCTTTTAAACAAAATCAATGATATTCGAAAATATTTTTCATCAATAGATAATTCAGAAAATTATGAGGAATCTTTATCAATTTTAGCCAGTGCAAAAGAACCTTTGGATGCTTTCTTTGATAATGTTCAAGTAAATGACAAAGATGAAAATATAAAAAAAAACAGATTGGAACTTTTACAAATGTTTTGTAAAACGTTTGAAAATTTTACAAATTTTTCAAAACTAGAAACCACTAAGTGAAAAAACTAATTTTAAATTTTAAATCAAAAGAAACAAAGAAAATAAAGAACCCAAAAAATTTTCTAGGTGGGAAAGGTGCAAATTTATCAGAAATGGGAAAGATGGGTTTACCTGTGCCTCCTGGATTTACGATATCAACAGAAGTCTGTAAATTATTTTATAAAGAAAAAAAAAGATTAGGAAAAAAAATAATTGAACAAATTAAAAAAGAATTAAAAGTTGTCGAAAAAGATGTATCCAAAAAGTTTGGAGACAATAAAAATCCATTATTATTATCAGTAAGATCTGGTGCTAGAGTATCCATGCCAGGTATGATGGATACTATTCTTAATTTAGGTTTAAATGACAAAACTGTAGAAGCGTTATCTAAAAAAACATCTAATGGCAGATTTGCCAAAGATAGCTATAGACGCTTCATTCAAATGTATGGAAATGTTGTAATGGGTGTTGAAAGTTACCATTTCGAGGAATTAATTGAAAATTATAAGCTTACGAAAGGTGTTTTACTTGATACTGACCTAGATGAGAATGACTGGGATGGTTTGATTGATGACTTTAAAAAAACAGTTAAGGAAAAATCTGGAAAAGATTTTCCTCAAGATGTTTTTGACCAACTTTTAGGTGCAGTCAGTGCTGTATTTTTGTCTTGGGAAAGTAATAGAGCAAAAGTTTATAGAAAATTAAATCAAATACCTTCTGAATGGGGAACTGCTGTGAATGTTCAATCAATGGTTTTTGGCAACATGGGTAATGATTGTGCTACTGGTGTTGTTTTTACAAGAAACCCTTCAGATGGTTCAAATGATATTTATGGAGAGTACTTGATAAATGCGCAAGGTGAGGATGTAGTTGCTGGAACAAGAACACCACAATATATCACAAAAAAAGCAAGAAAGTCTGCAGGTGTAGATGCTTTATCAATGGAAGAGTCTATGCCAAAAGTTTACAAAGAATTAGATAAGATTTTAACTAAACTAGAGAAGCATTATAAAGATATGCAAGATGTTGAGTTTACAGTCGAAAATCAAAAATTATGGATGCTACAAACTAGATCTGGAAAAAGAACTTCAAAATCAGCAGTTAAAATTGCTGTAGACATGGTTAAGGAAAAATTAATTTCTAAAAAAGAAGCTGTATTAAGAATAGATCCAAATTCTTTAGATACATTATTACATCCAACTTTAGATGAAAAAACAAAAATAAATGTGATTGCTAATGGACTTCCAGCTTCTCCAGGGGCATCTTCAGGTAAGGTTGTTTTTGATTCTGATGAAGCTGAAAGATTAAATGACATGATGCAAGATACTATTTTAGTTAGGGTTGAAACTTCTCCAGAAGACATACATGGTATGCATGCAGCAAAAGGAATTCTGACAGCAAGAGGAGGAATGACCAGTCATGCTGCTGTCGTTGCAAGAGGAATGGGAAGACCTTGCGTTTCTGGATCTAGTGAAATTGAAATTAATTATGATGAAAAAATATTTAAAACAGCAGATCAAACTGTAAAAGAGGGTGATGTAATCACTATAGATGGATCAACTGGAAGAGTAATCTTAGGAAATGTTCCAACAGTTCAACCAGAAATTTCTGGAGATTTCTCAAAACTTATGAGTTGGGCAGATAGTTTTAGAAAATTAAAAGTTAGAACTAATTCTGAAACGCCATTAGATACTAAAACTGCAAGAGAATTTGGTGCAGAAGGAATTGGATTATGCAGAACAGAACATATGTTTTTTGATGAAGAGAGAATTTTATCAGTAAGAGAAATGATTTTATCTAAAACTAAAGAAGATAGAGCAAAAGCACTGGACAAACTACTTCCGCATCAGAAAAAAGATTTCATGGAAATATTCAAAATAATGAGTGGTTTGCCGGTAACTGTTAGATTATTGGACCCTCCATTACATGAATTTTTACCAAGAACAGAAAAAGAGATAGGAGAAGTAGCATCTGTTGTAAATTTGCCAGCTAAGGAAATTGAAAATAGAATTAATGAACTGCATGAACAAAACCCAATGTTAGGCCACAGAGGTTGTCGATTAGGAATATCGTTTCCTGAAATTTATGAAATGCAGTGTAGAGCAATCTTTGAAGCTTTATGTGAATTAAAGAAAAATAAAATTAAATCTGCATTTCCAGAGATCATGATTCCTTTAGTTTCTACAGAGATGGAAATAAGATTAATGAAAGAATTGGTAATTAATACTGCAAAGAATGTACAAAATGAGAATAAAGTTAAAATTGATTTTCTAGTTGGTACAATGATCGAATTGCCAAGAGCTGCAATCAAAGCAAGAGATATTGCAAAACATGCAGAATTTTTTAGTTTTGGTACAAATGATTTAACACAAACCACATTTGGTATTAGTAGAGACGATAGTGGAAAATTCTTAAATGACTATATAGAAAATAAAATATTTTCAATTGATCCTTTTGTTTCTATTGATGATGGAGTTGGCGACTTAGTAAAAATTGCAGTTGAACAAGGAAAGAAAGAAAATAAAACAATTAAACTTGGTATTTGTGGTGAACATGGTGGCGATCCAAAAAGTATAGAATTTTGTTCTAAAGCTGGACTAAATTATGTGTCTTGTTCTCCTTATAGAGTACCAGTAGCAAGGTTGGCTGCTGCTCAATCAGAAATACAAAAAAAAAATTAACTTTAATATTGTAATTTAAAGTCAACTGCAGGAGCGCTATGAGTTATACTTCCAATGGAAATCCTATTTACACCTGTAGCAGCAACTCTTTTAATATTATTTACATTAATATTACCTGAAGCCTCAGTTTCATAATATTTTTTTGAAAGTTTAATACCTGTCTTTAATGAATTTAAACTCATATTATCAAACAAAACTGTATTAAATTTTAATCCTAATATTTGTTTCAATTGTTTTAAATTATCTACCTCAACAGTAATTTTTCTACCTTTTTTATTTTTAATGGCCAGCTCTACAAGAGATTTCAGATTTGAACTAGCGATATGATTATCTTTAATTAGGTACTCATCGCTTAGATTAAACCTATGATTTTTTCCTCCACCAATTCTTACTGCATATTTTTGAATAACTCGCATATTAGGAATAGTTTTTCTAGTACAACAAATTCTAGTTTTTTTTCCAGCTAATTTCACAAATTGATTAGTTTTAGTTGCAATTCCTGAAATGTGAGACAAGAAATTTAATGCCACTCTTTCAGCTGTTAAAATAGATTGAGCCTTTCCTTCTATTATTGCAATTACAGAATTCTTTTTTACAGAAGAACCATCTTTTTTTTTTATTATAAATTTTGTTTTTTTATCAATTATTTGAAATGTAAATTTAGCAAATAATATTCCAGCTATAATTGAGTTTTGATTAGAAATAAGTTTGAACTTTATATGTTTGTTATTTTTAACAAGACTAGTTGTAATATCTCCATAAGGATATAAGTCCTCATTTAGCGCAAGTTTTACTCTATCTTTTATATAGTTTTCACTTAACTTTACTTGAGACACAAACGTTTATCTGCCAATAGCAGCCATTTTTTCAACAGATGTTTTTGCTTTAATAATTGTTTCTTGATCCATTACAATTTCACCTGTTTCATTTTTTAAACAATCTAAAATTTTTGGCAGAGTTATTTTTTTCATATGTGGACATAAATTACATGGTCTAATAAATTCAACATTAGGATTTTCTACTTGTATATTATCGCTCATAGAACACTCAGTTACCATCATCACTTTTTTTGGTTGATTATCTTTTACATATTTGATCATACCCGAAGTTGATCCCGCAAAATCACTTGCTTTAATTACATCTGGTGGACATTCTGGGTGAGCAATAATTTTAATCTCAGGGTTGTTTTTTCGAATTTCATGAATTTCTTGATCATTAAATTGATCATGAACCACACAAATTCCTTTCCAAGAAATAATTTCAACATCAGTTTGAGAAGCCACATATTGTGCTAAATAATTATCAGGTAGGAAAATTACTTTCTTCACGCCTAATGACTTTACAATTTTAACTGCATTAGCTGATGTGCAACAAACATCTGTTTCAGCTTTTACTTCAGCTGATGTATTCACATAAGAAACTACAGGTACTCCAGGGTGTTGCTTTTTAAGATTTCTAACATCTTCACCAGTAATAGATGAAGATAATGAACAACCAGCACCCATATCTGGTAAAAGCACTTTTTTATTTGGACTCATTAATTTCGCAGTCTCAGCCATAAAATGAACTCCAGCCATAACAATAATATCAGCAGATGTTTTTGATGCCTCTACAGCCAGAGCAAGAGAATCAGCGGCAAAATCTGAAACACCATGATAAATTTCAGGTGTTTGATAATTATGAGCAAGTATGACTGCGTTTTTTTCTTTTTTTAATTTATTAATTTCATGAATATAAGGTGCGTGAGAAGCCCATTCAATTTCAGGTAATACTTTAGAAATTTTTTGATAAATATGATTTGTAGCTTTTTTTACTTCTTGATTAAATTCCATATTTAAATCTAACAATTTGAAACAATTTTGTCATTGTTTTAATATGTTACATATTGCGGCTATGCTGAAACTGGTAGACAGGCACGGTTGAGGGCCGTGTGGACATTGTCCATGAGAGTTCGAGTCTCTCTAGCCGCACCAAAAAACTATATTTAAAATTTTTATGAGCGGGGCGTTCTGTTGCCAGGTGCCCCAAACCCCGTAACTTAACTAAACAAGTTAATTAAGCAGCAAGTGCGTAACTTTCGTTAGCAATTATAAATTAGCCCTTTACGGTGGAACAATGCCGAACGAAAGAACAACCTTTAGTCACCCGTCGATTCTAGTTCACCCCCATAAGTTGTAATTGGTGGAGGTGGTGGGTACTGCCCCCACGTCCGCAATGGTTATTACGAAATTCGTTTATCGTCATAGTTGGAAAACCAACATTATTAATATAAAAGGAATTAATACAGATTCAATAACATTCATGAAATTAACCAAAGAACAAACAGAAGAGATTAAAAATCAACAAAATCAAAGCAATCAAACAAAACGTGTTACTGCTCCAGAGTTAGAAAAAATTCTATATGAGGCTTTACCAGCTTTAGACCATGGTTTTGTGAGAGTAGTTGATTATATGGGCGATGATACATCTATTGTTCAATCTGCAAGAGTTTCTTACGGCAAAGGCACAAAACAAGTTTCAACAGACCAAGGTTTAATAAAATATTTAATGAGACATTGGCATAGTACACCTTTTGAAATGTGTGAGATCAAATATCATATAAAACTTCCTATCTTTATAGCTAGACAATGGATTAGACATAGAACGGCTAATGTTAATGAATATTCAGCAAGATATTCAATTCTAGATAAAGAGTTTTACTTACCATCTCCTGAAAACTTAGCAGCACAATCAACAAGTAACAGACAAGGTAGAGGAGAAGTCCTGGAGGGAGAACAAGCACAAAAAGTTTTAGAATTATTAAAGGGTGACGCAGAAAGAACTTATGATAATTATGAAACAATGTTGAATGAAAGATACGATGGTTCAACAATAGATGAAAACAAAAAAGGTTTAGCTAGGGAATTAGCAAGAATGAATTTAACATTAAATACCTATACTCAATGGTATTGGAAAACTGACTTATTAAATCTTATGAATTTTTTAAGATTGAGAGCAGATCATCATGCACAATATGAAATAAGAGTTTATGCAGATATAATGCTTGATACACTTAAAAAATGGGTACCGATTACCTATGATGCATTTATGGATTATAGAGTAGGAGGGACAGAAGTATCTGCTAAAGGAAAATCGGTTATTCAAAAATTAATTAAAGGTGAGAATGTAAAAATGGAAGACTCTGGATTATCAAAAAGAGAATGGAATGAATTGATGGAAGCATTCGATATTAAAAAATAGTCGCCAAGATCTTTTTAAATGAAAAAAAATTAATGTTGTTTCTTGAAACCTCAGGCACTATAGCGGTTTTAAATAAAAATACATAAAATGTTGAAAAAAATCCTTAAAAACTTATTGATGTTATCTGGCAATTACAATTATCACATAAATAAAAAACTTTTCAAAAATTTTATAGATAAAATTTTTGTGTACGATTGTGGGTATAAACTTATAAGAATAGGTAATAAATTTGATGGTGGTTATTTAATTCCCGATGTTCTTCAAGAAATAAAATATTGTTTTTCAGGAGGCGTAGGTAACAACTATACATTTGAACAAGACTTAAAAAAAAGATCAATTAAGTGTTTTTTAGCTGATGGCACAATTGAGCCAGTAGAGAATTTTGAGTTTATAAGGAAGAACATAAATTGTTTCAATGATGAGAATAATATTACAATTAATGATTGGATTTCAAAAAGTATTAATTTAAAAAATGACGGTATATTATTAAAACTTGATATTGAAGGTTCAGAGATTAGTGCAATTTATAATATAAATGAAAAATTTTTTGATAATATTAAGGTAATAGTTATTGAGTTCCATGACTTTGTTTATTTAGGATCTAATTTTGGTAATAAAATTTTAGACGAGGTATTTTCAAAGATATTAAAAAATTTTACAATTTGTCATATTCATCCAAATAACTATGGGAGTTTTAGAAATATTGAAGGAATTAAAATACCAAATCTAATGGAATTTACTTTCTTAAACAATGATTTAGTTAAAGATAAGAAAAAAATCAATTATGATCTTCCTAATTTGCTAGATAGTAAAAATAATCCTCATGATAATGATATTGTGCTACCTAAAATTTTTTATAAATAATTATTTTAGATAAAGTAATTTTTTATTTTTTTTGCAAAATTTAGATATATTTTTGAAATTTCATGCTCAGGATTTTCTTCAACAATTGGTTTTCCTTTGTCACCAAATTTTCCAACATCAGGATTAATAGGCACTTCACCTAAAAATTCTTTTTTAAATTCATCAGCTGTTCTTTTAACTCCACCTTCTCCAAAGATTGAATATTTTTTCCCATCATCACCTGTAAAGTGACTCATGTTATCTACTAATCCAAGAATTTTAACACCAAGTTTATCAAACATTTTTATTCCTCTTTTGACATCTAGCAAAGCTACCTCTTGAGGTGTCGAAACGATAATTGCTCCATCCATTTTTATTTCTTGAGAAAAAGTAAGTTGCGTATCACCTGTTCCTGGAGGCATATCAACAATTATAAAATCCAAATCTTTCCAATTAACTTTTTGAGTAAATGTTTTTATTGCACTTGTAACCATTGGGCCACGCCATATCATTGGTGTTTGTTGGTCAGCAAGAAAACCAATAGACATGCATTGGATGTTATATTTTGTAATTGGATCAAGTTTTTGTCCATCACTCTTTGGTTTTTCATTTATATCAAACATTTTAGGTATTGAAGGTCCGTATATATCTGCATCTAAAATACCAACTTTGCATCCAACTTTATTTAAGGCTAAAGCAAGATTCGTTGCAAAAGTAGATTTTCCAACTCCACCTTTTGCGCTAGATATTGCAATTGTAAATTTCGTTCCTGAAATAGGGTTTTTCTTAAACACTTTTGGCTCCATTTTGCTTTTCATTGCGGCACTAAGTTCAGGTTTTTTATCTGGCATAATCTTCTTCTTACCTTGTTTTTGAGATTTAAGACACTATATAGATAATGTATGTCTGACAATTTTCAACAAAGAGGTGGTGGAAGCCCTTGGGGATCTCCTCCAGGAGGAAGCGGTAATGGATCTGGAAAAGGACCAACACCACCAGACGTTGATAAAATAATTAGAGAATTTCAGGACAAGATAAAAAATTTTTTACCAGGTGGATCTAGTTCAGGTGGCAAACAAGCTATTTTAGTTTTATTAATTTTAGGATTTGTTTGGTTAGCAAGTGGTCTTTATAGGGTATTACCAGATGAACAAGGTGTAGTATTAAGATTTGGAAAATTTGTAAAAACTACTCAACCAGGATTAAACTATCACATTCCATTTCCAGTTGAGTCAGTAATTACGCCTAAAGTAACAAAAGTTAATAGAATCGATATAGGTTTTAGATCAGAAAGAGATAGTGGGTTTTCTTCAAGCGGTGGTGTTGCTGATGTTCCGCAAGAAAGTTTGATGTTAACTGGAGACGAAAATATAGTTAACATAGATTTTTCAGTATTTTGGGTAATTAAAGATGCTGGAAATTTTTTATTTAAAATCCAAGATCCAGAAGGAACAGTTAAGGCTGCAGCAGAAACAGCAATGAGAGAAGTAATTGCAAGATCTGATATTCAACCGATACTTACTGAAGGTAGATCAATAACTGAAACAGAAACTCAGGAAATTATTCAGAATATTTTAGATGAATACTCAAGTGGTATTCAAATAACACAGGTACAAACTCAAAAAGCTGATCCACCTGATCAAGTAATTGATGCATTCAGAGATGTACAGGCAGCAAGAGCTGATATGGAAAGATCTAAAAATGAAGCTGAAGCGTATGCTAACGATGTTATACCAAGAGCGCGTGGGGAAGCTGCAAAAATTTTACAAGCTGCTGAAGCATATAAAAAAGAAGTTGTTGCAAAAGCAGAGGGTGATGCGAGTAGATTTTTATCAATTTATAATGAATATAAAAATGCAAAAGCTGTTACACAAGAAAGAATGTATTTAGAAACAATGGAAAAAGTTTTAGCAGATATTGATAAAGTAATTATTGAAAATAACGCAGGTTCAGGCGTAGTTCCTTACTTACCTTTACCTGAATTAAAAAAGAAAGCGACTAACTAGAATGAAAGCAATGAAAATTTTAGGTGGATTAATTGTAGCATTAGCTGTCTTAGCATTCTTTTCTATTTTTATTGTTAAAGAAGTAAATCAAGCGATTGTGCTTCAGTTTGGTGACCCAAAAAGAATTATTTCAAAGCCTGGCTTAAATTTTAAAATTCCTTTCATTCAAAACGTTGTTTATTTAGATAAAAGAATTTTAAATTTAGATACACCACCAGAGGAAGTGATTGCGTCAGATCAAAAAAGGTTAATTGTAGATGCTTTTGCTAGATTTCAAATTATAGACCCACTTAAATTTTATATTTCAGTTGGAAACGAAAGAGTAGCAAGATCTAGATTAGCTACAATTTTAAATTCAAGAATTAGAAATGTCTTAGGTCAACAAGAGCTTCAAACATTGCTATCTGAAGATAGATCAAAACAAATGGCATTAATTCAAGAAGGTGTAAACAAAGAGGCTCAAAATTTTGGAATTAAAATAAATGATGTCAGAATTAAAAGAGCAGATCTTCCTCAAGCTAATAGTGATGCAATCTTTAGAAGAATGCAGACTGAAAGGGAAAGGGAAGCTAAAGAATTTAGAGCAAAAGGCGCTGAAATGGCTGTAACAATAACATCTACAGCTGATAAAGAAGTAACAGTAATCTTAGCAGATGCAGAAAAAGAGTCTCAAATAATGAAAGGAGAAGGTGATGGTCAAAGAAATAAAATTTTTGCTGATGCCTTTGGTCAAGATCCTGAGTTTTTTGCATTTTATAGAGCTATGCAAGCTTATGAAAAAGCATTAATCGGAGGAGAAACTTCTCTTATATTGTCTCCTGACAGTGAGTTCTTTAAATTTTTTGGAAACATAAAACCAAAAATTCAACAAGAATAATTCTTCATTATATGAATGAGCTAGTAATAGCTTTTGGACTTTTTTTATTTATAGAAGGTCTTTTATATGCCTTATTTCCATCAAAAATGAAAAGTATATTGAAAAAATTAGAAACCGTAGATGACAAACAACTTAGAACTGGAGGATTAATTTTTACAATCTTGGGATTTGTAATTATTTACTTTATTAAAAAATAATATGAAAACATTAAAAACATTTATAGTTAGCTTTTTTTTAACATTATTTATTTCAACAAATTCTAATTCAAACTCAGTACCAGCATCTTTTGCTGATTTAGCTGAACGATTAATGCCTTCAGTAGTAAATATTTCAACAACTACAACAGTTGTTTCAAATCAAAACCCATTTCCATTTCAATTTCCTCCAGGATCTCCATTTGAAGATATGTTTAAAGAATTTGGAACTCCACAAGAGAGAAAATCAAGTGCTCTAGGTTCTGGTTTTATTATTGATAAAAAAGGTATTGTTATAACTAACAACCACGTAATTCAGGATGCAGATGACATTATTGTTAGAGTAGATGGAGATAAAGAATTCAAAGCTGATGTGATAGGGACAGATCCCTTGTCAGATATTGCAGTTTTACAATTGAATACAAAAGAAACTTTCACACCTGTAAAATTTGGAGATTCAGATAAAGCAAGAATAGGTGATTGGGTTATTGCAATTGGTAATCCTTTTGGTCTTGGTGGTACAGTAACATCAGGAATTATTTCAGCTAGAAATAGATCTATCGGTCTTTCAAGATATGAAGATTATATTCAAACTGATGCTTCTATAAATTCAGGTAATTCTGGTGGTCCATTATTTAATATGCAAGGAGATGTTATTGGAATTAATACTGCAATACTTGGAAGAAGCGGTTCAATAGGTATTGGTTTTTCTATTCCATCAAACAATGCAAAAGTTGTAATAGATCAGTTAATAAAATTTGGTGAAACAAAAAGAGGATGGTTAGGTGTTAGAATTCAAGATGTAACAAAAGAAATTGCTGAGATTGAAGAATTGGATAAACCAAGAGGCGCATTAGTCGCAAGTGTTGCAGAAGGAAGTCCTTCTGAAAAAGCAGGAATAGAAGCTGGAGATATCATTTTAGAATTTAATGGTAAAGAAATAAAAGAAATGAAACAGCTTCCAATTATTGTGGCTCAAACAGAAGTTGGAAAGAATGTTGAAGTAAAAATCTGGAGAAATAAAAAAGAAATATCTAAGAAAGTTAAGCTTGGTAGATTAGAAACTTCTGAAGATTTTAAAGTAACAAAAAAAACAACTCCAAAAGATTCTATAGTTGAAGATCTTAAAATTACTGTAAAAAGTTTAACAGATGAGGATATTAAAACTAGAAATCTTCCAGAAGGCACAACAGGACTAGTAATCACTAAAATTGAAAATGATAGTCCATTAATTAACTCAATTAGAGTTAATAGTATTATTGTTGAAGCTCAAAAAAGAAAAATAAAAACTATTGGTGATTTAAAGCAGGTTGTAAAACAAGTATTAAGATCAAACCAAAAGACTATTCTACTTGCAATTTATAATACTGAAAATCAAAGAAGATATATTGGTGTTAAACTAGATTAAATGGATCTAAGTTCTAAGATAGTATTAATCTCAGGACCAACTGCTTCAGGAAAATCTGAATTTGCAATTAAGCTAGCAAAAAAAATTAATGGCGAGATAGTTAATGCTGATAGTATGCAAGTTTATAAAGAACTCCAAATATTATCAGCAAGACCAAAAATAAAGAATTATCAAAATATCAAACACCATTTGTATGGTTTTCAGTCAGTTAAAAAAAATTTTTCAGTTGGAGATTGGTTAAAGTTATCAAAAAAAAAAATTACAGAAATACAAAATAGAAAGAAAGTTCCCATTTTAGTTGGTGGCACAGGCTTATATTTTAAATCTTTAACAGATGGATTGATCAAGATTCCTAATATTCCAGTTAAAATAAGAAACAAAATAAGATCATTAAATAAAAATATTGGACAAGAAAAATTTTATAAAAAATTAATGATACTTGATAAAAAGATTAAAAATAAAATTGATCCAAATGATATACAAAGATCAATCAGGGCGTATGAAGTAAAACATCACACAAATAAATCATTGGTAGATTGGTTTAAAAATACAAAATCAATTTATGATAAAGATAACTTTTTTAAAATTTACATTGATTATCCTCGAGAAAAACTGATTGAGCGAATATATGTTAGATCTAAAAAGATGATTAAGGATGGTGCGATCAATGAAGCTCAAAGGTTTTTGAAATTAAAAGTCAAAAAAGATAAAACAGCAACGAAAGCTATCGGAATTAATGAAATTGCGGATTATTTTGATCAAAAAGCAGATTTAAACGAAATAATTACAAAAATTGCTATAAAGACTAGACAATATGCGAAGCGTCAATCCACATGGAGCAGAGGAAATATGTCTGATTGGATAAAGATCCAACCACATAGTCTTAATAAATTTTTAAAAAAAATTTAATTTTTTAATTCTAATTCTTGACCAAAGAGCACAACTTCAGCTAGATTGCGTAGATGTCAAAATTATTATCCGGAGCTGAAATAGTATTCAAGTGCCTTGAGGATCAGGGAGTTGAATATATTTTTGGATATCCAGGTGGTGCAGTTCTTCCAATTTATGATGAATTAAAAAATCATGATTCAATAAAACATATTTTAGTAAGACACGAACAAGGTGCAGGACACGCAGCAGAAGGTTATGCAAGGTCGTCAGGAAAACCTGGTGTTGTACTTGTAACATCTGGTCCCGGAGCAACAAATGTTGTCACTGCTTTAACAGATGCTTACATGGACTCAGTGCCACTAGTTTGTATCTCAGGACAAGTTCCAACTCATTTAATTGGAACAGATGCTTTTCAAGAATGTGATACAACAGGAATTACAAGACCATGCACTAAACATAATTGGTTAGTAAAAGATATAAAAGATTTATCAAAAATTTTACATGAAGCATTTAAAGTTGCTACAACAGGTAGGCCAGGTCCAGTATTAGTCGATATTCCTAAAGATATTCAGTTTGCAAAATCAAAATATTCAAAACCAAAAGCTGAAAAAAAACTTAATGGTTCTTCTTTTAATCGTTTCACTCAAGAACAAGTAGATAAATTAATTGAAATGATGTCCAAAGCAAAGAAACCAATTATTTATTCTGGTGGCGGTGTTATAAATTCTGGACCACGAGCAAGTGAAGCATTGAGAGAATTAGTTCAGCTTACAGGATTTCCTATCACTTCTACATTACAAGGCTTAGGTGCTTATCCAGGAGATGATAGTCAATTTTTAGGAATGCTAGGAATGCATGGAACTTATGAAGCTAACAATGCAATGCATGACAGTGATTTACTAATAAATATTGGTGCAAGATTCGATGATAGGATAACAGGTAAGATAGATGAATTTTCACCAAAATCAAAAAAGGTTCATATAGATATCGATCCATCGTCAATAAATAAAATTATCAAAGTTGATTTAGCACTGGTTGGAGATGTTAATGAAGTTATCAATAAAATTACAAAGACGATAAATAAGAAAAAATTAGATTTAAATAAATCTAATAAACAGCAAATTTCAAAATGGTGGGAACAAATCCAAAAATGGAGACAAAAAAATTCATTAAACTTTATTAATAGTAATGAAACTATAAAACCTCAACATGCAGTACAAAGGTTGTATGAATTAACAAAAAATCAAGACACATTTATTACTACTGAAGTTGGTCAACATCAAATGTGGGCTGCTCAACATTATAAATTCAATAAACCAAATAGATGGATGACATCTGGTGGGTTAGGAACTATGGGATACGGATTGCCTGCAGCAGTCGGTGTTCAAATAGCTCATCCAGAAAAATTAGTGGTTGATATTGCTGGTGAGGCTTCAGTTCTTATGACAATGCAGGAGATGTCAACTGCAGTTCAGTACAATCTTCCAATAAAAATATTTATTTTAAATAACCAATACATGGGAATGGTGAGGCAATGGCAGGAACTTTTACATGAAAAAAATTATTCTGAGAGTTATTCAGAAGCATTGCCAGATTTTATGAAAATGGCAGATGCTTATGGATGTAAAGGAATAAAAGCAGAAACACCTGATGAATTAGATCAAAAGATCCAAGAAATGGTAGATCATAAAGGCCCAGTAATTTTTGATTGTCATGTTGATCCAAATGAAAATTGTTTTCCAATGATACCTTCAGGTAAACCACACAATCAAATGATACTAGGTCCAAATGAACAAGAGGAAAATAAAATTACCGGTAAAGGTAAAGCGTTAGTTTAAAATGGTAAAATCTAAATCAGCTTACAGTGTTGCAACAAAAAAGGAAAAAATTGATACACATATAATTGTAGTATGGGTTGATAATGAAGCAGGAGTTTTAGCTCGTGTAGTTGGTTTATTTTCTGGCAGAGGTTACAACATTGAGTCCTTAGCAGTTGCAGAAATTGATTCGAAAAAAAATATATCGAGAATAACAATAGTTACAACTGGAACACCACAAGTCATTGATCAAATTAAACTTCAGTTAAAGAAATTAGTGCCAGTTCATAAAGTTGCTGACTTTAAAAGAGAAGATAAGTCGGTGATATTTAAAGAAATGGCTTTATTTAAGATTGTCGCTAAAAAAAATAAGATAGACAAGTGTTTAAATGCTTGTAAAAAATTTAATCCAGTAATATTAGATAAAACAAATAATTCTGCAGTAATTCAAATTACAGCATTAAGAAGAGAAATTGACAAAATGAGTGTTAAACTAAAACCATTAGGATTGATCAGTGCTTCAAGAACAGGTGCAGTAGCAATGACTAGAGGGGATAAAGTTTTTAATTAATTATTAGAAGGAGAATAAAAATGAAAATGTTTTATGAAAAAGATGCTGATGTAAATCTGATCAAAGAAAAAAAAGTTGCTATATTTGGTTATGGTAGCCAAGGACACGCTCACGCATTAAATTTAAAAGATAGTGGTGTGAAAGAAGTTGTTGTAGCGCTAAGAGATGGATCAGCAAGTAAAGCTAAAGCAGAATCTAAAGGGTTAAAAGTAATGAACTTATCAGATGCAGCTGCATGGGCAGATGTTTGTATGATATTAACACCAGATGAATTACAAGCAACAATTTACCAAAATCATATCGAACAGAGAGTTAGAGAAGGAACTAGTTTAGCTTTTGCTCATGGTTTGAATATTCATTACAACTTAATAAACGCTAGAAAAGATTTGGATGTTTTTATGGTTGCACCTAAAGGCCCAGGTCATCTAGTAAGAAGTGAATATGAAAGAGGCGGTGGTGTTCCTTGTTTGATGGCTGTCCATCAAGATGGAACAGGTAAAGCAAGAGATTTAGCTTTATCTTACGCTTCAGCTATTGGTGGCGGAAGATCAGGAATTATTGAAACTACATTTAAGGATGAGTGTGAAACAGATTTATTTGGTGAACAAACAGTTTTATGTGGTGGCTTGGTTGAACTAATCAAAAATGGTTATGAAACTTTAGTTGAAGCTGGTTATGAACCTGAGATGGCTTACTTTGAATGTTTGCATGAAGTTAAATTAATTGTTGATTTGATATATGAAGGTGGAATAGCAAATATGAATTATTCTATATCAAACACTGCTGAATATGGTGAATATGTTTCAGGCCCAAAAATAGTCAATAAAGAAGAGACTAAAAAAAGAATGAAAGAAGTTCTAGCTGACATCCAGTCAGGTAAGTTTACCAAACAATGGATGGATGAGTGTAAAAATGGTCAGAAAAACTTCTTAAAAACAAGAAAAGATTTAGCTGATCATTCTATTGAACAAGTAGGTACCAAACTGAGAGCTATGATGCCTTGGATTGGTAAAAAGAAACTTGTTGATAGCGACAAAAGTTAAAAATATATCCAAAATTAAACATAATAATTTACAATCTCTATTATAGATTGTATTGTCAATTTCATTCAAAAATTTGTTATGAGCAACAAAGATAGAGTAATTATATTTGATACAACTATGCGAGATGGAGAACAATCTCCAGGCGCATCAATGAGTCTTGAAGAAAAAATTCAAATAGCAAGAGTATTTGATGAATTGGGTATAGATATAATTGAAGCTGGTTTTCCAATTGCGTCTCCTGGTGATTTTGAGGCAGTAACTGCAATTAGTAAAGTTTTAAAAAAATCAATTCCTTGTGGTTTATCAAGACATTCAAAAAAAGATATTGATAGATGTTATGAAGCTTTGAAACATGCTCCAAGATTTAGAATTCATACTTTTATTTCTACAAGCCCACTTCATATGAAACACAAGTTAAATAAAACTCCAGAACAAGTATACGATTCTATTAGAGAACATGTCTCATATGCACGAAATTTAACTGATGATGTTGAGTGGTCTTGTGAAGATGGAACAAGAACAGACATGGATTATATGTGTAAAACTGTAGAGCTTGCTATTGCTAGTGGTGCTACTACAATTAATATTCCTGATACAGTCGGTTATACAGTTCCTTCTGAGTTTACTACAATTATAAATACATTATTAAATAAAGTTCCAAACATTGATAAAGCAATTTTATCAACACATTGTCATAATGATTTAGGTTTAGCAGTAGCAAATTCACTTGCAGGAGTTCAAGCAGGTGCAAGACAAATTGAATGTACGATTAATGGAATTGGTGAAAGAGCAGGTAATGCAGCATTAGAAGAAGTTGTAATGGCTATTAGAACTCGAAATGATTTAATGCCATATGAAACTGGAATAAATACAACTTTGTTAAGTAAAGCTTCAAAACTTGTTTCAAATGTTACAGGATTTCCTGTTCAATATAATAAAGCAATTGTTGGGAAAAATGCGTTTGCTCATGAATCAGGCATTCATCAAGATGGAATGTTAAAAAATAGAAATACTTATGAAATTATGACGCCAGAAAGTGTTGGGGTAAAACAAACATCATTAGTAATGGGTAAGCACTCTGGAAGACATGCATTTAAAGACAAACTAATAAGTCTAGGCTATGCAGATATAACTGATGATATAATTGAAAAAGCTTTTGGAAAATTTAAAATTTTAGCTGATAAGAAAAAACATGTTTACGATGAGGATATAATTGCTCTAGTTGATGATAGCTTAATTATTGATAATAAATCAAACACGATCTCATTAAAATCTTTAAAAGTATTTGCTGGAACTGGAGAACCGCAAAAAGCAGATATGACTTTAGATGTAAATGGAGAAGTAAAATCTGCGACAGAAACTGGTGATGGACCAGTTGATGCTATATTTAAATGTATTAAAAATTTATATCCTCATGATGTTAACTTACAATTATATCAAGTACATGCAGTCACAGAGGGTACAGATGCACAAGCAACAGTAAGTGTTCGTATTGAGGAAAATGGAAAAACTACTGTTGGACAAGCAGCAGATACTGATACGTTAGTTGCTTCAGCAAACGCTTATATTAGTGCTTTGAATAAAATGATTATTAAAAGAGAAAAAACTGCTCCTATGGATCAGGAAGAAAAGAAGGTGAAAGGAATTTAAATGGGATTTTTTGATAAAATGAAAGATATGTGGAGCCAAGATATGGCTATAGATCTTGGAACCGCAAACACGCTAGTAGTAGTAAAAGGTGAAGGTGTAGTTTTAAATGAACCATCAGTTGTTGCAATTGTTGACAATGGGGGTGGAAAAAAAAATGTATTAGCAGTTGGTGATGAAGCAAAAACAATGCTAGGAAGAACACCTGGTAATATAAGTGCAATAAGACCATTAAGAGATGGAGTAATTGCTGATTTTATAGTTACTGAGGAAATGATAAAACACTTTATCAAGAAAGTTCATAAAGGAAGCACTTTTGCAAACCCAAGAATTTTAATTTGTGTGCCTACTGGATCTACACCTGTAGAACGTAAGGCAATTCAAGATAGTGCTTTAGCAGCGGGTGCTAGAAGAGTACAATTAATTGAAGAACCTATAGCTGCTGCAATCGGTGCGGGCTTACCAATTTCAGAAGCAACAGGCTCTATGGTTGTAGATATTGGAGGTGGTACTAGTGAAATAGCAGTAATGTCTCTAGGAGGTTTAGTTTATTCAAAATCATTAAGAGTTGCTGGAGATGCAATGGATACGGCAATGGTCAATTATATGAGAAAAGAATACAACCTTATGATTGGTGATAGTACTGCTGAAAAAATTAAAAAAGAAATCGGAACTGCAATCCCTTCTAATAATAACACCTATGCTGTTAAAGGAAGAGATTTAAGATCTGGTACACCTAAAGAAGTGAATATAACAGAAGAAGATACAGCAGAAGCATTAAATGATATTTTAAGAGACATGGTTAATGGCATAAAAGATGCACTTGAAAATACACCACCAGAATTATCTGCAGATTTAGTAGATATGGGTTTAACATTAACTGGAGGTGGTTCTTTATTGAAGAATATCGATAAAAGATTTTCTAAAGAAACTGGTCTACCAGTTCATATTGCAGATGATCCGTTATCATGTGTTGCTATTGGTACAGGAAAAGCTCTCGAACAAGAAGAAACTTTTTCAACGATGCTTTCAGAGTATTAGGAATATGAAAAATGAGTGTAAGCAGAGATGATTTTGTAATAGCAATACGATCTGCTTTTTTAAAAAAACAAACCAAACAAAGATTTTCGTTATTATCTCTTATTTTTCTATCAATCTTTATTTTATTCTTAAGCAATCAAAATTTTAAAATAATTTCATTTGTTAAATCGACAATAAATGAAGTTATCTATAGAGGATCATTTGTAATATCCGCTCCTGAAAAAGCATTAAGCAGTATTTCAGAAGAATTTAACCATCATCTTAATGTTCATACTAAAGCAATGATCCTTGAAGATGAATTAGCAGATTTTAAATCTAAAGACGTATCTTTAAAGATACTAGAATTTGAAAATCAAAAACTTAGAGAACAATTAGATGATTATTTAGTTTCAAGTGAAATAATTTATTCAAAAATAATTATTGATAACAACAGCCCATATTTAAAATCTTTTGTAATTAATAAAGGATCTAGAGATGGAGTAAAAGTTGGAATGGTAGTTTTAGATCAAAATTATTTAGTAGGTAAAATTATTGAGGTAAATTTTAATACTTCACGAGTGTTACTTTTATCTGATATTAATTCAAATATTCCAATTTCAATTTCACCAGGAAATTTACAAGCAATCGCAACAGGAACTAGTGATGATTTTGCAAAAGTTAATTATCTGAAAAAAATACATTTTAATAAAATTTCAAATGGCTCAATTGTATATACTTCAGGGACAGGTGGTCTTATTAAAAGTGGTATACCAATTGGTAAAATTATTGATTTTGATCAAATGACTGATGAAGTAAAGATTCAATTTTATAGTGATTTTTCTCAGCTACAATATGTTTCAGTAGCTTCATTCGACAAAATTGAGAAACAAAATGAAATTGAAGTCTCTGAAGAAGAAAATTCTTGGAAAGAGGGGATTTTATTTAAAGGACCAAGTCCTGTTCAACTAAATGAAAGATTAGAAGCTTTAGTTCAAGAAAAAGAAATTAATGACCAAATAAGAACTCAAATTGAAGCTGAAAATTTAAAATTAAAAGAACAATTATCTCAAATTCAAAAAAAACTTTTCCAATCAGAAAAAAAAATTAATGAACAATCAAAAGTTATCAATTCTCATAAAATTGATGAAGAAGAATATAATTTTTTAAAACTCAATTTAGAGTACGGACCTAAGTGTACAAAAAAAACTATTATTTCAAAAGGATTTAAAGTTGGAACTCCTGAATATAGAAAATGTGTTTTAAGAAGAGGTATAAAAACAAATGACTGATTTAAGACAAAATACATTTTTTCGAAGTTTCTTAAAAGTTTTTCCTCTTCTTTTGTTATTTATTAGTGTTTTTAATGAATTCGATGCAAACTATTTTGGTGTTCCTTTTTTATCATTTAATTTTGCATATATTTTAATATTTTTTTGTACTTTGAAAGCAATTGATCATTTTGGATATGGATTAATTTTTATAGCAGGATTAATAAACGATACTGTTACAGGGTTGCCATTAGGACTTAGTAGTTTTTGTTATATGATAATTTGTGTTTTTTCATCTTATTTTAGAAGTATCACATTAAGACCTACGATTATGAAAGATTGGTTATTCTTTCTAATAACAATTTCTGTTGCAAACTCTATTAACTATTTAGTCTTATATTTATATTTTGGAGTTTCAATTGATTATCGATTTCTTCTTGTAAACAATTTTACAACATTTTTATTGTTCTTTTTCTTTTATGTTGTTTTTGGTCTTTATTATAAAAAATTTATAGGAAAATCTGATGTTTAATATCAGCGATAATGTAACAAAAGTTAACTTAATTAATAGAAGATTATTTATCGTTACTGCTGCAAAGATCTTAGTTTTTTTAGGTCTCTCAACTAGACTTTATTCATTACAAGTTAAAGATAAAAATAAATATCTTACTTTATCTGATAAAAATAGAATTAGAGAGTCTAAACTTCCTCCTGTAAGAGGTGAATTTTTAGATTATTTTGGAAAAACAATAGCTGGAAACAATGAAGTATATCAACTTCATTTAATCCCAGAACAAGTTGAAGACTTTAGATATGTTTCTTTAAGATTGAAAAATATTTTGAATATGTCGGACAGACAATTTCAAAGATTATTAAAGAAAAAAAATGAAGTTAAGCCATGGGATACTATAGTAGTATCTGATAATTTGACGTGGGAACAATTTTCAAGAGTTAATAGCTACCTATATGAACTAAGTGGCGTAAAGTCAGTTTTGTCAATAACGAGAATTTACCCTCATAAAGAGGATTTTACTCATGTGCTTGGATACGTTAGCCAAGCTAATGAAAAAGATGTTTCAGAAAATGAAGATATTAAAAATAAATTTGTTCCTGGATTAAGAGTTGGAAAAACTGGACTAGAAAAAGCATTTGAAAAAGAATTGATTGGAGAAAATGATATTCAAAGATTTGAAGTAAATGCTTATGGTAAGAAAATAAATCAGATTGAATTACAAAAAGGATCAAAAGGTAAAAATATAAGATTAACCATAGATACTGAGATACAAAAATATTGTAGTGAATTACTAAAAGATAGAGCTGGTTCCATTTGTGTAATGGATATTTATACAGGTGAGATTATAGCTATGCAATCTGCACCATCTTTCGATCCAAATTTATTTTTATTTGGCATCAATCAAGATGATTGGCAATTAATCAGAAACAATCCATTAAAACCTTTAGTAAATAAAACTATCAGTGGTAAATACTCTCCTGGTTCTACGATTAAACCAATTGTCGCTTTGTCTGCTTTAGAAAATAAAATTGTTAGCCCTCAGTTTACTATAAAGTGTGAAGGTAAAACAGAAATGTACGGTCAAACATATCACTGTTGGAAGAAAAAAGGGCATGGATTTGTAAGTTTAAAAAATGCGATGAAACAATCTTGTGATACATATTTCTATGAGATAGCAAGAAGACTTGGAGTTGATAGATTAAGTGAAACAGCCAGAAAATTTGGACTTGGTGAAAGAGTATTTGAAAACTTATTTTTCAATGAAAAAAAAGGCCTTGTTCCTAACACTCAATGGAAAAAAAATGCACTTGGAAGTGGATGGTTATTAGGAGAAACTATGATTACTGGAATTGGTCAAGGATATATTCAAACAACCCCAATTCAACTTTGTTTGATGACAGCCCAAATTGCCAATGGTGGATATAAAATTTACCCAAAAATCACTGTTGATACAGAAACCAATTTTTTAGACAAGTATGAACCATTATTTAAAGAAAAGAAAAATATTAAAATTATTCAGGATTCAATTTTTAGCTCAACAAATGAAGCTATGGGAACTTCTTATTCTTCTAGAATAAATGATCCAAAATATCGTTTTGCAGGCAAAACTGGAACTGCACAAGTTAAAAGGATTACAGCAGAAGAAAGGGAACTTGATTTAAAGACATCAGAAATTCCTTATGAACAAAGAGACCATGCATTATATGTTGCATATGGACCTACTGAAAATCCTCGTTACGCTTTGAGTATTATAATTGAACATGGTGGATCAGGTGGAACAACTGCTGCACCAATGGCTAAAAAGTTATTTAAATTAATAATTGATAGACACAAGTTAAGAGAGGAAGCAAAAGATAATAAATTTTTAGATATTTAAAAATGAAAAATAATTTTTCTCAAAATACATCAATTTTTCAAAAGTTAAGAGATTATGATTACGTCTTATTAATGAGTATTTTAATTCTTGGAGTAATTAGTATATTTGCAATGTACTCTACAGACGGTGGAGAAATTTTATTTCACACAAAAAGTCATTTTGTTAAATTTTCAATTTTTTTCCCAATGATGTTGATATTATCGTTTGTTAATATCAAGTTTTGGCATGCGGGAAGTTATCTCTTTTATTTAATAATACTTGGTTTGTTGATTTGGGTTGCTTTGTATGGTGTTCAAGCTTCGGGCTCAAAAAGATGGATAAATTTATACTTTTTAAATCTTCAACCATCGGAGTTAATGAAAATTGCAGTAATACTTTGTTTAGCTAAGTATTTTCACAGAATTAGAACAGAAAGAATAAATCATTTTTCTACGATTTTAGTTTCATTAACAATTATAATTGTTCCAACAATTTTAGTTATTACACAGCCTGATCTTGGTACCTCAATTTTAATCTCATTATCTGGTCTAATTATTTTATGGTTATCAGGTCTAAGAATTAAATATTTTGTTTATTCGTTTATATTATTTCTAATTTCACTTCCATTTGCTATTTCATTTTTAAAACCATATCAAAAGCTAAGAATTTTAACATTTATTGATCCTGATAGAGATCCTTTGGGATCTGGGTACCAGATTATCCAATCAAAAATTGCGGTAGGGTCTGGCGGTTTAACCGGAAAAGGTTTTTTAAAAGGAACTCAAAGTTATTTAGATTTTTTACCTGAAAAACATACTGACTTTATATTCACATTATTTTCTGAAGAATTTGGATTTGTGGGATCTATACTTTTATTACTGCTGTATGGTTTGATAATATATCGAATTATTAGAACTGGTTTGATTTCAAGAAGTTTCTTTTCAAGACTATTTTGTTTCGGTTTTGCATTTGCAATTTTTTTATATGTTTCAATTAATATGTCTATGGTTTTAGGATTACTACCTATAGTTGGTTCACCTTTGCCAATAATGTCCTATGGAGGCTCCTCTTTACTTGCTACTATGATTGGTTTTTCAATAGTTCTAAGTGCGAAGATTAATCACAATCAAAATATATCATAATTTAAGCACAGTATAATTTGTCGCTTAAAAAAAATTGATCATTGATAGTATATTTTTTTAATGTCAAAACTTCAAAAAATAGGAATTATAGGATCAGGTATTCAAGGTGTATCAAATGCACTGTTTCTTCAAAAGAAAGGTTTTGATGTAACTATTTTTGACAGGGATGAACCTGGAAGTCCTGCTGCTTCATATGGTAATGCAGGTCATTTTTCTCCATACGCATCTCTATCTTTAAATAGAACTGATATTCTTTTGGATGTGCCTGCTATGCTTATGAGTTCTAGTGGACCATTAGCACTTAAATGGAATTATGTTCCAAAAATGATTCCTTGGTTTGTAAAATTTTTATTAAATACATCAAAAAGTAAAATGATGCATACAGCTAAAAATATGCATCAAATTTTAGATTTAGCTTTACCTGCGTATGATGAAATTTTTGATGAGATTGACGATCTAGATGGATTAGTTGAAAACAAGGGCATACTTTATATTTGGAATGATAAAGATTTAAAAAGTAGAGAACTTGAAATAAAAGTCAGAGAAGAATTAGGAGTAGAACAGCAGCTAGTTAACAAACATGAGATACATGATTTAGAACCTCATATAAGACCATTTTATCATGCTGGAGTTTTTTATCCTTATGCGAGACACGCAAGAAATCCAAAAAAAATTTTATTAAAGTTTTTTGATCTCTTTATGAAAAAAGGAGGAAAATTTAATAAGTTAAATATAAAAGATATAGAATTTGATGGAGATAAACCTACTTTTATATCTGAGGCACAACGTTTTGTCTTTGATAAGGCTGTTATAGCATGTGGAGCGTTTTCTAAAAAGCTCACAGATAACTTAGGTGAAAAAATTCCACTAGATACAGAAAGAGGATATCACGTTCACTTTAAAAATTGTGATCATTTATTAAGTCGTCCAGTAATTTTTCAGAATAGAGGTTTTGGTGTTACTCCTATGGAACAAGGTTTGAGAGTTGTTGGAACAGTTGAATTTGGGGGCTTAGACAATCCTCTTTCAAAATCTAGAATAAAAAATTTAATTAATAACGCAAAATATATGTTTGGAGATTTACCTGATCATGAAGATGAATGGTTAGGATTTAGACCAACATTACCTGATTTTTTACCTGTAATGGGTCCATCTAAAAAATATAAAAATGTTTTTTACTGTTTTGGACATCATCATTTAGGATGGACATTAGGACCAATATCTGGAAAAATAGTTTCAGGTATGATTGCTGAAGAAAATACTAATTTAAATTTAAACCCATATAGCTCATCTAGATTCAGTTAAGTGAGCAATAAATTTAATATTGCTTATATATTTCTATTTTTAACTGTTACTTTTTGGGCAGGTAATTTTATCGTTGGAAAATTTGCTAGTTTTTATGATGTTCCACCTTTTTCATTAAATTTCTATCGATGGTTTTTTGCTTGGTTAATATTAGCACCATTTACTCTTTCAGAGATAATTAAAAAAAGAGACTATATTGTTAATAATTTAAAATTATTCATAATTTTAGGAATTACAAGTATCACGATTTTTAACTCTATTGTTTATTATTCACTTAACTTTACTCAGGTAATTAGTGGAGTTTTAATGATCTCTACCATACCAGTAATGATAATTTTTATTTCATCGATTTTGAAAATTGAAAAAACTAATATTTCTCAAATTTTAGGAGTAATTTTTTCTTTCACAGGTGTATTGTTAATTATTACAAAAGCAAACTTAGGAGTTCTCATGAGTTTAGACTTTAATAAAGGTGATTTGACAATGGTCATTGCTATGTTTTCATGGGCTTTATACTCTGCTTTATTAAAAAAGCAAAAATATGAGCTTTCTCAACTTAGTTTATTAGAAGTTATAATAACTTTTGGTCTTATATTTTTAATACCAATTTATTTTATTGAGTATCAATTGGGCTACATTATTAAGGTTGAAAAACCATTTATATTAATTTTAAGCTATGTTGTTTTATTTCCGGGCCTTGCTTCATTTATTTTATGGATAAAAGGTATTTCAATGATTGGTGCTAACAGGTCAGGAGTTTTTTTACATTTAATGCCAATATTAAGTGCAATAATGGCTATGATTATTTTTAATGAAAAATTTATGTTTTATCATATTCTCGGTGCAATTTTTATTTTAACAGGAATAATTTTATCAAATAGAAAAATTAAAAATGCTTAAAGTTGCAATATTAGACGATTATCAAAACGTATCTCAACAATTTGTAGATTTAGAAAAATTATCTGGAAAATATGAGTTTAAGATTTTCAGCGAACCTTTTGAAAATGAAGGTGATGCTATTGAGCAATTAGCTGATTTTGAAGCTTTACTCATAATGAGAGAGAGAACTCCGATGACTGAGAGTTTAATAAATAATCTCCCAAATCTTAAATTTATAATTACAAGTGGTAGCAGAAATAAATCAATAAATTTAGAAGCTACAAAAAAAAAGAATATATTGGTTTGCGGTACAGAAATTAATATACATCCAACACCAGAATTAACTTGGGCTTTGATTTTAGGTTTAGCAAGAAACCTAAAGGAAGAGATAGATAATATGTACCAAGGATACTGGCAAACTACAGTTGGAGTTGAACTGAAAGGTAAAATTTTAGGATTACTTGGCCTTGGAAGAGTTGGATCTCAAGTTGCAAAAATTGGAAAAGCTTTTGGTATGCAAGTCATGGCATGGAGTGAAAATCTAAACCTAGATACATGCAAGGAATTAGATGTTTTGCCATGTAGCAAAGAAGATTTAATAAAAAATTCTGATTTTTTATCTATCCACGTACAAGGAGGGGAAAGATACAAAGATTGTATCACATTGAAAGAATTAGATCAGATGAAAAAAACCTCTTTTTTAATTAACACTTCTAGAGGTCCTATTGTTAATGAAGATGATTTAATTATAGCATTATCAACAAACGTAATAGCAGGTGCAGGATTAGATGTTTATGAAAAAGAACCATTGCCTGAAAATAATAAGCTTAGATTTTTACCAAACGCTTTATTAACTCCACATATAGGATATGTAACAGCTGAAAATTATCATATTTTTTACACTCAAATGATTGAAGCATTAGAGGCTTGCGTAGATGGAAAGCCTGTCAGAGTTATTGAAAAATAAATGGGTCTACCTGTAGTTAATCATAAGGATTACTTTGCAAAAATTGGAGATGACCACAAATTTCCAATTAATAAATTTTCAGAACTTGCAAAATATTTGAAAGAAAAAAAAATAGTTAAAGAGTTCATATATCCCTCTCCTTGCTCAATTGAAACTCTAAGTAAGGCTCATTCTCTAGACTACATAAACAATATAAAAAATAAAACTTTAGATAAAGATGGTGTAAAAAAAATTGGATTTCCATTAGTTGATAGTGTTGTAAAAAGATCTTTTATTGCAACAGGCGGCACTGTTTTATCAGCAAAACTTGCGATTAAATCTGGAATTAGTTGCAACACAGCTGGCGGAAGTCATCATGCAAACTTTAATGGTGGAGCAGGTTATTGTGTATTTAATGATGTAGCTGTTGCTGCAAAATATTTGATCGAAAGAGGTCTAGCAAATAAAATTCTAATAGTTGATTTAGATGTTCATCAAGGTAATGGAAATGCAGATATTTTTAAAGATGATAATCATGTTTTTACTTTTAGTATGCATTCTAAAACTAATTATCCAGCTAAAAAATCTTTAAGTAATTATGATGTTGAGCTGGAAGATAATACAGAGGACAAAATATATTTAGAAAAATTAAAACAGTGTTTATACGAATTAAATCAATATTTTTTCGATTTTGTATTTTATATAGCTGGCGTTGATATTCATTATAATGATCGTCTAGGAAAGTTAAAAATTTCGGACGAAGGTGTTAGAATGAGAGATCAAATTGTTATAGAAAATTTTTTCTCACAGCGAATACCTTTATGCGGTGTTTTAGGAGGTGGTTATAACAAAAATTTTGAAAAATTAATTGAATTACATTCTTATTTACATGAAACATGTTCTAAGTATATTTAAATAATGTCAAAGAAAAATCCAAATTTAACTGCCGAACAAAAACTAGTAATGTTTGAGGATGGAACTGAGCCTCCTGGAACTAGTGAACTTAACCATGAAAAACGAGATGGAAGTTATCATTGTGCTAACTGTGGGATAAAATTATTTGATGGCGAAACTAAATATGAAAGTGGATCAGGTTGGCCATCATTTTTTAAATCTCTTCCAGACGTTTTTGAAACAAAAACAGATCATCTTTTAGGTTATGCTCGTACAGAATATCATTGTAAAAACTGCGATGCCCATCATGGTCACATATTTGATGACGGACCTCAACCCACAGGAAAAAGATATTGTAATAATGGTGTATGTTTAGTTTTTAAACCTAAAGAATAATTACTTTAGCATTTCTTCTAACTTATTTTCTTTCTCTAAAGCTCTTATATCGTCATAACCACCAATGTGCTGATTATCAAAAAAGATTTGTGGAATAGTTCTTTTTCCATTTGCTCTTTTAATCATTTCATCCATCGCACCATCAACGGTAGCAATATTTATCTCGTTATAAGTTGCATTATTTCTTTGAAGTAATCTTTTTGCAGCCTCACAATAATTACAAAGTGGACCAGTATAAATTGTTATATTTTTCATGAGCTATAGATAATCACCTTTTTTAATTTTACTAGTTATTTGTTTTCTAGAATATTCAAATTTTTTTCTATGTTTGATACTCTTTTGATTTACTCTTTTTCTCCATAATCTAAAAGAGGAGGGCTTAAGTGTTCGTCTCATTATTTTGATTACATCAGATTCTGACTTTCCAGTTTTTTTTTCAATTTCCTCAAAAGTTATCCGGTCAGCCCAAGCCGCCCAAATGATCCAATCAGGATCATCAATTGGTGGCTCAAGATTTTTTACTCTGGTGACTGGTAAGTTGCCTTTTTTTTTCATTTTTCTCGAAATTTTTTAAAAAATAGATAATGCAATTTATATAGGATTTGCTAAAATGGTCCAGATAGTCCTTCTTAGCCATCTTTAGCTCCCGGTTTTTAAGGACTATCTTTTTTTTTAGAAAATGCTCCCATTAGATTTCATACTTTATCTTCAAATCATAATCTTTTTATTTATAACTCCTGGGACTCCACGAATTGTAATCATTTCATATTCAATGAATTATGGAGTAGGTAAATGTATTTGGTCTGCATTAGGAGATGTGACTGCAAATTTAATACAAGCAACATTAGTTATTTTTGTAATTGGATCCTTTTTTTCAGAAAGCTCGACTATACTAAATATTTTTAAGTGGATAGGTGTTATTTATATTTTGTATCTTGCATATGATATTTATAAGTCGCGCCTAAAAAATATTTCAAATAAAGAAGAAATAAAAAAAAGTAATTTATCTTTTTTTAGAGATGGTTTTTTAGTTGCAGGCACAAGTCCTAAAGCTTGGATGTTTTTTCCGTTTATTTTCCCACAATTTATTGATTTTAATTCAAATTTATTAACTCAATTTATAATTTTAATTACTACTTATATTGTTCTAGATTTTTTATCTTTGATTGGTTATGCAATGCTCGCACAAAAGTTAATTAAATGGATTACTGCTAATCCAAAAACAATAAATACAATTTCAGCGAGTGTTTTGGTTATAATTGCATTTATTATTGTATTTACTCAAGAATATTAAATTAAATTTCATCAATTATTCTTTTAAATGAATATGTGTCTACTTGAAAAATATTCTAATTTAAGTTTAAATTTTACTTTAATTAACTAATTAACAAAGGAAATAAAATGAAAATAACAAAAATCTTTTTAGGTTTTATTTCTGCATTAGCGATTTTATTATCTTCATCAGTTACTTCGTTCGCAAAAGTAGTAGGTGATAAGATTATTTTAGGATCTGCGATTTCATTAACAGGTAAATACTCTTCAAACGGAGTTCATACACAAAACGGTTACAACATGGCTGTTGATAGAATTAATAGCATGGGCGGTATCAAAGTTGGTGGCAAAACTTATAAGTTTGAAATTATTTACTATGATGATGAGTCTAACCCTAAAAGAGCTGCGCAACTTGCAGAAAGATTAATCTCTCAAGATGGTGTTGAGTTTATGCTTGGCCCATACTCTTCAGGATTAACAAAAGCAATTGCTCCAGTAACTGAGAAATATGGAGTACCAATGGTTGAGGCTAATGGTGCATCTAGATCTTTATTTACGAAAGGATACAAATATTTATTTGCAGTTTTAGCACCAGCAAATTTATATCTTGATGTTGCAATTGACTTAGCAGTAGAAAAAAATGGTGGTAAGCCAGTTAAAATAGCTCAAGCTTTTGAACAAGATGCTTTTTCTCAGGATGTTAGATTAGGTGTTATGGAAGCTGCAGAAAGAACTGGTTCAAAAATAATCATTGATGATAAGTTACCAAAAGAACTAAATGATATGGCTGCAACTTTAGCGAAAGTTAAAACAGTTAAGCCAGATGTATTAGTTGTTTCAGGTCACACTAAAGGAGCTTTAACTGCAATCAGACAAATTTCAGAGATGAAAGTTGATGTTCCAATGTTAGCAATGACACACTGTGATGCTGCTAAATTATCAAAACAACATGGTAAAAACTCAGAGTTTGCATTATGTGCTTCTCAGTGGCACAAGACTTTGACTTACAAAGATAAATTTTTTGGTAATGGTATAAAGTATGATGCGGATTTTACTAAAGAGTTTGGATATGCGCCGCCTTATCAAGCTGCTGAATCTTCAGCTGCATTATTGGTTTTCAAAGATGCGTTTGAAAGAGCAAATTCTTTCGATAAAAAGAAAGTAAGAGATGCTCTAGCTGACACTAACATGCAAACTTTTTATGGAAATATTAAATTTGCACCAGGTGGTCAGAATGTAGATAAGCCAATGGTATTGTTCCAAGTTATGTGTAATGACGATGGAAGTAAGTGTGAAAACAAAGTTGTAGCTCCTACTAAATGGGCTTCAGCAGAGTTAATTCACCCAATTCCAAAGTGGTCTGACAGATAATCTAAATTAAAAAAAATGCCCTCTAGTATTAGAGGGCATTTTTGTATAAAAACAATTTTTTTTACATAATGGATTTTTTAGTATTTCAAGCTCCCATGTTAACAGTCCAAGCTACGCTTGATGGATTATTGTTAGGAATTTTATTTGCACTGATAGCATATGGAATGGCTCTTCAATGGGGAGTGATGAATATAATTAATATTGCTCAAGGCGATCTTGTGATCTTAGGTGGGTATATAGCTTACTTTATGTATCTCTCGGGAATTCATCCTGCTTGGGGAGTAATAATATGTCCAATAGTAATGTACTTTGTTGGAGTAGGAATTTATAAAACTGTGATCAATAAAGTAGTAGATAGAGATTTATTTATTTCAATTTTAGCTACATTTGGAATTAGTATTTTAATGATGCAATTAATGAACTTTGCATTTGGAGCTGATGTGGTTTTAGCGAATTCACATTATGGAACAACAATGTTATTTGACAATTCTGTAACTTTACCAAATTCAAAAATATTTTCTGCTGTGATAAGCATTATATTTGCAATTTGTTTGGTGCTTTACATGAAAAAATCAAAATTAGGTAGAGCAATTAGAGCAACTGCTCAAAACGCGAGAGCAGCAAAAATTTTAGGAGTAGATACCGAGAAAGTTTATGCAGCCACTTTTGGTATAAATGCTGCACTTTGTGGTGTCGCAGGTGCGTTAATTGCAATAACTTTCACAATTCATCCTTATATGGGACTACCTTATACAATCAGATCATTCATGATCGTTATTGTTGCAGGTTTAGGAAATTTACCTGGAGTTGCAATGTCAGGAATGGGACTAGGTGTATTTGAGGAATTTGCAGATTATATTTTAGGAACCGAATTTAGAATTGGATCTGTATTTTTATTATTAGTTTTAATTTTAGTTTACAGAAGATTTAAACTCTCAAGAAAAAGAGAGTACTTAAAATAATGAATAAAAATTTAATATTATATTTAGGAATTTTAATTTTCGGTTTAGCAGCTCCATTTGTTTTCCCTGCTTTTAAAGTTCAGTTATCAATACTTTGTATATTAATTGTCCTTGCAACAACTTGGAACGTTCAAGGTGGTGAAATGGGTTATAATACATTTGGTAATATTTTATTCTATGGGCTTGGAATGTATTTATGTGCATCAGTTCAAGTTGGGATGTTTTTTCCATTAGCAGAATGGACTGAGGGTGGAGGAGAAAAAACTTTTGTTCACACACCAAAACAATTCTTTCAAGGAATGGGTGTAGGCTTAGCAGTTGCAGCATTAGTTCCTTGTTTAGTTGCTGGAATTATTGGATATTCAATTTTAGGTTTGAGAGGACATTATTTTGCAATTTGTACTTTAGGTTTAGGTATTGCGGCTGGTGAAATTTCAGGAGGAATAGAAATTATTGGAGCTGGTCAAGGTTTTACTACACCTCCTTTTCCAGAAATAGGAACGACAGAAGCTAGAGGAGAGTTTTTCTATTTTCTAAGTTTTGGACTTTTAGTTTTAACATTTATTGCAATTAAATTTTTATACACAACAAGATTTAGATTGGTTTTAAATGCCATCAGAGACAACGAAGATAAAGCTGAAGCGATGGGTATTCAAACAATGAAATATAAAATTACAGGATGGATGATATCCGCATTTTTCTGCGGTCTTGCTGGCGGAATTATGGGCGGCTTAGTTGGTTATATAGACTCAACTGATGTTGCTTTTGATGGAAGAGAAATGGGAGTCTTTATGGTTCTTATGGCAATATTAGGAGGGAAAGGAACTTTGTGGGGTCCAATTATAGGAGCAACTGTATTTCATATTTTTAAAGAAGGTTTTTGGACTTTCTTCTTAGGCTGGCAGTACGTGGCACTAGGAGTTTTAATTGTAGTAATTGTAATTTATTTCCCAGAAGGCATTATGGGGTGGTTAAGAGAAAAATATCCGGAAAGATTTGGTGAAGTAGTTGATGAAGCTGATCGAAAAGCACAGGTAGAATTAAAATGAGTATTTTAGAAGTTAGCAATGTAAGCAAGTCTTTTGGTGGTGTTAAAGCTAACGTAGATGTCTCAATGTCTGTTGAGAAAGGAACAATAGTTGGTTTAATTGGTCCTAATGGTTCTGGAAAAACTACTCTATTCAATTCAATAGTAGGAACATACCCAATTGACCAAGGTTCTATAAAGTTTAATGGTAAAGAGGTATCTGAGTTACCTGTACCAGTAATTGCTAAAATGGGATTACTTAGAACTTTCCAACAAACAAGAATTTACAGCAAATTAAATTGTGTAGATAATATGTTGATCAGCCATAAAGCTAGTGATGAAAGTTTAATGTCAATTTTCTCAAAAGTACCAGCTGAACTTACTGAAAAAGCCGAAAACCTTCTGAACTTTGTTGGTCTTTATCAAAAAAGAAAATTAAGAGCTGGTGACTTATCTTTTGGACAACAAAAACTTTTAGAATTAGCAATGGCATTAATGAATGAACCTGAAATGCTATTGTTAGATGAACCTACAGCTGGAATTAATCCAACATTAATAAATGGTATCATCGATAGGTTAATAAAAGTAAATAAAGACTTTGGAATTACACTTTTAGTTATTGAACATAATATGAGAGTAATAATGCAATTGGCGCAAACTATTCATTGTTTAGCTCATGGACAAATGTTGGCTAAAGGTACACCAGATGAAATTAAAAATGATAAGCGAGTAATAGATGCTTATCTGGGAGTACAATAATGGGAAATCAGTATGAAGTTTTAGGGAAAGCCCCAGGTCCTGAAGATTTAAAAAAACTTTCTCCAAGTAATGTTCATTTAACAATAAGTGGCCTGAATGCAGGTTATGGAAAAATGGAAATTCTTCATAATCTAGATCTTTTTGTAAGTAAGGCTCAATCATTATGTTTAATTGGTCCTAATGGAGCAGGAAAATCTACAATACTTCACTCAATTTATGGATTTACAAATATTTTTTCTGGAAAAATTGAAATTGAAGGAAAAGAAATAACTAATTTAACACCTGCAGAAAAACTAAAGTCTGTAGGAATTGCATACATACTTCAAGATAATTCAGTATTTCCAGATATGACTGTTGAAGAAAATCTTTTAATGGGTGGTTATATCAAAGACAAAACAGAAGAGTCTTATGAAGAAGCCGAGAAAATATTTGAAAAATACGAAAGACTTAGAAATAGAAGAAATCAACCTGCAAAAGTTTTATCAGGTGGTGAAAGAAGATTGCTGGAGATATCAAGAGCTCTAGTTATGAAGCCTAGTGTTTTATTAGTTGATGAACCATCAATTGGTTTGGAGCCAAGGTATATTGATATGGTATTTGAAATTTTAAGAGACCTGCAACAAAATGAAAAGAAAACAATTATCCTAGTAGAACAAAATGCTAAAAAAGGTTTAGAGTTTGCTGACATTGGATATGTTTTAGTTTCAGGTCAAACTGCTATTGCAGGTAAAGGGGATGAACTATTAAGTAATCTAGACGTAGGTAGATTATTCCTAGGTGGTTAATGATTAACCACGAAATCTTTTTTAAAGGTCTTAAATCAAATCTAGGTGTAAGAAGCCCAACAATTTCTTTAGCAGCTTGTTTTGTTGCTCTAGGAGCATTACTAAAAGATGCAGGATTTAATCTACAACAAAGCGCTGCTTCAAGCATTTTTACGTATGCATTACCTGGACAATTGGTAATGGCAGAGTCATTATTAATAGGAACTTCTCTTATAAATATTTTTATTGCGGTATGGCTTGTAAACTTCAGATTATATCCAATGACAGTTTCTTTGTTTCCATTATTGGCTCATAAATCACAACCAAGATGGAAATATCTTTTGTCTTGTCACTTTTTAGCAGTATCATCTTGGTTAGTAGCAAAAGAAAGTTATGAAAAAGTTGAGCAAAAATATCGAATTGATTTTTGGATTGGAGTAGGTGTTGGCACCTGGTCAACAGCAATTATATCTACTGTCATTGGTTATCTCTTAGCTGATTACTTGAATAAAAATATCATGATTGGGTTAGCAATAGTTAATCCAGTTTATTTTTTTTGCATGATGATAGGGGCAATGAAAAATATAAGTATATCAATATCAGTAATTGGAGGAACAATTTTGGGACCTGTAATTTATTTATACTCAACAGAGTGGGCTATTTTATATGCAGGAATAATTGCTGGTTCAATTGCATTTTTATTTGGAGAAAAAAATGGAAAATCATGATCTAATTTTATTTGCAATAATTGTAACTTCATTAGCTACTTTTATCTCAAGATTTTTAGGAGCTATAACCTCAGAAAAAGTAAGTGTTCAATCAAAAGCTTTTCAGTGGTTTAATTGTGTTGCATATTCTACACTAGCAGCATTACTTGGAAGAATGATAATTTTTCCAGCTGGAGTTTTATCAGGCTCTGATCTCTTGATAAGATTATTTGTATTAATTAGCTGTATTTTAATTTTTATTTTAACTAAAAAAAACTTAGTTATCCCTACAATTTTTTCAGCTGTTATGTTGTCGGTTTTAAATAATTTAATATAATAAATTATATGCAAAAAGTTAAAGATCTAGATATATCTCAGCACGAAAAATCAAATAGAATTTACAATATTAGAATTGAAGATGAAATCTTAGATAAACTACAATTTTCTTTTAATAAATTTGATTTAACAGCTTTAGAACTGAAACCTTTTTCAAGATTTACAATTGCAAAAAGTTTAGATGATTTAACACAATCTAAACTTAGTGAATTAATGAACTTTATTTTAAAAGATAGAAACACTGGGTGTTTTATTATTTCACCTAAAAATATGGGTTCAAAACTGGATGATAAATTTTTTGTTAAATTATCAACTGCTATTGCTTATTTAATAGGAAACCCAAATTTTGACTCAATGGCTGGAAAATATTATGCAAGGTTTCATGTTAAACACGAAGACAACAGTGACTCTTATTTAAGAAAAGCATACAGAAACATGGATCTACACACTGATGGTACTTATGTAAAAGAGGTAACTGATTGGTTATTGATGACTAAAATTGAAGAAGAAAATGTTGAAGGCGGTGAAACAGCTATGCTGCATCTAGATGATTGGGAATTTTGTGAAGAACTTTCAAAAGATCCAGTAGGTAAACAAGATTTTGTTTGGGGCTCTCCAAAAAGTAAAAATGTTGATTATAAAGTTGAGCACCCAGTTTTTTCTGAAGATAGTGAAGGTCGACCTCAAATTTCTTATATAGATCAATTTCCAGAACCTAAAAATATGGAACAAGGGATTTTTTTACAAAAATTATCTGATTGTTTAGAAGGAAGTAGATATAAAATTATTACAAAATTACCTGTGGGGTCTATTATTGTTGCGAATAATTACTTTTGGCTTCATGGAAGAAAACCTTTCAAAGAAAACAAAGCATTAAGCAGAGAACTATTAAGAATTAGAGGTTCTTTTTTTATTAATTAATTAAATTAATTCACTATATTAATCTCTTTATGAATTTAGGATTTATTGGGACAGGTAAAATAGCTTATTCAGTAATTCAAGGTATTTGCACGTCTAAAATAAAGTGTAAAAAAATTTATATTTCTCCAAGAAATAAAAGTTTAGCTCAAAAATTAAAAAGAAAATTTAAAAAAATAATAATTGCTAAAGATAATCAGGAAATAATTGATAAAGTGAATTGGGTTTTTTTATCAGTTACTCCAACAGTTGGAGAGCAAATAATTAAAGATTTAAAATTTAAATCTTCTCAAAAAATTATCAGTTTCATTTCTACAATTACACTTTCACAATTGAAAAAAATGATAAAAGTAAAATGTTCAATTATAAGAGCAATACCACTACCATTTATATCTTTAAAAAAAGGTCCAGTTCCAATCTGTCCTCCAAATAAAAGTGTTAAATCTTTCTTTGATAAAATTGGAACAACTATCGAAATTAAAAATGAAAAATTATCAATTAATTTTTGGGCTATCTCGGGAATGATGGCATCATATTATGATATGCAAAGATCTATGAGTGAATGGTTAACAAAAAGAGGTATTAATAAATTAGATGCTCAAAAATATATCACTTCATTGTTTTTAGCTTTATCTGAAGATGCAGTTGTTAATTCTAAAGTTGATTTAAGAAATCTTGTAAAGGAATCTCAAACTCCTAAAGGACTCAATGAACAAGGTTTGAAAGAGCTTACAAAAAAAGGTATGTATAAATCTTTAGAAAGTACCTTAAATAGTATTCATAAAAGATTAAGCAAATAATTTATGGAAAACATTTTAGAAATAAATGGTTTAACCAAAACTTTTGGGGGTCTGACAGCAGTTTCAGATTGTAGTTTAAAAGTTAAAAAAGGATCAATCACTGGCATTATCGGGCCCAATGGTTCTGGAAAAACTACTTTATTTAATTTAATAGCTGGTAATTTAAAGACATCTGGAGGAACTGTAATGTTTAATGATGAAAATATTACAGACGTTCCATCTTACGAACTTTTTTCAAAAGGATTGTTAAGAACATTTCAAATTGCTCATGAGTTTACAAACCTTTCTGTCTTAGAAAATTTGATGATGGTGCCTGGTAATCAATCAGGTGAAAAATTAGTCAACGTGATGTTAAGACCTCAATTAGTTAAAAATGAAGAAGAGCAAATTAAAAATAAAGCTAAAGAAGTTGTAGAATTTTTAAATCTAGGTCATCTTTCTAATGAGTTAGCAGGAAATTTATCTGGAGGACAAAAGAAATTGTTGGAACTTGGAAGAACAATGATGGTAGATGCAAAATTAGTTTTATTAGATGAAGTGGGCGCTGGTGTTAATCGAACGCTTTTAAAAGATCTAGGCACAGCTATTGAAAAACTTAATAAAGAAAAAGGATATACTTTTTGCATGATTGAACATGATATGGATTTTATAAGTAGATTATGTGATCCAGTTATAGTTATGGCAGAAGGCTCTGTTTTATTTGAGGGTTCAGTAGAAGATGCAAAAAAAGATGAAAAAGTAATTGAGAGTTATTTAGGAAGAGGATCAAAATTAAAAAATAATTAAAATGACAATAACATCACATTTAATATTAGCAATTTTAGCAGTAGGATTTGGTATTAAAAATCTTCTGTCAAAAAAAGGTGGATCAACTCACAAAATAATTGGTTGGATTTGGATATCTTTGATGATGTATGTATCATTTTCATCTTTTTGGATTAAAGAATTAAATGATGGTTTATACAGCTGGATACACCTACTAAGTATTTGGGTAATAATTTCTTTAACTTTATCAATTTATTTTATTAGAAAAAAACAAGTGCTTCTCCATAAAATTTTTATGGTAGGAAATTTTATTGGTTTAACTGTAGCTGGTATTTTTACTATGTTACCAGGAAGATACATACCTGAAATGTTAGGATTATATTAATGGCATACTTTGAAGGAAATAATATGACAGGTGGCTATGGTAATGGGCCAGATATTATCAATTCTTGTTCAGTAAATGTGAATCGTGGAGAAATTGTTTCTATACTTGGACCAAATGGTGCAGGAAAATCTACAGCAATGAAAGCAATGCTAGGTTTATTAAATCTAAAGTCTGGTTCTATTACAATTGATGGTAAAGATATTACTAAATTATCTCCTCAAGATAGAGTTAAACAAGGTATTTCATTTGTGCCTCAAACTAAGAATGTTTTTGCAGGGATGACAGTAGAGGAAAATTTAGAAATGGGTGCATTTTTAATGGATCAAAATTATCAACAAATTATTGATGAGATCTATGATTTATTTCCAATTTTAAAAGAAAAAAGAAATCAATTAGTTGGTGAATTATCTGGGGGTCAAAGACAACAAGTTGCTCTTGGAAGAGCATTAATGATTAGGCCAAGTGTCTTAATGTTAGATGAACCAACAGCTGGAGTTTCACCAATTGTGATGGATGAATTGTTTGATCATATTGTAAAAGTAAAAAGAACTAATGTTGCAATATTAATGGTAGAACAAAATGCAAAACAAGCTCTTAATATTTCAGATAGGGGTTACGTTTTAGTGACAGGTGAAAATAAACATGACGGGACAGGCAAAGAGTTATTAAATGATCCTGAAGTTAGGAGATCTTTTTTAGGCGGTTAATATGGATTTTATAAACGCAATTGTTTTACTTCTAAATTATATTTTTGTGCCAGCTTTGACGTATGGGTCACAATTAGCTTTAGGTGCAATATTTGTTACGTTGATTTATGGAGTATTGAGATTTGCTAATTTTGCTACTGGAGACATGATGTCTTTTGGTACAATGTTCGCAGTTTTGTTTACTTGGTATTTTCAATCTCTTGGTGTTTCTTTAGGATTTTTACCAACAGCATTATTGGCAATTCCTTTCGCTATTCTTTGTATGATTATTTATATGTTGTTCATAGATAAATTTGTTTTCAAATATTACAGAACCAACAAAAGCCCACCAGTTCAATTTGCAATGGTCAGTATTGGAGTAATGTTTTTAACTCAAGCACTTGTAAGAATAATTATAGGGCCAGATGACAGAAGATTTTTTGATGGACAAAAATTTTTGATTAAAGCTGGAGAATTTAAAGAAATGACAGGATTAAACGAGGGACTTGCTATCAAATCAACCCAAGTAATTACTATTTTTGTTACAATTATTTTAGTTTCTGCATTATTTTGGTTTTTAAATAAAACAAAAACTGGAAAAAGTATGAGAGCATATTCAGACAATGAAGATCTTGCTTTATTGTCAGGAATTGATCCTAAAAAAATAGTAATGGTCACATGGATAATTGCTGGAATATTAGCGACAATTGGTGGAGTGTTGTATGGTCTAGATAAAAGTTTTAAACCATTTACTTACTTTAATAATATGCTTCCTATTTTTGCTGCAGCTATAGTTGGGGGTATAGGAAATCCATTTGGTGCATTCCTAGGAGGCTATGTAATTGCTTTCTCAGAAATATTTTTAACATATGCTTATAAAAAGTTTCTTGTTTATATATTGCCTGAAAGTTTAGAACCAGAGGGTTTGGTTCAACTATTATCTACAGATTATAAATTTGCAGTATCTTTTTCTATTTTAGTCATCGTTCTTCTTTATAGACCTCAAGGAATATTTAAAGGAAGGTTATTGTGATTAAAAAACACCTAAATATTATTGCAGCTTATTCAATAATGATGGGATTAATCATTTTAGTTGGAATATTTCAATCTTGGAACATAGCTCTATCTATTTTTAATTTATGTTTAATTTCTGCAGTTATGAGTATGGGTGCAAACATACAGTGGGGATATGCAGGTCTAATTAACTTTGGAATTATGGGTTATGCAGCTTTAGGTGGTTTGGCTGCTGTAATTGTTTCTGTTGATCCTGTGCAAGAAGCATGGAGAGCAGGTGGTTTTGATATCTTAATGTGCTTATGGTTAATCATTGTAATTATAATGGTGATTAGGTTTGCTTTAAAAAATTACGAATCTTCAAAATTAAGAAATTATGGAATTGCCGCATTAATCATAACAGGTGTAATAATAATTAGAATTACTGCGGAGCCAGGAATTGAAAAAATTGAATCTGTTGACCCAGCCATAACAGGATTTCTTGGTGGTTTTGGATTACCAATAATGTTTTCATGGGTAATTGGAGCTTTATTTGCTGGTGGATTAGCTTTCATAGTTGGAAAAATTGCTTTAGGTTTAAGAGCAGATTATTTAGCTATAGCAACTTTACTTATCTCTGAAATTGTTATTGCGATAATAAAACATGAGGATTGGTTAACGCGAGGTGTAAAAAATGTAATAGGTCTTAAGAGACCAGTTCCATATGAGGTAAATTTACAGTCTACTGATTGGTTTATTAATTTAGTTGAAAAATTTAATTCTGGAAAATTAAATTTAATTTCAGATATAGCTGAAAGACAGGCTGCTTTAAATCAAATGGTTATTGAAGGCTCATCAGTGTTTGTAAAACTTTGTTACTCAGGATTATTTTTAACAGTTGTAATAATTTTATTAATACTAACTCAAAAAGCTCTTTACTCACCTTGGGGAAGAATGATGAGAGCTATCAGGGATAATGAGGAAGCAGCAAATGCGATGGGAAAAAATGTTGTTAAAGAACATTTACTAATTTTTATTTTAGGCTCGGCAATTGTTGGTATCGCAGGTGCAATGTTAGTAACACAAGATGGTTTATTTACTCCAGGAAGTTATAGACCTATGAGATATACATTTTTAATATGGGTCATGGTTATTGTTGGTGGAAGCGGAAATAATTTTGGAGCGATTTTAGGTGGTTTTGTTGTCTGGTTTTTATGGATTGAGGCAGCACCTATGTCTTTATATTTAATTAATTTCTTTACAGCTGGTTTGTCAGAAACAAATGTTATTAAAGCTCATTTAATTGAAAGTGTTCCTTACTTTAGGTTTTTATTAATGGGAATAGGTTTGTTATTGATTATGAGGTATAGACCAAGAGGTATACTTCCTGAAAAAATTGAAATAAAATAATTGTATGAAATATATTCTAATGGGAGCAGCAGCAGCTTGGTTTTTGTATATAGCTGATAAATATATCTTTTAAAAAAAAACCCCCTAATTAAATTAGGGGGTTTTAATAATTTAAATTTTAAAACTATCTTTGTTTCTTGGTTTTAAATTTTCCACCTTTTACTTCTTGCTCTAAGAAAGAACCTTCTGCTTCACCTACATCAGTAAATGAAACACCAGTTGCACCTTCGTAATCAATTTTCTTTCCTTTAGCTAAAAGGTCTAAACCTTTTTTAAGTTGGCCTGGATAAATTTTAGTTCCTGGACCGTTAGCAACATCCATTACATTTTTTGCAATAGAAGCTCTATCAGCTGATCCACCTGCTTGCATTGCTAAAACAATTAAAGCTGCTGCATCATAAGATTCACCAGTATAAGGTCCTGAAGAGTCAATGCCTGCTGCACTTGCAACTTTAGCAAATACTCCTGCACCTTTTCCAGTTGATCCTGGTAATGAACCAAAAGACTTATTTAATCCTTTTCCAAAAGCATCAACAAGTGATTGCCCAATCATACCATCTGATAAAATGAATGTATCAAATGCACCAGAGTCTAATGATGCTTGGATAATTCCTTTACCACCTTGGTCTAGGTAACCAATTACTGCTACAGCATCTCCACCAGCAGAAGCTAATGTTGCTACTTCTGATGAGTAATCTGCTTTACCATCTTCGTGAGCAGTAGTAGTTGTTACTTTAATGCCATGAGCCTCAACAGCTGCTTTGTAAACATCTGCTAATCCTTTACCATAGTCATTGTTTGTATATGTAATAGCTACACTTTTAATTTTTCTGTCTTTAGTGACATCAGCTAGAATTTGACCACCTCTTGCATCTGAAGGAGCTGTTCTAAAGAAATATCCTTTATCATCAAGAGTTGTTAATCCTGGAGAAGTTGCTGAAGGTGAAATCATTACAACACCATTTGGTACTGCAACGTTTGATGCAATAGCACCTGTTACACCTGAACAGTCAGCTCCCATAATTGCTGCTACACCTTGTGAAATAACACCTTCAGCTGCTGCTGTTGCTGCTGCTGAGTCAACACAAGTTGAGTCTGCTCTTACTACTGAAATAGTTTCACCACCTAACAATGATCCTGAGTCTGAAGCTTCTTTAAATGCTAGTTCAGCTGAGTTTGCCATTGCTGGAGTTAGAGATTCAATTGGACCTGTAAATCCAAGAATAATTCCCATTTTGATTTCTGCAAATACATTTGTTGAGAAAGTAGATACAAATATAAAGGCAGCGATTAATAGTTTTTTCATTATCGTCCTCTTTTATTGTTAACAATTTATAAAAACAGGAAATTAAAGCTAATTTCTAGAAATATTCAATAAGCAAATTATCTTACTTTTTGAAGTAAAATCACTGAAGCAATCACTATAATGCCTCCTATTGCAAATAGAAAAGAAGGAATTTCTCCGAAAATAAGATAACTGAGCAAAATCCCAAATATGGGAAATAATGAATAGAACGGAAATATTTTTCCAACAGTGTAAAACTTATACAGATAAAACATTAGTAAATGCGCACATAATGAAACAATAATTGCCTGATAAGATATCAATAACCATGAATCTAAATTAATTGATTTTAAATTATTCATGGTGTCTCCTTCAATAAAGAAAGAAACTAGCATTAATAAAAAAAATCCAAACAAACCTGTAAAAGCGTTAATCATACTAGTATCTAACTCTTTTAATTGTCGCGAATAAACTTGAGCTAATCCAAAAAAAAGAGCCATTAAACTTGCAAAAAATAATCCTAAAAAGTTATCTACTAATGCAGGATCAAAAAAAATAATCAATATTCCTATAAATGAAGAAAAAATTAAAACCCATTTTTTCATACTAATGTTCTCATTTAATATTATTGCACTTGTAATTATTCCAAATGGTATTGCTAGCTGAGATCCTAAAATTATAGGTGAAATAATTGAGGAATTATATAACGAAAGATTCATAAAAACATAAACCATAACACCCATTGAAATAGAAAATATCAGTAAAGAGTTTAAATATTTCTTTGGAGGTAATTTAAATTTCCAAAATGGAATTAAAATAATTAATACTAATCCCATTCTAAGAGAGGCCATTAATATTGGAGGTACAGAATTATTTAAGGCCAGTTTTGCAACAGGAAAAGCACTTCCATGCGCAATCATTATAAACAATAAGATTAAAAGATGTTTAATTGGCAAAATTTTATCCCATTGTAAATGGATCAGCCATTGGCTTATCAGATGAATTGTACCAAGTAGTTTTTATTCTTGTATAGTCTTTAATTGATTCAATTCCTGCTTCTTTTCCGTAACCACTATCTTTTATTCCACCAAATGGAGCCATTGGAGAGATAAGTCTATAAGTATTTACAAAAACTATACCTGCTCTTATTGATTTTGAAACTCTCATACTTCTTGCTAAATTTGAAGTATAAACTCCAGAAGACAATCCATATTTATTATCATTCATAAGTTTTATTACTTCATTTTCAGTTTTGAATTTCATAACAGATAAAATTGGTCCAAATAACTCATTTTCAGCAGTAGGGAGATTATGATTTTCACATTCAATAATCGTTGCAGGGAAATAATATCCTTTATTTGAAATTGATGATCTTTCTCCACCACATTTTATTTTTCCACCTTGATCTATTGTAGCTTTGATATTTTTTTCAATAGTTTCTAATTGTTTATAGCTGTTAAGAGGACCCATTTGTGTATCAGGTTCCATAGGTCCACCCAATTTAATTTTTTTTGCTTTATTAATTAATTTATTTAAAAACTCATCATAAATTTTTTCATGAAGATACAATCTTGATCCAGCAATACAACTTTGTCCACTAGCTCCAAATATACCTGCGGTAATTCCATTAAGAGCATTTTCTTGATCAGCATCATCAAATACAGCTACTGGACTTTTTCCACCCAACTCTAAGCTTACTTGAGATAAATTTTCAGAGGAGTTTTTCACAATATGTTTTGCTGTTTCAGGTCCACCTGTAAACGCAATTCTTTCTACCAGATCATGAGTCGTAAGAGCTTTACCGCATGGTTCACCGAGTCCTGTAATTACATTAATAACTCCTTTTGGTATTCCTGTTTTCTCTACAAGTTTTGCAAACTCTAGCAAAGTTACAGGTGCTAGTTCAGAGGCTTTTATAACTACAGTGTTTCCCATTGCTAATGCTGGTGCTAGTTTTACTGCAGTCAAAAGCATTTGAGAATTCCATGGAATAATAGCAGCTACAACACCTATAGGAATACGAGTTGTTGTTACTTGCATATCTGGTTTATCAATTGGAACTACTGTCCCTTCAACTTTATCTGCAAGACCTGCAAAATAATCATAATATTCAGCTATATAATTAGCTTGAGTTTTTGTTTCTCTATAAAGCTTGCCAGTATCTACAGTCTCAATTTTTCCAAGGTGTTCAGCGTTATTTCTTAATTGATCAGCGATCAATTTTAAATACTTAGCTCTTTCTCTTGGATGCAAAGTGCTCCAAGAATTATCAAATGCTTTTTGAGCAGATTTAACTGCGTGATCAACATCTTGCTCATTTGCTTCTGGTACTGTAGCCCAAACTTCATTATTTTCTGGATTTAGGGTTTCTATTTTTTTATTTGATGAAGAGTTTACCCATTCTCCATTGATGAACATTTTAAAATGCGGAATTTCTGACATTTAATTTTCTATAAATTTATTTATATTCTTATTTACTATATCTGCACATTCTATACTACAAAGATGTTTTCCATCAGGAATTTCAATAAATCTTGCATTAGCAAGATCATTAGATAATTCCTTAGACATTAATGGAGTTGATCCAGGATCATTTGAGCCTGTCATGACTAAAGTTCTACAATTAATTTTTTTAATTTTTTCAATGTCATCAACATGATTTGCAAATAAATTATATGATTTTAAAAAATTCTTATGATCATTAGGATTCTTGTTTAAAATTTGCATAAATTCATCATAAGTTTCAGGATGTTCATTTAAATATTTATCACTAAACCACCTTTTTAATGCTTGCTTTGAAATTGGTTTGTTGAGTTTTGCTTGGTTATATCTATCAATAACCATTTTTCTTTGTTCATCAGTTCTCTTGTAGGTCGTCCCAATTAGTGTGAGAGAGTTAATTTTTTTATCAAATTTTGATGCAAAATCTAAGGCAATTAATGAGCCTAGAGAAAATCCTACTAAATTTATTTTTTCAATTTTTAAAAAATTTAAAATCGATAACAATTGATTGGAAAAATCATCCAAGGTTACATTCTCTTTTTCAAAATTTGTTTTGCCATGACCTAATAGATCATAAGTAAGTGTAGAAAAATTTAAGAATGATTTAATTTGAGAATTCCACATTTTGTGATCCAATCCAACACCATGAACAAAAACTAAAGGAATAGTTTTATTATCGATAAAATTGAAATAATTTTGATTATTATCAAAATTAGATTTTGACATTTTTATTTAGGATCTAATCCCATTTCTTTCATATCTTGATAACGATCACCTGTTCTAGCATGAGCTCTGCCAGTTGATGCACCTCCTATAGCAATTACTATTTCGTTATCAAATGGAGCATCATGTATTGTGAACTCATGAGTTAAATAATATGGTCTAAGACCTGAGTCTGTTTTGTGCATCATTGGAATTGAAATTTTTGATCCTGCAGGACCTCTCGTATTAGTAAAACTTAAATAAGAAGTGCCACCAACTGCATCTCTAAATTTATTTCCAAATCTTAATGTGTGAATAAATGCTGATGCGTGCTCAATTTCACCATTCAAACCAACAATACCTGCTTTACCATATGCTAAAATTTTTTCTGGAGATCCAATTTCTTTAATTAATTCTGGTACCAATAGATCACCTAGCTTTGGTGCTAGATCTAAGATAACAGGCTTTAGATCTTCTACGAAGCCTTGTCCATCCCATGGATTTTTAAATACAGCTGCAACTGAAACTAAAAGGACAGGTTCTTTTGCTTCTTTACCACCTTCAATAAAAGTTTTATCAACAAATTTTGTAAATTTTCTTAATTCAAGTTTCATTAACTTGCTCTTTCAAGATTTGAGGTGTCTAAATTAATTTTTGGAATAACTTCATCATTAAATAATTTTATACTTCTCATACAAGCTTTATGATCAATGCCTGGAAAGTTTGACCATACTTGTAAATTTTGAAGATTTAATTCAGATTGAAGTTCATTAATTTTATTTACAACATACTCTGGAGTACCAAATAATAGATTTCTTTTATGTAAAAAATCATAATTAAGTAAATCTAATTTATGTTTAGTCTCAGGTAATTCTTCTCCAGGATCCATGTGATTACCAAGACCTCTCCAATGACAAACCCATTTCATATAATTAATTATATGTTCACCAGCCATTTTTTCAGCCTCTTCCATTGTTTCAGCTACAAACATGTCTCTTACCAAAGATATTCCTTCACCTAAAGGCACTTCTCTATTTTCAGCTTTTGATTTTGCGTCTCGATAAATTTCAAATCTTTTCTTTAAAGCTTTTACTGTTGGTATCCACATTATTGTATTTAAACCATTTTGTGCGGCCCATTCAATTGATCTTGCACCATCCACAACTTGCCAAATAGGTGGGTGAGGATTTTGTTTTGGTTTAGGAACTACACTAATCTTTTTAATCTCATTAGTTTTAGTATCTAGAAATTTTTCATTTGGTGGACTCATATCATGTTGCCAAACAAAGTTTGGTGATGGGTATGTGTAAAACTCTCCTTGATGATTAAAAAATTCTTCTGTCCAAGCTTTTTTCATAATTGTAAGAGTTTCTTCAAACAATCTAAAATTCTTAGCCTGATCTTTTAAATCAGCCTCTTTATTCATATTTACTGCTTCTCTTCCATAAACACCTCTTCCAATACCAACTTCAACTCTTCCATTTGAAAGTTGATCTAGTAAAGCTATATCTTCAGCTAGTCTTATTGGATTATGAAAAGTAATCACATTACATGCTTGACCAATTCTAATTTGTTTTGTTCTTGCAGCTGCATCAACACCCATCATTATAGGATTTGTGCAAGACTCCATTCCTTCATGATTAAAATGATGTTCTGTATACCAAATAGAATCCCAATTATTTTCATCACAATATGTTGTGATCTCTTGAGCTTCTTTTAGCAATTGTTCGTAAGGTTTTTTTGTCCAATTAGTGGTATTACAAAAGTATCCAAATTTCATCCTAACCTCCTTAAATAATTAAATTTAAGAAAACCGATCCCACTTTCGTAAATGAAACAAAAATTACACGACGAGTTATGTGTCTTCTTTAATTAGACTTTATAATAATTTAAGAATATATGAAATAAAAAAGTGAGAACTATTTGACAGACAAAAAAATTAAGATTCACATAAGAAATAATCACTGGAAAGCTGGTTCGTTACCATGTGATTTAGAAGGTGAAATAAATAATACAATTACAAAAGAAATTTTTGAAAAAAAATTAAAGGTATTTCCTGAGGTTAAAGATAAAATAGAATATTTAATTGATTGGGATGATGATAATTTTGAATCATCATTAAGTAATTCCAATATTTTATTAGGATGGAACTTTCCAACAAAAGAGATAAAAAATATTGCTCCAAATTTGAAATGGATTCATGTTATTTCAGCCGGCGTAAATCATTTATATCCTTTTGACTGGATGAGTGAAAAATGTGTTTTAACAAACAGCAGTGGAGTGCATGCAAAAAAAGCAGGAGAATTTGGTTTGATGAGTATCTTGATGCTTCAAAGCCACATAACAAAAATTGTTACAAATCAAAAAAATAAGGAATTCATATCTTTGCTCAGTAAACCAATAGCGGGAAAAAAAGTTATTGTAGTTGGAACAGGTTCTCTTGGTGGATCAATGATCAAACATATTGCAAAATTAGATGTTGATGTAATAGGAGTTAATAGAAAAGGTAGATCTGTAGATGGATGTTCTAAAGTGATTACTTTCGACAAAATAGATGAAGTTTTACCTGTAGCTGATTTTCTTTATTTAGCTGTTCCACAAACAAATGAAACGATAGGTCTGATAGATAAAAAAAGATTAGATATGTTAAAACCTTCTTGTGGAATAGTGAATATAGGAAGAGAAACAGTTTTAGATTATAAAACTTTGTGTGAGAAATTAAAAAATAATGAAATAGCTGGTGCGATACTGGATGTGTTTTCTCAAGAACCTATACCCAAAGAGTCTGAGCTTTGGGATACACCTAATTTGATAATTACCCCTCATGTTTCTTCTGATAGTGAGGGAAATTATGTAGAAATGGTTTTAGATATTTTTTTTGAAAATCTGAAGTTATTTTTGGAAAATAAAGAGTTAAATAATTTAATTGATAAAAAACTAGGTTATTGAATAGCTTATAGCTTTATTAGCAAAAGAAATTAAATCTTCAAAAATAACATCTGGATTAGGTTGGTTTTCAACAACTTTAGTAGCACCCCAATTACCACCTTTACTTAGATTTTGTCGATCAATCCATACAGTGCTCATGTTAAATTCTTTTGCTGGTACATGATCATGAAAAAGACTTTGAGCAACATGAAGAATATCTTTTTTTTCAGCACCATGTGCTTTTTTTAAATTATCAAACATATATTCAAAGTTACTTGGATTTGGTTTGTAAGATCCAACATGTTCTGCAGTATAAATTTCATCAAATTCAACTCCTAACCATCTATTAGAAGCAGTAAAGCCACTCACATTTACATTTGAAAGGATTACTAATTTAAATTTTGATTTAAGTAATCTCAATGCATCCGCACTATCAGCAAATGCTGGCCAAAAAGGAACTGAGTTACCAAAGTTTTTATCAAGCTCCTCTGTTGTTTTTAATTCATTTTCTTTAGTAAATTTTTTATGAACATTTAATAAGATTTCAGAATACAACATTGATGGAGTTTGTTTTTGTTGATCCGATTCTAATAATGCAAAATTTCTTAAAACTTTTTCTCTAGTCAAATCATTTCTACTATTAAAGAGTATAACTGGTTGAAATGCATTCCAAATTCCAGATTCCCAATCAATTAAAGTTCCGTAACAATCAAAACTTAAAAATTTGAAATCTTCATAATTCATGATCTCTTATTTATTTTATTGGAAATTAAAATCAATAATAATAGTATTCATCTATGGAACTTAATAAAATAGATCCAAAATTTAATTCAAAACCCTATCCAAGAATTGGGTTAATAACATTAGCGAGCGATTTTCGAATTGAAAAAGATTTCAATAATGTAATTTATGGAAAAAATATAGATTTATTTTGTAATCGAATTAAATGCTATAATCCACTTACAAATGAAACCTTAAAAAAAATGGCTGATGATATTACAGATGTTACAAAAGAAATTTTACCTGATCAGAAATTAGATTGTGTAGCTTATGGGTGCACATCTGGTTCGATAGCTGCAGGTTATGATTCAATTTTTGAAAAAGTAAATAAGGCAAAACCAAATACAAAAGTATCAACACCAATTACCGCAGCAATAAAAGGAATGAAAAAACTAGGTATAAAAAATTTGTCAATCTTCACTCCTTATACATCTGAAATAAATGACTCTGTTGTTGAATTTTTTAATAAAGAAAATTTTAAAATAAATGATATGAATTATTTTGATATAGCTTCAGATCTAGATATTGGAAAAGTAGATTCCAATCATCTATTTAGTGTTTTAAAAAAAATTGATTTGTCAAAAAGTGATGCGCTATTTGTATCATGCACTGCTTTACCAGTGCTCTCATTAATTAATGACTTAGAAAAAGAATTAAACAAACCTGTTATATCTAGTAACCAAGCTTTGATTTGGGATTGTTTAGAACTTATTAATTCAAATTATAATATTGAAGGATTTGGAAGATTATTTAAAAATTAAACATGAATTTTACAAAAGAAGAATACAAAAATAGATTAAAAAAAGTCCAATCATTAATGCAGGATAAAGGCATTGAACTTTTAATTTCTCAAGACCCATCCAATATGAATTATCTAACGGGTTATGATGCATGGTCTTTCTATTATGCACAATGTGTAATTGTTCATGTTAATTGTGATGAACCTATTTGTTTTGTAAGGGATCAAGATGCTGGAGGCGCTTATATAAAAACATATTTGAAAGATGAAAATATAATTAAATATAATGAAAAATATATTCATACTTGGCCATTACATCCATACGATGCATTAGTTGATCTAATTAAAGAAAAGAAATGGGATAAGCTTTTAATTGGTCTAGAGATGGATAGTCATTATTTTACAGCTTATTGTTATGAGAAAATAAAAAATGGTTTACCAAATGCTAAGATTAAAGACTGTGAAAGATTAGTTAATTGGGTGAGAGTAGTTAAATCTGATGCTGAAATAAAATTAATGAAGTCTGCAGCTGAAATTACAAAACTAGGAATGGAAAAAGCAATAGAAGCAATCAATCCGGGTGTTAGACAATGTGATGCTGTTTCTCAAATATATTCAACATTAATTAAGGGTACACCAGAGTTTGGCGGTGATTATGCATCAATTGTTCCAATGCTACCAACGGGCAAAGGAACATCAGCTTCTCATTTAACATGGACAGAAGATAAATTTGTAAAGGGAGAAGCTACTATCATTGAAATAGCTGGGACACACAAAAAATACCATTGTCCAATGGCTAGAACTGTTTTGTTAGGTAAGCCAGATCAATTAAAAATTGATACGATGAATAAAACAATTGAAGCATTACAAGCAGGCATTGATGCAACTAAAGCAGGAAATACAGCAGATGATGTTGCGCAAGCTTTTTGGAAAATATTAGATAAGTATGGTATCGAAAAAACATCGAGGACAGGATATTCAATCGGTATTGGTTATCCACCAGATTGGGGAGAACATACTTTAAATATTTCTAAAGGAGATATGACTGAGCTAAAACCTAATGTAACTTTTCATATGATAGCAGTAATGCAATTTGGGGATTGGGGAGTGGAAGCCTCTGAATCGATTAGAGTCACTGACAAAGGTGCAGAATTATTTTATGATTTTCCCAAAGAACTTAGAATAAAGAGTTAAAGTTAGGGGTTGAAATTTATTCTCACGCATGTTTTAAAGTGTTCTGTTTTATGGGTAGTAACAAAGAATTCGTCAAATTTGAAAATGTAGACAAAAGCTATGACGGTAAAGTCTTAGTAGTAAAAGGTCTTAATTTAGATATCGCTGAAGGTGAGTTTATAACAATGCTTGGGCCATCTGGTTCTGGTAAAACAACTTGCTTGATGATGTTGGCTGGATTTGAAACTCCAACTAATGGAGAAATTTATTTAGATGGAAAAGGTATCTCAAGTATACCTCCACACAAAAGAGGAATTGGAATGGTGTTTCAAAATTATGCATTGTTTCCTCACATGACTGTTTATGAAAACTTAGCATTCCCTTTAAGAGTAAGAAAAATTCCAAAGGATGAAGCAGATAAAAAAATTGATAAAGCTTTATCAATGGTTTCTCTACAAGGCTTTGCATCCAGAATGCCAGGACAATTATCGGGTGGTCAACAACAAAGGGTAGCTGTTGCAAGATCATTAGTTTTTGATCCTCAGCTTGTACTTATGGACGAACCTCTTGGTGCATTAGATAAAAATTTAAGAGAGAGCATGCAATATGAAATTAAGCATATTCACGAGAGCATTGGAGTAACAGTTGTTTACGTGACACATGATCAAAGCGAAGCATTAACAATGTCAAACAGGATTGCAGTTTTTAATGATGGTAAAGTTCAACAGTTATCAAGTCCTGATGAGTTATATGAAAAACCTGTGAACTCTTTTGTTGCAGAATTTATTGGAGAGAACAATACTTTTGCAGGTGAAGTCTCAGATATTTCTGAAGATAAATGTAAAGTTAAACTAAATAATGCAGAAATCCTAGCTAATCCAATTTCAGTGAAATCAAAAGGTGACAGAACTACTGTTTCATTAAGACCAGAAAGAGCTTTGATTAATCCTTCTGATAAGATGGATAATGTTCATAATGGTAAAATTGAGGAAGTTATTTACCATGGAGACCATACTAGAGTAAGAATTAATCTTTTAGGTAATCCAGAATTTATTCTTAAGGTTCCAAATTCATCATCTAATCTTGATATCAAACTTGGGAATGAGATTAAGATCGGTTGGAATAGTGAAGACGCTAGAGCGTTAGACCCAAAATAAACATACTATATATTGTTAACAATTAGCCAAAAAGGGCTGTTGACACTTCTCTTTGAAATTGTTTTAATTTTGTTTTTAAACGTTTAAACGGAGGAAAAATGAAAACAATTAGTAAGATATTACTAGCACTTTCTTTTGTACTTTCTGTAACTACTTCAGCTTTCGCTACAACTGTAACAGCTGTATCATGGGGTGGAGCTTACACTGAGTCTCAAAAGTTAGGTTATGGTGATCCAACTGCTAAAAAACTTGGCATTAACATTGCTTGGGTTGACTATTCAGGTGGATTATCAGAAATCAAAGCACAAAAAGAAGCTGGCAAAATTACGTGGGATATAATCGACGTATTTGCAATGGATACTATCAATGGATGTGACGAAGGTTTATTTGTTGAATTCGATTTTGACAAAGACTTCCCAGCAGCTCCAGATGGAACTCCTGCAAGTAAAGATTTCTTTACTGCAATGCCAAGTAAGTGTGCTGTAGGAAACATCCTATACTCTTGGAACTACGCTTATAACACTGAGAATGTTAAAGGTACTCCAAAGACTATCGGAGATTTCTTCAATACTAAAAAATTCCCTGGAAAAAGAGCTATCTACAAAAGCGCTTTAACTAACTTAGAGATCGCTTTAGCAGCAGATGGTGTTAAACCAGGAAAAGGTGGCGCTAACATCTATGAAGAATTAAGCACAGATAAAGGTGTTGAAAGAGCAATGAACAAGATCAAAGAACTTTGCACAGACCCTAAGGGTGGATGTGTATTCTGGTCTGCTGGTGCTCAACCACCTGAATTACTAGTTTCTGGTGAAGTAGTAATGGCAACTGGTTGGAATGGTAGATTCTTCAACGCTGAAGTTGGAGAAGGTGCACCAATCAAACAAGTTTGGGATGCTCAAGGTCTTGACTACGAATATTTCGTACAAGTTAAAGGCGGACCTAACGATGCAAATGGTATGGCTAAGAAAGCTTTAGCTATGATGACTAGCACAGAGATGTTAGCTGGTAGTGCAAAATATATTGCATATGCTCCTTGGAGAAAATCATCTATAGCAATTATGGAAGCAGGAGAGCCATGGTACAAAGATGGTAAGACAAACATGGTACCACAAATGCCTACTGCACCACAGAACACTAAAAATTACTTCTTAGTTGATCCAATTTACTGGGCTGACAACGGCACAGAGCTTGGTGAAAAATGGGAAGCAATGAAAGCTGGTCTGTAATTTAGGTTTTATAGAACTTAAATTTATAATATAATTAAAGGGCGGTTTTATAACCGCCCTTTTTATTTATGAGCTCAGAAACAAATAAAATTTTAACAACAGACGGTATACCGTTAGAAGTAAGTTTAAAAAAAGCTGAAAGAAAAAATAAGATAAAAGCTTTTTTACTTGTTGCTCCTTTATTATTCTTTTTAATAATCACTTATGTTTTTCCAATAGGTGACATGTTGTTGAGAAGTGTTGATGATAAAATGGTAACACAAATGCTTCCAAAAACTTTTAAAGCTATGGAAACATGGGATGGTCAAGAGTTACCTGATGAAGAAGTTTTTGCTGCCTTTCATGAAGATTTTATAAAATTAGTTGATGAAAAACGTGAAGGTAAATTATCTACACAACTTAATTACACGAAAAATGGATTTAAAAGTATTATTAAAAAATTAAGAAGAGCCTCCAAAAAATTTGAAGAAGGAAACTATAAAGAACAAATAATGTCAGTTCATAAAAGATGGGCTGATGTAGATTACTGGAGAGCAATCAAAAGAAGAGCACCAGAAGTTACAAATCAAAAATATCTAAAAGCTATGGATATGTATAGAAATGAAGAAGGAAAAATTGTAAGTGTTGAAGAAGATAGAAGAATTCATAGAGTTTTGTGGTTAAGAACTTTAGAAATTGCTTTTTTTGTAACAGTATTTTGTTTCTTAATGGCTTACCCTATAGCTCATTTGCTAGCTACTTTACCAATGAAGTACAGTAACTTGCTGATGATCTGCGTACTGCTTCCGTTTTGGACATCACTACTTGTAAGAACAGCCAGTTGGATGATTTTGTTACAACAACAAGGAGTAGTAAATGACTTCTTTGTTGGAATAGGACTGGTGGATGACGATAACAGACCTGAAATGATGTACAATAAAACAGGAAGTTATGTTGCAATGACACAAATCTTACTGCCATTTATGGTTTTACCACTTTATAGTGTGATGAAAACTATCTCACCAAGTTTAATGAGAGCTGGAAAATCATTAGGTGGAACACCTTTTGTAGCATTCTGGAAAGTGTACTTTCCTTTAACAATCCCAGGAATTGGAGCAGGATGTTTATTGGTGTTTATTTTAGCGATTGGATATTACATAACGCCAGCTTTAGTTGGTGGTGCATCTGGTACTTTAATAAGTAATCAAATTGCTTTTCATATGAAGAGTACACTCGATTGGAGTTTTGCCTCTGCAATGGGATTGATGTTGTTAGCTGGAGTTTTAGCTATTTACTGGCTGTATAATAAAATAGTTGGAATTGATAATATTAAATTAGGATAAATAAGATGGCTTTACCAAAATATACTGAACCACATTATCGAATTTGGCATTATGTTTATCTTACAATCTGCGGAGCAGTTTTCTTTTTCTTAATTGCCCCTTTATTTGTAATATTTCCATTATCATTTAACGCTGAAGAGTTTCTAAGTTTTTCAGATGGTATGAAAAGTCTTGATCCAGATGCTTTTTCACTAAGATGGTACAAAGATATGATTTATGGAACTAAAAATCCTTGGGGATTAGCTGCTAAAAATAGTTTTATAATTGCAATTTTTGCAACAATAGGGTCAGTAATACTTGGAACAGTTGCAGCATTAGGATTGAGCAGCAGGCATATGCCTTATAAAGGCTTGATAATGGCTGTGTTAATTTCTCCAATGATTGTTCCATTAATTATTTCTGGTGTTGCGATATTTTTCTTTATGGCAAAAGCGGGACTAGCAGCAACACATACTGGAATAATTTTAGCTCATATTATTTTAGGGACACCATTTGTGGTAATTACAGTAACAGCAACGCTTTCAGGTTTTGATCATAGTGTTACAAGAGCTGCTGCAAGTTTAGGAAGTGATCCCGTTCACACATTTATGAAAATTACATTACCATTAATTCTCCCAGGAGTAATTTCTGGAGGATTATTCGCATTTGTGACATCATTCGATGAAGTTGTTGTTGTATTATTCTTAGCTGGATTAGAAAACACAACTATCCCAATTCAAATGTGGACAGGTTTAAGAGAGCAATTGAGCCCAACTATATTAGCAGTTGCAACTTGTTTAATTATTTTATCTACTTTAATTTTGGTTACAGCTGAGTTATTAAGAAGAAGATCTGAAAGACTCAGAGGAATTAATCATTAATAATTTTTTCATTTTATGAAAATAAAGAATGTCGTTGTCATTGGTTCAGGTACAATGGGTAGTGGGATAGCAGCCCATTTATGTAATGCGAACGTTCCTGTTACTTTATTAGATTTAACTACAGAAATATCTACAAATGCTAGAGAAAGAATTCACAAATCTCGACCACCGTTGTTAATTGATAAATCTAAAATAAACAATATTAAAGTTGGAAATATAAACGATAACTTTGATGTAGTTAAAGATGCTGATTGGATTGTGGAAGCTGTTGTTGAAAGAATTGATATCAAACATCAAATTTATGAAAAGATATTTAAAGCTAGAAAGGATGGAGCAATAGTTTCATCTAATACATCTTCTATACCAATTAAAGTTTTATCTGAAAATCTCACTGATAAAGAAAAAAAAGATTTTTGTATTACTCACTTTTTTAATCCTGTTAGGTATATGGGTTTATTAGAAATAGTTAAAAATGAAAATAATGATTTAGATAAAATTAATAGTTTAAAAGAATTTTGTGAAGTTGAATTAGGGAAAGGAGCGATTGTTTGTAATGATACCCCAGGGTTTTTAGGAAATAGAGTAGGCGTTTATGCAATGCAAATTGCTATGACAGAAGCTTTTAAAATGAAGCTATCCGTAGAGGAAGCAGATGCAACTTTTGGAAGACCAATGGGAATACCAAAAACTGGAGTTTTCGGTTTATATGATTTGATTGGTATAGATTTAATGGCCGATGTTTTAAAAAGCTTTATTAAGGAACTTCCACAAACAGATAAATTTCATATTGTAGCTCAAGAAATTCCATTAGTTAAAAAACTTATTGATACCGGGTACACAGGAAGAAAAGGTAAGGGTGGTTTTTATAGAATAAATAAAGAAGGTGGATCAAAAGTTTTAGAGGCTTTGAATTTAGAAACTGGAGAATATTCACCAAGTAAAAAAATTGATGTTAAATCAGATAAGGTTGATCTTAATGCTTTAATAAATAGAGGAGACAAATATGGGGAGTATGCATGGTCTGTTTTATCAAAAATAATTAAATATGCTTCATCTCTAGTTCCAGAAATTACAAAAAATTTTAACGATATTGATGAAGCGATGAGGCTAGGATTTAATTGGGCTAAAGGCCCTTTTGAAATGTTAGAAGAAATAGGAGTTGAAAACTTTTTTAGCAAAATTGATGAATTTAAGGGAAATAAATTTTTAGAGGAATTGTCAAAAACAAAAGATGAAAAATTTTACGGAGAGAGACAAAAATACACAAATATTGAAACTGTTGGAAAAGTTAAAAGAAAAGCCCAAAGTGTTGATGGGAACAGCTCAGCACAAATTTATAGATTTAAAGATCATAATATAGTTGAGTTCACTACCAAAGCTAATGCATTAGATTATGACTCAATGGATGCTTTAAAAAAAGCTACCGACAAACCTTTAATAATCATTAATGAAAGTATGCAGTTTTCTGCAGGTGTAAATTTAACTTATACAATGGATTTTGCTGACAAAGGAGATTTTAAATCTATAGAAAAATTTATTAAATATTTTCAAGATACATGTAAGCATTTAAAATATTCAAAATATCCAGTTATCTCTGCTCCATCAGGATTAACTTTAGGAGGTGGATTTGAAGTTTTAGTTCAAAGTAATTTTGTAGCTTCTCATACTAATATTGTAATTGGTTTAGTTGAAACTATTGTAGGTTTAATACCTGCTGGAGGTGGTTGTAAAGAAATGTTGGCAAGGTGGTCTGAAACTAAAGAAGCTAAAAAAGATCCAAATTATGCGCCTTTAAAAGTCTTTGATATCATTGGATACGGAAAAACAGCAACTTCTCCTGTTGAAGCAGTTCCTATGAAATACTTAAGACCTGAAGATAAAACTATAATGAATAGAAACAGTTTACTTGAGGTTTCTAAAAAAATTATAAATGAAAATAAGAATTTTACTCCAACTGAGGAATTGAAATTTAACTTACCAGGTGAGAGTGTTAGAGATGAAATGAATAAGATTTTAGAAAAACTTTATAATGATAAAGTTATATTAGATCATGGTGTTGAAGTTGCAAAAGAATTAGCATTTGTATTGAGTGGTGGTGATACAACAGTTGAAAAAACTCTAACAGAAGATGATTTATTTAAATTAGAGTTAGATGCTTTCATGAGACTTATAGAAACTAAGAAAACTCAAGAGAGAATAAAACACACTCTTGCTACTGGTAAGCCTTTAGTCAATTAACATTCTTAATGAATTAATAAAATCTGGTCTGAGAACATATACAGATTTATCTAAGTATTTAATTGTTCTTAATGTTTCTAATCCGTATAAAACTTTTCCTATTGGTGTGTATTCACCTTCATATAAAGGCTCATCTTGCAAAGTTATAAAAAATTGACTGTCCTCAGTATTATATTTTTGACTTCTTGCTAGTGCCACACTTCCAGCATCATAATTAAAATCTTTATCTACTTCTGAATTTAAAGTTCCTAAACCAGATTTACCTGTACCAATTTTTCCATAATCAATTTTATTTCGTTTTCCAAATTCAATATCCCCTGCTTGAACTAATTTATCTTTGATTACTCTATGGAAAGCAACATCGTCATAAGCTTTAGATTTAATTAAAGTTTTGAATCTTTCTACAGAATTAGGTGAGAGATCAGGATAAAGTTCTATAATAATATTTCCACAATCTATATTAAGCACAGCTATATTTTCTGGTTTATCAAATACTAAATTTTTTGGATCGAAATCTTTAATAAATAAACATTTATTTTTTAAAAGAAAAAATGAAGTTATAGTGAAAGTTGCTAAGGACAAAATAAATATGAAAATGATCTTTTCAGATCTAGATGGCTTGATCTTATTAATCATAATTTAAAATTTTCGTCTAATTCGTGAAGTTTAGATTTTAAAAACTTAATTTTATTTCCCAATATTTTATCATCATTATTTGGAATTAATCCCATCATTATATGTGAGAACACTTCTGCCATATCTTCAGATGCTGTTGATTGAGAATATTCTGTAATAAATCCATTTGTTTTCGAATAAGTATCTAGTCCAAGTTTTTCAGTACATGTAGAACATTCTGCATAATTAAAGTCATTATTGTTGAATTTTGACCAATCACCATAATTAAATAAGTCTTTATAACTATCGTTAATTATATGGAAAACCTCATGATGAATAACTCTTTCAAAGTATTTTTGATTAAACTTAATATCGATAATCAAAGTTTTCATTACATTATCTGGAATTCCAGCTGTATTTATTCCTGAAATAGATAAATCTTCACAAAGAACAATATATTTCAAATTTATTTTTTTTAAAAATTCTTTTGAATACCTGTCTAGATTTTTTTTAATGAGTATATATTTTTCATCTAAATCCTCTTTAGAAGAATTAAAACAATTTATATTGTTATCTACACCGATAGTAAAAGGTTGCTTGGCGTACAAGTATCTTAATTTATTCTCATTTTTTAAATTATAGATTTCAAGATTTGGTATCTTTATGAGTTCATAGATTGTGTTTGCTTGAGCAGAAAAACACAAAAGTATTAATACAAAAAAAGATTTAATTAACCTCATAATTTTGATAATTGAAGATATTCCAATTTAAAAGAATGTGGTAGGCTTAATTAATGAAAAAAGAAAAAAATAAAAATCCTATTCAACCAGTTAGTGGAACTAAAGTTCCAAGATATGCTGGGCCATCAACATTTGCAAGATTACCAGAATTAAGAGATGTTGAAAGTTGTGATGTTGCAATTGTTGGAGTTCCTTTTGATGCAGGAACAAGCTACAGACCAGGTGCTAGATTTGGACCACAAAGTATTCGTCAGGCATCAAGACATTTAAGAACTAATTATCATCCAAGTTATGATGTTGAACCATTTAAAATTCAACAAGTAGCCGATGCAGGAGATATTGCCTGCAATCCATTTAGTATTGATGAAGCTATAAAACAAATAGAAATAGGTGCTACAGATTTATTGAATAAAGTTGGTGGAATTATCAGTTTAGGTGGTGATCATACGATTGCTGTTCCATTGTTAAGAGCAATAAATAAGAAAATGAATGGACCAGTGTCTTTAGTTCATTTTGATGCTCATTTAGATACTTGGGATACTTACTTTGGAGCGCCTTATACTCATGGAACTCCGTTTAGAAGAGCAAGAGAAGAAGGTTTATTTTTAGATGATGCCTCAATGCATGTTGGAATAAGAGGGCCTCTTTATAGTAGAGATGATATCAAAAATGATGAAAGTTTTGGATTTAAAATTATTCACTGTGATGAATTTCAAACAGAAGGTACAGATAAAATTGCTGAAAGAATAAGAAAGAGAGTAGGTGATAATCCTCTTTATTTATCAATTGATATTGATGTTTTAGATCCAGCTTTTGCACCAGGTACTGGTACACCTGAGATAGCAGGAATGACAACTAGAGAAATGGTAAATGTTCTAAGAGGTTTATCAGGATTAAATTTAGTTTCAGCTGATGTTGTAGAAGTTTCACCAGCTTACGACCACGCAGAGGTTACCTCTCTTGCTGCTGCAACAATTGTTTACGAATTAACAAATTTATTTGCAAAAACATAATGAAAGGATAGTTTTAAATCATGTTAGATAAAAAAAATTTTTATATCAATGGACAGTGGACAAAACCAAATAGTTCTGAAGAAATTAAAGTAATAGATCCCGCAACCGAAGAAAACTGTGCTGTAATTTCATTAGGAAATCAAAAAGATGTAGATGCTGCAGTGGGCGCTGCAAAAAAAGCTTTTGAGACTTGGGCTTTTAGCTCAAAAGAGGAAAGAATTAGTTTACTGGAAAAACTATATGAACTTTATAAAAAAAGATGGGCTGATATTGCTGAAGCAATTACTATGGAGATGGGAGCACCAAAAGATTTTTCAACAAAATTACAAGCTGGAACAGGTGCTGCTCATATTAAATCCTTTATAAGATACTTAAAAAATTTTGAGTTTGAAAAACCATTAGGTGAACATGCGCCCAATCAAAGAATTCTTTATGAGCCCAAAGGTGTTTGTACTCTAATTACACCGTGGAATTGGCCAATGAATCAAGTGTGTCTAAAAGTTATACCTGCTCTTGCATCTGGTTGTACTATGATTTTAAAACCATCAGAATTAGCACCATTATCATCAATGATACTTGCTGAACTCATAGATGAAGTTAAATTTCCAGCAGGGGTATTTAATTTAGTGAATGGAGATGGTGCCACAACAGGAAATGCATTAACTGCACACCCTGATGTAAATATGATCTCATTTACTGGATCAACTAGAGCAGGAGCTTTAATTTCACAAAATGCAGCAAAAGATTTTAAAAGAGTTAGCTTAGAACTAGGTGGCAAAGGTGCAAATATTATTTTTAAAGATGCAGATCCAGAAGCAATTGAAAGAGGAGCTTTAAGATGTTTTAGAAATTCTGGTCAATCATGTAATGCTCCAACAAGAATGCTTGTTGAAAAATCAATGTATAATGAAGCTGTAGAAATACTTAAGAAGTATGCTGAAAATTTTGAAGTAGGTGATCCTAAAAAAGAAGGTGAACATATAGGACCTGTAATCTCAGAAACTCAATACAACAAAATTCAAACTCTTATTCAAAAAGGGATTGATGAAGGAGCAAAATTAGTTGCAGGTGGAGTTGGAAAACCTGATGGTTTAGAAAAAGGTTATTTTGTTAAACCAACAGTTTTTGTTGATGTAAATAACAATATGGAAGTAGCAAGAACTGAAATTTTTGGACCAGTTTTATCTGTTATGCCTTTTGAAAATGAAGAGGAAGCAATTAAAATTGCAAATGATACTCCTTATGGACTTACAAATTATATTCAAACACAAGATCCAGAAAAAGTTAAAAGAGTTGCAAGAAAACTTCGTTCAGGAATGGTTGATGTTAATGGTGCAGGAATAGCAGTTGACGCACCTTTTGGTGGTTATAAACATTCTGGGATTGGCCGAGAGGCTGGAGAACTTGGTTTGGAAGAATTTTTAGAAGTTAAAGCAGTAGGTGGTTGGAACTAATTAATAGATTTATTTTTAATTCCATCTAAAAAATTAAGACATTTTTTAAGTTCATTTAATTCGATAAATTCGTCTATTTTATGTGCTTGTTCAATTGAACCTGGGCCGCAAACAACTGTGCTAATTCCAACTTCTTGAAAAAGACCAGCTTCTGTTCCAAATGATACAACTTCTCTTGAGTTATCACCTGTGATAGATGATACAAACTCACATGCCTCAGACTTGTCTAATTTTTCAAAACCTACAACCTCCCCAATAATTTCTTTCTTTATATATGAGTTAGGGAAAACCTTTTTCATATCTGGTAAAAGTTTTTCACTTACAAATTTTTCTATTTCTTTAGTTACAAAATCTCCATCAGCTTTATTTACTGGTCTTGTCTCCCATTCAACTTTGCATTTATCAGCGATAACATTATGCGCTATTCCTCCAGATATACCTCCTATAGATAAAGTAGAGTGAGGTGGATTAAAGATACAGTCTTTGGGTGCTCTTTTAATTAATTCTTGTCTTAATTCTAAAAGTTTATTTATATATCTTGATGCATATTCAATTGCATTAACACCCATATGAGGTTTTGAACTGTGACCCGCAAGTCCACCAAAATGAATTGTGTACTCATTCATCCCTTTATGAGCATCAATAATTTTCATATTGGTTGGTTCTCCAATAATACAAATTCCATTTTTGATATCTCTTTTTTTAAGTTCTTTAATTAATAAAGGAGCACCAATACAAGCAGTTTCTTCATCAAATGTATAACAAAAATGTATATCACGATCTAAATTACTTTCTTTAAAGACAGGAGCGAAAGCCAAGGTGCAAGCAATAAATCCCTTCATATCACAAGATCCTCTTCCATATAATTTTTCATTTTTTATTGTTGCTGTAAATGGATCTGATGACCATCCTTTTGAAACAGGAACAACATCTGTATGTCCAGATAAAATTATAGGTTTTTTACCATTAGTTTTTTTTGCTTTTAAAGTGCCAAATAAATTTACCCTTTTTTCTTCATCATCAAAAACTTTGAAAGTTTCAATACCAAGATCATTAAGAATTTTTTCACAATAATTTATTAATTCACTATTATCTGTTCCAGAAACAGTTTGAAAACCTATTAGATCAGTCAAGATCTTGATTGATTTTTCATATAAATTGTTATCTATAGCCATAGTAAAATTTAATTATACATTATTATTATGAAACCTCAAATAACCTACGATGTTTATGAAAAGTTAGATATTAGACTTGGGACAGTTTTGTCAGTAAAAAAAAATGAAAAGGCCAGAAAACCTTCATTAGTTGTAGAAGTCGATTTTGGAAAAGACATTGGAGTAAAAACATCTTCAGCACAAATAACACATTACTATAATTCTGAAAATTTAGTTGGAAAACAAGTAATTGGAGTATGTAATTTTCCAGAAAAGAATATTGCTGGAATTAAATCTCAATTTTTACTTTTAGGTTCAATTGATGAAGAAGGTAGAGTAACTCTTTTACATCCATCTCAAAAAGCAGAGAACGGTTTACCAATAGCTTAAAATGCATCCAGAAATTTTATCAATAAGTTTATTTTGGTTTGTAGCAGCATACACTCCAGGTCCAAATAATGTTGTTGCATCTTATTCTGGGTTTAACTTCGGTGTAACTAAAACAATTCCTCATATTTTAGGTGTAACTCTTGGATTTACATCATTGGTTCTTTTTTTGACAATTGGTTTGATTAATATATTTAAATTATTCCCAATTATTCAAGAAATAATTAAATATCTTGGAACATTATTTTTAATTTATTTAGCTTATAAAATTGCCTCTTCCACAGCATCAGATGAAATAAAAAAAGACAATCCAGTAAAATTTATTGAAACATTTTTATTTCAGTACTTAAATCCAAAAGGAGTAATGGTTGGTATAATTGTTGTATCAACCTATGTAGAATTAGGAGAAAATTATCTTAATTATGCGACTCAGGTTGTCCTACTTGCCTTTTTATTCTCATCTACCAGTATTACTTTATGGACATTTATTGGCAAATTTTTAAGGAAATTCGCGACAAATGAGAAATTTATAAAATACTTTAATTATGTTATGTCAGGGCTTCTTTTACTAAGCATAATAACTTTTTATATATAAAACTATGAAACCAGGAACAAAAAACTCTTATAACTCACTTTCAGAAATTAAAATTAATAATCAAAATTATAAGTACTATTCATTAAAGAAAGCAGAAGAAAATGGTCTTGAAGGAATTTCAAAACTACCAAAATCAATCAAAGTTCTTTTAGAAAATTTACTAAGATATGAAGATGATTTATCTGTCACAAAAAATCAAATTGAAGCAATTAAAAATTGGTTAAAAGATAAAAAATCTAAAACTGAAATTGCGTATCGACCTGCAAGAGTTCTTTTACAAGATTATACAGGTATTCCAGCTGTAGCAGATTTAGCTGCTATGAGAGAAGCGGTGAAAGAAAAAGATAAAGATCCTAGTACAATAAATCCATTATCAGCTGTTGATTTAGTTATCGATCATTCTGTTCAAGTTGATCAATCTGCAAAATCAGATTCTTTTGAAAAAAATGTTGATATTGAATTTCAAAGAAATGGTGAAAGATATTCTTTTTTAAAGTGGGGACAAAGTGCATTTAATAACTTTAGAATTGTTCCTCCTGGAACTGGCATATGTCACCAAGTAAATTTAGAATACTTATCAAAAGTAGTTTGGTCTGAAGAATTCAATGGTGACAAATATCTATTTCCAGATACTTTAGTTGGAACTGACAGCCATACTACAATGGTTAATGGTTTATCAGTTTTGGGATGGGGTGTTGGAGGAATTGAAGCTGAAGCAGGTATGTTAGGTCAACCAATTTCCATGTTAATTCCCGAAGTAATTGGATTTGAAGTTACTAATAAAATGCCAGAGGGCACAACTGCAACAGATTTAGTTTTAACAGTTGTTAAGATGTTAAGAGATAAAGGCGTAGTTGGTAAATTTGTTGAATTTTATGGAGAAGGATTAAAAAATTTAACATTAGCAGATAGAGCAACTATTGCAAATATGGCTCCAGAATATGGTGCTACATGTGGTTTTTTTCCTGTAGATGATGAAACGTTAAAGTATTTAGAATTCTCAGGAAGAGACAAAGATACAGTTAAAATTGTAGAAACGTATGCTAAAGAACAAGGTTTATGGGCTAGTGATGAATTAGAATTTACTGACAAAATATCTTTAGATATGTCAACAATCGTACCAACAATCTCAGGTCCAAAGAGACCACAAGATAAAGTTTTATTAACAGATGCTTCAACAAGTTTTAAAAAGGTTTATGAAGAAACAACAAATAATAATAAGAGAAAAATAGCAAAAGTTGAGAATACTGACTTTGAAATAAAAGATGGTTCCATTTTAATTGCAGCTATCACTTCTTGTACAAATACATCAAACCCAAATGTATTAATTGGAGCTGGTCTTTTGGCTAAAAAAGCTGTTGAAAAAGGATTGAGTGTAAAACCTTGGGTAAAAACATCTTTAGCACCTGGTTCACAAGTTGTAACAGATTATCTAGAAAAAGCGGGTCTAAATTCATATTTAGATGAATTAGGATTCAACTTAGTTGGATACGGCTGTACAACTTGCATTGGAAACTCTGGACCTTTGGCTGATAATATTGTGAGCACAATTCAAAAAGAAAATTTATACGCAGTTTCAGTTTTATCAGGCAATAGAAATTTTGAAGGAAGAATTTCTCCACATATCAAAGCAAATTATCTTGCCTCACCACCACTCGTTGTAGCATATGCGTTAGCAGGCGATATGGATTTTGATCTTTATAAAGACTCATTTGGCAAAGATAAAGATGGCAATGATGTTTTTCTAAAAGATATCTGGCCTTCAAATAAAGAGATTGAAGTCACTTTAAAATCATCTCTTAATGCTGAAATGTTTGTTAAAAGATACTCTAACGTTTCAGAAGGTCCAAAGCAGTGGCAACAAATAAATACTGAAAAAAGCGACATTTATAATTGGGATGAGGGTTCAACTTATGTAAAAAAACCTCCTTTCTTTGAAAATTTATCAGATGATCCAGAAGGCTTTAAACCGATAAAAGATGCGAGACCATTATTAATCTTAGGCGATATGATAACAACTGATCATATATCTCCAGCTGGAAACATACAAAAAGATAGTCCTACAGGTGAGTATTTTATGAAACACCAAATTCAACAAAAGGATTTTAACTCTTATGGTTCTAGACGTGGAAATCATGAAGTTATGATGAGAGGAACATTCGCTAATATAAGAATCAGAAATGAAATGGCACCAGGAACAGAAGGTGGATTTACAAAATTATACCCAGAAGAAAAAGTTATGCCAGTTTACGATGCTGTGGTCGAATACAAAAAAAGAGGAACAGATCTAGTGGTTATTGGTGGTAAAGAATATGGAACAGGGTCTTCTAGAGATTGGGCTGCAAAAGGAACTAAACTTTTAGGTATAAAAATGGTTATTGCTGAAAGCTTTGAAAGAATACATAGATCAAACCTTATCGGAATGGGAATTTTACCATTGCAATTTACCGATGGTATGGATCGAAATACTCTTGAATTGAAGGGCTCGGAACTAATTAGTGTTAAAGATTTAGAAAATGGAATTAATCCTTCAGACAAAGTTAAAGTGGAGATTAAATATTTATCTGGTGAGATTAAAACAATAGAAACTTTGTGCAGAATAGACACCAAAAATGAACTTGAGTATTATAAGAATGGTGGAATATTACAATATGTTCTGAGAAATATGATTTAGTTATGGATGAAGAAACTGCTTTAATAGACTCAAATACAAGAAATGAAACAATAAAAAAATTCTTTCTTAAAAACAAAACGACAATAATATCATTAGTATCTTTAATTATTTTAGGAGTAATTTTACTTATCATTTATGGCGAATATAAAAATAGAAATAAAATTGAGATCTCTGATAGATATAACTCTACAATCATAAATTTTAAGTTAGACAATAAAAGTAAAACATTCGATGAGTTAAGTAAAATTATCGAAGAAAAAAGTCCAACTTATTCTCCTTTAGCCTTATACTTTATTATTGATAACGAGCTATATTCAAGCAAACAAAATGTTAACGCATATTTCGATATTATTATAAACAAAACACCTTTGGAAAATGAAATAAAGAATCTTGTGATTTATAAAAAAGCTTTATTCAATGCTGATGAAATAAATGAAAATGAATTATTAGACATACTAAAGCCAATAATAAACTCCGAAAGTGTTTGGAAGTCTCATTCACTATATCTTGTTGCCGAGTATTTTTTTTCTAAAAATGAAAAACAAAAAGCAAAGGAATTTTTTGATCAAATAAATTTGCTACCAAATTCAAACAGTGAAATTAAATCATTAACTCAAAAAAGACTTTCAAGAGATTTTGGTGATAAATAAAATATATATAATTTTTTTATTTTTATATTTAACTAGTTGTTCAGTACATGATGCTACTGGTTTTTGGTCTAAAGATAAAAAATTAGAGCAAGATAATTTGCAATACAAAGTTCTTTTTGAAGAAAAAGAAATTAATGAAACGGAATTTAATACCGAGTATCAAATAAATGTTGAATTAACTAAAAATAAAATAAATGAAAATTCAAATTTTGATAATAATGATGGATTTATTTTATATGATGGTATTTTTGAAGACACATCTAAATTCTCTTTTTCAAAAATTAAAAATTTTGATAAAATAGAGAATAACTTAATTTTTAATAATCAAAATATAATATTTTTCGATAATAAAGGCACAATAATGTGTTTTGATGAAAATTCTAATTTAGTATGGAAATTAAATTTATATACTAAAGATGAAAAAAAACTTGGACCATTATTATCCCTTCATAATAAAAATGATATTTTGATAGTAGCAGATAATCTAGCAAGATATTATGCTTTGAACATCAATACAGGAGATTTATTATGGGAAAAAAGACACACATCACCATTTAATTCAGAGATAAAAACTTTAAAAAATAAAATTTTTATTCTTGATGCAAATAATACTTTAAATAGTTTTTTTATTAATGATGGTTCAAAAGTCTGGTCTCATATAACTGAAAAATCATTTATTAATTCTTCAAAAAGATTATCCATAGCTATAGATAAAGATAGAATTTTTTTTAATAATTCACTAGGCGACATAACTGCTGTAGAAGCTAAAACTGGAAAATTATTATGGCAAACTTTCACTTTTAAATCTAACATATATGAAGAGCTAATGAGTTTAAAAAATTCTGATATTATTATTAATGAGGGCTCTTTATACTTCTCAAATAATAAGAATGAATTTTATTCTTTGGACTCAGAAACAGGTGCAATCAATTGGATACAAGATATTAACTCTAATTTAAAACCTACTGTAGTAAATAATTTGATATTCACATTTTCTAATACTGGCTTTCAATACATTATTGAAAAAAAAACAGGAAATATTTTGAGAATAAATGATGTGTTCTATCAATTTGAAAATAAAAAAAGAAATAAGATTTTCCCAACAGGCTTTGTAATGTCCAAAAATTATGCATATATTGGAACTTCTATAGGTAGACTATTAACTCTTGATTGGCAAAAAGGGAGAGTAGAAAATTTGATAAAAATAGATAGCAATAATATTTCTAGACCCTCTGTAAATGACAATCTTATGTATCTAGTGAAAGATAATGCAGTAATAAGAATAAATTAATGGTTTTAAAATTTTTAGAAAAAATCGGTAAAAAAAGAGTTGTATTAGATAGAGGTCCATCACATCCAAGATATGATTTAGCTAAACCTTGGATGAATAGATATTACTTATTGTTTAGAAATAGACCAAAATGGTTTCCATTTAATATTCTCATCCATGAAATGTTAGATGATGATCATGGTGACGGTGTTCATAATCATATGTGTCCATATATTACTATTATTTTACGTGGTGGATATTGGGAGACAACAAAAGATGGAAAGTTTTGGAGAAAACCTGGTTACATAGGTTTTCGTTCTGCTAATGCTTATCACAGAGTTGATTTAGAAAAAGGAACTAACCCACTTACGATATTTATCCCTGGTCCATTTGGTTTAAGAAAAGGACCTAGGGCCAAATATAGTTTTAAATTTAATAATGAATAATTTGAATAATCTTTTTTTAGATTATTGCAAAACTGAAAGTTTTGAAGTCAATCAAGCTCAACTTGATGTAATTAATAAATTAAGTCACTTTAAAAATAATTACATTAATACTTCTTTGTTGAAATTTTTTTCAAAACAAAAAGAAAAAAAATTAGGAATTTATTTGCATGGAGATGTAGGTGTGGGAAAAACTATGCTCCTTAACTTTTTTTTTGATAATTTGGATAAAAAAAAACAAAGATTACATTTTAATGAATTCATGATTAAATTTCATGATTTTAAATTTAATAACGCAAAAAAAAATGATGTTATTGAACTTTTTGTTAAAGAGATTAAAAAAAAAATAAATTTAATTTATTTTGATGAATTTCAAGTGACAAATATTGCTGATGCAATGATCTTAGGAAGATTATTTAAAGAAATATTTAATCAAAATATAATTGTTTTTTTTTCCTCAAATATTAAAATTGAAAATCTATACAAAGATGGTTTGCAGAGAGATCAATTTATTCCATTTTTAGAAATTATAAAAAAAAGTTGTATTGAAATTAATTTGTCAATTGACAATGATTACAGATTAGAAAAAGGAAAATCTGAGAGATTTTTATCTCCTCTTAATTCTACAAATAATTTTATATCAAATAAATATTTTAGAGAAATTTCAAAAAATAAAAAGGTTCAAGAGATAAATTTAGATATTAAAGGAAGAAATTTTAAAATTAAAAATTTTTATGATGGAATTATAAAATTAAATTTTAGAGATTTATGTGACAAAAATATTGGAGCTGAAGATTATATCGAAATTGCCAAAAATTGTTCTTTCTTATTTTTAGAAAATTTACCAAATTTTGATGAAAACAATTCTAATCAACAACAAAGATTTATCACTTTAATTGATATCCTTTATGAAAAAAAAATTCCTTTATTAATTACATCTGAAAAAAGATTACATGAAATAAGTTCTTCACCAAGTTTAAAAAATCCTTTTAAGAGAACAATTAGCAGATTATATGAACTAACATCAATTGATTATTAAATATGAAACAAAACTTTTTTGAATTGAATATCAACACAAATGGACAAAACTTATATGAATTTACCCATGAAACTTTAGGGTGGATAAAAAAAAATAAATTCTCTAATGGAGTATTGAATTTAAGTATCTTACATACAAGCGCATCTCTTATTATTCAAGAAAATGCTGATCCAGATGTAAAAACAGATCTTTTAAATTATTTTGATAAATTAGCGCCGATGAATGAAGATTATATTCATTCAACTGAAGGAAAAGATGACATGCCTGCTCACATAAAGTCTGCTGTTACAAATAATCAAATATCTTTAAGTATAAAAGATAGAAAATTATTGTTAGGAACTTGGCAAGGTATATTCTTATTTGAACATCGAATACATCCTCAAAATAGGAAAATTATTCATCATTTTTTAGGAGATTAATTTTTTTTCAAAGTTTGAAAAGCCTTTAAAGCTGCAGCTCTTGCATCTTCATGTATCACTATTGGTTTTGGATAGTTTTTTCCAATAATAGTGTTTAAAGCTGTTTGATATTCAATATCCATTTCCCAAGGTTTATGAATAAATTTTTCTGGCACTTTGCTAAGTTCAGGCACCCATTTTTTTACATAAAGACCTTCTTTATCAAATTTTTCTCCCTGCAAAATTGGATTAAATATTCTAAAATAGGGTGCTGCATCTGCCCCACATCCAGCTACCCATTGCCATTGAGCAACATTATTGGCTTCATTAAAATCTAAAAGACAATTTCTGAAATGTTTTTCACCTTCTTTCCAGTCAATTCTTAAATGTTTTACTAAAAAAGATCCAACAATCATTCTTACTCTGTTGTGCATCCATCCAGTTTCATATAATTCTCTCATACCAGCATCAACTATAGGGTAGCCAGTCATTCCTTGTTTCCAAGCTTTTAAAAATTTTTCATTTTTAACCCAAGGAAATCTATCAAATTCTTTTCTTAAATTTCCTTTAAGCATTTCAGGAAAATAATTTATTAAACTATGAGAGAACTCACGCCAGCCAAGCTCATTCGTATATTTTTTAATATTAATATTTTTAGGTTTAACTTCTGAACATTTTTTATAAATATTCTCAACATGAATTTGTCCATGTTTTATATATGGTGAGAGTTTTGAAGTTCCACTTACACTTGGTATATCTCTATCTGTACCATAATTATTAATTTTATTTTTTATTAAATCATTTAATAAATTTTGCGACTCACTTTCAGAAATTTTCCAATATTTATCAAATTTTTTATACCAATTCTTTTTGGGCAATAAATCTTTGGAATTAATGTTATTTTTAAAGTAGCTAAATTTTTTTTTCACTTTTTGTATTTTTGAATTTTTTGATGGTACTGAATTTAGATAAATTTCTTCCGCAACTCTCCAGAATGGTGTAAAAACTTTAAACGGTGTTTGGTCTTTTTTAGTAACATCTTGAAATTCATTTAGAATATTACCTTTGAAATATTTAAAATTAATTTCATTTTTTAATAAAACATTATCTCTTATTTTTTTACCAAGATTAATAATTTCTGGTTCATAAATTTTATTCCAATATAGGGTTATGCTATCTTTTTTCTTTATCTTAGATAGTACTTCGATCTCATCTCCTTTTTGAATTTCTAAATTGATATTAAAATTAGATAATTCTTTTGAATAACTTTCTAAAGATTTTGAAATCCACCACAATTGAGCTTCACGCTTATTGATAAAATTTTTTGGATTGAAAATATATAGCGCAACTACTTCATTATGGTTCTGACAAGCATGAGAAAGTGCTGGATTTAAATTTATCCTAAAATCTTCTCTAATCCATACAATTGCTTTACTAGACATCTTTAATTTTTTCTAATCCACTATTTAAAAGTTGATCATACATTTTTTGGTCAGTTAAACCTTCACATCCGATGAGAAGAATTTTTGAATTTTCATCAATTCCAACTTCATTTATTTTTTCTTTTTCTTTCATAAGACTGATCAAAGAAATTATACCAGGCACACCACATTCACCTGCAATAATTTTGTTTTCTGAAAATACTTTATTAGATAACAAGGCTACTGTTGAAGAAATTCCTTCATCTGAAATAGATAAACAATGATTAGCTGAATTTTTTAATATATCCCATGCAACTGTTGAGACATCTCCACAAGACATTCCTCCCAAGATAGATTCTTTTTTTATATCTATAGATGTTGGTTTTGAATTTTTGATACTTTCTAGAACACACTTAGCATCTTCGGGCTCAACAATAATAAATCTTGGAATTTCTTTTGAAAATTTAGCAAATCCTGCTATTGCAGCTGCAGCCATACCACCCACACCAGCCTGTAAAAACACATGGCTTATTTTTTGATCTTTTAAATCTTCTATAATTTCCTTTATCATTATTGAGTAACCGGCCATAATATATTTTGGAACTTCCATATAATTTTCCCAAGAAACATCCTGCACAATTTCCCAATTATTTTCCTTAGATTTTTTTAGACATTCTTTTAAAGAAGCATCATAGTTTCCTTTAACTCTAATTACTTCAGCACCTAGAGATCTCATTGCTGATGCTCTTTCTTCACTTACAAATTCACTTATAAAAATTTTACAATTTACTCCTAACCTTTGCGCACCCCATGCAACTGATCTTCCATGATTACCTGCGGTTGCTGTTGCAACTGTATTTGTCTTGGTTTCTTTGATTATTTTATCAACTGCGAAGGCCCCACCTAATGCTTTAAAAGACTTTAAATGAAATCTAAATCCTTCGTCTTTGTAATAAATCTTATCTATATTTAAATAATCACTTAATTTGTTTAGCTCTACGAGTGGAGTAGGTTTATAAGTATCCCATGAACTTATAGTTTTGACTGCTTCTTCTATATATTTATTTGGGAGATATTCTAAAATCTGATCTTTATTAAAATTATAGTTTTTGTTTTTTATAAAACTAGAAATAGAAAAAGCTTTACTCTCTAATACTGAATTCATTTATTAACAGTCGAGTGTATTTCTTCTTTCCCATTCAGTAACTGGTTTTGTTTTATCAAAGCTCTCATTATTGTTAAATTCCTTTAATTCTGCTGATCTAAGCTTTAAATAACTATTGATTACATCGATTCCGAAAGCTTCATTGATCATTTTATTACTTTTTAATCTATCAAGAGACTCACTTAAATCATTTGGTAATTTTGGTAGGTCTGGATAATTTGCATGATCTTCATACATATTACAATGTAATGGTTCACCTGGATCAATTTTGTTATTAAGACCGTCTAAACCAGCCGCAATCACACCAGCTTGTAACAAATAAGGATTTGCTGATCCATCCATCAATCTAAGTTCAAATCTACCTTGATCAGGTATTCTCACCATGTGTGTTCTATTATTACCAGTGTAAGAGATACTGCTGGGAGACCAAGTAGCTCCAGATTTTGTTGGTGGTGCATTTATTCTTCTATAACTATTAATTGTTGGATTAAAAAACGCAGATAAAGAGTCGGCATTTTTAATCAACCCACCTAAAAAGTTATAAGCTGTTTTGCTTAATCCTAATTTATCTGATTTATCTAAAAACTTATTCTTCTTACCATCCCAACATGAAACATGTGCATGACAACCATTACCAGTAAGATTTGAAAAAGGTTTTGGCATAAAAGTTGCTCTTAGACCATGTTTCTCTGCTAAACTTTTAACCATAAATTTAAAAAATACATGACGATCAGCTGTTACTAAACAATCTGAATAATCCCAATTCATTTCAAATTGACCGTTCGCATCTTCATGATCATTTTGGTATGGATTCCATCCAAGTTCTATCATGCTGTCACAAATTTCTTTTATTAATTCATATCTTCTCATCAAAGCTGATTGATCATAACAAGGTTTTGATTGTATATCTCTTGTATCTGCAATTGATGAACCATCTTCACTTATCAAAAAATATTCACATTCAACACCGGACTTCATATTAAGTTTTTTCTTTGATAGTTTTTTAATTTGTTCTTTTAAAATTACTCTTGGAGATGCTTTAACTGGCTTTCCATCCATATATAAATCTGAAGCTAACCATCCAATTTCTTTATTCCATGGCAATTGTATCAAACTATCAGGATCTGGAATTGCAAACATATCGCTGTCCGCTGGTGTCATATCCAACCATGTTGCAAAACCAGCAAATCCAGCGCCATTCTCTTGCATTTCATCTATTGCACGGGCAGGCACTAATTTGGAACGTAAAACTCCAAAGAAGTCCACAAAACTGATTAAAAAATATTTTATTTTTTGTTGTTTAGCAATTTTTGATAAATTTTTTGACATAATCAAAAGGTTATAAACTTAAGATAAATGAATCAACCTTTTTCTTTTAAACCAGGTATCCAATCTGTACCAGCCAAAGGCACTCTTGCCATAGCAGCTGCTTCAACTGTTAGTGCAACTAAATCTTCTGGCTCTAGATTTCTTACATCAGATTTTCCGTTAGCTCTAGCAAGTGTTTGTAATTCTAATGTAAGAGTGCTCAGATAGTTTCTTAATCTTCTGCCTCCTTCAACTGGATCTAGTCTCTCTTCTAATTTTGGATCTTGCGTGGCAACACCTACTGGACATCTTCCAGTATGACAGTGATGACAAAAGCCAGGTTCTGTACCTAATTTTTCATAGTCCTCTCTATATAAATCAGCATTACAGTTAAGCGCCATCATAGCTGCTGAACCAATAGATACTGCATCTGCACCCATAGCTAATGCTTTAGCAACATCCGCTCCAGTTCTTATTCCACCTGATACAATCAATTGAACTTTTCTGTGCATATTCAGCTCTTTCAAAGCATCTACAGCTTCTCTCAGAGCGCCTAATGTTGGAATTCCAACATGTTCAATAAAAACATCTTGTGTGGCAGCTGTACCACCTTGCATACCGTCTAAAACAACAACATCTGCACCAGCTTTTACTGCGAGCGTAGTATCATAATAAGATCTTGCAGCACCTACTTTAATATAGATGGGTTTTTCCCAGTTTGTTATTTCTCTTAATTCTTGTATTTTAATTTCTAAATCGTCAGGCCCAGTCCAATCTGGATGTCTGCAAGCACTCCTTTGATCAATTCCTTGAGGAAGAGTTCGCATTCCAGCAACACGTTCATTAATTTTTTGTCCTAAAAGCATACCACCACCACCTGGTTTAGCACCTTGACCCACAACTACTTCTATAGCATCTGCTTTTCTTAAATCATCAGGGTTCATTCCATATCTAGAGGGAAGTAATTGATAAACTAAATATTTAGAAGAACCTCTTTCTTCTTTAGTCATACCACCATCTCCTGTGGTCGTAGATGTACCCATCGCAGAAGCACCTTTGCCTAATGCGTCTTTCGCATTTGCTCCTAATGCACCAAAGCTCATACCAGCTATCGTAATTGGAATATCAAGGTGAAGAGGCTTTTTTGCAAACCTATCACCTAAAATCACAGAAGTATTACATGTTTCTCTATAGCCTTCTAATGGATATCTTGACATAGAAGCACCTAAAAAAACTAGATCATCAAAATCAGGAACTTTTCTTTTAGCTCCCAATCCTCTTATTTGATAAATTCCTTCATTTGCTGCTCTTTGAATTTCTTGAATTGTTGATGTTGGAAATGTTTTAAATTCTTTTAGATTTTTTTTCATTAATATGATCCTACGTTATCTATTTTAAAGTTATATAAATTTCTAGCAGATCCATATCTTTTAAAATTTTTTGGATCTTCTTTGATATTATTTTCTTTAAATATATTTTTTAAAATTTGAATATTTTTTTCATCCATTTTTTTTTCAATACAATCCGCACCTAAGCTTTTAACTTTTCCTTTGACAAATATCTTAGCTTCATAAATTGAGTCTCCCAGATCAGCGTCAGCATCACCAAAAACAATTAAATTTCCCTTTTGAGCCATAAAGGCTGACATGTGTCCAACTGAACCTTTGACAATAATATTAATTCCTTTCATTGATATCCCACATCTAGAACTAGCGTCACCCTCAATAATTAAAGTTCCTCCATGCCCAGTAGCTCCAGCTGCTTGTGATGCATTTCCATTTATAGTAACTTTTCCTGACATCATATTTTCAGCAACTCCAGTACCAACATTTCCATCAATTTTAATATGAGCATTTTGGTTCATGCCAGCACAGTAGTAACCAGTGTGCCCTTTGATGTTCACTTCAATCTCATCTTTTAAACCAGCACAAATTGCATGTTGTCCTTGTGGATTTAAAATTTCAAATTTTCTTTGATTGTTTTTTCTATCTACATCTTGGAGAAATGAATTTACTTCTCTTAATTTTTTCTTTTTTAAATCTAAATTCATAAATTACCAATGATAAACTACTCCAGGTTTTGGTTCAAAAATTTTAGCATCATTTACATTAGGTAGATGCGCCATAGCTTGAAACTCAGAAGCTACAGCTACATAATCTTTTGTTTCTGCAACAACTGCTGGCTTGCAAGCGATTTCATCTCTTAATAAAGCAAAACCATCTTTAGTGCCTGCTATAAAAGTATAGAAACCATCTAAATCGCTTAAACTATTTTTCAATGTCTTTTCTAAATCTTTACCTTTTGAAATTTGATTAGATATATATCCTGCCGCAACTTCTGTATCATTCTCAGAATTAAATTTTTGACCATCTTTAATTAAAATTCTTCTAACATTATTATGATTTGAAAGTGAGCCATTGTGAACTAAACACTCATCTTCAGCTGTAGAGTAGGGGTGAGATCCTTGAGTCGTTATAGCACTTTCAGTTGCCATACGTGTATGACCAATTCCATGAGTTCCAGAAAAAGATGAAAGTTTGAATTTTTTTACTACATCTTTTGGGTTACCAGTTTGTTTGAAAATATTTATGCTTTTACCATATCCAACAATTGAAACTTCATTTAAATTATTATTTAATATTCCCAAAACTTTCTTTGGTTTTTCTTTCGTTTCCAAAACAATATGGTCAGAAAATATACTTATCTTAGGTTTTTTTATAAATTTTGAAATTTTTTTTTTAAATTGATCTTGAGTTAAATTATTTAGACAAATCGAATACTTGTAAAAACCTTTTTTTTCTTTTGAGTAAATTGCAAAGCCAGCACTATCAGGTCCTCTAGTTGCCATCCCATCCAACATTCCAGATAAAAACTTACCTAAATTTTTTTCATATTTTTTTGTTTTTAGATATATCCCGACTATTCCACACATAAATTATTTTATTAAAGATAAAAGAGCGTCCTTATAATAAATTAGATTTACTATTACAATAATAATTACAGCAGCTATAACTCCATATTTAGCCTTTGGAAATGCTACACCTCTCATTTTAGATGGAGGTAAATTTTTTTCTTCTTCATTCATAAATTTTTAAATAAAAAAAGGGCACAGTCAAAAATTTAACTGCGCCCTTAATTTTATTATTTAATTACCAATTGGCAATATTGTTTTTATAGTCGTTAGCGCTCCGTCTTTTTCTTGCTAGTTTCTCAAGCTTTTCGCTCTCTGATTTAGCAGTCAAAACATGCCAACCTATCCACAAAACTATACCAATAATAACAAGCAAACCTTCGCTAGAACCAGCACCCGGATAAACTGCTCCGACAACTTCCTCTGCTGGTTTGTTAAGGTGATCTATCCAGTTTGTTACTGTAGCCATATTTCTCCTTTACCTTGTTGCTGAGGAAACTGCTTTTTCTGCATCTTTGTCAGCTTCCATTATTTCATAGTCAAGTCCTGCTAACTCTACTTCACGTGGGATTCGTAGTTTACCCATACCGTTTAGCACTTTAGCAATGACATAACCTGGTATTAGTCCTAGAACAACAAACATTATTATTGCTCCTAAGAACTGACCTAGCGGATTAATTGTTGCGTATGTTGTTCCATCCCACATAGCTCCTACACTGTAACCAGACGAAGGATAACCATTTAAAACAAAACCACATATTACAAGACCAATAAATCCAGCATAACCGTGTACAGCTACAGCTCCAACTGCATCATCAATTTTGAACTTACGTTCAACCCAATAATGAAGTTTGTAAGATATAACTACACCAATCATACCAATAATCATTGATTGAATTGGATGGTATAGATCATTTCCTGCTGAAGCACATATAATACCAGCTAATCCACTTGAGTAAGTCCAGAACGGATCACCTTTAGCAATCCAATATCCAGCTAACAATCCTCCTGATAGTGACATCAAGAAGTTAAAAGTAATACCACTAAGTGTAGTTGGTGTTACATAAATGTTTGTAGCAGTCCAGAACGATACACCTTCCATTCCGTACTCTGGTCCAAGATCAAATATTGGAATATTGCACGCTGCATAGAATCCCCAGAAACCAGTATAGATCATAAATAGTCCAACTGTTACTAGCCAAGGATTTCTAGGTCCAATATTTCTTGGTTCACCACTAGATGAAAATTTACCAATTCTAGGCCCAAGAACCATAAGTACTCCTAAAGCAAATCCACCCGCAATTGCGTGAATTACTCCAGATGCATATGCATCATGATAACCTAAAATTTTGAGCATCCATCCATCAAAATGCCATCCCCATGCTGCATCGATTGTCCAGAACACTGAACCAATTGCTATTGCTAAAATACCAAAAGCAAATGTAGTTATTCTTTCAATCACTGCACCAGAAACAATTGATGCTGCAGTCCATGAAAATAATAAAAACGCAGCCCAGAATACTCCACTTATATGGTCATTTAAGTTTATAGCCATTAATTCTGAAGTTGCTGTGTACCACGTTGCACTAAAAGCACTTTCATCCGTTATCAATGCAGTACTTTCATTCATTATTGATGGAGCAATTCCTGGTCCTGTTGGAAATGCCCAATAGATCCACCAACCAAAGAAAAACCAAGTTACTGTTACCAAAGGTATCAGCATTGTATTTTTCATTAATGTGTGTTGATGGTGTTTATAACGAGAAGCTCCAACTTCATACATACAGAACCCAACGTGAATTAAGAACATTAGGACTACTGTTACCCAGTAGTAAAACTCTGTAAATATGGTCGTAAGAGCACTTAACTGATCAGTCATTTTCTCTCCCCCATGTTAATTTCTTAAACTTTATAAAAATTAAAAGAGAGATACAATATTATAAAGACCAGCTATTATGCCGCTGGTCTTTATAAATAATCAACTAATAAGTGAATTTAAAACTTTAAATAAGCTTTTTTCAAATCAACAAGAGGGTGTTTTTTTGACATTTGAAACTTAACTAATAGCTCTCTTGCTATCATGTCCCTGTCTTGTTGGTTGTTAGGTAATTTAATAGATTTCGGGATTGTTACCCAACCATTTGCATTTCTACAAAAAACAGCTGGTCTTCCTTCTTCATAACCCATGTGAACATCTTCTAACCAATTTAAATCATCCCATCCCATTGCTTCTACGTATTTCTTAAGAAATGGAGTTAGTTTTTTGTAATCAGGTAAAAGATTAACATCATATCTGTAACCGATATGTTGGCCTATCATCTTTTCTCTAGCTGTCTCTTTAGATTTTCCAATTACAGCCTTACTTACTTTTTTTGATTTAGCTTTTTTAACTTTTTTCTTTGGCATATTAATCCTTATATTTTATGGAAGTTGTCAACACCAACTGTGTAGTTAGTTCCAGCAAGTGGAACTTTAGCTAATGCTGAAGCTTCAGATGTTAATGCCGCTAAATCTTCTGGCTCTAAAGAATGGATATTTGTTTTACCACAAGCTCTAGCTAATAATTGAGCCTCTAAAGTCATTGTGTGTAAATAGTTATACACTCTTAAAGCAGCATCATCTGGGTTTAATCTTGATCTTAATTTAGGATCTTGAGTAGCAACTCCAACTGGACATCTTCCAGTATGGCAGTGGTAACATTCACCTGCTTTAACTCCCATTTCTTTCTCAAAATTAGACTCCGGGATTTCCTTATTGCAGTTAAGAGCTATCATCGCCCCAGTTCCAATTGCAACTGCATCCGCGCCTAATGCAAGACATTTAGCAAGGTCAGCACCATCTCTTACACCACCCGCATATATTAGTGATACTTTTCCATTTTTACCTACATCATCGATTGCTCTTCTTGCTTCTCTGATTGCCGCTATTCCTGGAATACCAGTGTTAGCTGCTGCAATGTGTGGACCTGCACCAGTTGAACCTTCCATACCATCAATATAGATAGAGTCAGGATCACATTTAGCTGCCATACGTACATCATCATATACTTTTGCAGCACCAAGTTTTAATTGAATCGGCACTTTATTTTTAGTCAATTCTCTTAACTCCTGAACCTTTAAAGCTAAGTCATCTGGACCTAACCAGTCAGGATGTCTTGCTGGTGATCTTTGATCAATACCAGCAGGTAAAGATCTCATTTCAGCTACTTGATCAGTAACTTTTTGACCCATTAGGTGACCACCCATTCCAACTTTTTGACCTTGACCAATAAACACTTCAATACCATCTGCTAACTGTGCGTGATGTGGGTTAAAACCATATCTTGATTGGATACATTGGTAGTACCATTTTTCAGAATATCTTCTTTCATCAGGTATCATTCCACCTTCTCCTGAACACGTAGCACTTCCAGCCATTGTAGCTCCTCTTGCTAAAGCTGTTTTGGCTTCATAAGATAAAGCACCAAAACTCATTCCAGTGATATAAACAGGAATATCAAGCTCTACTGGATTTTCACATCTTGGACCAATTACAGTTTTTGTTTCACATTTTTCTCTGTAACCTTCAATTACAAATCTTGTAAGTGTTCCAGGTAAGAAAGTTAAATCATCAAAATCAGGAATTTTTTTCATCAATGCCATTCCTCGCATTCTGTATCTTCCTAATTCAGCTTTGATATGAATATCGTCAATTACATCTGGAGTAAAAATAGCATTTAAACCAAGTAAACTTTTATTTCTTCCTCCACTTTTATTTAAATGAACATCAGCTTTTCCACCAACTCCAGCTTGTCCATTTGATTTTTTCTTTTTTGCTTTTGTTTTCTTTTTAACCATTAAATTGCTCCTTTTTTCTCTGTAGGTTCTAAATTATCGTAGTTCCAAAGTTTCTTACCAGCCACAACTTTAGTCATCTTACTAACGTCAAAGTTTTCACCAATCTCTGCAACTTTTAATTTTCTTTTTAGCCAAGAAACATCATCTGATGTAAGATCTGCTGTTACAGCATCACTTCCAAAAGACTCAATTTTTCCACCAATATAAATAATTCCATCATACATAGAGTCTCCTAAGTTAATTCCAACATCGCCTAGAATAATTATTCTTCCTCGTTGCATCATGAAACCTGTAAAAGCACCAGCGTCACCACCAATTATAATAGTTCCGCCTTTCATATCGATACCAGTCCTAGAACCAACACTACCTTTACAAATTAAATCGCCACCCCTAATAGCAGCACCAAATGAAGAGCCAGCATTTTTTTCAATCACTACTTTACCAGCCATCAAATTTTCTGCACAAGACCATCCAACACGACCATTTACTCTTACAACTGGTCCATCACATGATCCAACACCAAAGTAACCTAAGCTACCTTCAAAAATTAAATTAAGTTTATTTAAAATTCCAACTCCCAAACTGTGTTTTCCTTGAGGATTTTTGATTACTATAGTTCCGAAACCTTTGCTCATAAGATTATCTATTTCCTTATTAGCTTCAGTTGCAGTCATGTCTTTTACATCAAGTTCTGTTCTTTTATTAAAGTCGACGTCGTAAGTTCCAAAATAAAAGAAATTCTCTGCTTCATCAGGGTTAAAGAATTTTTGCTGAGTTCTTCCAGTAAGCACCTCAGTGTGCATACCCATTGAACGAGCTTTTGATTTTTCAGTCTTTAAATTTGCCATACTTTAACCTCTCCATTAAACGGATCATAAGTGTCAATCTCTTGAGGTAGCACTGATCTAATTGCTATTTCCTCAGATCCCATTGCCACAAGATCATCTGATTCATATAGTACTAACGGTTTTGCTGCCATTGTATCTTTTGCCATTCCTAATGAATTTTTAGTCGCAACAAAGTAAGTAAATACTCCATCTAATTCATGAAGAGAGTCTTTCATACCTTCTTCAAGTGAAGCTCCATTTCTCATTTTATCAGCAAGATATACTGCAATAAGTTCAGAGTCACATTCTGACATAAATCTCATTCCTTTAGTTTCAAGAACTCTTCTATTATTCCAATAGTTTGTAAGTTGACCATTGTGAACAACTGAAACGTCACTAAATGGATATCCCCAAAATGGGTGAGCAGATTTAATATCTACACCAGACTCAGTTGCCATTCTAGCATGACCAATTGCGTGAGTACCAACTAAGTTACCTAAGTTATATCTGTCACAAACTTCTTTAGCATTTCCCAGATCTTTAATTACCTCTAAAGATTTACCTAGAGATAATATTTCTACTCCTGGAACACTCTCAATTTTTTCAGATAAATCTCTTAAGTCTTTTGCGTCATAAGTGATTTCATATCTTAGTGAGTAGGGAAGTATTCTCTCTTCCTTAATAATGTTAGCGCCTAATTCCTTCAATTTTGCATTTACAATTTTTACTCTTTCATCATAAACAGAAACATCTTCCATTATTGATGAACTTCCTTCACCAACATTTTCACCAACTTTAAATCTCATGATGAAATTTTTTCCATCAGTATCCCCGTATAATGCATAACCAGTAGAATCTTCTCCTCTATGTTTTAAAGCCTGAAGCATTCCTTGAAGTTCGCTTCCAACATTAGAAGATTTATTTCTATGAATAAGTCCAGCTATTCCACACATATCTTTTTCCTTATGTTAAATTGTTAATTTATTTTCCTTTAATTCTATTATGGTAGACAATCCAAGTAAGTATCTAGATCCCACTGAGTTGTTGCCCCAAGGAATCTTTCCCACTCATCGTTTTTATACCAATGAAATATCTTATACATTTCATCTGGCATTGCTGATTGAATTACTTTGTCTTCTGATAATCTATCTAAAGCCTCACCAAGACTTAAAGGAAGTTTTTTCACATCCTTACCTGCTTTTTGGGCTTCATATATATTTCTAGACTCTGGTTTACCCGGGTCTATGTTATTTGATATTCCATCATCAAAAGCTTTTAACAAAGCTGCACCCATTAAATATGGATTATGCATTGAGTCTACAGATCTGTATTCAAATCTACCTGGAGCAGAAACTCTTAGACCACAAGTTCTATTTTGATAGCCCCAATCTGCATAAACTGGTGCCCAAAAACCTTGGTCCCACAATCTTCTATAAGAGTTAACAGTTGATGAGCCAATAGCAGTAAGAGCTGGCAAGTGTTTCATTACGCCTCCAATAGATTGCAATCCAATTTTTCCTGGAAGTTGCATATCTTTTGTATCAGGCATAAATGTATTTTCTCCACCCTCAACATAAGTAAATACTTCATCAACACCTGGTAAACTTTTATGACCAAGTTTATTTACTTTATCTTTTCCACCTTTCCATAAAGACATATTTGTATGACAACCACTTGCTGATACACCCATAAATGGTTTAGTCATAAAACATGCAATTAAACCATGTTCTCTTGCTACTTGTGCGCAGATTTGTCTGTAGGTAGAAAGTCTGTCAGCATTTCTTAGTACATCATCATACATCCAATTAAGTTCTAGCTGACCAGGAGCATCTTCGTGATCTCCCTGAATCATATCTAGACCCATTGCATTTGCATACTCAATAACTTTCATGAATACAGGTCTTAAAGACTCAAATTGATCTATGTGATAACAAAAAGGCTTCGAAAAACCTTTTCCAGTGGGAGTTCCATCTTCATTTTTAGTTAACCACATCATCTCTGGTTCTGTTCCAACTCTCATTTGGTAGCCATGCTTCTTTTTGAATTCTTCAGCTATAATTCTTAAATTTCCTCTACAGTCAGAAGTTAAATGTCCGCCTGGATTTTCTCTTTCTTCTCTATTTCTAAAACACGTACAATAAACTCTCGCTACTTTTTTATCCCAAGGTAATTGAACAAAAGTTTCTGGATCAGGGATACCAACTAACTCTTTGGCTTCTGGACCATATCCAATGTAGTTGTTGTGACGATCTAAAAATAAGTTTGCTGTTGCACCATAAACAAGTTGGAAACCTTTTTCTGCAGTTCTTTCCCAGTGGTCTGCTGGTATACCTTTACCTACAATTCTTCCTGTTACTGAAATAAATTGGAAATAAATATATGTTATTCCTAATTCGTTAATTTTTTCTCTAACTTTTTTTACAAGCTTATCTCTACCTGGTTGATTTACATGTTTTTCTAGATCAGTCATTTTTTCCCCTCTTTAATTTTCAGAACAAAAAGTTAGCTGAAATTAAAAAGTCTGTCTACTTGGATAATTAGCTCCAAGGGAACGGACTGTTAGAAGTAGGATGAAGTTCACCCTTCTCGTACCGGTTGAATCTAAACGGTTTTAACAATTCACTTTCTTGTCCTAAAATTTCTTTTGCAACTAGCTCACCAACTCCTAACATTTTATATCCGTGGTTAGCATCAGCAATTAAATATACATTTTCTAAAAATCTATCAAAAATTGGAAAAGAGTCTGGCGTCATACATCCTAGTCCTCCTGAAGGTCCTTTTCTGTATAGATCAGACTTACCTTCAAATCTTTTTTGGCAATGAGCTAATGCAGAGCACCACATATCATTAAATGCTTCAGTAGTTTGGTATTCTGGAGACTCTATTCCATAAGGATCTACATTCACTTGATCAAAATGTTTATCAACTATGTATGGAGAAGTTCCACCTTGAACTCCTAGACCTTCAATATCTGGTTTATAATAAATTCCCCAAATTTTATCTGTTATTAATTTTTTTGTTTTATCTGAATATAAAGGTGCAGTAGAATCTACGTGTATTACCGGAGGCTGTTCACCATTATTCATCTTTAAAAAATCTGGCTCCACACCTATAACACCTTCTTGTAACATCCAATATGTCCACATATCTGTTGTGTGCATTTTACCATCTTTACCTTTAATGTTTGCTGTTTTTGGAAGCTCTAGCATATTCCAAAAATCTCTTGCCCATGGGCCAGCACCAATAACTACTTGCTCACAATCAATAACTCCTTTATCAGTTTCTACCCCTGTAACAGCTTTACTATTACTACCTCTTTTGAAACCATTAACTGTAACACCTTTAATAACTTGTACGCCGTTAGAAGTTGATTTGTTTTCTAAAGCTTTAATTGAGTCTTTGTTAAATGCGTATCCACCTTTTTTCTCATGAAGCACAGATGTAATTCCTTGTGCTTGCCAATCATCGAACATGCCTTTCATATATTTCATGCAATCTTTTTCACCTTCAATAAATTCAGATTCATATCCAATAGCTTTTTGTTGTTCATAAATTGTTGCAACATCCGCATGCATTACTTCTGGTGATATTTGTAAATAACCAACAGCATTGTATTTAAATGCTTTAGGGTCACTCTCCCAAACTTCTACTGAGTGAGCCATTAATTCTCTCATTGCAGGTTGGAAATAGTTATTTCTAACAACTCCACATGCAATTCCGCTAGCACCTGCGGCTGTATCTTTTTTTTCTAGAACAACTATATCGCCAGGGTTTTTATAAGTTTCTGATAATTTCCAAGCAGTACTCAAACCATGAATACCACCACCAATGATAACAACTTTTGCTTTTGAAGGTATAGACATAATTTAAACCTTATTTTTTTGTAAAACAAAAGAATATATTATTTTTTATATATAATTTTTAGAAGTTTTGGATCTGCAACTAATAATTGTTGTTTTTATTAAAAGCTAAGACTCTTTAGAGTTGTTAAATAACTATTGAATTCCTCAATAAATCCTTGGGTAGGTATCACATATTTCTTTCGATGATCTTTCCCTTTTTTTTCTAAATTAAAGAAATTCTTCTCACAAGCTTCTTTAATCATCAGAGCCGATTTAGGCCTAGAAGTTTTAAAAAGTCTTGTTTTAAGTTCTTCAACTGAGAGATTCTCTCTCTTCTTATATGAATGCATTACAATTAACATCATATGATAATGAGAAGGTGATTTTCTGAAAAAATAATTGCTAGATGTATGTGAAAGTTTCATTTGTTCTTCCCAAAACTCCAGAAGATCTTTTGATGTCTTTGGCATTTATTTTACGCTCTTACTCTTGTTTTGTCTGGATCATAAAAAGGAAACCTAACCACTTTAGCTGAAATTCTTTTTTGATGACCATCAATTTTTCCTATTTCTACTTCAGTTCCAATTTCTGAGTACTGGGCATCGATTCTACACAAAGCTACATTTTTATTTAAAATGGTTGATAGACATCCGCTAGTAACAATTCCCACTTGTGATCTGCCAATGTGAACACAATCACCATGTCCAGCAGGTTCTTTTCCAATTAATTCTAAACCAACAAGTTTTTTTTGAGGGTTTTCTTTTCTTTTCTTTAATTCCTCTTTTCCAATAAAATCATCTTCTTTTGTTTTTAATGGAACAGCAAATCCTATACCGGCTTCAAATGGATCTTGTTGACCATCAAATTCAGCACCAAATAAAATTAATCCTGCTTCAATTCTAAGTTTATCTAAAGCAGCAAAGCCTGCAGGAATAATTCCATGTTCTTTTCCAGCCTCCATCAGTTTATCCCAAACTTCAGGAGCATGTTTTGGATGACACCATACTTCATAACCTAGTTCACCTGTGTAACCAGTTCTTGAAACTATTAAAGGAATTCCTTGTAATTCTTCAATTCTACATATTGTAAATCTAAACCAACCAAGCTCATCTATAGATGGTTGAGTAGGTGGAGTAAAAATTATTTTTTTTAAAATTTCTCTACTCATTGGTCCTTGCACAGAAACATTACTAATCTGATCTGTAGAATTTTTAATTATAACTTTGTAGTTTTTCTTTTTGGCCACTTCTTTTAACCATTCACCTGCATACTCATCTCCACAAATCCATCTAAAACCAGTTTCACTTAATCTTAATAATGTTCCATCATCAAACATCATTCCATTTTCGTAGCACATTGCAGAATAAACAATTTGTCCAACAGATAATTTTTTAATATTTCTAGTTAGTGTGTAGTTGCATAATTCTTCGGCATCAGGTCCTATGATTTCAAATTTTCTTAAAGATGATAAATCAATTAACACAGCTTTTTCTCTACAAGCATTATATTCGTTAACTAGACCATGTTTTGTATAATCATTAGGTAACCAAAAACCTCTAGCATCAACAAAGTTTCTTGTTAGTTTTGATGTTCTTTCATAGAAGCCAGAATTTTTTGTAAGTTTTTTTTCAGAGTCTGTTTTCATTCTAAATGCAAAAGATTTACTAAATTCTTTTTTTTTATCGTAAGTTCTAACAAAAATATCTGTAGGATTCCATGAATTACATGCATCGATATCACTTGGACATGCCGTAGTACCAATTGTTAAATCTTTTAAGGCTCTAAACATCACATAATCACCAGGCCTTGAATAAGACTCATCTGATACAACAGAATTTAATCCAGCAGCCGATGTATTAAAAAATAAATTTATTGCATGCCATCCTTTTTGTTTTTGAACACCATATTTTGACATGGACTCTGTTAAATTATCTGAACAATTAGGATGTCCAAAGTAACCTGCATCTTCATAATATTTTGAAGTACATGCTAAGTTGAAAGTATCATGTTTTCCAACAGTATCTCTTATAACCTCTACTAATGGTTCATGATCTGTATCATAAAATTTCGAAAATAATCCTGGGCCTGGAAATGTGTTTCCCATAAAGGTTCTTGTTGTTTGCCAATCTAAACCTTTTTCAATTCCTTTATTTAATTTTCTTGTATCAAAAGCTACAAAGTCAGAACATTGTCTTCCCGTTGGACTAATTACCTGAATATAATCACCTTCTTTAACCTCATAAGCAATTGAAGTTTCTTTATCTATATTTTGTTCATACAAAGGTTCAAAAATTGGATCTGGAATTATATTCAGTTCTTTATCATTTATAATTTTTGCTCTTTTGATAAAAATAGTTAATTCACTTGGAGGATTTTGGTTTGTAACCAACATATGTTCACTTGGAGCAGAGAAAATTGCATAACATTTATCTTTTGACTTTAATTTAATTTTTTCACCTGGTGGAGTATCTTTATCAAAAACCATAGATGATTTTGATTGAGTGATGTTTAGATTTCTTTTTTTTAATTGATAATTTGTTGCAAGAATAGTTTCATCTTTTCCATTTAAAATATCTCTTATGAAATTTTTATCTGAATTTTCTTTAAGATTAAGAATACCTACTTCTGACTTACCGTCTTTATTAAAACAAATTATTTCACAAATTTGATTTCCTTCATCATTAATAATTTCTATTTCGTCATCAGGAAATAATTGAAAAGCAGTTAAACCACCTCCGTTTACAACATGTCTTTCAACTCCAGGTTGCAGGACATTTAGACCTGGTTCTTTAATATCTAGAGTGGTTTTCATAAAAAGCTTATATTTTAATAAATATAATAACTTATCTATATTTTTTATATATATAAAAAATTATTAATGTTGAGCCCCTAATAAATTTATAGTTAAATTAATTTATTAAGGAATAAGGAAAGGGAAAAAAATGAAAAAGTTAATGTCTATTCTATCGGCATTAGTTATTTCTCTAGTAAGTTTTACTGGGGTTTCTAACGCAGCAGATAGTAAAAAACCTATAGTTATCCCAACTCACAACTGGTCTTCACAAGTAGTAATGGCTTATGTGATCGGTGGTATTTTTGAGTCTATGGGAAACAACGTAAAATATGTACCAGCAGATTCTCAAGCTGTTTACGAGTCAATTAGAATTGGCGATGTAACAATCTCACATGAGGTATGGGAGTCAGCTTTTGGTAAATCATTCACAACAGCTTTAGACAAAGGTGGTATCCTTGACTGGGGTGATCATGAAGCAAGAACTCTTGAAGATATGGGTTATCCAAACTGGGTTGCAGAGAAAGGTCTATGCCCAGGTCTTCCAGACTGGACTGCTTTAAAAAATCCTGACTGTGCAAAAAACTTTGTAACACCTGACTCTGGTGGTAAAGGCAGAATGTTAGAAGGTCCACAATCTTGGCACGGTGACTTAATCCCTCAAAGAGTTGAAGCTCTTGGATTAGGTGATTTATGGACTGTTAAATTTGCTGGTGGTGCAGATGCATTATGGGCAGAATTAGCAGCAGCAGAAAAAGAAGGTAGAGGAACTATAATCTTTAACTGGACACCAAACTTTACTGATGGTGCTGGTTTTACATTTATCGACTTCCCTCCATACACAGCTGGTTGCAGACCAGAAGATGGTGGTGATGGAAAATGTGGTTCTCCTGATGGTTACTTGAAGAAAGCTGTTAACGCAGATTTCCCAAAAACTCATCCAGCAGCAGCTGCAGCATTTAAGAAAATGTCTTTCTCAACAAGTCACATTGGTGCAATGGCATCGTTAGTTGATATCGACAAACTTTCACATGAAGATGCTGCTAAAAAATGGTTAGCTGATAATGAGAGTGTTTGGAAGCCATTTACCAAATAAAGGTAAATCAAAATAAACTTTTAAATCTCTCCCAACTTAGTTGGGGGAGATTTTTTTTTAATTATTTTTATGTAAGATAATGAAATGAAAAATTTATTTTTAACTTTAATTTTTACTTTATTAATTTCAACGTCGGTTTTGGCAAGAAGCACCGGCTGTAAAGAAGGAAATTGTGAAAATGGTTATGGTAAATGGATTTATACAGATAAGACTACTTATGAAGGTGAGTGGGTAGCAACAAAAAAACATGGCCAAGGAACAGAGACATGGCCGAATGGTTATATCTATAAAGGTGAATTTAAAAATAGCGTTTGGAGTGGCCTAGGTATTTTAACGTTTCCTGATGGATCAAAATATGAAGGTAATTGGGAAAATGGATTTATGAACGGAGAAGGTAAATTTACTTTACCTGATGGCACAGAGACAGTTGGAGTTTGGAAAAATGGAGAATTACAAAAATAAATTATGATTGAAAAATTTAAAATTCTCTCTGACCAAATAAAACAATTTATTGGTCTCGTGACAGTAACAGTTGCAGTAATTTTATTTTTTACAATTTTAAATAATATTTTTGGTGGCGGTGATGAACTAATTGCAAAAATGAAAGCGGAAGAGGAAAGAATTGCCCAAGAGAGAAAATTAAATGAAGTTATCTCAAAACTTCCATCAGGAGTTTTAGTTGCATTTGATGGAACAGATAAACATAGATTAACCGATGAAATTTATGAGTCAGTCTGTAAAATAACAAAGCTTATTCCACAACGTGCTGTAATGGGTGCGAATTTAATAAATCATAAAGCTTTTCAGATATATACGAACAATGGAAATTTAATCAAAGAAACATTTGTAAAATGGGAAGATAACAAATGTTTTGCAGGTTTTACTCTTGAGGGTCCTTTAGATGATGGAACAATTGAAACAATTACGGTAAGTGGAGAAGCATTAAGTTTTTTAAGCACAGGAATTGATACAAGAGTTTATTATATTAAAAATTTTTAAGAGAGGAGTAGTGAAAGTTTATACAGTTTATTTTATACCATTTTTTGTATAAGCTATTTAAACAATCATGACTGAGTCAGTTATCAAATGTGAAGGTGTTTACAAAATTTTTGGAAATAATGCCAAACAAATGCTTGAACAAGCCAATGGTAATGTTGATGCAAAAACCTTTCAAGAAAATGGATGTATAGTAGGAGTTAATAACGCTTCTTTTGAAGTAGTAAAAGGAGAGATGTTGGTTGTTATGGGTCTTTCAGGATCTGGAAAGTCTACTTTACTAAGATGTATTTCAAGATTAACAGATGCCACTTCTGGAAAAATTTTTATAGAAGGTCAAGATTTACTGTCTTTAAAAGAAAAAGAATTAATTGATCTTAGAAGAAATAAAATGGGAATGGTTTTTCAAAGCTTTGCGTTATTGCCCCACAAAACAGTTATTGAGAACATAGCTTTTCCACTTCAAATTAAAGGTATTAATACGCAAGATAGCATTAATAAGGCTTTAGATATGGTAAAATTGGTAGGCTTAGAAGGTAGAGAAAATTATTTTCCAAGAGAACTTTCCGGAGGTCAACAACAAAGAGTTGGGATAGCAAGATCGTTAGCGGTAGAGCCTGATATATGGTTTTTAGATGAACCTTTTTCAGCTTTAGATCCACTGATAAGAAAAGAAATGCAGGACGAGTTTTTAAGACTTCAAGAAAAATTACAAAAAACAATTATGTTTATTACTCATGATTTTGATGAAGCATTAAAATTAGCTGATCGTATTGCAATTATGAAAGATGGTATAATTGAACAATTAGATACACCAGCTAACATAGTTTTAAATCCTGCAACCGAATATGTAAGAAAATTTACCGAGGAAGTTCCAAGAGAAAAAGTTTTAAAAATTGAGGATGTTATGGATAAGAAAAACACCGATAATTTAGGTGATCTTAAGGTCTCAAAAGATGAAATTATAGAAGATGTTGCAGAAAAAATCTTAACACAAGAAGATATTGTAGGAGTAACAGACCAAAATAATAAGATAATTGGTTCAATTAAACCCTCAAAAATAATTGATACAGTTTTTGGAGGAAAAAAATAACCTTTAGAGTTTATGGAACTATTTAAAAAACATCCAAAAACTTTTCAGTGGTTGTTTTTATTATTAGTATTTTTCGGCCTTTGTTTTGCAATTGAAGTACCAGAAACTTATAAGTTTATCAGAGGTCAAGCCGAATTTGTTAAAGACCCTAACCAGAGCGTATATTTTTTCTTAGGTAAAGAAGTAAGGTACTACGCATTTGATAACTTTTGGAGATTACCTCCACTGCTTGGCTGGTTACCAATTTGGATAAATGACGGATTATTTTTTCTTCTTGAAGAATGGATGCCAATGGAGTTTTGGAATGAAGATACGCAAGAATATAAAACTCGACCTTTAATTCTTCAAATTACAAGAAACATTACTGCATTTATGACTTTCTTAATTGAATTATTTAGAGAATTATTATTAGGAGGGGTCGAAACAATTGTTTCTTTTACTAGCTGGGATTGGATTGATGCAAACCCATGGGCTGAGTTACCAGGTTTGCCATGGACTATCGTTGCAGCTGGAGTAACAATATTATGCTATAAATTAAGTGGGAAAGGTCTTGCAATCTTTGCTGCTTTCACAATGATCTATATATCAATCTTTGGTCAGTGGAAACCGTCAATGCAAACTTTATCTTTTATTCTAGTTGCAGTGCCCTTGTCATTTATTTTTGGGATAACATTAGGAATAATGGCTTTTAAAAGTAAAAGAGTTGAAAAAGCACTTTATCCAATTCTTTTAGTAATGCAGACGATGCCTCAGTATGCAGTCTTAGTTCCTGCAATGGTATTATTTGGAATTGGTGACCATGCAGCGGTTATAATTACAATGGTAGTTGCAATACCACCAATGATACTTCTAACATTATTAGGATTAAGAGCAGTACCGCCAGAAGTTATCGAAGCAGGTAAGATGAGTGGCTGTACTAATTTTCAATTAATGACGAAAGTTTTAATCCCAACAGCGAGACGAGATATTTTAATTGGTGTTAACCAAGTAATAATGGTTTGTTTTTCAATGGCAGTAATTGCTGCTTTTATTGGAGCAAAAGGTTTAGGATGGAATTTACTTTTAGCACTTAACCAATTGAATATTGGTTTAGCTTTAGAAGCAGGCTTATGTATTAGTCTAATTGCAATTCTTTTAGACAAAATGTCTTTAGCATGGGCAAACAAGCAAGAAGATTATTTTGGTAACTTAACTTTTTATCAAAAGTATAAAAATTCTTTATTCTTTGGAGCAGCTGTAATTATCGGAGCAATCCTTGCATATTCAGGGACATTAATCTTCAAAGATACTTTTAATTATCTATATGAAATTCCTCACAATAAAGGAATTTCAACAGCTGCATTTTGGAACAAAGGTGTAGATTGGATTTTTGAAACTTTTTTTGTTTATATAAAAGCTTTTAATACTTGGCTTATAACAGAGGTTTTACAGCCTATGAGAGCACTATTTTTAAGAATGCCAGCAGTAGCAACTTTAGTTTTAGTTGTAGGCGCAGGTTATATTATTGGTGGAGTAAGATCCGCAATGGTAGTTGGTGGTTTAACATTATTTATAGCTTTTAGTCCTTGGTGGGATAGAGCATTAGTCACCACTTATATGGCTACTTTTGGTGTGGCTTTATCAATGATTATAGGTCTAATTGTTGGAACTATTTGTGTTCAAAACAAACATTCCACAAATTTTATGCTAGGAGTTTGTGATATTTTTCAAACATTCCCATCTTTTGTTTATTTAATTCCAGTAATGATGTTATTCGGAATAACTGACACATCGGTTTTAATTGCAGTTATAGTTTATGCAACGATACCCGCAACAAGATATACAATTGAAGGATTAAGAGGTGTTTCACCTGCTTTACATGATGCAGCAACAATGTCTGGTGTAACTAAATTTCAAAGATTAACAAAAATTGAATTTCCATTAGCTTTCCCTCACATTATGTTAGGTTTAAATCAAACAATTGTATTTGCTTTATTTATGGTAATTATCGGAGCATTTATTGGAACAGAAGATTTAGGTCAATATATTTTAAAAGCTTTATCTGACAAACAAGGTGGTGGAAAAGGCTTAACCCTTGGTATTTGTGTGGCATTCATAGGGTTAATTTTTGATAACCTAATTAGAACATGGGTTGATCAAAGAAAAAAACATCTTGGAATAGATTAACAAATTATTGTAATCTCAAATTATATTAAAATTCACTTATGAAAAAAATCTTAGTTATAGGCGCAGGTGCAATGGGATCAGCTTTTTGTGTTCCATCATTGGAAAATAAAAATGATGTCACACTAATTGGAACTCATTTAGAAAACCAACTTATTGAGGAATTAAAAAAAAAAGATAATTTTCATCCAATATTACAAACTAGGCTTCCCAAAGAATTAAAGATTAAAGAATTTAGTGAAATGAATGAAGTTTTAAATAATAAACCTGATATTATTGTAGTAGGGGTAAGCTCTTTAGGAATTGATTGGTTTATTGAACAAATTTCTAAAAATTTTCATGATAACCAAAAAATTGTTTTGTTAACTAAAGGATTATCAATTTTTGAAAATAAATTAATTACCATTTCAGAAAAAATTAAGATTTTATTGGATCGCAAAAATTTTAAAAACATTAATATCTCTGCTGTAAAAGGACCTTGTTTAGCAGTTGGAATTGCAAATAAAATTAGAACAGGGGTTGTTATAGCCAATCCTAAAATTGAAGAAGCAGAAGAATTATCAAAAGTTTTTTCAACAGATTATTACAAAGCAGAAATTTCAGATGATTTAAATGGGGTAGAGTTGTCTGGAGCAATTAAAAATATTTATTCAATGTTAATAGGTGCTTCTGAAGGTTTAAGTGCGCCTAACGCTCCAGAGGAAATTAAATCAAAATATTATTTAAATACAGCCTCATCCTTGGTTCATAGATCAATTTCAGAAATGGTTAGCTTTGTTTCACATTATGGTGGCAAGTCTGACACTGTTTATGGTCTTGCTGGGTTAGGAGATTTATATGTAAGCGCCTTAGGTGGCAGGAATAGTAAAATGGGCAAATATTTGGGACAAGGTTTTTTATATAAAGATATTATTAATGATCAGATGAAAGGTGTTACAGTCGAGGGAGCCGAACTTGCATTAGAATTAGGAAATGAATTAAGAAATGAACTAAGCGGAAAAAAATTTCCGCTTATGTTCAATATAATTGATGCTATTTGCAATAATCAAAAACTTAAAATTAATTGGTAATAAGCTTTAATTATCTAAAAAAGTTTTCATAGAGTCATCCATAGCCTTCTCCCATGACGTATGATGAACTGGCGCTACAGATCCTGTGACAGGTGAAGAGAAAGACTTATTTCTGTAAGTCATAATATCTTCTACTTTATGATGTTCCCATTCTTTGAAATGTGTTCTGATTAATTCAAAATCAATTTTTGGATAGTCAGACATTTCGTGCAACTCTTTTGTATATTCTGTTTGAAAGTCAATCATTTGATCAGGGTTTTCTAGTTTTTCCTCCATAGCAACCCATTTATTAATGTCTGCATCTATCTCTTTTGCATCAGGCATTTTAATTTTACCCATGATGACATCTCTTGCAAACCACGCTTGGCAATCAAACATATTGAATGTGTGAAATTGATCTTGCATTCCAAGATAAATCATCTTGTGATTATCTTGCCAAACAACACCTTTGTATAATTTTGGTGGGTATAATCTATTGTGAGTTTTTAGTTTTAAACTTTCATCTATAAAAGGAAAATGATGCAGATAACCTGTACACAATATTATTGCGTCAGCATTTTGCTCTGTACCATCTTTAAAGATAGCTTTTTTACCTTCTAGTCTATCTAAATAATGAACTTCTTTCATGCCTTTTGGCCATTTGAAACCCATTGGATTATGTCTATAACCAATAGTTACACTTTTAGCTCCGTATTTATTACATTGCAAAGCAACATCTTCAGCGGAATAACTACTCCCAAGAACAATCACATCTTTTCCTCTAAATTCCTCAGCATCTCTAAAATCATGAGAGTGCATTATTCTTCCTGGAAAAGAACTCATCCCCTCATACTCTGGAATAAATGGCACTGAGAAATGTCCTGAAGAAACCACCACATAATCAAAAGTATCTTTTGACATTTCATTGTTTACTTTATCTTGATAGCTAACTTCAAATTTATCACCTTTACTTTCAATGTTTGCTACTCTTGTGCTAAATTTTATTTTGCTTTTTGAATTACCTTTTTTGACCCTTCCAATAATGTAGTCATAAAGAACTTCTCTTGGCGGGAAAGATGGTATGGGACGACCAAAATGTTCATCAAAAGAATAGTCAGCAAATTCTAAACATTCTTTAGGACCATTAGACCATAAATATCTGTACATACTATTTGGAACTGGATCACCATATTGGTCAGAACCCGTTCTCCAACTGTAATTCCATAGTCCACCCCAGTCCTCTTGTTTTTCAAAACAAACAACTTCAGGAACTTTTTCACCTTTTTTTTCAGCCTGTTCAATGGCTCTTAAAAATGACAATCCACATGGACCAGCACCTATTAATGCGACTTTAGACATAATTTCTCTCTCCCTTTTCTTTTTTATATAATTATCTTACACAAAGTTTAGTGATACTATCAACAAATTATTAAACCAAAGGTGCGACCAAGAATCATAAATTAATGAAAAAAATTCTTATAGTTGAAGGCAATCTTAGAGAGGAAAATGAGAGCTTTTCTAAAGTAGGAATTCAAACTCATACGCAGAGTTTAAAAGATAGTTTAGCGTATTATACGAATGATTTAGAGTTTGATGTTGTTAACCCATCATCAGATGAAAATATCCAACCTATTATTGAAAAACTTTCTACCTATAATGGTTTAATATGGGGAGGGAGTAGTTTAAATATTTATAACGATACACCAGAGATAAGAAGACAAATCGAATTTATGCGCGAATGTCAGAAAAATGTTAAAAAAATTTTAGCTATTTGTTGGGGCTTGCAAGTTGCCGTTACTGCTGCTGGAGGTCAGGTTAAAAAAGCAAACGACTCAAACATTGGGATAGCAAACAAAGTAACAATTAATGAAAAAGGTTTGGCACATCCTTTATACAAAGGTAAAGATAAAATTTTTAATACTCCAGCATTTAATTTTGATGAAGTAGTAAAAATACCTGAAAATGGAATATGTTTAGCATCAAATAAAATAAATAATGTTCAAAGTTTATACTTTGAGATTAACGATACAAAAATTTGGGGTTTACAATATCATCCTGAAATTACTTATGAAAAAATGATAAGTTTAATTGAATTTAGAAAAGATAAACTTGTTGAGACACGAAAAGTATTTAATTCTTTAGATGAAATAGATAATCATATTAATTTTATCAAAAACGAAATATCAGTTTCAAACAGAGACAAAACAATGATTGAATTAAGAAACTGGTTAAATTTTATTAATTGAGGTTAAAATAAACCTTCAATTTGACCTTTGTCATTTAATTTGATTGCATCAGCTGCTGGGACTCTTGGTAGACCAGGCATAGTCATGATAGCACCACAAATTACAACAATAAATTCTGCTCCAGAAGATAACCTTACTTCTCTAATTGGCAAAACATGTCCAGAGGGAGCACCTTTTAAGTTTGGATCAGTAGAGAAACTATATTGTGTCTTCGCAACACATATTGGAAGATTACCATATCCTTGTTCTTCGAATGATTTAAGTTGATCCCTAATTTTTGTGTCAGCTGTTACCTCACTCGCTCTATAAATTTCTTTTGCAACTGTCTCTACTTTTTTAAATAAAGGAGTTTTATCTTCATAAAGAAATTTAAAGTTAGCTTCGTTTTTATCAATTAGCTCTACAACGTGTGAAGCAAGTTCTTTTGTTCCCTCACCACCATTTGCCCAGTGAGTACATAGTTTTGCTTCAACTCCCATTTTTTTACAAGAGTCTAAAAGTGCATTTACTTCGTTTTCTGTATCAGCAATAAAATGATTAACAGCAACAGCTACTGGTAAACCAAATTTTTTAACATTTTCTACATGTCTTTCTAAGTTTACTAACCCTTTTTTGAGTGCATCAACATTTTCATTTTTCAATTCATCTTTTGATAAACCACCGTGCATTTTTAGAGCTCTAACTGTTGCAACAATAACTACACAACTTGGTTTTAATCCTGATTTTCTACATTTGATATCTAAGAATTTTTCAGCACCTAAATCAGCTCCAAATCCAGCTTCTGTAACAACGTAATCAGCTAACTTTAATCCAGCTTTTGTTGCGATTACAGAATTACAACCATGAGCAATGTTTGCAAATGGCCCACCATGAATGATTGCAGGGTTGTTTTCTAATGTTTGTGTAACGTTAGGTCTGATTGCATCTTTTAACAGAACTGTCATTGCACCTTGAGCGTTTAAATCTTTTGCGAAAATTGGTTTTTTTTCTCTAGTATAACCAATTGTAATATTTCCTATTCTATTTTCTAAATCTTCCAAATCATTTGCTAAGCAGAAGATTGCCATAATTTCCGAAGCAACTGTGATATCAAAACCATCTTCTCTGGGAAAACCATTAGCAACACCACCTAGATTAATATTGATGGATCTTAAAGCTCTATCGTTCATATCCATTACTCTTTTCCAAGTAACTCTTCTTACATCTATATTTAATTTGTTACCCCAATAAATATGATTGTCGATTAAAGCAGATAAAAGATTATGAGCTGATGTAATTGCGTGAAAGTCACCTGTAAAATGTAAATTAATTTGTTCCATCGGAACAACTTGTGCATAACCGCCACCAGCCGCTCCACCTTTCATTCCAAATGAAGGACCTAAGCTTGGTTCTCTTAAACACACTATAGATTTTTTTCCTATTTTGTTTAATCCATCGTTTAATCCTACAGATGTGGTTGTTTTACCTTCTCCAGCTGGAGTAGGAGTTATTGCTGTAACTAGAATTAATTTTCCGTCTTTATTGCTTTTTAATTTATCAAGATACTCAAGATTTATTTTTGCAATATGTCTGCCCATTGGGCTAAAGGCTTCAGGCTCATCAGGTACATTAATTTTATCAAGGATCTCCTTGATAGGTTGCATTTTTGCTTCTCTTGCTATTTCTATATCTGACTTTGGCATAAAATAATCACGACGTTTTATTCAATTTCATTTTGTTTTAAACTTCTAAAAAATATATATAAAAAATAATAAGAAAAGTTTAGATATTTTTCGCTAAAATCATCTTATGCAAAAATATTCAATTTTTAGTCTAGTCAAAAATGCTTTCTCTAATCATCAAAACTGGGATTTAGCTTGGAAAGATCCTGAACCAAAAGAAGAATACGATGTAGTAATAATCGGTGGTGGAGGTCATGGTTTAGCTACAGCATATTACCTAGCTAAAGAACATAACATTACAAAAGTTGCGATAATTGAGAAAGGTTGGATTGGTGGAGGAAATATTGGCCGAAACACAACCATTATCAGATCAAATTTTATGTACGATGCTAATGCGAGATTTAATGAATTTGGAATGGATTTATGGAGGAATATGAGTCAGGAATTAAATTTTAACGTAATGTTTTCTCCAAGAGGAATAGTTAATTTAGCCCACTCTGATGCACAAATGAATGCTTATGCAAGAAGAGGTAATTCAATGAAATTGAACGGAATTGATGCTGAATTACTAAATAGAGAGCAAATAAAAAAAATGATACCTATGGCTGATTTTTCAGACGATGTTAGATATCCAATTTTTGGAGGTCTTGCGCAACCAAGTGCAGGAACTGCAAGACATGATGCGGTAGCTTGGGGATATGCAAGACAAGCTGACTCAATGGGAGTTGATATAATTCAAAATTGTGAAGTAACAGGGTTTGATGTAGCCAATGGTAAAATCAAGGGTGTTAGAACTAGTAGAGGAAATATTAAAACAAAAAAAATTGGTCTATGTGTTGCAGGAAGTTCAAACGTTTTAGCTGAACAACTTAATATGACGTTACCTATTGAAACACATTTATTACAAGCATGCGTATCAGAGCCAGTCAAACCTATTTTAGACGGAGTAGTAACTTTTGGTGCAGGCCACTTTTATATAAGTCAATCAGACAAAGGTGAAATGGTAATGGGTGGTGATTTAGATGGTTACAATAGTTATGCTCAAAAAGGAAATTTACCAACAATCCAACATGTTTTAACTGGAGGTATAGCCCTGTTTCCTTTTTTAAGTAGACTTAAAATGCTTAGAACATGGGGTGGTATCATGGATATGTCTATGGATGGTTCTCCAATTATTGACAAAACTCATATAGATGGTTTGTATTTAAATTGTGGTTGGTGCTATGGTGGTTTCAAATCTGTTCCAGCGTCTGGTTGGACGTTTGCACACACAATCGCTCAAGATAGAATACACGAATTAAATTCTGAATTAAGTCTAAGTAGATTTGATAAAGGTTATTTGTTAGACGAAAAAGGTCTTGGAACAAAAACTTGGATTTCATAAATGTTAAATATTAAATGTCCATATTGCGGAATGAGAGGCCATAAAGAATTTGCTTACGGTGGAGATGGAACCATAAAAAGACCTGAGTTAAATCAAGACGTATCAGATGAGAAGTGGAATGAGTTTGTTTATTTGAGAAAAAGTCCAAGAGGCAAACATATTGAGCTATGGCATCATATAGCAGGATGTAGACAATGGTTTAAAGTTCATAGAGATACAGTTACCCATGAAATTTTTCAAACTGCAAAAATGAATGAAGAAATAAAATGAGTCAATCACACCGTTTAACTAATGAAGGTTTAATTAATAGAAATAAAGAAATAACTTTTTCTTTTAATGGAAAAGAATATGTTGGTTACGAAGGGGATACTTTAGCTTCAGCATTATTAGCAAATGGTGTTCATTTAGTTGGAAGAAGTTTTAAATATCATAGACCAAGAGGTTTTTTTGGTGCCGGTGTTGATGAACCGAATGCGAAATTACAAATTCAATTGAATGGTCATTCAGAACCAAATGTTAATGCAACAGAAATTGAACTAGTAGATGGTATAGAAGCTTCAAGTCAAAACTGCTGGCCATCAGTCGAATTTGATGTAGGAGCAATAAATAACTTTTTAAATAAATTTTTTCCAGCTGGATTTTATTACAAAACATTTATGTGGCCAAAAAGCTTTTGGTACAAAATATATGAACCTTTTATAAGAAAAGCAGCAGGTCTAGGTGTTGCATCAATAGAAAAAGATAAAGAAAGATACGAACATAAATATGAATATTGTGATTTGTTAGTTACAGGATCAGGTCCAGCTGGATTATCAAGTGCATATGCTGCAGCAAAAAATGGTGCAAAAGTAATTTTAGCAGAAGACAAACCAAGATTTGGTGGATCACTTTTAACAGATGATGTTACAATTGATAATTTATCTGGAAAGGCATGGACTGATAAAATTATCACTGAGTTAAAAGAAATGCCAAATGTGATTGTGAAAAATAGATCTCAAGTTTTTGGATACTATGATCACAATATGATGGTGATGTTTGAAAGAACAGGTGATCATTTAAAAGAAAAACCTAAATATACCCCAAGACAAAGACTATGGTACATAAGAGCAAAAGAAGTTTTGTTATCAACAGGTTCGATTGAAAGACCTATAGTTTTTGGAAACAATGATACACCAGGAGTGTTTTTATCTGCAGCAGCTAAGGAATACATAAAAGTTTACGGTGTTTTAGTTGGAAAGAAACCTTTAATATTTACTAATAATGATAGTGCTTATGAAACTGCTTTGGAATTTAAAAAACAAGGTGTTGAGTCAATTATTTTAGATACAAGAGAAGAGCAATCATCTGAATTAATAGATGCAGCAAAAAATCAAAACATAAACATTAAATTTTCTCACGCAGTAATAGCTGCTAATGGATATAAGAAAGTAAAATCAGCTCAAATTGGTAAACTCAATAAAGATAAAACTGGATTTGAGTCGTCTGAAATAATTGAATGTGATTGTATTTGTGTTTCTGGTTTTTGGACACCAACAGTGCACTTAGCTTCACAATCAGGAAACAAACTTAAATTTAATGATCAGATAGATGCTTTTGTCCCAGATAAATCAAAACAAAACGAAACATCTATTGGTGCATCAAAAGGTACTTTCGCTTTACAGAAAACTTTAGATGAAGGATTTAAAACTGGATTTGAAGTCTCAAAAAATTTAACAAATAATGATGTGTCAATTCCTACCCCAAACTCAAATGAACCTAAAAAAAATGTTCATGATAAATTTTGGTGTTCACCTTTACCAGAAGGAAAAAATTATAAAAGATTTGTAGATTTTCAAAACGATGTTGCAGTGTCTGATATTGAAGTGGCTTTAAGAGAAGGTTACAGATCAATTGAACATGTTAAAAGATATACAACATTAGGAATGGCAACAGATCAAGGTCGAACAAGTAATTTAAATGGTCTTCAATTAGTTGCAAATGTTGAGAAAAAAATTGTTCCACAGGTTGGACATACAACTTTTAGACCACCATTTACTCCCATTACTATTGGTACAATTGTTGGAAGAGAAGTTGATATGGAATACATGCCAACAAGAAAAACTCCAATGCACTCATGGCACGAAGAAAACAACGCTGTGTTTGTTGATGCAGGAGCTTGGAAAAGACCTAGGTATTATAATCAAGGAAACGAAACTTTATTTGAAGCATCTAAAAGAGAAGCGAAAAATGTTAGAGATCATGTTGGTATTTGCGATGTAACAACACTTGGAAAAATAGACATTAAAGGACCAGATGCTGCAGAATTTTTAAACAGAGTTTACACTAATGCATGGTTAAAATTACCAATTGGTAAAGCTAGATATGGGGTAATGTTAAGAGAAGACGGAATTGTAATGGATGATGGAACAACAACAAGAATTTCAGAAAACCACTATCATATGACAACGACAACTGCTCAAGCAGCTAATGTCTTATCTCACTTAGAATATTACTTACAAGTTGTTTGGCCAGAATTGAATGTAAATGTAATTTCAACAACTGAACAATGGGCTGGGGCAGCATTAGCTGGACCAAAGTCAAGAGATGTATTATCAAAATTATTTCCAGATCTAGATGTAAGTAATGAAGCTTTACCTTTTATGGGTTACACAGAAGGAGATTTATTCGGAGTTAATGCAAAGATTTTTAGAATTTCTTTCTCGGGTGAATTAGCTTATGAAATAAATGTTGCTTCTGATCATGGTCTTTTTATGTGGGAAAAAATGATGGAGGTCGGAAAAGAATTCAATATTCAACCTTATGGAACAGAGGCTCTATCAACACTGAGAATAGAAATGGGTCATGTGGCAGGACCCGAATTAGACGGAAGAACAATTCCATATGATGTTTCTTTAGAAGGATTAGTATCTAAGAAAAAAGATTTTATTGGCAAAAGATCATTGCAAAAAGAAGCTTTTAATACGAATGATAGACAAAAAATTGTAGGACTTGTCCCATTAGATAAAAAATCTAGCATTCCAGAAGGATCTCATTTAGTTATAGATAAAAACGCAAAATTACCTAACCCGAAATTAGGTCATGTGTCTTCTTCTTGTTGGAGTGTTGAAAATAATAATCCTTTTTCATTAGCCATTGTTAAAGATGGAAAGAATATGATTGGTAAAAAATTATTTGCAGTGTCACCATTAAAAAATACTGCAATTGAAGTTGAAGTTATATCCTCTCATTATGTGGATCACGAGGGAAAGAGAGTTAGATCATGACAAATGTTTCGCCACTTAATTTTGTACACAAGACTGGCAAATTCGGAGATTTTGAAGGGAAAAATGAAAATGACTTATTAAAAGTTTCGGAAATAAACAAACTATTAATATTCCAAATTGCAAAATATCGAAATTCTGATTTTGATACATCAAAAATTAAAATTGATAATCTTGAATTACCATTATCTTTAAAATCGTCCTCAAATTCAAAGACAAGAATACTATGGTTAGGACCTGATAATTGGTTAGTTTTTTCCTCTAGTTTAGATCTAATTCAAAAAGAAAAGGATCAATTTGATGATAAGCATTTAGCAATCACTGATATCTCACATTCGAGAACTATTATAGAAATAGAAGGAAATTTAGTAGATGAAGTATTAAAAAAAGGATGCCCATTAGATATAAATTCTCTAAAAGAAGGTGATTGTGCGAATTCTGTTTACAATGGAATTACAGTAACATTAGATTTTATCTCAGATAATCCAAAGAAAGTTAGAATATCAGGATTGAGAAGCTTTGGTGAGTCATTGCACCATTCTATAACTGATGCTTGCTTAGAATTTGGGTATAAGTCAGTTTAATTTATTTTCTTGTTGCAATATATACACCAGCAGTAGCAATCAGAAATCCGACTATATCTAAATTACTTAATTTTTCTCCTAAAAAAAACCATGCCATCAAAGCTGAGGTTGGTGGAATTAGAAAAAATATAGAAACTGTTTTGCTTGCTGAATTTTTTTTTATTAGAAACATCAAAATTGTAAAAGCACCAAAGGAAACAAGAAAAACTTGATGTGCCATTGCAATTAAAAAGGTTTTAGTAAAATTTATGTAAGGATTTGCAAAGAAGACAATAATTATAATGTGAAATAAAAAACCACCGACTGCTTGATAAAAATTACTAACCCCTAATGATAAATTGTTGCTTATTTTTTTTTGCCAAAGCGTTGAAGTTGTAATAGCTAATAAAGCTATAATGGTTGCAGCTAAACCCAAAACTGGAATCTCAACACCAATATCTAATCCTAAGACCATTGCTGATCCAATAAAACCAAGTATTACCCCAAGCCATTGTTTGAAAGTTACTTTTTCATTTAAAATAGGTCCACTTAAAGCATTTGTTAGTATTGGTTGAAGAGTGACTATTAAAGCAGCTATACCTGTTGGCATTCCTTTTGACACTGAGTAAAAAACGCCTCCTAGATAAAGTCCATGAAATAAAACACCACTCAACAATGACTCAAAAATATTTTTTTTGCTAACTAAAAGTTTCTGATTTGTATAAATTGAATATATGGCAAATCCTAATGAAACCAAAAAAAATCTAAATGCTAGAGCTGAGAATGGATCACTATTATCAGTAAGAGGTTTTGTTGTAATAAAAGCAGAAGACCAAAGAATGATAAATATAAATGGAAATACTTTAATCACTATCAGTCAATCATATCTAATTTGATTAGATTTTCTTGTTTAGTTTCTTTACACCATAATTCGTAACTTTCACAAGTTCTCCATAAATGATCAAAAGCTCTTTGAGATATTTCTAAAGGATAATGGCTTTTTGCATAGTATAACCCAGAAAATTGGATCAATTGTTTAACCATCATATCTTTTTGAATATTTAAAAGCCTGATTGTTTCTTCAGGAATTTTCTTTTTTGTTTTTTTATCTACAAAATTATTTTTTTTTAATTCCTCAAACCAATCATCATGGAATTTTCCACTGCTAATTTCTTTGTAAAACTCAGACCCAATAAATCTATCAACAGCGTCAATATTAGTTATCCCAGGGTTTTCTTTTTTTATTTGAACTACTTTTAAATAAATTAGTTCAGCAACATAAAGAATATACGGTTTCTCTTTTGAAATTTTCACTTTTTATTTCTTATATTTCTTTACTGCAGATGTAGCTAAAATTAAATTTGGATCTAAAAAGATTTTTGAAGTTTTTGCAGTTTTGATTGATTTGAATGCAAAAATTGCAATTGGAAGTTCAGTGCATCCTAAAATAATTTTTTTACATTTATTCTTTATTAAATATTTTATTGATGATTGAATGACTTTAGCTGCTTTTTTTACGTTACCCATTTTAACTTCTTTAATAGCTTTGTTTACACTTTGTTTTTGAAGTTTATTTGTTGGAAAACATAATTCGTAATCTTTACTAAAAATTTTATCATACACTTTTGTTTTTAAAGTACCTTCTGTTGCAAGAAGACCAATCTTTGAATTTTTTTTACATTTTTTTTTAGTATGATTAAAAACTTCTTTAGGCATATTTATAATTGGTATTTTTATCTTTTTTTGTAAATCATCGTACCAATAGTGCGCGGTATTACATGGTATAACAATAAATTTACAATTTGCTTTTTCTAATTTTTTACACCCATCAACTAAACTTTTTAAGACTTTTTCATACTTTCTTTTTGAAGAAATATTTTCAAATCTGTTAGACAATGTTCCAGTTGTATTCCCAATAGATTCTGGTCTTCCTGGTATATTTGATTTGTTATATAAAAAGAAAAGTGGATAATCTTGATCAATTTTTCCTCTATATTGAGTAGCTAACTTATTACAAAAATCTAGACCTGCTTGTGTTCCCATTCCACCTAGAATACCAATCATAAATTAATTAATCCTATTCATTTATAAGCTTTGTGTAATACATTGAGTTAATATCTTCTTTATAGTGTGCAAAAGGTTCACAAACTTTAAACCCACATTTATCAAATAATTTTCTTGCTGGTAAGAAAAATTTTCCAGCACCAGTTTCTATACTTAATCTTTTAATTTTGAGTTTTTTTGCCTCTCCAATAAGATGATTAATCACTTTAATTCCATTATTCTGGCCTCTAAATTTATCATGAACTCTTATTGATTTAAATTCACCATGCTCTTTATCTAAAAATTTTAGAGCACCGCACCCCATTAGATTATCATTTTCCCATAAACTCCAAAATTTTATTGTTGGATCTTTTAAACCTGGAATATCTAAAACATGTGCACTTCCTTCTGGAGACGCAGCTCTCAATTCTATGAAATGTTTTATAAGCAATTCATTAACTTCAGGATTTTCAAAATTTCCTTCAATTGATTTAATCATTATATAAGTGTTGTTAGGTGACCCATTTTTCTTTTCTTTTTAACTTCTTTTTTTAAGTAGTCAAAAAAGAATTGATTTTTTTCAAGTGTAGGGTTCTGTCTATAATGTAGAATATCTTCACCAATTAGATTAATCATTTTTGCATTTGATAATTTTTTAAGAGGTATTCTATCTAATTTACAAACTGCTCTTATATGATTTTCAAATTGGCTTACATTGAATGCATTTATTGTTAAATGACCAGAATTATGAACTCTAGGCGCAATTTCATTAACATAAAGGTTGTCATTTCTATCAACAAAAAATTCTACACACATAGTCCCAACATATTTTAATTCCTCAGCAAGCAATGTGGCCCATTCTTTAGATTGATTTAAAATATTTTCACTAATATTTGCTGGTATTTCTGAATATTTTAAAATTTGATCCTCATGTTTATTTTCTATTGGCTCATACACTTCATAACTATTAACACCAAACCTAGTAACAATAACAGATATCTCTTGTTTTAACTTAATTAGTCTTTCTAAAATATATTCTTTAGAAAAATCTATGTTTAATTTTTCTATATCTTCATGAGATTTAATTGGGTATTGACCTTTACCGTCATATCCCAAAGTTGTGGTTTTAAGAATACCTGGTAATAAATCTCCTAAAGCTTCTAAGTCGGATTTTTTTTCAACCACCGCATATCTTGTTGTTCTTATATTGAATTTATTAACAAAATCTTTTTCTGCGATACGATGTTGTATAATTCTATTTACAGAAGGTTTAGGCAAAACAGGTTTTGAATTATTCATTTCATTCAAAGTTTGATAAGGAATATTTTCAAACTCGTATGTAATTAGATCTACTTTTTGAACAAATTCATTTATTTTGTTTTGATCATTATAAGATGCATGAATATATTCATCACAGAAATTTTGTGCTGGCCCATCTTTATCATCACAATATACAACAACTTTTATATCAAACTTTTTTGCAGCAACAGTTAACATGCTACCTAGTTGTCCACCACCAATTATCCCTAAAGAAATATTTGACATTTACTTTATTTAGGTTTCTTCTTAACTTTATTTGTTTGTGATTTTCTCCAAGACTTCAACTTATTTCTAATTTTACTATTATCATTTGCAAGAATTGATGCTGATAATAAAGCTGCATTAATTGCTCCATCTTCACCAATTGCTAATGTACCCACTGGAATACCTTTTGGCATTTGAGCAATTGAAAGCAGACTATCGAGTCCTTTTAATTTTTTACTCTCAATAGGAACACCTAATACAGGTAAAGATGTAATCGCTGCAATCATCCCTGGCAAATGTGCTGAGCCACCAGCGCCAGCAATTATTACGCCTGTGCCATTTTTTTCAGCATTTTTTGCAAATTGATACATCCTATCAGGAGTTCTATGTGCCGATATAATTTTAGTTTCAAAAGATACGCCAATTTTTTTTAATATATTTTCAGCAAATTTCATGGTTTTGTAGTCAGATTGACTACCCATAACTATTGATACTTTTTTATTTTTCTTCATTGAAACCATTGAAATCTTTATTTCAAACTCTAAGTAAAATTTCAATAAATTTATAGAAATTGAATATGAGATTGATAGACTATTTATATCATCATGAGCAATAATTATAGAATTGATAATCTTCAGTATTGTAATTGGTCTAGAGAAATTTTTCAGATCAATAGAGAAGCAAAGTTAGATGCTGTACATGTAACAATAGTTTATCACGAGGACTATGATGAGTTATTGTTAGAAATTAAGAAATGGCAAAAATTAGCTGAAAATAATTCTGATTTGATTTTTTTAGCTAATAATTCGACAGATATAGAGAAAGCAAAAAAATCAAATAAAACTGCAGTATTTTTTGGATTTCAAAATTGTTCACCTATTGAAGATGACATTTCTTTAGTTGAGAAAGTACATCAACTTGGATGTAGGTTTATGCAACTTACTTATAATAACCAATCTCTACTAGCAACAGGCTGTTATGAAAGAAATGATAGTGGTGTAACAAACTTTGGGAGAGAAGTAATCAGAGAGATGAATAGAGTGGGAATTGTAATTGACATGTCACACTCGGCAGAAAAAAGTAGTTTAGATGCAATTGAGTTTAGTGAAAAACCAATAGCGATTACACATGCCAATCCATCTTTTTGGCATCCAGCAAAAAGAAATAAATCAAATGACCTTTTAAAGGCCTTAAATGATAGTAACGGTATGTTAGGTCTTTCTTTGTATCCTCATCATTTACATAATAATAGTAAATGCACATTAGAAAATTTTTGTGAAATGGTTGCAAAAACAGCAGAAATTATGGATGTAAAAAATATTGGTATTGGTTCTGATCTTTGCCTTAATCAACCTGATGAAGTTGTTGAATGGATGCGTAATGGAACATGGACTAAAACTAAAAACTATGGTGAAGGCTCAAAAAGCAAACCTGGTTTTCCAGATCAACCTAGTTGGTTCAAGGACGCAAGAGGATTTGATAATATTGAAAGTGGTTTAAAAAAAATTGGATTTTCTGAGGAAGATGTGAATGGAATTTTAGGAAACAATTGGTACAAATTTTATAAAAATATTTAAAATATGAATATTGAGTTACGAAGTCCAGAAAAAGTTATGAAATTATCAAGACTTGGATCATTTCATCAATCAAGACTTTCTTTTTTAAGAAGTTTTTTAAAAGAGTTTAAAGATTGGGAGTATAGCAGAGATTTATTTGTTCTTAATAAAGAAGGATTTGGAACTGCTGTATATTCATTTAGAAAAGATGAGAGAGCTTATTCTCTAATATGTTTTGCAAATCAAATTGATGATAGCGAAAGATCAGATAGAGTAATTGCCACAAAATGGGATGCTGCCTTTACTCTTCATGATGGAATTCCTGAAAAAAAAGATATTGAAAGATTAAGAAATGAAGTTCCAAAGCAAGAAGTTGGAAGAATGTCTTACAAAGAACTTACCTTATCTAGAGCAAATAAATCTGTAAGAGTTTTTAATCATGTTGTTGAAAAATTAAGTAACGGAGAACAACCTGATTTGGAATTGTTGTCTAAGGTTGGATATTTATACAGAACTACAGCTGTATATGGTTCTGGAAAATTTGGATTAGCAGATAGGTTTAGAATAAAGAATAGAGAAGAAATCAATGGTCCATTTAGATTAGAAATGATGTTAGTTTACTTAGTAAGACAATTTACTTTTGACCAAGTAAATCATATTGCAAAATGTCGAAATCCTAAAAAAGCAATCTCTTTAGATAATAAAATTTCTAAAAATTTAGGCATAGGTAACTCAACTGGGTTAGGTATGGCACCTTTTATAGTAAACCATCCAACTTTATTGAACAATTGGATATTGATGAGAGAAACTGCTCTAAAAAAAATCAGAGAAATCAAAAATGTTAAAGATCAAGATTTTCAATTATTTTGTACTTGTTTGAAAAATTCTTTGACTAATATAACTAGCTGGAACTCTGATAGTGAATATCAAATTAAGAAAATTAAATCTCTTTTGGTTGATATAAATAAATTTTTAAAATTTATAGATAATGAACTTGATAGAAATAAAGATTATTTATTCAATGAAATTTACAACTGGATTGATCAAAATATGTGTGAAGAAGCAATTGAATATATAGTTTCAATCATGCTTGAACCATATGATGAAATTGTGGAACCTTTAATTCAAAAAATGAGTTCCGATGAAGAAAAATATTTTAATATTCCGACAAATAGATCAACAGATGATTTAAGTAAGATATTAAAGGATAGATATTCAGAAATTTTAAAAATTGATTTTGAAAATAAAGAAAATAATCAAAATTTCTGGTTTATATCCAAAAATAAAGAAGAACCAAGACTTGCAGATAGATTTGATGAACAAGGATCCGAATTAGAGCAACCGCTAGCTATTGCAAGAGATATAAAAAAATTACATCAAAAAATAGACAAATTAAAAAAACCAATTTCTGTTGCAGAGTTTTTAATTGAAAATGCTGATTTGAGACATGTAGTGAGACGTGTTTTTATAATTGAAAAATTTCCTTATTCTGAAATTCAAGATAACACCATAGGTAAATCAATTATGCCGATAGACATGTTAAGACTAAAGTTGTCATATTTTGGAGCATTAAAGTTTGATCCTAGATCAGATAAATGGTTAAGAATTTGCATGTTTCAAGGAGCACCTCTTCCTAATGATTTAAAAAATTATGATGAGCAATGGGTTTATAAAACCCAGATTTAAAATGAGATCTCTCAGTGAAATTGAAACAGTATCGAAAAGAGCTAGTAGGGCAGCTGGTTTTAGTTGGGGAGAAGCAGAAGAAATAGGAAAAAATATAAGATTATTAGAATTGTTCGGTTTACCAGGAATAAAAAATTTAAATTTATTTTTGTCAGAAAAAAAAAATAATATATTTGAGAATTTAAATTTAATTTTAGAAACAAATAAATCTAATAAAAATCACTTTTGCCCAATTTCAACTGGCATCAGCTTCTTAGATCAGATAGATAATTTAAAAGATAAGATTATCTCAATTAATAATATTGCTTATCCAATATTATTTATTCCATTCTTAAGCAGAAGTTCAGAAATTATTGGAAAAAGAATAAAGTTAAAATTTAATCAAACACAAATAATACTTAATTTTAATGTAAATATTTATTCAGATTATAATTTTTCAGATTTAATTTTAAAAGGTGAAGATGTTGAAATTAGTTTTTTAGAAAATACTGATACATTTTCCGAAGATGAATGGAAAAATCTTTATAAATTAAGTGAAGATACATTTGTTGAAGAATCTGAAAGTTTAAAACAAGGTGGAGCAGGAGCAGGATTAACTGATAATGATTGAAAATAATGATGAGCTTGTTTTAGAAGATGTTAACGAGGAAGAATTAAATAATATTTGTGATGAATGTAAGCAAGAACATCAAAGTGTTACTCAAAACTTAATATTAACTGGATATAAAATTTGCAAATCTTGTAGAGTTTCTAAAACTATATTCCCTCTTTAACTTACCTGACTTATTGGCATTGCATCCATTCTACTCATTACAAATGAGATGGATAAAAATACAATTATTAGAAAAGATAAGAACACTATACCAAAAGATTTCATATTGGATTTAAGATTGAGAATTTGTTTTGTTGAAATAATTAAACCAGCAAAGATCCAAAATTGCGTAAGAAAAATAATTGGTATCATTAATTCTGGTGTTACCGCAAAAAACCTAATTAAGCCTGGTGCATGCGCAAAACCAACAGCAGTTAGTACTTTTTTAAATGGTATTTTAGTATCTTTGTCTGGAAATAACTTAACACCAATAACATAAATTAATATTGCCCATACAAACCATGTAATAATTGCAGTCAAACCTGAAACACCAATAGCAGTTTTAACAACTGTATTAGCCGCAACTGCACCAGCCACACCATCTAAAATCATGATAAGACCAGCAAAATAAATTGCAGCTTCTCCAAAGTTTTTGTTATCTTTGTAAAGTGATCGATCTAGTTTAATTGATTTAAAAATAATATTTAAAAATTCACCAAACATATTTTATTTTTTTTTATCTTTTTGTTCTTTATATGAAACAATTAGTGGAAATATTATTAAAGCAATCGCAATAATAATGCAAACAGCGATTAGGAAAGTTTTTGACATAATTTAAAGGGGGCAATGTATTTGCCCCCTAAAAATAAAAATTAACCTTTTACAACTTCTCTTGTATTTGCGTTGTAAGATTCTTTAAACGGAATATCAACGACTACAGCATCTACAGGTTGACCTGGTTTGTCTACATATTGATCAGGTAAATGTATTTTATACTTTGTACCTAATTTACCTTTTGGAAAACCATTAGAATTTAATGTTCCATCAAAAGGCACATATCCCATTGCGATATTTTGTTTTTTCTCAGGGTGATACCAAGGAGAAGTAACAAAACCAACTGGGTCGCCACCATCTTCATTTGATATTAACCAGAAATCAGGAGCGTATTCTTCAATAGGTTTTCCACCTAGCTCAAGACCAACTAACTGTAGTTTGTATGGTTTTTTTCCTGCTTTAAGATCAGCTCCCATTTTTTCGAGAGCAGCCTTTCCAACATAATCACCTTTCTTTTTCCATTCACCTTTTCCTGATAATGAAACTTGGTAACCTAAGTTACATTGAAAAGGATTATGCTGTTGGTCTAAATCTTGACCCCATGAAAGAATTCCTGCTTGAATTCTTCTATGGTGAGCTGGTGCAATAACCATTAAGTTATGTGCTTTACCTTTATCAAGAACAGCATTCCACATATCCTCAGCATGTAAAGTAGAGTCTCTTAGGTAAATTTCATATCCTGCTTCTCCAGAAAAACCAGATTGAGAAATAATAACATCTCGTCCTCCAACTTTAGCAGCAGCTAAACCGTAGAATGGCATGTCATCAAAATCAACTTGGTCTCCACAAAGATCTTTCATTAATGCTTTTGATTTTGGACCTTGAATTTGAACTGGACTAACATCGATTTCATTTATATCGACATTAAATCTTCCATCTGCATTTACTCCTTGCAGATACATTCCAATATCACTATCAGATAAACTGAACCAAAACTCATCCTCTGAAATTCTTAAAAGAATTGGATCATTAAGAACTCCTCCATAAGCGTTACATAAAATTACATATCTGGCTCTCATAGGTGAGATCTTAGTTGCATCTCTTGTAATTACGTAATCAACAAATTTTTCTGCATCTGGACCCTTAACTTGAATTTGTCTTTCTACGGCTACGTTCCACATTGTTACATGATTTACAATTGCATCATACTCAACCATTGCACCGCCATCTTCTGGTTTTACATATCCTCTTGGGTGATAGATACGATTGTAAACAGTTGCTCTCCAACAACCTGCTTTCATTGATAAATGCCAATATGGAGATTTTCTTACTCTCGTTGATATTAACATTTCTACTTTAGTAGGACCACTTTGTCTTAAGTTGTATGGTACCTTTCTGTCAGACTGATCTACTGACGTTACATGCCTTACTTTGTCGTAATCGAACTCTTTAGACATATTTGTTCTCCTTCAACCACTTGTTTGTTTCCTTCAAGCCGCCGAATGTATAAATGTGGAAGTTATCAGTATGCGATTTAACCTTCCCAATTAAATCATTAGGGTCTTTAGGTTTTAATAAATCTAACGCCTTACTAAAATTAGATTTAAGAAAGTTAATGGAATTTTTCGCACCAACGATATTTGCAAACTTAATTAAGCTTGAAATTTTCATGGGCCCAGTAATTCCAACATGCACTGGTACGCTTTGTTTAGAAATGAAATCAATAATAGGCTGAGTATCTAATAACCATTGAGTTACAATATAATCAGCATAAGGCTTCTTATCTATCATTGCTTTTTCTAAATCTTGGTCAGAAATATCAGGGCTTCCTTCAGGGTGTCCTGCTATTCCAATTTTAATTCCTTCCAAATAACCTGTTTCGAGAATTTGAAATGAACTATCAAATTTTCCAATTGGTTCTCTACTTCCACCAATTACCAAAGCTTGTTTTACTCCTAAATCTTTACACATGTTTATGTAATCTTTAAGCTCTTCATCGTTGTTTATTGAACGAGCTGGAACATGTGGAACAGGGTTAAAACCTTCTTTTACTAAATCTCCCGATTTTTTTGCTGTCTCTTTATAGTCTCCTCCAGGCAATAGCGTTACGTAAACATCCTTTACAGCAGGAAGAGTGCCAAGGTCCGTATGAGGACCAATTTCTAAAGAAAAATTCATTCTTCCCCGACTCGTATCTTTTTTGAAAATCTCTGTCAAAGAAATTCATTTCATGCTCTTAGGAAATTTATTGCTAAAAATTTTACCCATGGTAATTTTTTCTATGTCTCAGAAATTCACAAATTCAACCCTTTCAAGAATTTTGGAAATAGATAAGCTTAAAAATGTAGATATGCCAATTGAGAATGCAAATGGCCTCCCTAATGAATGTTACACAAATGCTGATTATTTGGATTACGAAAGAGAAAAAATTTTTTGTAATAAATGGATTGTAGTAGGTGTCGCAAGCTCAATTCCAAATCCAGGAGATGCTAGACCATATAATCTGCTCGGGATTCCTTTAATTTTGGTAAGAGACAAAGATATGGATATTAAAGTATTTCATAATGTATGTAGCCATAGAGGATTTAAACTTGTTGATAAACCATGTACTTTAAAAAATGTGATCAGGTGCCCTTATCATTCTTGGTCTTATGATTTTAAAGGAAACCTCATTGCAACTCCGCATATTGGCGGTCTTAATAATCACCAATCCGAAAAATTCGATAAAAATAAAAGTAATTTAAAAGAGGTAAAATCTAAAGTTTGGATGGATATAATTTTTGTAAATATCAATTCTAATGAAATAGAATTTGATGATTATATTAAACCTCTTGAAGATAGATGGTCTGGTCTTATTAATAAAGATGACCAAAAATTAATCGTTCATTCTAATGATTATGGTTATTTTAATTTAGACGTAAATTGTAATTGGAAGTTTGCAATAGAAAATTATTGTGAGAGTTATCACTTACCAACAATTCATCCTGAACTGAATAAAGTTTCAAATATCAATGATCATTATCATATTCAAGGTTTGCCAAATAGATTTGCTGGTCAAGGAAGTAAAAAATATGAACAACCTGTAAAAGGAAATAAAAAATTTGAAACTTTTCCTAATTGGGACAAAACAAAACTTAAGAATTCTGAATATATAGCGTTATTCCCTAATGTTATGATAGGTTTACACATAGATCATTTTTATGTTTATTGGTTAGAGCCTTTAGCAATGAATAAAACTCGTGAACATATGCAAATGTATTATATTGGAAATGAAAGTGCTAACGGTGAAGAACTTAAAGAATTAAGAAAAGAAAATTCCAGATTTTGGAAAGATGTAATGATAGAAGACATAAAAGCTATAGAAGGAATGCAAGAGGGTAGAAATTCACCAGTATATAATGGAGGAAATTTTTCTCCAGTTATGGATCAACCAACACATCAATTTCATAAGTGGGTTGCAACTAATTTACTATGAAAATAATTTTAATCATGGGTCTTCCAGGATCAGGAAAAACAACTTTAGCTAATGAATTAGCACCATTGCTTAATGCAAAGAGACTTAATGCTGATGAAGTTAGAAAAGAAGCTAATGATTGGGATTTTTCAGAGGAAGGAAGAAAAAGACAATCAAAAAGAATGGCTGACTTTGCTCTAAAGATAAAAGAAGATGGAAATAATGTAGTTGCAGATTTTATTTGCCCAACACCTGAAGCAAGAAAATTATTTCCAGCTGATTTTGTAATTTGGGTAGATACAATAAAAGAAGGTAGATTTGACGACACAAATAAAATGTTTGTGAAACCTGACAAGTTTGACTTTCATGTAACAACACAAGATGCTAAAAACTGGGCACCAAAAATATTAAAGGAGATAAAATAATGGCTTACGAATGGGATAATAAAAAACCAACCGCACAAATGTTAGGAAGATGGCAACCTTTTCATGATGGCCATTACACTTTATTTAAAGAAATAATTAAAAAAACTGGACAAGTTTGTATTCAAATTAGAGATGTACAAGGGGTTGATGATAATCCTTTTGATTTTGAAACAGTTAAAAAAAACATAGAGGAAAGACTTAATCCTGAGTTTGAAGGTAGATTTAAAATTATGTTAGTACCAAATATTACAAATATTTGTTATGGAAGAGGTGTTGGTTACAAGATTGAGGAAATTGTTTTATCTGAAGAAGTTCAAAAAATCTCAGCTACCAAGATTAGAGCTAAAATGAGAGAAGAAGGAAAACTTTAGATCACTCTGTATAATTTATATTTACCAAAGAATTAAAATGTAATAACGTAATCTTATGAATTTTAATTTATCGACTCACCATCATAGACTTGCAAGAGTTGGATTAGGTTCTAAACTATCCTCAAAATTATTCTCATTATTACTTAAAAAGACAGATTGTAAAAATCATTTAAATTTTTCTACTCCTACCAAACTGTAAAATTTCCTTCTTAGGCAATCTAAATAAATTATTTTAAAAGGAGGAAAATGAATAAATTAGAAGAAATAGTAGATTTAAAAAGATATCCAATTCAAGACGTTCATTCAAAAGAACGTAAGGAAATGATTTCTCATTATAAAAATGAACTTGATGAAGTTGGTTGTTGTAAAATTCCAAATTTTATCAAACAAGAGTCTCTTGATAAAATGTTTAAGGAGGTTATAGCAAGACGAAAACATATTTATTGGTCAGATGAAAGTCATAATCCATATTTTAGTGTCAAAGATGATCAATATGAAAAAGATCATCCAATAAATACATTTAATGAGAGAAAAAATGGTTATTTGAATTCCGATGTTTTGAGTGATGATAGCGATTTAAGATATATTTACGAAACTGACGAATTAAAAGATTTTGTTTCAGATTGTCTAGGAGTTAAACCTATTTTTCAATGGGCAGATCCATTAGGTAGAAATCCTTATAACTGTATGGATCCAGGGCACACACTACCTTGGCATTTTGATAGTAATGAATTTACTTTAAGTATTTTAGTAAAAAAAGCAGATGAAGGAGGAGATTTTGAATATGTTCCAAATCTAAGAGCTCCAAGTGACAATAAATTTGAAGAGGTCAAAAGAGTTTTAAATGGTGATAGAGAAAAAGTGAGAGTATTAAAGTTAGGAGAAGGGGATCTTCAAATTTTTAAAGGAAGATTTTCAATGCATCGCGTAACGAAAATTAAAGGTAACACAACTCGTTACATTGCTTTACCAACTTATGTTTTGGATAGCTGGAGAGTTAACACCCCCGCACATTCAAAGATTGTTTATGGTAGAGCAATGCCTATTCATTATGAAAGAAATAAAAAACGTGATGATGATTTGGTAGATTAATGATTAAAGTAGGCTTTATTGGTTTAGGTAATATGGGAATGCCGATGGCTTTAAATCTTCATAAATCAAAAAAAATTGATTTATTAGGATATGATGTTAGTCAAAAAACAATTCAAAAATTTAAATCAAAAAAAGCAAAAGCAACTAACTCTTTGAAAGAGTTGATTAATTTTTCTGACATCATAATAAGCTGTGTACCTGGACCCAAACAAATAAAATTATTATCAGTAGGAAAAAATAAAATTATTGATCAATTAGACAAAAATAAAGTTTGGATAGATTGTTCAACTAATTCTCTTAGTTGTTTCAATTTTTTGAAAAAAAAACTTAAGAGAAAAATCAATCAATTTGTTGATGCCACAATATCAGGTGGAAATTTAAAAGCTCAATCAGGAGATCTATCCATATTCGTGGGAGGCCAAAAAAAAACAGTAAATAAGCTTAAATTTATTTTCAATATTTTAGGCAAAAATCTTTATTATCTAAATACAGCTGGAGCAGGTTATGCTGCTAAAATTGCTCAAGTAAGCCTTTGCTATTTGAATTATCTTTCCCTTTCGGAGTCTCTAATGCTTGGAGTAAAATCAGGTATTAAACCAAAAACTATGTTGGAGATTATAGATAAGAGCGCAAGTGGCGGTTATACATCCACAAGATATGGACCAAATATGATTAATGGTGACTATGATCCTTCATTCTTTTTAGGTTTATCGATGAAAGACTTAAATCTTGCAAATGAAATAATTAAATTACAAAAATTAGATCTACCAATAATGAATTTAACATCAAAAATTTATAAAAAAGCTATTAAAAAATTTGGACCTAATTCTAATCACTTAAAAGTAATTAAACTTTTAGAACAAAATAATAAATTAACTTTTTCAAAGGAGGGAAGATGAAAAATAACATCAGTGAAGCAGACTGGAAAGTAAGAGTAGATCTTGCAGCCATGTTTAGATTGACTAATATGATGGGTTGGGATGATACTGTTTGGAACCATATAACTGCCAGAGCACCAGGAACAGATCATACATTCTTTATGCATGAGATGGGTTTGTTGTATGAAGAAGTTAAAGCGTCAAACTTAATTAAAGTTGATGAACATGGAAAAGTTTTAGAGGGACCAGAAAAAGCAAACACTGCAGGATTTATTATTCATAGTGCAATTCATCTAAATCATCCTAATGCAAAATTTGTATTTCATGCTCATCCACCTTCAGCATTAGCTGCTACAACTCTTAAAGACGGTATTCCTCATTTAGTTCAAGATAGTTCAATGCTTTATGGAAAAGTCGGATATCATGAATGGGAAGGCTTATCGATAAACAAAGATGAAAGAGTTAGAATTGCAGAAAACATGGGAGACAACAAAGTTTTAATCATGAAGAACCATGGATTATTGACTGTTGGAGCTACAGCCGGTGAAGCTTTTATGAATATGTATTATGCAATTAGAATGTGTGAAGTTGCTATTCAAGCAACAAGTTCAGGTTTGCCTCTTGAGAGAGCTACTGAGGAAATGTGGAAATTATCTCAAAAACAGTATGATTTATTTTCACCAGGATTAAATGAGTGGCCAGCATTACTAAGAAGGTGTGATGCTAAAGATCCATCTTACAAAGAGTAATGATACAAACAAATTCTTTAGCTGACATTGTAGACAATGGCCTTTGTATTGGCTGCGGACTTTGCAAAAGTATTGCAGGTAATAATTCACTAAAGATGGAAATGAGTGACAAAGGTAATTTAGAACCTAAAGAATTAAAACCAATTAGCAATAAAACATTAGAAAATATTAAAAAAGTTTGCCCAGGAGTAATTGCAGAAGGACCAGAGGATCAAGAGGAAAATGAAGGATCAAATAAAGATATTATCTGGGGAAATTATTTTAGTTTATATTATTCATGGTCTAGCGATCCAAAAATTAGATTTCAAAGTTCAACAGGAGGGTTGCTAAATGGATTATCTTTATATTTGCTAGAAAAAAATAAAGTTGATTTTATTATGCATACAGCTGGTGATAAGGAAAACCCAATGCGTAATGTTGTTAAATATAGCTATTCCAAAGATGACTTATTAAATTGTGAAAGTAGATCAAGATATGGTCCATCATCACCTTTGAGTGAATTCCATAAAGCATTGGATAAAAAACAAACTTTTGCATTTGTTGGAAAACCTTGTGATGCAGGAGCGATAAGATTACTTGCTAAATTCGATGAACGAGTTGATCAATATTGTAAATATATTTTCACATTAGTTTGTGGTGGTTTTCAAGAATTGACAAAGTCACAAGAATTTATTGATAGCTTTAATGTTAAAGAACAAGAGCTTGAGGAGTTTAGGTATAGAGGTTTTGGAAATCCAGGTAGAATGTATATAAAAACTAAAGATCAAAAAGAGTTTGATAAAGATTATAATTCATTCTGGGGAGATGAAAGTAATTGGAAAGTTCCTTTTAGATGTAAAATTTGTCCAGATGCAATTGGTGAAAGTGCAGATATTGCAGCACTTGATACTTGGAGAGGTGGTTCTCCAAAAGGAGAAGATGAAGGTTTTAATGCTGCAGTAATGCGAACAAAAAAAGGAATTAAAATTTTTGATGAAGCTGTTGAAAACGGATATCTTGTGAAAGGTGATCAAATAACTATTGATGATATAAAAGATTTTCAACCTCACCAAACTACAAAAAAACAAGCAGTATATGCAAGACACCAAGGAATGAAAAAAAATAACTTACCATCAATTAATACTAAAAATTTGAGAATTGAAGAATTGTATAAATTAAATGATAATGATTTTAATAAAAAACAAGAAGAAGGTGTTGCAAAGAGAGTTGGTAAATTATGAAAATAACTAAATTATCAATTTGGAATATTAATCTTAAAAGTCACGAAACATATTATATGGCAGGTAATAAAACCTGTGATGAAGTAGAGAGTATAATCATTTCAGTAGATACTGATAGTGGCATTAAAGGTTGGGGTGAATGTTGTCCAATTCCTCATTATTTGCCAGCATATGCAAAAGGAATAACACCCGCATTAACAGAGATAGCACCAGTAATTATAGGATCTGATCCAGTTGGACCAGAGGCGTTGATGACAAAGGTAAATAAATATTTACAAGGGCATCCTTATGCAAAATCACCTTTAGATATTGCGTTGTGGGATATCACAGCAAAAGTTGCAAATTTACCTTTATATAGATTACTCGGTGGTCAAAAACAAAAAGACATGCCTTTATATCATTCCATAACTTGTATTGCTCCAGATGAAATGGTTAAAATTGCAAAGGAAAAACAAAAGGAAGGTATCACTCAGTTTCAAGTTAAACTTGGTGTTGATAATGATTGGAGAATTGACACTGAAAGATTAATTAAAATTAGAGAAGTTATTGATGATGGTTTTTTAGTTTATGGTGATTGGAATTGCGGAGCAACACCACTTGATGCAATAAGAACAAGTCGAGCAGTAGCTCATTTAGATATTATGCTAGAACAGCCTTGTGTTACTTTATCTGAATGTGCTTCAGTAAAACAAGCAACAGGTCTTCCAATGAAATTAGATGAAGGAGTTTATGATACAAAAACTCTTTTAGAAGGACATGAAAAAGGAATTATGGATGTAGCTGCTTTAAAACTTTCTAAATTTGGAGGAATTAGCGCAGTAAGAGATGCAAGAGAACTTTGTAATTATTTTGGAACTAAGATGTGTATTGAAGATACTTGGGGAAGTGATATAGCAACTTCAGCATTATTGCATCTAGGTACTAGTTGTGAGCCTTCAAGATTATTAAATGTTTGTGACTTATCTGGTTACGTTTCTCCAAGACTAGATAAAAATGGACCTACTAGAAAAAAAGGAAAAATTTCAGCTCCAGATGGTATAGGTTTAGGAGTTGAGCCAGACTTAGATATATTAGGAAAACCTACTGTTATTCTTGATTAATTTTAAAGAAAGAAATTAAATCTTTTTTAATATAGGTTTTAATTAATTATGAATATTAAATATAAGATTATTCAAAACAGTATTGCCTTAGTTACTATTAATGAACCAAAAACTTATAACTCTTTATCGTTTAAAAATTTAAGTGATTTAATCAAAGTATTTAAGAAGCTTGATAAAGATAAAAAAACTAAGGTAATAATTTTAGAAGGAGCTGGCAAAGGTTTTAGTGCAGGGCATAATTTAAAAGAGGTCAAAAGTTTAAAAGTTAAAAATAAATATCAGAAGCTATTTAATCTTTGTTCAAAATTGATGTTACAAATTGTTGAAGGAAAAAAACCCGTTATTGCCAAAGTCCATGGTGCTGCTTATGCTGCAGGATGTCAATTGGTTGCAAGTTGTGACTTAGCTTACAGTACAAAAGATGCGTTGTTTGCAACACCAGGAGTAAACATAGGATTATTTTGTAGTACCCCTATGGTTGCGGTTAGCAGAAAAATTCAAAGAAAACCTATGATGAAAATGTTATTAACTGGGGAACCGATTAAAGCAGATTATGCAAAAGAATTAGGTTTAATTAATGACTGTTTTCCTAAATCAAAATTAAATAATGAAGTTTTAAAAGTTGCTAAAAAAATTGCCTCAAAATCTAATCTTACAATTAAAATTGGTAAGCAAGCTTTTTATAAACAATTAGAAATGCCATTAAGTAAAGCTTATGCTTATACGAGTAAAATGATGACTTTAAATATGATGGCAATGGATGCACAAGAAGGAATTTCTGCATTTCTTCAAAAAAGAAAACCTGTTTGGAAAAATAGATAATGACAGATGAAAAAATAAAAGAAATTTTGTCAAATTCTAAAACAATTGCAATGATTGGAGTTAGCAAAGATACAAGTAAAACTTCGACTATAGTTATGAAATATATGCAAGAATATGGATTTAAAGTTATTCCTGTAAACCCACGATCTAAAGGTGAGAAAGTATTAGGTGAGGAGTTTGTGGGAAGTTTAAATGAAATAAAAGAACAAGTTGATATAGTTAATGTTTTCAGGCCTTCTAAAGAAGCAGAAGGTTTTGCAAATGAAACAGTACAAATAAAAGCAAAAACTTTATGGCTCCAACTTGGAATTAAATGTGAGAAAGCTAAAAGTATTACTTCAAAAAATAATATTGAGTATATTGAAAACCGATGTACAAAAATGGAATATCAAAAACACTTTCTAAAAATTAGGCAAGCCTTTCCAGTTTTAAATAATTAATGACAATAGTAAATTTCACACCTTATTCTGCGTTTATTGGAGGAATTATTATAGGTTTGGCTGTAGTAATTTTTTTCTTATTTAATGGAAGATTAGTTGGAATTAGTGGAATTGCAGCTAATGCTTTAAATCAAAAAGAAAGAAGAATTGATAATATTTTATTTTTAGTAGGTTTAATTATAGGTCCAATTCTATATGTTTTAATTTCAAATAAAGAAATTAATATTTCAATTTCAAATTCTTTACCTTTATTAATTGTAGCAGGATTATTAGTTGGTATTGGGACAAGAATAAGTGGAGGCTGTACAAGTGGGCATGGAATAAGTGGAATTGGCAGATTTTCTTTAAGATCAATTATAGCAACTATAACTTTTATGGTTGTTGGAATTTTAACAGTTTTAATTAAAAATTTTGTATGACTAGAGTGATTTCATTAGTTTCAGGAATTATTTTTGGAATAGGTTTGGTTATAAGTGAAATGATTAATCCTGAAAAAGTTTTAGGTTTTTTAAATTTATTTGGTAATTGGGATCCTTCATTAGCTTTCGTAATGATAGGAGCTTTAGTGGTATCTTCACCTTTATTCCATCTTATAAAAAATAAAGAAAAACCTATATGTGAAGTTTCATTCAATATTCCAAATAATAAAGAGATAAATAAAAAATTGGTTTTAGGCTCAGCAATTTTTGGAGCGGGTTGGGGGCTTGGTGGTCTGTGTCCAGGTCCAGCAATTTCATCAATTGCTCTAATCAATTATTACTCTATTACTTTTGTTATATCGATGTTTGTTGGATTTTATATTGTTAGGTTATTTGAGTCTACAACCCAAGCTCGGTGATAAAAATTATCAATATTTTTTTGAATTAAACTTTTAGCAAAATCTTCAGCTTTATCTTTAGAAAAAGGTCCATGTTCGTTTTTTGTATCTTCTTTTATTGATTTTATATCATTAGGATCAGCGTGCTCACCTTCAATTACATAGTAATTTTCCATAAAATCCTTATATAACTAGTTTTCAAATTATGAAGAAAATTTTTTTAGTATACGGACACTACAATGACGCATCATTTAATGCTGCAATTAGAGACGAGTTCATAAAAACATCAAAAGAAAAAGGCAACCAAGTTGATGTTGTTGACCTATATAAAGAAAAATTTAATCCAGTTTTTGCAGGTGAAGAACCCGATAAAGAAGTCTTAGATCATAGAAAAAGAATAGAAGAAGCTGATACTATTGTTTTAATAGCTCCCATATGGAATTTTAGAATGCCAGCAATTGTTGAAGGTTGGATAGATAAAGTTTTAGCGCCACCTTGGGCTTTCAGATTTAAACAATTAGTTGGAAACTATGGTTATCCAATAGGAAACTTAAAAAATAAAAAAGCCGTAATTTTTTGTACATATGGATCTCCAAGACTAGCTATTACAACTTTCTTTTTAAACTTACCAATAAGAAGATTAAAAAGAGGAGTTTTCCATATGTGTGGAATTTACAATATTAACTATAGAAGATACTTTGCCGTTCCTTTTGTAGGTGAAGAAAAAAGAAAAGAATTTTTACGAGATGTTAGAGAAACTGCAAATAATGTTTAGATCATTAGTTATTCTATTAATGCTCACTTGTATGGCAAAAGCAGATTTAATAGAGCCAAATAAAGATATCTCTCCAAAACAAGTAGTGGAAATCCAGTTAAAAGGATTAATGAATAATGACAAAGATTTTACTGATAGTGGAATTGAGCAAACCTGGAATTTTGCACATCCAGCCAACAAACAGGTTACAGGCCCACTTCCAAGATTTAAGACTATGTTAAAAGGAAAATCTTATTCAATGATGATTAATCATTTAGAGCATACAGTCACCCAATTAGCATTTGGCGACAATTGGGCTCAGTTTGAGGTCATAATTTTAGGAAAAGATAAGAACTATCATAAGTTCAATTGGCAAGTTGAAAAATTAACCTCTGAAGGACCACTTAATGATTGCTGGCTCACGACCATGGTGTCCCAGCCTATATCTCTAGGTAACTCAATTTAATTATCCACAGATACATTTTTGTTTCGGATTATCTAAAAATTTAGTAGGAATCTGAAAATGAAAACTAAAACAAAAGTAGTCGTTGTTGGTGGTGGAGTTGTTGGTGTAAGTGCTCTTTATCATTTAGCAAAAAAAGGTTGGTCAGATGTAGTTTTAGTTGAGAGAAAAGAATTAACTTCAGGTTCAACTTGGCACGCAGCAGGTTTACTTCCTTTATTCAACATGAGTTACTCAGTTGGACAACTTCATAAGTACGCAGTAAATTTATATAAAACACTAGAGGAAGAAACAGGAAAAAATGTTGGCTTTAGTGTTGTATCAAACATTAGACTTGCAAGCACTAAAGATAGAATGGATGAATATTATCAATATGCAGGTGTAGCAAAAACAATTGGTGTAGATGTAAAATTTTTAAAACCAGAACAAGTAAAAGAAATTTGGCCACTGTGCCATACAGATGATTTAGTTGGAGCAATTCAACACCCTGAAGATGGATATATTCAACCAGCTGATTTAACTCAAGCTCTTGCAACAGGTGCAAGAAATAGAGGAGCAGAGATTTATAGAAACACAACAGTATTAGCAATGAGACAAACCAAAGATGGTTGGATTGTTGAAACAGACAAAGGATCTATTGAATGTGAACATATAATATCTTGTTCAGGAAATTTTGCTAGACAAACAGGTGAGATGGTTGGTTTGGAAATACCAGTAATACCTGTCGAACATCAATACATTGTTACAGAACCCCATCCAGAAATTCAAAAAAGAAAAAAAGAAGGCTTACCTGAAATGGGAGTTTTAAGAGATAGTGATAGCAGATGGTACATGAGAGAAGAAGCTGGCGGATTAATTTTAGGTCCTTATGAAGATGGAGCGCCAGCTTGTTATGTTGAAGGTCCATCAAAAGAATCTGAGTATGAATTATTTCAAGAAGATTTAGATAGACTTGCGCCACACATTGAAGGTGCAATTCATAGAGTTCCAGCTTTTGGAGAAGTGGGTGTTAAAAAAGTTTATAATGGTGCAATTTGTTATACACCAGACGGAAATCCAATTGTTGGTCCTGCATGGGGATTAAAAAATTTCTGGATTAATGAAGGACACAGTTTTGGTATCACTGCTGCAGGTGGAGCAGGTTGGCAATTAGCAGAATGGATTGTAGATGGTGAACCAACTATTGATATGCTTGGTGTAGAACCAAGAAGATATGGTAATTATTGTTCTAAATCATATTTAAAAGCTAAAAATGAGGAAGCTTATAGTCATGTGTTTATAGTTCATTATCCAGACGAAGAAAGGCCTGCTGCAAGACCTTTAAGAACTTCTCCTTGCTATGAGAGAATGAAAAACTTAGGTGCAGTGTTTGGTCAAAAATTTGGATGGGAAAGACCAAACTTTTTTGCAACAGATGGAATGGAGCAAAAAGATGATTGGTCATTTAGAAGATCAAAATGGTTTGATGCAATTAAAAAAGAATGTCAGAATGTAAAACAAAATGTTGGTCTATTGGATATGACTGCATTTGCTAAATGTAGAATTAAAGGACCTAAAGCAGAGGAATTTTTAGATTTCTTAGTTGCTAATAAACTTCCTAAGAAAGTTGGAAGAATAAATTTATGTCATGCCCTTAATACAAAGGGTGGAGTTCATTCGGAATTTACAATCATGAAAGAAGCAGAGAATAGTTATTATTTGGTTTCAGCTGGAGCTAACCTTAGATTAGATCATGATTGGATACAAAAGTGGATGCCAACAGATGGATCGGTAATATTTGAAGATCTTACAAACAGCAACGGTGTGTTGGTTGTTGCTGGTCCAAAAGCAAGAAAACTAATGGAAAAAGTTTCTAAAGACGATTTTTCAAATGAAAACTTTAAATGGTTAACAGCTAAAAAAGTAGATGTTGGTTACGCACCAGTAAATGCAATGAGAGTCAACTTTGTCGGTGAGTTAGGTTGGGAACTGCACCATCCAATTGAATATCAAAATCATATATTTGATAAATTAATGGAAGCAGGAAAAGAATTTGGAATTAAACCATTTGGAATTAGAGCAATGAATAGTTTGAGAGTTGAGAAATCTTATAAATTAGTTGGTACAGAGCTTTCAATTGAATATTCACCTTACGAATCTGGTCTTGATAGGTTCATACATCCTAACAAAGGCAAATTTATTGGTCTTGAGGCTTTAAATAAATGGAGAGAAAAAGGTTTTGATAACAAACTTGTTACATTAGAAGTTCACAATACTGAAGATGCAGATGTGTTAGGAAACAACCCAATATATCAAAACGACAAAGTCGTAGGTAGAGCAACTGGTGGAGAGTATGGATTTAGATTAGATAAATCTATAGCTCTTGCAATGGTGAAACCTGATGTTGCGACAGTTGGCGAAAAATTAAAAGTTGATATTTTAGGTAAAATGTATGAAGCTACTGTATTAGATGAAAGTCCATACGATCCAGAAAATAATTTATTGAGAGCTTAATGAAAATCTTAGTCGCAGTAAAAAGAGTAATTGATTACAACGTACAAATAAGAGTTAAAGAAGATGGAACAGGTGTTGTTACTGACAATGTTAAAATGTCAACTAATCCACCTGATGATAATGCAGTTGAAGAAGCAGTAAAAATTAAAGAAGCGGGAAAAGCAACTGAAGTAGTTGCAGTTACTATTGGAGAAGAAAAAGCTCAAGAAACAGTTAGAAAAGCTTTAGCGGTTGGTGCTGATAGAGGCATTCATGTTAAAGTTGATGGAACGATTGAACCTTTAGCAGTATCAAAATTATTACAAAAAGTTGTAGAAAAAGAAAATCCAGATTTAGTATTTATGGGTAAACAAGCAATTGATGATGATTGTAACCAAACTGGTCAAATGTTAAGTGCCTTATTAAAATGGCCTCAAGCAACTTTTGCTTCAAAAATAGATGTTAAAGATGGAAAATTAGAAGTTGTTAGAGAAATTGACGAAGGTTTAGAAACAATTGAAATAAATGTTCCAGCAATTATCACATGCGATCTACGATTAAACGAACCTAGATATGCTTCATTGCCAAACATAATGAAAGCAAAGAAAAAACCAATAGAACAATTAAATGTAACAGACCTTGGTGTTGATACAGCTCCAAGAGTTGAAGTATTAAAAGTTGAGGAACCACCAAAAAGAAAAGCAGGTATTAAAGTAGCAAATGTTGCTGAACTTGTTCAAAAATTAAAAAATGAGGCAAAGGTGATATAATGTCAGTACTTCTTTTAGCAGAACACAACAATAAAGAATTAAAACCATTTACTTTAAATGCAGCAACAGCTGCTTCACAAATTGATGCAGATGTTCATGTTTTAGTTATAGGAAATAATTCTGCAGATGTAGCAAAAACTTTATCTGAATTACCTTTGGTTAAAAAAGTTCTAACTGTTGAAGCACCACATTATGAAAACTTTGTTGCAGAAAATTTTGCACCAGTTGTAATTAAATTAGCTGAAAATTATTCTCACATTGTTTGTTCAGCTAACACGTTTGGAAAAAATTTAATGCCAAGAGTAGCAGCAAATTTAGATACATCTCAGATTAGTGATATAACTAAAGTCATTTCTGCTGATACTTTTTTAAGACCTATTTATGCAGGTAATGCATTTGCAACAGTTAAAAGCAATGATCCAAAAAAATGCGTAACAATTAGACCAACATCTTTTGATCCTTGTGAAACAAGTGGGGGTTCAGCTCCAATTGAAAAAATTGATCCAAGCGATGAATTTGTATCTACAAAATTTGTTAAAAGAGAAGAAATAAAATCTGATAGACCTGAACTTGGAACGGCTAGAGTTGTTGTTTCTGGCGGAAGAGGAATGCAGAATGGAGATAACTTTAAACTTATTACAGCAATAGCTGACAAACTAAATGCAGCAATTGGAGCATCAAGAGCTGCTGTAGATGCAGGCTATATAAGTAACGACCATCAAGTTGGACAAACTGGAAAAGTAGTGGTTCCAGATTTATATATTGCAGTCGGTATTTCAGGTGCAATTCAACATTTAGCTGGAATGAAAGAAAGTAAAATTATTGTTGCTATCAACAAAGACGGTGAAGCACCAATTTTCAGTGTAGCCGACTATGGTTTAGAAGCAGATTTATTTGAAGCGCTTCCTCAATTCTTAGAAGAATTGAACAAATTAAACACTATACAAAAATAACAAATCCTGTACAAAATTATCTCATGACAAGAGAGTCGATGGAATATGATGTTGTAATTATTGGTGGAGGACCATCAGGATTAGCTACAGCAATCAAACTTAAACAATTAGACTCTAATCTGAATGTTTGTCTTTTAGAAAAAGCTTCAGAAATTGGAGCACATATCTTAAGTGGAAATGTTTTTGAAACTAGAGCTTTAGATGAGCTTTTGCCAAATTGGAAAGAATTAAATTCACCTATCAAAACCAAAGTAAGTAAGGAAAAATTTTTATTTTTAGGAAAAGAAAAATCAATTAGTTGGCCTACGTGGTTATTACCATCGGTACAGCAGAACCATAAAAATTATATTATTAGCTTAGCTAATTTATGTAGATGGTTAGCAGAACAAGCAGAAGCTTTAGGTGTTGAAATATTCCCAGGTTTTCCAGCAAGTGAAATTCTCTACAATGATGATGGTTCTGTAAAAGGTGTTGCTACACAAGATATGGGTATAGATAAAGAGGGTAATAAAAAAGACAGCTATGAACCTGGTATGGAATTACATGGAAAAGTAACAGTATTTGCAGAAGGATGTAGAGGTCATTTAGGTAAACAATTAATAAGTAAATTTGAATTGAATAAGGGAAAAGATCCCCAACAATATGGAATTGGTTTTAAAGAAATTTGGGAAGTAAGTGAAAAAACTCATGAAGAAGGTTTAGTTATGCACACAGCTGGTTGGCCTTTAGATAATAACACTTACGGTGGAAGTTTTATGTATCATGCAGAGAATAAACAGGTGTTTCTAGGTTATGTTATTGGTTTAGATTATAAAAATCCTCATCTCTCACCATTTGATGAATTTCAAAGATTTAAAACACACCCAGCAATAAAGAAAATAATTGAAGGTGGAAAAAGAATTTCCTATGGAGCAAGAGCATTAATTGAAGGTGGCATTCAAAGTTTACCAAAAATGTTTATGCCAGGTGCATTATTAGTTGGTTGTGATGCTGGAACATTAAATATGCCAAAAATAAAAGGATCTCATACTGCTATGAAAAGTGGAATGATTGCAGCTGAAACAATAGTTGATCATTTAAAAGAAAATAAAGAATTATCTAATTATGAGGAAAGATTTAAAAATAGTTGGTTGTATGAAGAATTGTTTAGAGCAAGAAATGTAAAACCAAGTTTTAGCTGGGGATTAATTTTAGGTATAATTTTTACAGGTATAGATCAAATTTTATTTAGAGGTAAATTACCTTTTACTCTTAAACATAAGCATGCAGATCACGAAACTTTAAAACCAGCTAATGAAATGCCAAAAATAGATTATCCTAAACCTGATAATGTTATTACATTTGATAAAACAAGTTCAGTGTATTTAACTGGCACTAACCATGAAGATAATCAGCCAGTTCATTTAAAATTAAAAGATCCAGAATTACCCATAAAATATACGTTAGAAAAATTTGATGAGCCTGCACAAAGATATTGTCCAGCAGGTGTCTATGAAGTTCAAAAAGAAGGAGACATAAATAAATTTGTAATAAATTCTCAAAATTGCATTCACTGCAAAACTTGTGACATAAAAGAACCATCTCAAAATATTACTTGGGTAACTCCTGAAGGTGGTGGTGGTCCTAAGTATGGAAATATGTAGATCTTAAGAAAGATCTATTGCAAATTTTTTTAAAGTTTCAATTGGAATTAGTTTTAAAGTATTTTCGTGAGTACTTTTCAATTTAATTGGACAACCTTTACCAGCTTCGACTGCCCGTGCATACCAAGTCGCACAAACACACCATCCATCTCCATCTTTTAATCCTGGAAATCCAAATTCTGGATGAGGTGTAATTAAATCATTACCAGCTTCTTTACACCATTCTAAAAATTCAGTTGTAACTTTTGCACAAACAGTGTGAACACCACGATCATTTTCATCAGTGTTACAACATCCGTCTCTATACCAGCCTGTTAGTGGATCTTGTGAGCAATCCTCAAGTTCTTCTCCAAGAACATTTTTTTGTTTTTCTGACATTAAATTTTTGTTGGATTAGGTTGACCTTTATAAACTTCTTCAGGATCAAACTTTTTTTCATCTTCAAGAAATTTCATTTCGATTTTTCTTGCATTATCAATTGGACCTAAAGGAATTGATCTATAAAAACATGAACGGTATCCAACATGGCAACTAGCACCTTCTCCAATATCTACTGTAAGCCAAACCGAGTCTTGATCATCGTCAATTCTGATCTCTGTAACTTTTTGAACAAAACCACTTGTTTTACCTTTATGCCAAATAGCTTTTCTTGATCTACTGAAATAATGAGCTTCTTTAGTTTCTATTGTTTTTTGAAATGCCTCAACATTCATATAACCATGCATTAAAATATCCTTTGTTTTTGCACACATAGTTATGACTGGAATTAATCCGTCATTATCAAATTTTGGTGAAAGAAGATTTCCTTCTTCTATTTCCTCAACATTTTCTCTTTTTTTGAACATAAGAAGTGATTTTGTAGCACAATTTTGTTTATATTAAATATTTTAAAAATATTAATTTATATGTATAAGTCCCTACGATGAAGTTAGTAAAAGATACCAATTTAAATGAACAATCAAAAAAAGTTTCAGACGATGAAGCTTTAGATGCTTTCAGAACTATACTTAGCTGGATGGGCGAAGATCCAAGTAGAGAAGGATTAATTGAAACTCCAAAAAGAGTTTTAAAAGCATATAAAGAGTATTTTGGCGGTTACAGCTTAGATGCGAATAAAGTTTTAGAAAAAACATTTGGTGATGTTGAAGGTTACGATGACATGGTTGTTGAAAAAAACATCTCAGTTACAAGTCATTGCGAGCATCATATGGCACCAATAGTAGGTACAGCGCATTTAGCATACATTCCAAAAGACAGAGTTGTGGGTTTAAGTAAACTTGCAAGAGTTGTTGAGGTATTTTCAAAAAGATTACAAACTCAAGAAAGACTAACAATGCAAATTGCACAATCTTTAATGACTGCGCTTGATGCTAAGGGTGTTGCTGTTACTATCGATGCTGCTCATCAATGTATGACTATGAGGGGAATTAAAAAAGAGAACGCTACTACTGTAACAAATTATTTCCTTGGCCAATTTAAAGAAGATCTTTCAATTCAAAATAGATATTTAAGGTTTATAAGCAAATAAAGTGTCAGACAATTTCAAAGCTATAGTTCTCAATCAAGAAGGTGAGAACTTTTTAAGAGAAGTAAAATCAATAGACAAAAGTTTTTTAAAACACGGTGATGTAACTGTTAAAGTTGAATACTCAGACTTAAACTTTAAAGATGGAATGATTTTAAAAAATGGTGGAAGACTTGTAAAAGAATTCCCTCATATTCCAGGTATAGATTTTTCAGGGACAGTTATTGAAAGTGAAAACTCAAAATTTAAAGAAGGCGATAAAGTAATTTTAACTGGATTTAGAGTTGGTGAAGTTTTTTATGGTGGCTATTCTCAAATAGCAAAAGTTGATGGAAATTTTTTAGTAAAAAAACCATCAAATCTTACTTCTAAACAAGCTATGATTTTAGGTACAGCTGGTTTTACATCTTTGATGAGTGCATTTGCAATTCAAGCTCGTGAAGGAATATTATTAGGTGAAAAAGTAAATGATGTTTTAGTAACTGGTGCAACCGGTGGAGTAGGTAGTGTAGCGGTAATTGCTTTAAGTAAACTTGGATACAATGTTACTGCAGTAACAGGAAAAGACTCTAAAGCAGATTACTTAAAATCACTTGGGGCAAAAAATGTAATTAATAGATCAGAATTTGATAAAGATCCAAAGTTAATTGATAAAGGTTTATGGGATGGAGTTGTTGATACTGTTGGTGGAAAAATATTAGCTAACACAATAGTTCAAACAAAACCAAATGGAATAATAGCTGTTTGTGGAAATGCAAATACCAATGAACTTAATACAAATGTAATTCCATTCATGTTGAGAGGAATTAAATTATGGGGAATGGATTCAGCAAATTGTAGCATTAAAAGAAGAGAATTTATTTGGGGAGAAGCAGCAAATTTAATCGATTTTAGTTTAATAGAACCATCTGTTCAAACTGTAAGTTTAGAGGAGTTAATTGAAACTTATCCTAAAATATTAAAAGGAGAGATATCAGGTAGAGTTTTAGTGGATCTTAATAAGTAATGGATTGGGATAAATTAAAAATTTTTCATGCGGTTGCAGAAGCTGGAAGCTTTACTAACGCGACAATTAATTTGAATTTAAGTCAATCAGCAATCAGTAGACAAATTCAATCTTTAGAACAAGATCTAAAAGTTCAATTATTTGAAAGACATGCAAGAGGTCTTACACTTACAGAAAATGGCGAATATGTTTTCAAAACAGCTCATGAAGTAATTAGTAAACTTAAAGAGGTGGAAACTTCTTTAGGAGATCAAAAAAATAAGCCAACTGGAAAACTTACAATCACAACTGTAAGAAGCTTTGGAACTCACTGGTTAACACCAAGAATTCAAGAATTTATGAGGCTTAATCCAGAAATAGAAATTGAATTAATCTTTGAGGATAAAGAATTAGATTTGAGCACAAGACAAGCAGACATTGGTATTTTTATGAGAAGACCTAAGCAATTAAATTATATTCAAAAAAAATTGATTGATCTTAAATATTACATCTATGGTTCAAATAAATATCTAGAAAAATTTGGAATGCCAAAAACTATAAATGATTTAAATAAGCATAAATTTATCTCATTTGGTAAAGGTGCCCCTTCACCAGTTTATAATCCAGACTGGGCATTAAAATTGGGTATGCCTGATGGAAAAAAAAGAAAAACTATCATGAAAGTAAACAGTGTAATGGGTTTACTTCTAGCAGTAGAGTCTGGGGTTGGATTAGCAGCATTACCTGAATATTTAGTTACCAATTCTTCAAATGTGATAAAAGTTCTTCCAAAATCAGAAGGACCAATAACTGAAGCGCATTTCGTTTATCCTCAATCATTAAAGAATACTGCAAGAGTTCAAGCATTTAGAAATTTCTTATTTAGTAAAATAGGAGATTGGAATTCGTAAATATAAAGGTTGACAAACCATATTGCGATTGATAATCATTCGCAACTAGATTAATTCTCAATTATTTAATCATTAAATATGAAATTATTGGCTGTTGTATTATTTGTAATTAGTTTTTTTAGCAATTTAGCAATTGCTGAAGAAGTAAATGTTTTTAGCTCAAGACATTATGATTCTGATATTCAATTATATAAAAAATTTACAGCTGAAACGGGAATAAAAGTTAATGTTGTTTCTGGAAAAGATAAAGCACTACAAAAAAGAATTAAAGAAGAAGGTAAAAATTCAAAAGCAGATTTATATATTACAGCAGATGCTGGAAGATTAGGATCGTTTGAAAAAGATGGAATGTTTCAAACAACCACTTCACCATTTATCAAAAAACAAGTTCCAGAAACATTAAGATCTAATAATTGGACGGGTATAGCTAAAAGGGCAAGAGTAATTTTTTACTCAAAAGATAGAGTTTCTGATGAGGAAATTAAGAATTTACGATACGAAGATTTAGGAAATGAAATTTGGAAAAATAGAATTGTTATAAGAAAATCAGATAATATCTATAATCAATCTTTGATTGCCTCATTAATCCATAATAATGGAAAAGATAAAATTCAATTTTGGTTAAAAAATTTTGTATCTAATTTTGCAAGATCACCTAAAGGAAATGATCGTGCTCAAATTTTAGCAGTTGCGGCTGGTGAAGCAGATTTATCAATCGCTAATACTTATTATTATGCATTAATGTTGTCAGGTCAAAAGGGTAAAGAACAAAAAGAAGCAGCAAAAAAAGTAACACCTTATTTTCCAAATCAAAATGATAGAGGTACACATATCAATATAAGTGGAGTAGGAATTTTAAAAAATTCCCCTAATCCTAAGAATGCCTTAAAACTAATTGAGTTTTTACTAACAGAAGAAGCTCAAAGGCATATTGTAGAAAACACTTTTGAATATTCTATTCTTGATAATGTTAAGTCTCATGAATTAATTGAGTCTATGGGAAACTTTAAACAAGATTTAAAAACACCTGTGTCAGAATTTATTAATTATCAATCAGATGCATTTAAAATGATGCTTATTTCGGGATGGAAATAGATGTCTAGTAGAATAAATATTTGGTATCTAAGTTCATTCTTAATTTCTCTATTTGTTGCTATCCCAATTTTGACAGTTTTTGGAAGTTTTTTTGAAAGTACTGGTTCTTATAGCTCTGTTTTAAAAGATACTTTCTTATTTGAGTATATTTTCAATTCATTATTACTTTTATTTGGAGTTTTAATTATTACTTTTATTATTGGAGTAGGAGCTGCTTACTTAGTTTCATTCTATGAATTTCCAGGAGTTAATTTTTATAAGTGGGCTTTAATCTTATCATTTGCAGTGCCTGCTTATATTTATTCATATTCATTAACAGCATTTTTTGAAAATTATGGCACAGCATTTGCAGTTTTGACAAATCTATTTGGTGAAGGTGATTACAATAAATATATTCCTAAATTGGATGGCATGATTGGAGCAATAATTTCTATTTCGTTTTCAATATTTGGATATGTGTATGTTCTAACAAGAGCCTCATTTAATTATCAATCTCAAAATTTAATTGATCTTGGAAAAAATTTAGGATTTTCCAAATCAAAATCTTTTTTTAGAATAATATTACCTTCAGCAAGACCAGCTATAATTGCTGGACTTTCTTTAGTTGCAATGGAAACATTATCTGATTTTGGTTCAGTATCATTTTTTGGAATATCTACTTTGACAACTGGAATTTATAATGCTTGGATTGCATTTGATGATTTAGTTTTAGCCAATAGAATATCATTTTTCTTGCTCCTCTTTATTTTAGCCTTGTTTTTCATTGAAAATTTTTCAAGAAAAAAAGCCCAGTATCATTCATCAGCTAAAGGTGGTTTTAAAACTAAATCAAAGATTAAACTTCAAGGTTATAAATCTAAAATAGCTAGTTTAATATGCGGAAGTATATTTTTTATAAGTTTTGTGTTTCCAGTATCACAAATGCTTTACTGGACAATAATTTTTCCAAAACATTTTAATGATTTAAATATCTTAGAATTAATATTTAATACCATTACTTTAGTAATTTTGTCTTGTTTAGTGCTAATTTTGTTTGCCTTTGTTTCTAATTATGGAAATCGAATATCAAGAAGTAAATTTTTAGAGGCGTTAACTACTTTTTCTATTTCTGGATACGCAATTCCAGGAATAATCTTAGCTGTAGCATTTATTAGTTTTATATCTTTCGTAGACTTTACAATGTCAAACTTTTTAAATCTTAAATCAATTTTTATAGGATCAATTTTTGGATTAGTTATAGTTTATTTTATTAGATTTTACTCTTTGGCTAATAATGGAATTAAATCTGGATATTTAAAGATAAATTATTCTATTGATGAAAGTGCTTATTTATTAGGTTATTCAAAGTTTAAAACTTTTACTAATATTCATTTACCATATTTAAAGAATTCAATTTTATTAATAGGAATTTTGTTATCTATAGAGATTATAAAAGAGTTACCAATTACATTAATAATGAGACCATTTAATTTTGAAACATTTGCAACTAAGGCTTATACATTTGCATCACAAGATTTATTAGAAGCGGCTGCCGCTCCATCTTTAATATTAATTGTTATTGCAAGTATTTTTATTTTAACTACATCTAAATACATATTAAGAGATTAATGAAAAAAAGTTTTTTAGAAATTGAAAACGTAACTTTTGCAGCTAGCAATAAAAACAAAGTTAACAATGTTTCATTTAATATTGAAAATGAAGGAGATATTGTTTGTTTACTTGGGCCATCTGGTATTGGTAAAACTACAATTCTTAGAACAATTGCAGGATTAGAAAAAATCAATTCAGGTAAAATAGTTCTTAATGAAAGATTGTTGTCATCAAAAGAAAAACATGTTGAGCCTGAAAAAAGAAATATATCTTTAGCTTTCCAAGATAATTCATTATTTCCACACTATACAGTTTTAGAAAATATTTCTTTTGGTGCTGAAAGAAATAAACGAAAAAAAAAATTAAAAATTGATGATGTAGTAAATTTTTTACATCTTGATCATATTGTAAATAAGTATCCTCACCAAATAAGTTCAGGAGAAGCTCAAAGAGCATCTTTAGCAAGATCATTATTGTCAATGCCAGATCTATTATTATTAGATGAGCCTCTTTCAAATGTAGACCAAAGTTTTAAAGAGGAAATTCAGGTAAAGTTAAAGCAAATTCTGAGTGAGTATAAAATAACAACTATAATTGTTACACACGACTCTTATGAGGCATTTTACTTAGGAAGCAAATGTGGGATTATTTTAAATGGTCAACTAAAACAATATGATGATCCTTACAATGTTTATCATTTTCCAAATTCAGTAGAAGTAGTTAATTTTTTAAATAGAGGAATATTAATTCCTGCAAAAGTTACAGGTGAAAACTCATTAGAAAATAAAGATCTTGGGACTATAGAAGGAAATTTTATCAAGCATTATCCAAAAGGATCAGAAGTAAAATTACTTCTACAACCAGAAGATCTAGAACATGATGATAAAAGTAATTTAAAATTAGAAGTAGTTGATAGAAAATTTAGAGGTACAAACTTTATTTATACCCTCAAAACACCAAGTGAAATGTTAATACCTGTTTTTGTTCATTCACACCACATTCATCAACACGAAGTTGATGAAAAATTTGGTATTAAAAGACCGATTCATATTGATCATATAGTTTGCTTTTAGTAAACGTCTCACAAATGAATGAAAAATTAAAAATTACATTAAAGGGATCTGTTAATATTTTACCTTTACTAATTCCTGTTGTTCCTTTTGGAATAATTCTTGGTGCAATCGGAATGGAATTGGGCTTTAGTGTTTTAGAAACTTTTGCAACTTCATTTATTATCTTTGGAGGAGCGTCTCAAATAGTTTTTTTGCAATTACTGTCTGGTGGAGCTTCCCAAATTATTGCTGTTTCATCTGCATTTGTTGTTAATTCAAGACATTTTTTATACGGCGCGACTTTTAGCGAGTATTTAAACAAACTTCCTATGGGATGGAAAATTATCTTGTCTTACCTGTTAACCGACCAAGCATTTGCTGTATCAAATACTTATTTTAGAGCTAATGAAAATAATCGTTTAAAACATTATTATCTTCTAGGATCTGGCTTTACACTTTGGTCTATCTGGCAAATTTCAACTTTATTAGGAATTTTTTTAGGATCCATAGTTCCAGATGAGTTAGGTTTAGCCTATACAATCCCACTAACATTTATTGCATTACTCGTAAATTATTTTAGAAAAATTGATCATCTTATTGTTATTTTGGTCTCAGGAATTTTATCTCTAGTATTATTTAATGCACCTTTAAAATCTTACATTATCTTATCTAGTCTTACTGCATTATTTGTTGGTTTCTTAATTATTAAATTTAAAAAAGGAAATAATTCATGATTTGGGCAGGAATGATTGCTGCAGGAATTTTAAATTTTTTATCAAAATTTTTATCTTTAAATTATTTTGATGCGAGCAAAATGAATCCTATAGTTAGGCAGATTTTAGCATATGTGCCTTCAGCTATATTTCCTGCAATTATATTTCCAGCAATTTTTTTAAATGAAACTGGGAGTTTTGATTTAGAAAATAACCCTAAGATATATGCATCAATAGTTGCTGTTATTATAGGAGTTTTAAGCAAAAATATTATTGCGACAATAATTTCAGGTTTAGCTGCTTACTGGATAATTATATTTGTCTAACATGAAATATCTATTTATGTTAATTTTGAGCATATCGTTATCTTCTTGCTCATTTATATATCAACAAGATGAAGTAAAAGATGTTGATCCTAAAAATTTGAATACTTCAATACCCAAATTTAAAGAAATAGACTTTCCTTTTGTTCATGAATTTGAAGAGGGCAATGGTTTCGAATTTTTAGGTGCAGCATTAATTGATGCAAACAATGATGGTATAGAAGAAGTTTTTATAGCTGGTGGGCAAGGACAAGATATTCTTTTTCAATTCAAAGATAATGAGTTTATCGTTGTTAATAATCAAGATTTTTTGAGTTCCGAAGTAAGTTATGGAGTTTTGAGCATTGATTATAATAATGATGGAAAATCAGATATTATAATTTGTAGAAATGATGGTGTTTACCTTTATTTGAATAAAGGAAACTTTAGATTTGAAGAAAAAAGACTCAATTTTGATTTAGGAAAAGATGTTACAGCAATTGCAGTTACAGCTGCTGATTTGAATAATGACAATCACTATGATTTTTATTTTTCAACTTTCATAAATTCATCAAAATTTAAAAAAGCAACATTTAACGAGGTAGCTCATGGAAAACCAAATAAACTTTTTGTTTCCAACTTTGATAAAAATAAACTTACATTCATAGATATAACCAATGAAAGTGGAACAGCGGTAAATCAAAATACTTTTTTGTCATCATTTGTTGATTATGATAATGATGGCGATTTAGACATTGTAGCAGCTTTGAATACTGGACGTCCTACTGTTTTTAGAAATGATAATAAGAATAAATTTACTGAACTACCTCATTTGTCTGATTACGGCTTCTGGATGGGCCTTGCTATTTGCGATTTTAATTCTGATGGTTTTCAAGATATTTTCATGTCTAACGCAGGAAACACTATTCCAAAAAGATTTGTTAGGGGAGATTTGTTAGATAACCAAAAAGTTGATGTTGAATGGTTGCTGTCTGAGTACAACAAGAAAACAAAAAAATTCATTAATACTTCAAAGGAAAAAGGTTTAAATTCTTTAGAATTTGCCTGGGGAGCAGCTTGTGGTGACATAAACAGAGATTCAACAAATGACTTGATAGTCATGGAAAACTATAGAGGTTGGTTTGTGCATAAATGGAGTAAGGCTCCAGGAAGATTATTATTAAACCATGACAATAAGTTTTCTTCAGTCACATCGATTGCCAATGTTGAAAATTTCAATTTTGGTTTAATCCCACTAATTTCAGATTTTAATAATGATGGTTATTACGATATGGTCTATGTCAATATATTGTCAGAAACAAGAGCTTTCATTAACAAAGGTCCTGTTACAAAACCAGATTTTGTAAAAATAATTTTCCCTGAAACAGCAAAATTTGTAGGGGCAAAAGTTAGCGCTAAATCAGATAAAGATAGAAATTTTTATTTCCAAATAACAAATGGGCAAGGTTTTATGTCGGATCAAACCAATTCTTGGATTATAGGTTTGGATGAAAATGAAAAAATTGAACACATTGTGATTGATCTTATTAACGGAAATAGAACTGAAATTAAAAAGATACCTAAAAATCAAACAATAAAAATTAATAACTAACTTTTTTAAATAGGAGAATATAATTCAGCCAGAAAAAATTTCTGACTTATTTATAAAATTCTTGAAAAAAACAAACTAAACTTTATAAAAGGTTCATGAAAAAAATTTTTCTGATAACTTTTTGTTTTTTTGTTTTTAACAGCAGTTCAATATCAAAAGAAACAACTTTTAAAAAAGAATTATTTGATAAAGCTCAAGCTGATGGCAAAGTTGTAATAGTTAGTTCTTGGATTAATTATTGCACATCTTGTGCTAGTCAAATGAAAGTTTTAGATAAAGCTAAAAATGATTTTGATAATATTGAATATTTTAAATTTGATGTAACCAATAAAGAAATTGCTCAAATGTTTGATGTACAATATCAAACAACACTTCTAATTTTTAAAAATAATGAAGAAGTCCATAGATCTATTGGTCAAACTAATAAAGATAAGATTTATTCAATTATTGAATCTGTATTATAATCTAAGACTTAAAAGCCAAAAAGATCCTAAGATTAAACAAGTTCCTGAGAACTTTCCAATTAGAGATAAATCTTTCTTAAAAAAATTTTCTTTAATATAGTTCACTATATGAGCGTATATTAAGTCAGAAATTAAACCTAGGGTGCAGAAAATTATTCCTAATATTATTACTTGATTAAAAGTATCTTGATTAAAATCTAAAAATACTGGAATGATACTTGCCATCATAACCAGCATTTTTGGATTAGACCAAAGTACTAAAAACCCATGTAAATAAAAATTTTTATTATTTTTATTCTCTAATTTAATATTTAAATTTTTTGAATCTCTTATCATTACAAAACCCATATAAAACAAAAAGAGGATTCCAATCCATTGCACAAAATTTAAAAATGTTTGAAAATTTTTACTTAATAAATCAAACCCAAATGCATAAATAATAAACATCGATGCCGCACCACTTACAGTTCCTATAACAGTTTTAACTCCAGCACCTAAATTATACCTTAAAGTATTAGCAACAATGACAGATACCGATGGACCAGGAACAATCATGAATAGTATTACTGTGAATATGAATGAAATGTATGTAGTCATTTTAGTTATTGATTTTAAAGACCCAAACCTTTGTCTTTCCAATTTTTTAATCCACCAATTAAATGATAACAATTAGAAAGATTATAAGATTTTGAAATCTGAACTGCCAGAGTTGATCTATGGCCATGAGCACAATAAAAAAGTATTTTTTTATTTATCAAATCTTTTTTATTTTCCTCTAAGTATTCATTAATTTTATTCATAGGAATAATTTTGCTATCTTTAATTATTCCATTTTTATCAATTTCACATTGTTCTCTTAAATCAATTAATAAAGATTTTTCATTTTCTTTTATTTGATTGAATTTTTCAGGCTCAATCCCATTGTTTACTTTTTGTTTATTGAAATCTATTCCTAGTTTCAAATTACTGGGAACAGCTATGTCCATCATTTGTGGATCTGGAAGATTAAGGTTATTCATTATCTCCACATATTCATCAACAGATTTAACTTGTAATCTTGGATTAAAATTTTTCTCTTCTCCAATAGTAGTTACAGTCTCTCCTTTATAATCATGCGCAGGATAAACCAATGTATTTTCATGAAGTTTAAGTAATTTATTGAATATGGAATTATAAGAGTCTTTTGGATTTCCATTTTGAAAATCTGTTCTACCTGTGCCTTTTATTAGTAAAGTATCACCAGTAAAAACTCTATCTTTCATAAGATAACTAAAACTTTCAGAAGTATGACCAGGAGTGTAGATAGCTTGTAAATCAAAGCCATCACAAGGTATTTTATCTTCATCGCTCACACGCATTGCAACTACATCAGCTGGAGTTTGATCTCCCATAATAGTTACACAGTTTGTTTTATCTCGAAGTTCAGCTATACCGGAAATATGATCTGCATGAATATGTGTATCGATTACTTTTACTAACTTCAGATCAAGATTAGTTAAAATACTTAAATATTGTTGAACATTTTCCAAAACAGGATCAATTATAACTGCTTCTCTCCCTTTTCCTGATGCTATCAAATAAGTATATGTGCTTGATTTTAAATCAAACATTTGCCTAAAAATCATAATGTTAATTTATCATATGTGAATCTTCTTAAAAGCAATTATATAAAAGTTATGAACACGTCTAATATTGATTGGAATTGTAAACACACTTGGAAAACAAGCGCTAAGAATACTGCTTGGTGTGTACTAGGATGCGCAGTAGGTGATTTTGGAACAATATTATTTTTTCAACTTTCACAAATTCCTTTTCCAGTTTTAGGGATAATGGTTTTAGCAATAATAAATGGATTAATTACAAGTATAATATTAGAGACAATAATTTTAATGCTGCAAAACTTTAGTCTATCTAATGCACTTAAAACAGCAGCGGGTATGAGTTTAATTTCTATGATTAGTATGGAAGTAGCAATGAATTTGACTGACTACATTTTAACAGGCGGCGCTATGTTAACTTGGTGGGTTGTTCCAATAATGTTGATTGTTGGGTTTTTAACTCCATGGCCATATAATTATTGGAGATTAAAAAAGTATGGAATAGCTTGTCATTAATTAAATCTTCTAATTATATTTTTTAAATAATAAAATAAAGACAAAGCTCTTAAAATCATAAACAAGCAAAGTGAAATCCAAACCCCCGTATTGGAATAATATTTTGTTAATACAATTGAAATCAACAAATAAAAAAATACAGAAAACATCATAGCATTTCTCAATTCTTGAGTTTGAGATGCGCCGATAAAAATACCGTCAAATTGGTAACAGAAAGATGCAATAAAGGGTAAAATGATTAACCAAACTACAAATGATGAACTTAATTTTTTTACTTCATCAATGTCAGACATCAAGTTAATTGCAAAATCGTTAAATAGAAAATAGATAATTGAAATTACAAATCCAGTAATAGAACTTAAAATAAATGAGTTTTTTAAAATTTTTTTAAATAAAGATAAATTATTTTTCCCAAGAGAATAACCCACCATCCCTTCGGTTGAAAAAGCGTAAGCATCTAGAATAAATGCTGATAAAAAAACTAGATTAATCAAAATTGTATTGGAAGCAACATATTCTTCCCCAATATTTGTGCCTAAAAATGTAAACCACAAAAAAGAAAAAGTAAGAAGGATTGTTCTTATGAAGATATTAAAATTGATATTAAAAATATTCTTTAATTTTGAAATATTAAATATTTCATCAAAATTAAGGGCTAGTCTTGTAATTTTTCCTAAGTAAATAAAAGTGTAAATTAAAAAAATTGTAGATGTGATTAAAGCTGAAAACAATGTTCCGTAAGCAACACCTTTGATATTTAGTTCGTATTTTGTAACTAAAATTATACTCAAAAAAATATTTAGAATTGAAAAAAAACCAACAGCGATACTTGAGATTTTAGTTTTTTGTAGTCCAACAAATAAACCTGTTATTATATAAAGTGTTAACTCTCCTGGTGCTGAATAAATTCTTATATTAAAATATTCTTTATAAAGCTCTTGAGTTACATCAGATAATTCAAATACTCTGAGACTTATATAAAGAATATAATTTTGAATAATTATTAAAAAGATAGAAATTATTAAAACAAATAATAAATTTCTTGAAACAATATTAGTGATCTCATCAAAATCTTCTTTACCATTTGCTTGTGAAACCATTCCTACAGTTCCCATTCTTAAAAAACCAAAACTCCAAAATATCATTGAAAATAAATTAGTTGCAACTGATGTAGCTGATAGATATGATAAATTTCCTAAGTTTCCCATTAATGCAGTATCAATGATACCAACCATAGGAATTGCTAAATTTGCAAAAAAAATTGGAATAGAGAGTTTTAAAATGTAACTAATTGATGGTTCTTGCATTAAGAAATGTGTTTCAAAATTTCTTTTGCAGGTTTAGTTTTTGAAATCCATTCTTTAGGAATACCTTTAATTCCTTTTAAAGCTGCAAAATAAGCTCCAACAAAGTTTGCTCTAGAACAATTACATCCACCAGCTTTTATAGTTTTATTAATTGCACTTTTAAAATTAGTAGAAGTAATGATAGCATGAATTGATCCATTAAATGTACCAGGATAACTACAAGCTTTACCAAATTTTTTTACAACAATAGTATGTGGTTTATTTTTATCTTTCTTAACTTTTTTAATATTTTCTATCACATCCTTAAAATAGGTATTGTTTTTATATTTTTTTAAAAATGAATTTACTGGATCTTTGTATTTTTGATCAGCAAAGTTGATTATTTCTAATTTTGCTAAAGCAAATTGTTCGCTTAACTTCTTATTCGCAACAGTTTTAATAATTGATTTGCTTTTACTGAGAGATTGATTTTGAAGATAATAAGGTAATGTTGCACAATAACCATCTGACTCGTTCACTTTTTTACCACCAGTTATTCTCTTTTTTGATTTAATATTTTGAATTGTTTCCATTATATTTTGATGGATCCAAGGACCTTTAACTGGTTTTGTCCACTTAATTTTTTTATATTTTTTTCTAAATTTTAAATTTTTCCAATAATTTGAGCCTGGACCAAAGTTTCTAATTATATTTTTTTTAAAATCATCAATTAATGTTTTCTTATCTTTATTGCCTTTAAGAGTTTTGAACATTACTTGCCCAACATCATTATATCCAGATACTTCCCCAGTATTTATTGAATAAAAAGGACACTTGTTGGTTTTTAAGAACGCTATCTCTTTTTTATTTTTTAAATAAGATTTTAATTTCTTTTCATCATATACCCAATGTAACGGTCTAGCAGCTGCATCAGCAACTGTTGCACCTAAAAAAATATGAAGTTTTTTTAACATTAGTTAGTAATACTTTATTTAAATTAAAATAAAATTAATTTAAATTAAATTATGCCTCAGCTTAAAAATTGGGATAATAAAACATGGCTTTCTTCAAAAGAATACATTGATAGTTTTGTTAAATTTTTAATAAAAAATAAAAAACTTAATAAAGATTCAAATATTTTAGATATAGGTTGTGGCAGAGGTAAGATTTTAGGAAAAATAAAAACTAAAGCAAAATTAAGAAATAAACCAATTGGAATTGATCCTGTTAATCATAAAGATAAAGATAAAAATATTATCTTTAAAAAGATCGATACTTTCAAATTTTTATCAATTAATAAAAGAAAATTTGATCTAATAATTATAAAACAAACAATTCATTTTTTTCCATTAAAAGATATCTCAAGATTAATAAAATATTGCAAAAATACATTGAATGATAATGGAAAACTTATGATTTTTTCTATTAATGAAAAACAAACCCAAATCCCAACTTTTTCAAAAATGGAGAAAAGATTAATCCAATCTTTAAAAAAAGACTTAGTTATAAAGAAAAAAATATTAAGAAATTATAAAAATACAAAAATTAAAATTTTTAATTTTAAAGTAAAAATTAATCGAAGCTCATATTTGGATATGATTAAACAAAAATATATCTCAGTTCTTCTTGATTTTAAGAAAGAAGAATTAGAAAAAGGAATGAATGAGATTAATTTTAATTATCCTAAAACGTTAAGATTTATAGACTCACTCAATTGCTTGATAATTAATAAGGTTAAGTAATTTTTCTTAAGATATTTTCTTTAAAAATAATTTTATGAATAATTACAGCGAATATGTGTAAAGAAATTAAAGCTATTAATGTGTAATTTGCATATATATGAACTTCATAAAATATTTCAGCAAGTTCAAAGTTACTTTGAATTTTAATTTTATTTATGAAAATATCTAATTTTTCACCTCCCAAAAGTTTTTTTAAAGCTCCTGAAATTGTAATTGTGAAAATTGTTAAATATAAAAAAATGTGATTTAATTTTGCAATTAATTTTTGACCTGGAAAAAGACTGCTATTTAATGAAGGAGTTGGATTAAAAATTTTATAAATTAATCTTAAAATTGTAATATAAAATATTAAAATTCCACCTATAACGTGATAATTTTCTACAGTAATTCTATCTTCTCCAAAATCTAAACCAACCAAATAAAAGCCAGCAGGAATTTGTAAAAATAATAAAATTGCTGTTATCCAATGAAATGATTTTGAAATAACACCGTATTCCGATATAGTATTAAATATCTTCATATGAAATTAAAACATATTAAATTACTTTTTAAAAATATTTTGTTGTTTAGTTTTTTAATAACTTTAACTGTTCCAGCATATTCTGATTTATCTGTTGAGGAAATCATTAAAGGAAGAAAAGCAATTTTTAGTAAAAATTATAACACAGCAAAAAGAGTACAATCTCTTGTATCTAATGGTGATTTTGATGAGGCCAAAGAATTAATGAAAGAGATGAGTGAAAATTATAAAAGTTTATTAGAATATTTTCCAGAGAATACAAAAGAAGGTTTTAAAACAGAGTCACTTCCTGCCATATGGGAAAACAAAGATGAGTTTAACGCTCTGATGACTAAATCTTCAAACGATATGATTGAATTAGCATCTATCATTGAAACCACTGATGACATCAGAGGTTCAATCGGCAAACTTATGTGGGCCAATTGTAAATCTTGTCATACGAAGTTTAGAGCCTCACATTAAAAAATTATTTTAAATAAAAATTATATAGTTAAGTTATTGAAATAGAATTATTTTATAATGAGAGATGATTTGAGAAAAAAATTACTGATTGAGATGCGACCAATTGTGATCGCATTGATATTTATTTTTATTTTAGTTCCGCTGTGTAATAGCGTACTAAGTTAAATGGATAAAATACAATCTCACGCAAAATTAGTTATTGTTGGTGGTGGAATTATGGGTGTGAGCCTTCTTTACCATCTAACAAAAGAAGGATGGAGTGACGTTGTACTAATTGAAAAAAGTGAGCTTACATCTGGTTCCACTTGGCATGCTGCAGGACAATGCCCTCATATGTTAACAAGTTTAAATCTTGCAAAAATACATTTACATTCAACTAACCTTTATAAATCTTTAGAAAAAGAAACTGAACAACCAACTGGTTTTCATGAGACAGGAAGTTTAAGACTTGCTTACACTAAAGAAGATCTTGAATGGTTTGATTATACAAAAGGACTCTTGGATGTGGTAGGTTCACCTTGTTCAATAATTTCTACTGAAGAAATACATAAATATCATCCATTTATAAAACTAGATGGAATAAAAGGAGCATTCCTAACACCAGAGGATGGTTACACAGATCCAACGAGCACAACAAATGCATTAGCAAAAGGCGCAAGAAATGGTGGAGCAAAAATTTATAGGAAAAATAGAGTAACTGATATTGAACAGTTACCTTCTGGAGAATGGAAAGTTATTACTGAAAAGGGTGATATAGTTTGTGAACATGTTGTGAATGCTGCAGGAAGTTTTTGTCCTGAAGTTGCTCAAATGGTTGGTTTAAAAAATGTTCCAAGTATCAATATGGTGCATCAATATTTAGTAACAGACTCTCATCCTGAGATAGAAAAACTTGATTATGAATTACCAGTGGTTAGAGACCCAGACTCTTCATCTTACTTAAGGCAAGAAGGAAAAGGATTATTAATTGGACCTTATGAAAAAGATGTAGCTGCATGGGCACTTGATGGAATGGATTGGAAGTTTGATATGGAACTATTAGAGCCAGATTTAGATCGAATTGCTGATCATTTAGAAAGGGGTATGGATAGAATTCCTCAATTTAAAGATGTTGGAATAAAAAAAATAATTTGTGGCCCCATAACTCATACACCTGATGATAATTTTCTAGCGGGTCCAGCACCAGGACTTAAAAACTTTTGGATGTTTTGTGCAGCAAGTATTGGAATTGCACATGGAGGTGGAGCTGGAAAATATATGGCTCAATGGATCGTGCATGGAGACTCAGAAATTAATATGATGGAATTTGAACCACGTAGATATATGAGCTGGGTAGATAAAGAATATTCAGTTGAAAAATCTAAAGAACAATACAGAAGAATGTATGTAACACCTTTACCTCATGATGTTGTTGAAATTGGAAGACCAATGAAAACAACTTCTATATATGAAAAATTAAAAGATAAAGGTGCGGAGTATTTTGATTTATATGGCTGGGAAAAACCAGCTTGGTTTAATAAAGATAAAGTAAAGGAAGAGCTTAGTTATAAAAGAAATAACATAGAATCTTATATTAAAAAAGAATGTGAAGAAGTTCATAACAATGTAGGGTTAATTGATCTCTCAACTTTTTCTAAATATGAAATCACTGGTGAAGATAGTTATAAATTTCTAGATAGACTATGTGTTAACAGAATTCCTAAAAAAGATGGCAGCATTGTTTTAACTCATATTTTGAATGACATTGGTAGAATTCAAAGTGAATTAACAATCACCAAATTAAAAGACAATCATTATTATGCATTATCAGCAGCTGTTTCAGAAATAAGAGACTTAGATTGGTTAAATCACAATAAATTAAAAGATGAAAGAGTTGAGATTAAGAACGTTACATTAGATAGAGGTGTGATTGGAATTATTGGGCCAAATTCTAGAAAAGTACTTCAAAAAATAACTGATACTGATTTAGGTAATGAAAATTTCCCATGGTTAAAATCTAAAGAGATAAAAGTAAAAGATATTTCAGTTGTTGCATTAAGAGTAAATTATATGGGTGAACTTGGATGGGAACTTCATCATTCAATGAATGATATGGCAAAATTATACGACCTTTTATGTGAAGCCGGTGAAGAATTTAATATTATAGATTTTGGAGCACATGCAATGAACTCATTAAGAATGGAAAAAGGTTATAGAGGGTGGGGAACTGAACTGACACCAGAAATAAGTGTTGTTGAAGCAGGCCTAGATAGATTTTTTAATTTAGAAAAAAAAGATACATTTATTGGATCAGCTGTTGTGAAAAAACTAAATTCTGAAGGTGGAAAAATCAAATTAGTTTATATGGAAGTTTTTGCAAAAAATGCTGATGCGCATGGAAATGAACCTATATATTTTAATGAACAGATTGTCGGATTAACAACATCTGGAGGCTTCGGTTACAGAGTTAATAAGAGCTTAGCTTTTGGTTACGTTGATACAAAATTAGCTGAAATTGGAAATGAATTTTTAATTGATATCCAAGGTGAAAAAATAAAAGCAGTAGTAATAGATGAGCCTGCTTTTGATAGTAATAATGATCGATTAAAATCATAAAATCATAAAATCATGATCCCCAAATCAGTTTCTGAACATTTAGAAGAATATATTTGCCAAGAAGTTTATGTTCAAATAGCAGTTATCAAAGGTAAAGAAAAAATAACAACAAAATCTGCAATTAATAAGTATTTTAGTTCAAATCACTTCAGAGATTTATCTGAAGGAAGACCTTATGATCATTTTATTAATGGTTTAAAAGATAAATGTTTAGGAAAGTTATTAAATTCTCCAATGAGAAATACTAAAACAGATGATGAGGTAATCAAAGAATTACAAAATAAATTGAATACACTTAAAGAAGATGAGCTTAATGATACTTTTTGGGAAATAGAAACTGGAGAATATTTATCAGGAGCACAAGTAAAAGAATTGGAAAATCAAAGAGATGAGATGATAAAAAAATTAGATTTATTAAAAGATCAAAAAAAATCTGATGAAGTTTATGAAACGATAATTAATTTTTGTAGAAAATACGAGGAGCTTTGCAAGATTAAATATCCTGAGGCACCTTTACCTTTAGAAATTACTAAAACTTTAAATTAAGTTTTAGAGGTTCGCCCTTTAGCTAACTTACCAAAGGGCTCCTCTACGTTGCCTCTGTGGCTTTTAAATCCGATTGGATTTTAAGTTTTTTTGGTTGCTTAATTAAGCTTTGGATCAGCTAAGTATCAGGTGGTGTTTTGTTTTTCATTCTCTACCTCCTTAATATTAAGCTTATAAAAACAATAAAGATTTATCAATTTATATATTTTCATTTGAGGCAAATATATTAATTGAATACAACCAATTGATTTAGTAGTATCTCGATATCAAAAACAACTCCCCTCTTAAGTGAATCAAATTTAAATTTTTTTGTTTCAATTAATTTTTTTTTAATCAAAATAAACTCATGATTAAATATATAAATGGATTAATAAATCTGGTCGTAAGTTTAGTTGTATCAACAATAATTATTTACGCTTTAAATATTATTGCTGGCTTTGCAGGTGCTGATTATAATTTTACACATGGTGAGGCTTTTATTGTTTGGATATTAATGGCTATTCTTATCAACAATTGTCTTAGAAAATAATTTTTAAATGAAAAAATTGTCACTTAAGGCAAAGTGTTTGTGTGGAAACATAAGCTTTAAGACCACAGGATATCATAGAGATGTTCAAAACTGCCATTGTATTCAATGTTTAAAAACTCATGGAAATTTTGCAGCCTATACTAAAGTTGAGGAGAAAGAGTTAAAGTTTTTAAATAAAAAAACGTTGAAGTGGTTTAAATCTTCTAAAAGAGCAAAGAGAGGATTTTGCAATAATTGTGGAGCAAGTATTTTTTTCAAAGTTGTGGGAACTAATCAAATCTGTATATCTGCTGGTATTTTTAATAAACCTACAAAACTGAAAACATCTATGAATATTTTTATGAAAGGAAAATCGGATTATTATAAAATTACTGACAAACTCCCAAAATATAAAAAGTATCCTTAAAGATTTGATTTAATTGCATCTGAGCAATTAATTGTGTTGCTATCTCCACCTAAATCTTTTGTTCTGTTACTTTTTTCAGATATAGTTTTTTCAATTGCAGCAACTATTGAATTAGCCGCTTCTTTCTCTCCTAGATACTCTAACATCATAGCTCCAGACCAAATTTGACCAACTGGATTTGCTATTCCTTGTCCTGCGATATCAGGCGCTGATCCATGAACAGGTTCAAATAACGATGGGAATTTATTTTCAGGATTGATATTTCCTGACGGAGCTATACCTATAGTTCCAGTACATGCGGGTCCAAGATCAGATAAAATATCACCAAATAAATTTGAAGCCACAACAACGTCAAACCATTCCGGATTTAAAACAAATCTTGCAACCAAAATATCAATATGAAACTGATCAGTTTCTATATCAGGATAAAGTTTTTTATTTTCATTAAATATTTCATCCCAAAATGGCATTGTAATTGAAATACCATTTGATTTTGTTGCATTTGTTAATTTTTTTCTTTTTCTGGTTTTAGCTAATTCAAAAGCAAATTTTTGAACTCTATTTACCCCATGTCTAGACATAATAGTTTCTTGAATAGCTATTTCTCTATCACTATTCTTAAACATTCTTCCACCAACTGATGAGTATTCACCTTCAGTATTTTCTCTAACAATTAACATATCAATGTCACCAGGTTTTTTATTAGCTAATGGAGGATTAATTCCTGGAAATAATTTTACAGGTCTTAGATTTATATACTGATCAAACTCTCTTCTAAACTGAAGTAATGATCCCCATAAAGAAATATGATCTGGAACTCTATCTGGCATTCCAACAGCCCCAAAAAATATAGCATCATGTTTACTTAATTTTTGTTTCCAATCATCTGGAAGCATTTTTCCATGCTTTTCATAATAATCACATGATGCAAAATCATACTCTTCTAAATTTATTTTAAATTGATGTTTTTGTGCTGTTTCATTTAGAATTTTAATTCCTTCTGGAAGAACTTCTTTTCCAATTCCATCTCCAGCGATACATGCAATGTTATATTCTTTCATGATAGCAATATATAAAATTAATAGTTGAAATATTCAATTAATAATAAGAAAATTATAAAAATGAGTAATCTAAATAAAACAGACGATGTTATCTTTAATTTTTTTAAACAAATTTGTGATGAAAAAGATGATGAAAAGTGTGTAAAGCTTGGAAAAGATTGGATTACAGCTATGGAAACAAATTTAGATAATATGGAATTACAGTTAGAAGAAGCTGATAAAATAAAACACAAAGAAGATATTAAAAATAATAGAGATCATTTAAATAGTTTAAAAAATAAATCATCTTCCGAGTGGAGAGAATATGCTACACAATGTATGATAGAAATAATGGAAAATAAAAGAACATGAGTAATCAAGAAAAAGTTTTTATAATGATATGTATTTCATTGATAATATTCACTCTATATTATCTTATTGAAAAACATTTAATTTAATCTATAATATATTTAAGGGGTGTCGTAAAAGACTGAGATTAAACCCTTAGAACCTGTCCGGTAATTCAGAAAGGGAAAAATGGAAAATTATTTATTAAGTCAATCAAATTCACTTTTAGTAGTCATATCAATCAGTTTAATCTTTAGCTTCTTAGGAATATTTTATTCTAAGCAATTTAAAGGTTTATCTAATTATTTAACTGCAAATAGAAATATAGAGTCTTTCTCTTTAACTTTAAGTTTGGTTGCTTCTGCCTTAGGAGCCTGGATTTTATTCGGCCCAGCTTCTGCAGCTACTTGGGGTGGAATGGGTGCTGTAATTGGTTATGCACTTGGAACAGCATTTCCAATGATTGCTTTTATATTTCTTGGAAAAAAAATTAGAAAAGACTTTAAAAAAGGATCAACTTTAATCGAATTTGTTAGAAAAAAATTTGGTAAGAGTTTATTCAAATTAGTTTTATTAATGAGCATTTTTTATATGTTCATATTTCTTTGTGCAGAACTTACTGCAGTTGCTTTTTTGATAAATTATATCTCAGGAACTGAATTATGGATCACGTCTTTGATAATCATTATATCAACATTAGTTTACACACTTTATGGAGGCTTAAGAGCTTCAATTTTTACTGATAATATTCAAATGATAGTAATATTTATTTTATTAATTGTTTCATTTAATTACATATTAAATTTTAATGCTGATCAATTTTCTCTAGCATTCATAAAAGAAAAAAGCCCCCATTTAGTTAGTGCAAATTATATTCCAAGTTATACAGCTGGATTGACTTTTTTTATTGCAGTTGCGGCTACAAACTTGTTTCATCAAGGAAATTGGCAAAGAGTATATGCTGCAAAAAATTATGAAACTTTGAAAAAAAGTCTTTTAGTTTCCTTTTTTATTATAGTTCCAATTGTCTTTTTTATGGGGTTTTCAGGTCTGGTTGCTATTTCAATTAACTCAAAAATTATTCCAGATTTAGGATTTTTTACACTCTTATTAAATGAAAATACAAAATACATTTCTTTATTAATAATAATTTTAGCATTAGCTTTAACTATTTCTACAGTTGATACTTTAATTAATGCCATTTCAAGTTTAATAGTAGTTGATGGTAAAGCTACTTTTAATTTAGATAAAAAAACTGATTATTTAAAATTATCAAAATATATAATTATTGGACTATCTATAATTGCTTTTTATGTGGCTTCTAAAGGATTTAGTATTTTATATTTATTTTTATTAGCAGATTTGTTTTGTTGTGCTTTTGTAATTACAATTTTTTACAGTTTTTATAACAAAAAATTAAATGAAAAGTTTGCTTATAGAGCAATTATAATAGGTTTAATTGGAGGATTTTTATTATTTCCATCCCCAGATTTTTCAAAAAGTTTGTTAGTTGGGACAATGATACAAAAAGATCTTTTTAGTCCATTTATATCTCAATCTTTATTATTTTTATCATTTGTAATCGCAACTTTCTTACCTGCTATTTATTTAAAAATTAAAAAAAATTGATTAATTAAAATAATCACTTAAAAATATCAGTTCATGAATAACTATAATTGGAACTTTCCTACAACCATGTGGGTTGGAGAAAATAGAATTAAAGATTTAAATAACGCATGTAAAGACTTAAATATTAAGAAACCACTGTTAGTTACAGATAAAGGTTTGAGTAATTCTGAGATTATAAAAAATTCATTAAATAATTTAAAAGATCTAGGTACTGAAGTTGAGTTGTATTCAAATGTCGTAGGAAATCCAACTGGAAGTAATGTTTATGAAGGAGTTAAAGTTTATAAAAAAAATAATTGTGATGGTGTGATTGCTTTCGGAGGAGGTAGTGGATTAGATGTTGGTAAAGCAATTGCATTCATGTCTGGACAGAATTTGTCTCTTTGGGATTTTGAAGATGTGGGAGATAACTGGAAAAAAGCAAACTCAGACAATATTCCACCCATTATTGCAGTACCAACAACAGCTGGAACTGGTTCAGAAACTGGAAGAGCATCAGTTATTCTTAATGAGGATACAGGTGTTAAAAAAATAATTTTTCATCCTAAATTTTTACCTTCAATTGTAATTTTAGATCCAATTTTAACAGTGAACTTACCAGCAAATATTACTGCAGCAACTGGTATGGATGCTTTGGCACATAACCTTGAAGCATATTGTGCACATGGTTTTCATCCAATGGCAGATGGAATTGCTTTGGAAGGAATAAGATTAATAAAAGAATGGTTGATAAAAGCTGTTGAAGATGGATCAAATATTGAAGCGAGAACGAATATGTTAACAGCTGCAAGCATGGGATCAACTGCTTTTCAAAAAGGATTAGGTGCAATTCACTCTCTTAGTCATCCAGTAAATGGTTTAAATAATATTCATCATGGATTATCCAATGCAATATTTATGCCTTATGTCTTAACATTTAATAAAGATGCTATTGAAAAAAAAATAATTAAAATATGTGAATATATAAATCTGGATAACAAATCTTTTGATGGTTTTATTCAATGGACAATAGATTTAAGAAAAAAACTTAATATTCCACATAAATTATCAGATGTGATTTCTGAAAAAGATTTAGAAATAGATAAGTTATCTAAACTCGCATTAGAAGACCCTTCAACTGGGGGTAACCCAAAAAAATTAACTTTTGATGACATGAAAATAATGTACAAATACAGTATGTCTGGAAAACTATTTAATTGAAATTCCTAGTTTAAATTAACTAAAATTTAATTGTATAAATTTTTTTAGCAATTATATATTCAACGATGTCAGAAGTTGAAATTTCAATAAAAGATTTATCTAAAACTTATGATAATGGTTTTAATGCACTTAAAACCATTAACCTTGAAATTAAAAAAGGTGAAATTTTTGCAATGCTCGGACCCAATGGGGCAGGCAAAACAACATTAATCAGTATCATTTGTGGAATTGTTAAGCCTTCAGGAGGAAAAGTTGATGTTGATGGTTTTGATATAATTGACGATTATAGAGAAACGAGATCAAGAATAGGACTTGTGCCCCAAGAATTGACACTGGAGTCTTTTGAAACAGTTTTTAATAATGTTTCATATTCAAGAGGATTATATGGAAAAAAACCAAATCCAGAACATATTGAAAAAATTCTAAAACAATTAAGTCTCTGGGATAAAAAAGATCAAAGGCTAAGACAATTATCGGGGGGAATGAAAAGAAGAGTACTTATTGCAAAAGCTCTTTCACATGAGCCTTCTATTTTATTTTTAGATGAACCTACTGCAGGAGTTGATGTGGAATTAAGGCAAGATATGTGGAAAGTTGTTGAAGACTTAAGAAAGACAGGTGTAACTATTATTTTAACAACTCATTACATAGAGGAAGCTGAAGCAATAGCTGATAGAGTAGGTGTTATCAATCAAGGAGAGGTTATTGTTGTTGACCAGACAAAAGAGCTATTAAAAAAGATGGGTCACAAAAAACTTACTGTAGAACTTCAAGAAAAAGTAAATGAGATACCAAAGGTTTTAGATCAATACAACCTTTCACTTGTTAATGACAGCATGGCTTTAGATTACACATATAATGTACAAGCTAAACAAACAGGGATAACTACCTTATTGCAAGATATTAAGGATGCTGGATTAAAGTTAAAAGATTTAAAGACTGAGCAAAGCACATTAGAAAAAATATTTGTAAGTTTAGTTAAGGAAAAAAATGAAAATTAATTTTTACGCACTTAAAGCAATTTATCTTCATGAAATGGATAGATTTAGAAGGACATTAATGCAATCAATATTGTCTCCAGTTTTATCAACCTCTCTTTACTTTATTGTTTTTGGTTCAGTAATTGGAGGATATGTCAAAGATATTGATGGCGTAAGTTATGGATCTTATATTGTTCCAGGTTTATTGATGTTAACTTTATTAACTCAATCAATAAGTAACACTTCTTTTGGTATTTTTTTTCCTAAGTTTAATGGAACTATTTATGAAATTTTAGCTGCTCCAATTTCAACTTTCGAAATTGTTTTAGCTTTTGTTGGTGCTGGAGCTACAAAAACTTTGATTGTAGGTTTAATAATATTCATCACTTCAACTTTTTTTGTTGATGTTGAAGTACAATATCCATTACTTATGATATTTTTACTCCTTCTTGTAGCGTTTACGTTTGCATTGTTTGGTTTTTTAATTGGATTAATGAGCTCAAACTTTGAGCAAATGTCTATTATTCCAACACTAGTAATAACACCTATGGTTTTTTTAGGCGGAAGTCTTTACTCTTTAGACATGTTACCTCCATTTTGGCAAATGGTAACCTATTTTAATCCAGTAGTTTATTTAATTAATGGTTTAAGATTTTCATTTTATGGAGTATCAGATTTCAATATATGGATAAGCGTAATATCAATGGTAGTTTTTTTATTAGTTTGTGTAAGTGTTGTCAGCATTCTTTTAAAAAAAGGTTATAATATTAAAAATTAATATTAATGATTTTAGAAATTAAATCTGATCCTGCAGAATTAAAAGGTGTAAGGAAAAATATCGAAATTTTTTGTAAAGAAAATGTAAATAAAATAGATAGTTTTGAAGTTAAACTAGCTGTAGACGAAGCATTACAGAATATTATACGACATGCGTATAACTTTGATAAAACAAAAAAAATTATAATTAATTTAGAAAAAATCTCTGATAATAGTTTGAAAGTTGAGTTAAGAGATTTTGGAGCGAGAGTTTCAACTAATAAAATTAAACCAAGAGAGCTTGACGATATCAAACCAGGTGGCTTAGGTATACATTTTATAAAAAGTATAGCAAAAAAAATGAGTTACGAACACAAAGATGATGGTGGCACATCTTTAACTTTAATATTTTAATTATTCTTCTTTTAGCAGTTTTGGTTCAGCACACTTATAAAACTGATTAGATCCTCTTAAAGATTTTTGTAGCATTGCTAATTCTTTTGTGTTTTTAGCCCAAGTTACATTAGTTTCGTATCCTGAAACAACACCATTAGATGAGAAAGAGCTTGGTGTTTGTCTCTTCATTTTAAAATTAATTTTAGTTTTAGCTTTATTGATATTTGTTAATATCACTTGCTTTCGCTTAAATGAATAAACCCAAGTTGTTGTATTTTTTTTATTTTGACAACTTAATTCGTAAATATTTGCATTAGAACTTTGTGGAAAAATAGATATAATACTAAGCAAGATGATTAAATTTAGAAAAAACTTTAAAAACATAAAAACTTTTTTTATTGCATTTTTTGCGTTTATAGCTGCTAATTATTTTTACAATAATATAATTACAAAGTCTACTGCAAGTGGCATCAAATTTAGAGATGTAAATGTGGAAGTCACAGGAGAAATGAATTTAAGTTTAATTTGTGAAGGAGAAAATAATCCTAATCCATCAAGCAAAAATAGAGGTTTAGGCGAGACTACAAAAAACAATTGTAAAGGAACTGGAATTTTTAAAGCAATTTTGCCTCAACAAAGATTTGTTCAAAGTCCAAAATAATTAATTAATCAACTAATTTTTTTAACTTTAAACCTTCCAAACATTTTTCCATTGTAAACATTCCATCTTTAGCAGATGTTTGTAATGTGGATTGGATTTGTTCAGTTTTACCTTCTCTAATTAAATTTCTTATTGCCGGAGTACCTGTCATAACTTCATGACAACCAATTCTTCCTCCACCTTTTTTTTTAAGTAACTGTTGGGACATAACTAATCTGATTGAACCTGCTAACATTGTTTGGGCTTGTTCTTTTTGCGCAGGAGGAAATACATCTAATATTCTTGTTATCGTTGAAGATGCGCTACTTGCATGAAGAGTACCAAACACAAGGTGACCAGTTTCAGCTGCTGTAAGCGCTAAAGAAATTGTTTCTAAGTCTCTCATTTCCCCTACCAAAATTACATCAGGGTCTTGTCTTAATGCTGATTTTAATGCTTTTGCAAAACTTCCAGTGTCTTTTCCAACTTCTCTTTGAGAAATAATACTTTTTTTTGCTGGATGAACAAATTCTATTGGGTCTTCTATAGTTATAATATTTTCAGCTCTATGAGAATTTATTTGATCTATCATCGCCGCAAGTGATGTTGATTTTCCTGATCCAGTTTGACCTGTTACTAAAACCAAACCTGTCTTATGTGTAATAGATTCGTGTGCAGCTGGAGGAAGACCAAGTTTTTCAATATTTGGTATTTCACTAATAATTTTTCTTAAAACCATGCTTGGACCGTAAGAAGAATAATATCCATTAGCCCTAAATCTTTGACCATCTACTACAACTGCAAAGTCTAAATCTCCATTTGATATAAGATAGTCATATTGTGCTTTGTCTAAAGATTGTTTCCAAAAAGACTCAATATCCTGTCTCGATATGACATCATTACTGAATACTTTAATTTCACCATTTTCTCTAATAGCAAATGGTTGATTCGATCTTATATGAATATCTGATAAATCATACTCTTTTGGATATGTTTTTAATTTATCTTGAAGACTCATAATCGAGTAGATGCTCTAAAAGTAACTATTTTTCAAGTTCTTTTTGACTTTAGTATATATATAAAGTAGCACAACTAATGCTTGTGTACCGATTCGGTATTTATTATTGTGATTCGTATAGGTTTTTTAAAAAATTATGATTGATAAAATTGGACCACCAATAGCAAAAGCATTTGCCCCTATAATCAAACTAATCGGAAATTCACATTCAAAAAAAGATAAAGTAATAGGAGTAGTTTTTAGAGACAAATATATCCAAGCTGCTGAAATTTCATTCAAAAAAGATACATGCAAAGTTGATAATTTTTCTAATCAACAAATTGCTGGTATTGGAGATGACCAAGATTTTTTATCGGCAACAACATATTTAAGTGATCAAGTCAAAAATGCATTAGACTCAATTAAAACAAAGACAAGAGATGTTGCTATATCTTTAGATATTTCAAAAGCCCAAATTTATAATTTACAAATTCCAATAATGGACGAGAACAGCTTAAGAGAGGCATCTGAATTTGGAGGTTTTTGGGATCAATTTGATGAAACCCCGGAAAGCTTAGAAGAGTTTGAAACTAGTTATATAATTTCTAACACAAATGAAGAGCTGGGCATAATGGATATCGTTTTAGTTACAATGGAAAAAAAATTTGTTGAAGCTTATTCGAATATATTTAGGCTTGCTGGATACAATCCTGTGGTAATTGATCTCGCACCTTTTTCACACATGAATGCTCAAGGAATTTTGTTAGGTAAAGAAGGATTTGAAACTCCTAATGTAATTTTCAATTACACAAAAGATGAAAAAAGTATTTCAATTTGTTCTAATAAAGGATTTCAATTTTCAGAATTAAATATTATTGAAGCCGATCAAGTTTTATTAGACACTGTAGAGGAGGTTGAGAGTGTTGAGACTGAATTTTGGGATGAAATTTTTGAGAGACTAGGTTCTCAAATAAAACAATCTTTAGTGGAATATGAAACCAAGTATGAATTTGATCCAATTAACATTATTACAGTTGTCACAGATAAAACAAAAATAAAAAACTTATCTAAAGGGATTGAACGTCAGTTAGGAGAAGTGGTTATCAAACATTATAATCCAGAGGACTCATCTGATTTTTCTAGTGATGCCAAAAAATATATCGACTCTTTATCTAATAAATCTCTAGCTTCTGAGGCAATTGGAATTGCATCAAGAAAATTAAATTCATTTAATCTTCAAACTAATGAAATAGTTACAGTAAATTTATTGTCAAATTTTAATCAAGTAAAAATAAACAGAAGATCAAAAGCTCTTGGAAATTTTTGCCTGATGATATCTGTGATTTTCTTTTTAGGATTTATTGGACATGTTGTTCCATTTAAAATTTTAAAGATGTTGAATAATTCAACACAACTAAAGAATATTGTTGCGTTAAAAGATGATCTTGATGGTAAAAAAAATCTTATTGAAGGTTATAAATCTAAAATAGAAAAAATTAATAAAGATAAAAAAGTAGCTAATTCATTAGGATCAAATTTAAAAACAACAGCAAATCTTTACGCCTCATTGAATAAAATTGTACCTAAAGATGTAAGAATTACTAATTTTGGAATTGAGGAAAAAAATAATATTTTACTATCAGGTGTTGCAAAAAACGATCAAGCAGTTGTTAGTATGATGAATAATTTTTCAGAAAGTGTTGTTGTAAATGATAGCAAGATAGAAGCTATGGTTGAGTTAACGTTAGAAGATAAGATTAGATTATATTCGGCAGAAGGTGGTAAAAAAATTACAGAAGAAGAAATGCCCAAAGAAGATATAACAAAAAAATTTAATTCAAGGTTGTCTTTAAAACCTGTTGAAAACGAAGTTTTTGATATTGAGAATGTGTTATCTGGTTTGATGAAGAAAGGTAAGAAAAAGAAAAAATGATAATTAGATTATTTATTATAACTTTTTTAATGCTTTTAAATTCTGTTGCAAAATCAGATCCATTTACTAATGAAATTGGTATTATCAAAGAACCAGAAATTGTAGAAGTACAACCTGAAGAAACTCAAGAACCCGAGGATATTATAGCAGAGGATATTGTTGAAGAAGTTACTGAAGATTTATTTACAGAAGAACCAGAGCAAGAAGTAGTTGTTGTTGAAACTCAGCCTAAAGAAAAAGAAATAATTACAGTACTTAACATTGATCCAATGCTAGCCTATTCGTTAAAAGATTACACACTAAAGGGAACAGCTTTAAGCAAAGAATCTAGTAATAAATTTCAAAGAACTAAAATAAAAAAATTTGATAGAGCAAAAATACCAACAACACATACAATTTTAGAAAACGAAACTATAGAAAAGATTGCATTTAGGTATGGTTTTTCACTAAGAGAGATAGAGCTTGCCAATGCTATTTATCCGGGTTCAAGAAAATTAGTAACAGGTGATAAATTGGTCATTCCTCATAGAATTCATATCGTAAAAGAAGGACAAAGTTTAAATGATATAGCTGACAGATATAAAATCGATCCAATTCAACTTGCTTCTTATAATGATAAAGTAGAAGATGATATTTTGTTAATTGGAGAAAAGTTGCATTTACCATTTTTTATACATGTAACAGATGAAAATGAGACTTTAAGTGATATTGCTGGAAGATATGAGAGAGAAATTGATGAACTAGTTAATTTTAATAACTTTGATGATAGCATTCTTGTTATTAACGAAAATCAATTAATCAAAATACCAATTTATGCAAATCGAAATATCGACTATGAGAATTTAGATAAAAAGAGTGTAAATGATTTTAAAATCGATAAGAAAAATTTAGCAATTGTTGAAATTAACAATGGTCAATATATGGTTAGAGAAGGTGATCGAATCGGAAATAAGGATGGAGTAATAGTATCAATTCAAAAAAATATGATGATTGTATTAGAAGATAATATTGAATTTGAGTTTTTAATTAATACACCAATTGTAGGTCAAGCTATCGCTTCGCTACCAACTAATGAAATTGAGACTAATGATATTATTCAAACAAATGATACTCAAATTAATGATGATGCTACAGTGAACACAAATGAACAGGCCTCAACTGATGGAGAAACTATTACTAACGTAGAGGATTTATTTAATTAATGAAAAATTTTATTAGAATTAACATTATATTATTATCTTTAGTCCTGACTGTATTATCAGGTTGTAGATCTGGTAAACCAGACATGGCTTTTGAACAAGAAGATGGTGGGGCTATTCAACAGATAGATGCCTTTGATGTTACAGCAACAGCTGAAAATTTTAGAGAAACTTCAGATGAATTTACTGAAAAGGTAAAAGACATAAGAGACAAAAGAAAGAAGAACAAGCTATCACCAAGAAGAGTTTCATTGAGTAATTATGGAGACAGTGAAAAAAAACCCCTTGCTATTGTAGATCATAATGATTTTGTAAAAAAATTAGAAACAAATGAAGTTTCACTAAAATTAAATGATATGGATATTAGATCTGCATTTAAATTATTTGCGAGTCTTGTACAAAGAAATATTATTATTGGAGAAGAAGTCAGCGGAAATATAACAATTGATTTTGAAAATATTAAATGGGGATCTGCTGTTTATGCCCTTTTAGATATTAATAATCTTGTGATGACTGAAGATAAAGATTCAGGTTTACTTAGAGTTCATTCAAGTGAAGTTTATGTTCAATTAGAAAAAGATAAAATTGATAGAACATTAGAAGTAAACAAAAATTCAATAACATTAGGAAGTGGTGGAACAACAATTGATACTGATGGCAATGAAGAAACGATAATTGTTTCGGAAATATTTAAAGTTTTTAATCAAACATCAGCAGATGTAATAGAGCCAATACAAAATTTACTAGGCAGTGAAACAACAGTAGAAATTTCAGATGACGCTGGTAATAATCAATTACTTGTTAGAGGGTCTCCAGAAGATTTAAATTTAGTTGAAACTATTATAGAAAAAGTCGATCTTGAAAAAAAACAGGTATTAATTGAAGCTTATTTGATTAATGCTACAGATGATTTCAATGAACAATTTAACAATAATCTAACAGCATTTAATGCTAGTGCATTAGAAAATGGAAGAGACGGTATAACTTATGTAGGTGTTGAAGGTACTCCTGGAGGTGATGGACTAGAGTTTGTAACTCAAAATACTGCTGCACAATTAGAGTCTGGTGCATTAGATGCTACTACTACATTTACTAATGCAACATTAGCGGGTGGAGCCGTAATTATGGGTAACATTGGAATAACGAGATTAAAAGCGATTATTTCTATGTCTATAGACAAGAAAAACTCAGAAACTATTTCAAATCCAAAATTATTTGCTTTAGATGGACAATCTTCAACTTTAGCTCAAGGAAACCAATTATTAAAAGAATTAGATGGAGCTGGTAGTGCAGCAAGTACAACTGTAACAATAGATCAAAATTTATCAATGAGTGTGACACCAAATGTAATCAATGATGACCAAATTGAATTAAATTTAAGTATTACAAATAGCTCACCAGGAACTGTACCTGCAAATGTTTCAGCAGCATCAAATACCGCAACAAACACAGAATCTTTAACTTCAATTGTGAGAGTAGCTTCAGGAGAGGTAGCTGTTTTAGGTGGTGTTTATAAAAATACAAGAAATGATAACACGAATAGAGTACCATTCTTTTCAAAAATACCTTTATTAGGTACATTTTTTAGAGCAGAAACAAGAGAAGACAATAGAACTCAGTTGTTGATATTTATTAGTGCAAATATTGTATAAGTTATATTATTTTATATAATTTATCATGCCTTCTATAAACCCAGAAATTAGCATTAAAATTTCAAATTTATTAAAGAATTCAGGAAAATTATCTGAGTCAAATTTTGCTGAAGCAAAAAAAAAATATGAAAATAATGGTAAGGCACCTTTAGGTGTTTTAGAATATTTAATTAACGATAATTTAGTTAGTGAAGATGATATAGTTGCAGCTGTATCTCGTAATTACGCTCTAAGAAAAATTGTTCTATCAGAACAAACAATAAAAAAAGATGCAGTAAAAAAACTTCCAAAAGAATTTATTATGGAAAATGAAATGTTGCCATTCGAATTAAATGGCAGAATTCTTAAGATAGCATTATTTGATCCAACAAAATCTACGTTAGCTGGAAAAATAAAAAGTATGACAGGTTGCAATGTTGAATTATATGTCGCAAAACCCACTAATCTTGATCAAGCTTTAAAATTTAAAACTGTTGTTGAAGCCACACAAGAAATTAAAGCAACCGCAAATACTCAACAAGCAAAACCTGTTACGCTTAATAAACCAAACTTAAATGTAAAGGTTCCCAATGCTAAAAACACAGGTGGAGAAAATGATGTGGTTGAGTTTGTTGATAAATTATTGGTTGAATCTTTTTTAAGTGGCACCAGTGATATACATATAGAAGTATTTAGAAGAGGAGAAGCCCAAGTAAGATTTAGAAAAGATGGTGTTTTACAAGAACAACTTCAGTTCAAACAATTTTTAATGGAAAATTATAACGCGATAGTAACAAGATTAAAGATTATGTCAGGCTGTGATATTTCTGAAAAAAGATTACCACAAGACGGGAAGCTTCAATTTAAAAATCCAACTCCAAAAAATGAAGATGATGTTGATATAGACGTTAGATTTTCTGTCATTCCTGCTAAAGAAGGAGAAAGAGTGGTTATGCGTTTACTTGCAGCAGGACCAGATTTAGGACTAGAGCAAATAGGTCTAGACAAAGAAGATTATGATAATTTAGTTGCTGCCATAACTGCCCCTCAAGGCATGGTTTTAGTTACAGGCCCAACAGGTAGTGGTAAAAGTACAACTTTGTACGGTTGTATAAAAAAGATAAATAATCCAGGAACTAATATAATGACAGCAGAAGATCCTGTTGAGTTTTATTTGAAAGGTGTTGGTCAAATTCAAGCTAATAATGAGATCGGTTTAACATTTGAGGCAATATTAAAATCTTTTTTAAGACAAGACCCAGAGGTAATTCTAGTTGGAGAGATAAGAGATAAATCAACTGTTGATATAGCAATTAAAGCTGCATTAACAGGTCACTTGCTGTTAAGTACACTTCATACCAATGATGCAGTTTCAACTGTTGTAAGATTAGTAAATATGGGTGTACCAAGTTTCATGGTTGCGTCAGCCTTAAGTTTGATAGTTGCTCAAAGATTAGCCAGAAAAAATTGTTCAAATTGCTTAAAGGATGATGAAAAAGCCACAAAAGAAAATTTACTTCAATTTGGTTTTACTGAAGAAGAACTTACGACATTCAATCCTAAAAAAGGTGAGGGATGTACTGAATGTAATAATACTGGATACAAAGGAAGACAAGGTATCTATGAAGTTTTGAAAAAAACTCCAAATTTAGAGGCTGCAATTCTTAGAGATGCAAGAGGAGATGAAATGCTGGAAGTAGCAATCAAAGATGGTTTTAAAACAATGCAAACAATTGGAAGAAATTTTATAAAAAAAGGTATACTATCAGTTGAAGAATATTCAAGAATCTTAGTGGTTTAATTTATGGCAACTTTTCAATACGCTGGAGTTCAATCTGGTAAAAAAATAACTGGTCAAATTTCAGCTGCAGATCCTAAGTCAGCTGCTGTTGAGTTAAGAAAAAAAAAGATAATTGTAACATCAATTAAAAAAGGAAATGGAAAATCGGAGTCAAAAGGGCCACCTTCATTAGATGATATTCCAATAAGTAATGCACCAATAATAATTTCTAAAGGTAACATTTACCTTAACTTTGGTCCTTGGGCTAAGGTTCCACCTAAAGAATTATTACAATTTACAAAAAAAGTTTCAACTATGATAAAAGCAGGACTACCTATATTAGAGTCTATAGCAATGATCAGAGATCAAACTGTTCATATGAAAATGAAAATGACAGCTCATAGAATTGTTAAAGATTTAAATGGTGGTATGAACTTAACTGATGCTTTTTCAAAACATCCTACAGTATTTGACAATATATATTTAAATATGATTTCAGCTGGTGAAGCCAGTGGTAAATTAGATGAATTCTTAATTAAACTTGTAGAACTCTTAGAAAAAAATGCAAAAATAAGATCTGGTATCAAAAGCGCATTATTTTATCCTGTTATGCTTTTGACTGTTGCAACAACTATTACAATTTTCATGCTATGGAAAGTTGTTCCTGTTTTTGAAAAAATGTATGGAGCAATGGGTGTTAAACTTCCAGCTGCAACACTAGTAATAGTTAATGCTAGTAGATTTATTGCAGACCCAGGAAATATTTTAAAAATATTAGCTATTATTGTTATTATAAGAGTCACTTATGGGTTCATGTATAAAAATATAGAAGGATTTAGACATATAATGCATAAGAGATTTTTAAAGTTTCCTTTATTTGGGGATTTAATAGTTAAAGCCACTGTATCAAGAATGTGTATGATTATGGCAAATCTTACAAGAGCAGGTGTGAGTATTATTGATACAATTAAGATATCTAAATCAGTAACAACAAATTTAGTATTTATTTATGCACTCGAAAGAGTAGGAAAATTAATCGTAACAGGTCAAACTTTATCGACTTTACTTAAACAAGAAGAACACATCTTTCCTCCAGCTTTAGCCCAACTAACAGCTGTTGGAGAAAGAACTGGTAATATGGAAGAAATGTTTCAATCAATTGCAAATTATTACGAGGAAGAATTTGATGGTGTAGTTGCAGCATTATCTTCAATAATTGAACCATTGATGATTGTCTTAATAGGAGCAATTATTGGTGTTCTTATGATAGCTTTGTATATGCCTATATTCAGCATAGGCCAAGCTGTCGGATAGATAAAATCCAATATCTTTATATTTGGCGTAATTTTTTTTTGTTATATAATTATTTAATTATAGATCTAAATTTAATATAAACTTTTTGTATGAAGAAAAATGGTTTCAGTGTCATTGAATTAATGGCAACAATTGGAGTTATAGCAACAATAGCTGCGGTTGGATTTCCAGCGATTGACAACTTTGGAGATCAAGAAAATTATGAAACTGATCTAGCGACAATTAGAGGTCAAATAAATTATGTAAGACAGATTTCTCTAGAGGAGGGAACCGCATACTCTATAAGAATAGTAAATGATGATACTAACAATACAGCAGATTTAGAGATTTGGAGAGCGTCTGGCGCCGATAGATTCAATGTGGAATATCATAAAGAAAATATCGCAGCAAACACTCCTAGATGTAAAAGATTTGGAGAAACTGAAAACAAAGGAATAGCTCAACCAGATCTTACTAAAAAATTAGAGCATATGACGATTAAAAGATGTACAGCTATAGATGGTGGTTGTAGTCATGAGTCTGTAGCTAATAATTTTATTTGTTTTTTACCAGATGGCTCAGCACCTGAAAGTTTAAGATTAGAAATACAAGCATCTTCAAATGCAGGTGGAAAAAAAGATTATCTACATACCTATCAATCTGGTTTTTTTAATAACGGGAAAAGAATGTGAGAAATATAAAGTCTGAATTTCAAAAGGGTGTTTCATTAGTTGAAGGTATGACTGCTGCTGCAGTTTTAGGTGTAGCTGTAACAGTTTTTATGACATTGCAATCTACTCAAGAAAGAGACTTTTCTAATTTAAGAAAGTTTGACAAAGCAGCATATGCAGTTGAATTAATTTTTGAGGAGTTAGCTGCAGTTTTTAATCCTGTTGCTGCTCAATTTGGTAACCCCAGAGTTAATGAAGATACAGATGGTGGAGAAAGTGAATTAGAAGTTAGAGGTTTAGCTCAACTACCTGGGGATGGTGATAGAATTATTATTGAAGGAGTAGGTGGAGAGTATGAGGTAACAGACTCTACAGATTTTGATGATAACAATATAACTACATTGTCTTTAGAAAGATCAGATGTGCCGGAAGGCACTCCCAACTTAAATCTTGCTGCAGATGCAAGAGAGAACGCACCAATAACTTTTATTTCAAATGCAGAAGGAAGTTTACAACCATATCATGATTTAGATTTAACTAGATATGAAGACACTGACTATACAGATGATATAACAAATGCAAAAGTTCAAACAGATCTAGCTAATTGGGGTGAATTATTAAAAAAACATTTAGGCCCACCAAGAGATGGTGATCAAAGATTAATTGAAGTTGAAGAAGTAGATAGAGACATTACAGTTACAAGAAATGGAACAGAAGTAACAGAAACTGAAAGAATATTAAGAGTAACAATTACAATACAACAAGGAAGTATAGAAGAAAGATTCAGAAGGATGTTCTTAGCAGGAACTTAGAATTATATGAAAAAGTTTTTATTAGAAAAAGGATTTTCATTAGTTGAAGCTCTTGTAGCTGTTGTTGTTTCAACAATTGTAATGGGTGCAACTTATACAATCTATAGTAATTTTCAGGGAACATTCGTAAGACAAATTAATCATAATAATATGAAACAAGAAGCAAGATTTGCCCTACATGTTTTACAATTAGATGCAAAACTTGCAGGTTACAAACATCCAGATAGTGAAGATGGTGATGTTCAAATGCCAGTCAAAGTTTTAAATGACGATGGAACAGAAGTTACAGATGACACGGAATTTGGAGAGTCTGTATCATTTTGTTTTGATACAGAAGATATTGATGGTGATATACAAAGAAAATTAGTCAAATATGAACTTCAAATACCATATTCTCCAATAACAGACAAAACTGTACTGAAGAAAAAAGTTTGGAATACTACTAATTGTGACCCAGATGATTCAGGTACTACAGTTGATCATGACTGGATGCCAGTTGCTCAGTTTTTTAATAATCTAGGAATTAGACTTAGAAGCAAACATATTGATTTTGAAATTCAACTTAGATCAAAAGATGAAAAAGTGACAGAAACTTATACAGCGTCTGCATACATGAGAAATTTGAATTTTGGTGGAAAAACGTTTTATGCTTATGATGAAGAAGATTTGCACGAAAACAGAACAGCAGTACTAGGTTTTACAGGTAGTTTGCAAGTTACATGCTCGAACAATATTAAAAGAGATATTCAATTAGCAAACTTTGTAACTAATGACGATATTATTGTACTTCATCAGGGTGAAAAAGTTGGAACCTCAAGTATTGATAGAACTCATAATGAAATAAGATTTGAAACTGAAAAACCACCTGAAATCACTGGTATACCTGGAATTGGTCATTCATCGATGAGGTTAAAGTTGGAGACGGTTGCAACAGAAACTACAATACCTCCAGGTTTAACTGCAGCATCAGGTTTTGATGATGCAAATAGTAACAATACCGGAGACGCTGGAGAGTGGAATGGGTCCTTAACGATTTCTGGAACATTAAATAAAACTGATACAAATTACACTTTTAATTCTGATGGTTATCAAGATTTTAGAATAAGGCTAAAAGCAAATCTTGACACTAATTGCGAAGGTGCTGGATGGGTAGATCAAAATGAAGCTTATAAAGATTATACTATAAGAGTTATGAAATATGATGCCCCTCAGTTTTCTGACATTAATTTACATACTTGGGAACCTAAAGGCTTTACTTTTGGAAGTGCAAACTATGAAAGTAAAGGTCCACAAAGTCAATGGGGTGGACCAAATTATGATTTAACTGAAGATGGAAGATCATTCTATATTCAACAGAACCTTGCATCACCTGCATTTTTAGTTTCAACAGAAGAATATGACTCATTTGTTTTAAAAGGAATGGTTTGCTCTGGAGGTTATCCAGATTGTAATCCACAAATGGATGTATGGCTAGATGATGATATGTTAGGTTTTGCGGTTGGCTATCAAAGACCAAGTGTTGTTCAAAAAAAATGGCCTGACGGTAAAATTAGAGCGTGTGCTGGAATAGATTATGCAAGTTTGAATGGAACTGGAGGATTTAACACTACCGAGTTAGTTAATTCATTATCAAGCACAGATAAAGCGGAATGGAATGGATTAACGGCTGATGAAAAAGATATGTGGTGGGGTGAGCCTGCAGACATGACATATGATATGTATTTGTGGTCATGGTGGGCTGCTCAAGGTAATGGATCTTCAATCATACTTCATCATTTTAAAGGTTATGAATTTGAACACTATAGAAATTGTGGTCGTGGAAGTCAGTGGTCTTATCTTTCACATGAAAACATGAGTCATTTAATGGGCTGGTCTACTCCAAACTCTGGTGCGATAGAAGATTATAATGATGATGGTTATAATAGATTATTTAGAAGATTTAATGATGTAAGGCCTGATAACACTGGTACTAGAGCGTGTACAAAAAGTAAGTCGTTTTCACAAATTAGTTATAATCCAGGATCAACCCACAATGGATGCGGTAAAGGAAAAAATACAGGAATTAAAAATACCGTAACACTTACTTACCATCCAAATAAATTTAGAGCAAATGTTGATAATAAACCTCATGTCGCCAATAGCCTAAGTCAACGATTTACAGCTTTTGATCTAAGATTTGATAGCAGTGGTGATCTGCATGATCATACTAATACAACATTTCCTTACACCGAAAATTCTTCAGGCACAGATATTTCTTTGCCAGATGCAGCAGATGTACCAGATGCATTAAAAACAGAAGGATTTAAAAGATTTCAAAGAGGTTCAGTGGCTATAGCATCTTTTTCTCAACCAGATAATAGATATTCTAATATACAAATTGCAAGACTACCCAGATATATTCCATCAAAAACAGCTGCAAATAAACCAATGCCTAAAGCTCAAAATCTTTATTACTATATGGATACAGATTACCTAACAGTAAACAGAATATATGGTCTGCTAAGTAAATCATACGATCCACAAGGAGAGCATTTAGAAATTTTAGTTGATCATGATGGAAGCACTGATAGTTGCGCTCAAATTGGAAGCGTATCTGGAGATCTTGCTGAGTCTGGATCAGTAAAAACACAAGTTGTTGATGGATCAACAAGAATTATGGATTGTAGATTAAGTGGCACATGGAGAGCAACAACGGCGGTTTGGGCGAATAATTCTGAGCTTCCAAATATTGGTGAGATGTATGATACAAAAGATAAAGACAGCTATAGTGGAGCAAGGGCAACTGTTACAACTACTGCAGGAGGAAAAATTCATGTGTTTGCAGATGGTTCTTTTAAATATGCAACTTTACCAGATGGTTTTGACGATGATGATGAACAAAATGAAGATTCTTTTTATTATGCTGTTCAAACTGAAGATACTTCGAACAATAGAATTTCTGATATTCAAAAAGTCTACATAGGTTTTAACATAGAAAATACAACACCTACTGGAGTTTCTTTTAAAGAAGCTAATGGATCAGTTATATCAAATAATAATGATTTCAATTTCGCAGAGGATGATGACAAAGAATTAGTAATTGGCGAGATTTATGCAAATGACACACAAGAGCCTGATGATCATGATTTTGTAAGATTTAATTTAGGTGAAGTTCCAAATGATGATCCTGATAAAGATGTTGATCATGGGACAAGGTTCAGATTAGACCAAAAAGATGAAAAGTTTTATTTAGTTTTAAATGATGATAGCGATATTAGATGGTCAAATTTACCATCAAATAAAAAATATTTTTCAATAAGAATTATTGCAACTGATTTAAGAGGTAATCAGCTTGCTACCACTGAAAAGGTTTATGTTGATAGAGTAGATTGTTCTGAAACAGCCATGGAAAATGTTACGGTTTATAAAACTAAAGCAGCCATGACTATAGAAGGATATATACAAGGTAAAGAAGGAGAGAAGGTATTCAGAAGACAAACAGTTCCATTAACAAGTGAACTTGATGAAGCTTCAATCACATTTGATTTTCCTGATAGAAATGTTCAACCTTCAATAAAAATCTCTGAACAAACTGTTCAAGTTGATGGGGAAGATGTTGTAATAGGTATGTTATCAAATAGATGTAAAACTACTCATAGTTATATAAACAGACAACAAATGTGGAGTGACTCATAAAATTATGAATTCAGAAAAAAAACAAAAAGGTTTTGCTCTAGTTTTTGTAATAGCTGTTGTGGCTGCATTGTCATTGATGACCGGTTCAATGTTTTTTTATTATGATACTGATTTAAAAAGTGTATCAAGAAATTCTGTGATGCAACAGGTTAACCTTGCAGCAGAAACAGGTTTGCAAGAGGGTCAAAGATGGATTACAGAGCAACTGAATTCTAATAGTTTTACTCTAGTTGATATCCAAAATGAACTAAATATAGAAGATTCAGACAACCAATGTTTAAATAGACATGGTTACACAGATACAGACGAAGACGTTTATTATGCTCAACGAATACAAGGTCTACTTGGTGATGATGAAGCTAAATTTGAGGAAATGTCTTATGAAGTTTTTGTTATGCGTCATGCAGATGTTGTTAGGTCAATTTACTTTCAAGGTGTAGATGCTAGAAATTCTTCTGTAGGTACTGATTATCAAGATAGATCTTTTGCATTAGTTGAAAAGTTCAACGATTTCCCAACTGAACAATTTACAATAGAAATGTGGATTAAAAATATGAAGGATCTTGATGATTCTGATTACAATATGCATGCGTTTGAATGGGGAAGAGAATGGGATTTAGTTTTTAAAGTTCTGGACGATAGATGGTCTCCAAGACTCGGAGAAAAGGTATTGGGTGGAAGTGGAACTGTTGGAACTCCAATTAAACAAGAATGGGCCCATATAGCTTGGGTATGGGATGGCGGAACACCAGGGTCAACTGATACTGGAAATGTAAGAATTTATCAAAATGGAGTTCTAGTTGGAACTTATAATGCAGATATTGGATCAAGATCAAAATCTGGTTATACAAATCCACCCGAAGTACTTCCTGAGGGAGATCTTTGGCCATTAGCTATTGGTGAAGGATTACATGGTTTCACTTTAAATAGTTACATTAATGGAGAAGTAAAAATTCAAGGTGTACCCTGGAAAGGAAATATTGCAGAGATGAGAATATGGGATATTTCTAGAACAGGAGATGATATTGCTAACAATAACAGAAGAAGATTGTCAGGATCAGAACCAGGATTAGTTTCATACTATAAATTTAATGAGGGATCAGGAAATACAGCTAAAGATTTTAATACATCAAGAAGTGCAGATAAAAGAAATGATGCAACAATTTATGGTATAGGAAATAAAGGAACCCTTTGGAAAACTGAATTAGTAAAATATCCCATAACTTCAGATGATGATAATCCTCCATCTATAAACGTCCCTCCTGGTGAAGACGTGGTTTATTATAAAATTCTATCTTGTGGTTCTGGACCAGATGGCCAAATTATTCCTTTAGAGTTAGTTGTTTCGGCACCAGTTCAAAAAGGTGATGTTGGAGATGGTTTAATAGCTTTAACTGAGGAAGATTTAAATTCTCTAACAGGTCAAGAAGGAACTCCGCTTAAAACACCATTAAACACTTACATTGGACAAGATGGAACTGCTGGAGATATTAAAATTCAAACAAAAGATAATACAAACACAAATTTTTATGTATTTAAAAGAGCACTTGAACAATGTGATAATGCAAATAGCTTCACAGATTTTAGTGCAAGTTCGTCATATGATGAAGGGGATTGTGCCAAATATCAAAATAAACTTTATTATTTAGAAAAAGATGATGGTAAAGCTGCAGGAGATGATTTTTCAGAAGATGACTGGTCTGAGGTTTTAGGTAGTGGATGTGATGGTGTTCAATTTACGACTTCATCAGGTGATAATAGCTACGGTCATTATTATAAATATTTTTCTACAGCTCCAAACGTAACATCAGGTAGTGGAGACTTAGGTTACAATGGAGACTCTATTGATTGGTGGGAAGCAAAAAGAAGAGCAGAACAATCTACATGTGGTGGTATGAGAGGATATCTTGTGTCAATTGAAAGTGCTGCAGAAAATGAATTTATTAAAGATGCAGTGATGTGTAATAGTAGTACTCAAGCTGGATGTACTGGAGTAACCCCATTCCATGTAGCTGCTGGTGAAACTAGAGCTAATTATTATGGAACAAGGTTAGATGGAGCATCAGACCAACATTACATTTGGTTGTCTAATTCAGATTGGAGAAACCCTACAAACAATGCAACAAACATGCAGTCAGAGTCAGGTCCTTTGATGGGGATGGCTGTCTCTTATGTTAATTGGCAAAACGATGAACCAAATAGCGATGGAGAACCATATGCAGATATGGAAATAAACAGATCTGGTAGAACAAATGGTAAGTGGAATGATTTAAGACGAATTCCAAATTGTAATGATGGTGCAGGACTAGATTGTATTACTGGTTATATTGTAGAATATGGTGGATTTGATCATTTCAAATTAGATCATGATATTAATCAGGATGGCGATACAAATGATACTATAGCAGGTGTTGCTGAAGTTGATTATAGCGATCATAATTTTTGTGTAGCTAGAGCAACAATTGAAAAAGATACATATGTTGCACCAAGAGATTTAAATAGTGATGGTGACACAAATGATGAATTTGAAAAGGAAGATTTTTTAAAGCTAGATAAAACCGCAGAAGATTATCCATCTGCAATTACAGGTGAAGGAAGTCAAACTGTAGATTATCCAGGCTGGAATGCTGAAACAGGTGTATTAACTTTAGTTCACTCAGAAAAACCTACGGATTGGAGCTCTGCTACAAATTACAATGCTAATACTTTTGTTTGGTTCAATAATAGAGTTTGGAAGAATACTTCTGGTGGAACTATAACTGGAGGACCAACACTAAATCTACAGCAAACACCCACAATTTTTAATCCTCAAGTTTGGACAATGTATGAAGGAGATGAATCTGATGCTCCATGTGCTGATATTGATGTTTGGGAACAAGCATTTGAATCTATAAAATATTTTAATTCTAAAGAAGTTGATGCAGAAGATGGAGAGAATCCTTATGCAAATGAGGGTAGTGATGGAACAGATGGTACAAATAATGATGATGACGAAGAGTCAACACCTTCTCTCGGTGAAAGAACTATTTTATTTTCTTTAGGACCTTTACACGTTAATGAACATAGAGATGGTTACAATCATTTTTATGAGTTTTACCAATTCCCAGCTAGACCAGAAGGTACTGCTGTAGCTCAACAAAACTTGTATAACAATAATAATAGAAGAATGAATGAAGCATTCTCTTTATCTAGACAATTAGATTATTTTGGTAAAAGTGGATATTTGGCAACAATAACGAGTGAGGCTGAAGACGATATTATTACTGAAAAAGCAGTAGGAAATGGATGGATGGGTGGTCTTGGACTTTCAGATGATTCAAATTCTAATGCAGATTTAAATAAATGTGGTGGGTTTAGGCAAAGATCTAGTAGAGCCGAGGCTACTGCTGATTTTAGAGCACTAAGAGATTTTGAAAACATACCAATGTATAGAGGTGGAGAGGATTATGGTTCTTCTGTAAGTTATGTACGAAATATTGTGGAAAAATATACATCTGCTGGAAAATCTCCAAGAACCATAACTGCTATATCAAAAGCAAATCCTGCTGTGATCACTACAAGTGGAAATCATAATTTAACTAATGATGATATTATAAAAATTGCAGATATCAGTGCTGGTAATCAAATGGAATTAGATGGGATGACACAATTTTCCACTGGTTTTTATAGAGTTAGAAATGCATCATCAAACTCATTTAGCTTAGTTGATTTAGACACTAGAGCAAATATTAATTCTTCATCGTTCTCTGATTATACAGCGAGTACAGCTCAAATGTGGGTTATAGAAGGAATACAAAATGAATTTTATAGAAAAAGTAGTAACATAACTAATGCAAATAATAATCCTCAATCACAATCAGGATTAACTTTATTTTACAAAGATCCAAAAATTGCATTGTCAACAAATGCCCCTGTTCCACAAACAGGCAATAGAACAAAATTATTTTTTAATGCATCTTTTAGTAATGTAGACGATTCAGTAGCTGATACTGAGTGTCCTGTTTGGAGATGGATGACAGGACCAGAAGGTATGTTATGGGACGGTAGAGGATTAGCTTTTTCACCAACAAGAGCTTCTGATCAAACTCCTTCAGCAAATAATGGAACGTGGACAAGAGCAAATCCCGCAGGTCAACAAATTGGTGAAGTTTTTGTAGATGGAATGCCTTACAGAAATTGGAATGGAACATGGGAGCCTAATAACGTTTCTGAAACAGAACATGGTATACACTTATTAGGAACACATTTTCCTGATGATCAAGAATTAACTTGGAATGACTTACACAACTGGGATGCAAGTTATTCAGATAATAACTTGTATTCTATTAGAGGATTAATTTTAGAATATGGTGGAATGGAAAACGATGAAGATCCTATAATAAGAATAGCCACAAAAAGAGTAATTAAACTTTATGATAGAAGAGTTACAAAAGCAATTGTTAAAATTGAGAGTGGAAGCCAAACTGGAGATAAACTAGTTGCAGGTACAACAGAATTAACCGATTTAGGTTTATCAGCATCTGGAAATGAAACTTCAGAAGTAACAATAACAGGAGATGCTACTTGTAAAAATTACCTAGATTTAATTAAATCAATGTATTTTGAACATAATGCATCTACAGCGGGCACTAGAGAAATTTATGTACAGTTAGGAGATGTTGAGAAACCTACTGGAGCACAACATTATTACCAACTTAAAGATAACGGATTAAGTTATAATCAAGCTGATTTTCAATCTAGTTACCAAAATCTTTGTGGTATCCAAGGTTATTTAGCTAATGTAACAACAGCTGCTGACCTAACTGCAATTGAATCTTTAGGGGCATCTAATGGTAGTCAAGCATGGGTTAATGGAACAGACGAATGTCAGGGTGGAATATTTAGATCTGGTTTTTGGAGATATACTTCTGGACCATGGAAAGACAAAGAATTTTGGAGATTAAGATTAGATATTGATTTGGATGATGCTGATGATATTGAAACTAATTTAGTCAATCAATCTAGTTGTGGAGTAACTACTTTAAGATCAACCCAACCAAGTGTTCGTGTTGGACCTTTTGAAGCTAATAATTGGATAAACAACCATCCTGCAGCAAACACAAATAATTTCTTAGCATTTCAACAGACTAATTCTGCTACAACAACTGGTATCTTGACAAGAAATGGAATGGCTAGTTCAGATGTTGATGGTTATATTGTAAGATTTGGTGGCAGTGTTGGAGATTTTACAGGTGCAGATATTGAAGAAGATGGTAATGAAATTGATGTAATTTTAGGCCCAATTAGAGCAGAAGTTTCGTTTTATACTGATGGAAGCGATAATAGTATTTATATACCAAGTGAAGACTCTGTAGACGTTAATACTACTGGTGATAATACCTTATCTACTGGTTGGACAAAAACAACAAATTTTGCATCTAACACTAACCCAACAGCAATGGTAATTACTCCACCAACAGCTCAAGTGATTACAATAGAAAAATGGAGAGAAGAGTTAGCTAAAGTTTTTTATGAGAGTTTAGATACTGATGATTTTACACCTGGGAATAGAAAAATCCTAGTTAGACTTGTTTATGGTGATACAAGTTTAAATCAAGAAATTGGTATTGTAAAAGCAATAGGAAGCAGAAACGTGGTAACAGTTACTCCTATATCATGGAACAACAGATAGATTTTATTTATTTATAAGTTTTTCAAATTCACTTTTAATCATCTTAAGAAAATCTTCAGATTTAATTTTATCTACAGTGTTTCCTGAAGTTAATTGACCAATAAAACTTTTTGATTTTAGTAGTTCTGTTAGTTGAGATGCATCAATCTTAGTAGGTGAGTTAGAATTATTTAACTGTTCCATGATTTTATTTAAATCTTGGTTTTGAACACCTTGATTATTTTTAAGTTTTTCCATAATTTCTTGAATTTTCTTTTGATCAATCTTTACTTCCTTTAAATCTTTTCCTTGTTCTTTTTTAATCATTTTTGGCTTAGTGCAGTTTATATTAATTCCATTTAAACTTTTACTTACCAGATTAATTTCTGAGGAATTGTTTACGTCAAAACTTTCATTTTTTTTGAGGTAAGAAAAACCAGGTTTAAAATTTAAAGTATAAGAATTATTTTTTGCATCAAAGATTAAATTTTTTTTATCATGAATTTGAGTAATTTGAATTTTATACTTAACTTTATTGTTGTTTACTTTATTTATAACAACACTATTTCTATTTAAAGAAAATACCATTGAAACCGATTTAGTTTCATTTTTCTTTTCAACAGTTTGACAGTTAGTGAGATAAATATCAGCTAATGATTTATTAATAAAAATTATTGAAAATAAAAAAAAATAGAGAATTACTTTTTTAGATTTTTTAATCTCTACCATTGGATGCTGTTCCAGAAACTTTATTCGTATCAGAACCATCAACAGTTTGAACTGTTAAAGTTGTATCAACCGTATCAGCAAAAGATCTTCCAGATTGATTTTGAAAATTAGACTCAACTGTTACAAAGTAATTTGCTGAAGCCCCATCTTCATAGCCACTAGATGGTACTGTTTTTGAAATATCTCCTGTTGCTGAACTTGCAATATCTGTTACTGTTCCACTACTGTTTACTTTAAAGGATGAGGCAGGCGTAACATTGCCAGATGTGCTAGAAGTATAATTTACATCTTTATCAATAGTGAAAGATCTTGTGCCAGCTTGACCAATTTGAACTTTAGCTGTTATGCCTTGATTAATTGTTCTATTGCTAAAATCAATTGTGTGAGTAGGAGTGAAAGATCCCGCAACATCACCAACACTATTTACGGCACTTGCAGCATTAGAGCCAGCCGACTGAACTGTCAATGTTGTAGCAGTACCTGTATATGTGTCTGTTCCAGTTGATCTTGTATTCATATCAGCATAAGTCGTAGTTCCAATTGAAAACGTATTAACATCACCTCTAAAAATAGGTAAACCACCAGGAACGGGCACAAATCTTGCATCTAAATATCTTCCTAGCGCCTTATCAAAAGATATAATTGGAACTTCTAATTTTTCTTTCGGTAAAACTGGAGTTTCTTTTTTAACTTCTGTCTCAACTTTAATCTCAGTTTTTTCTTTAGTTTCTTTTTTTTCTGTAGTTTCTTTTTTTTCTGTAGTTTCTAAATCTATTTTTAGTGCAGATAATGCACTTGCGCCTAATTCAATTACATCTCTTCTAGCAGACGCTACTTTTACCTCACTTAGTGTTTGAACTAATTCCTCTGTATTCTTTTTCAGCTCTTGATCTGCTAGATTTGCTAATTGAGCAAGTTCTTCTTTTGAAGCTCCTGATTGTTTAGCTTGATCTATTCTAGCTGAAAAAGCTTTTCTTTCTTGTTCTACTTCTAATGCCAATTCTTCAGCTTTTTTTTCTAGTTGAAATAAATCAGGAAATTGTTGTGAAAAAAGTTGTTCATATTGATTATCTCTTACTTGCCATTCTATATCAGCTTCATCTTTTTCAAATCTACTTACACTTCCATCTAATTCAAATATTGGAACTAAACCTTGTTCTGAGGCATTTTTCCATTCATTGGAATATTTATTTGTATCAAAAATAAAACTTTCTTTTGTTCTGCTAAACTCTTCATTAGAAAACACATCAAGTTTAAATTCATTTCCAAATTGATTTTGGAAAGTAGCTACTTCAAAGGCTTGTGCAGCTTGATTAGCCTCAAATATTGTTTGATCCATTTGGAAAAGAACTTCATCTAATTCTTGTTGTGAAGCACCTGTAGCAATTAAAGTCTCAAATTGTTGATTCAACGCTTCCATTTGAGGATCAATTTCTTGCTCAAAAAATTTTCCTTTTTCTAAATCTATTGCTAATCTTTCTTGTCCTCTTAAAAAAATTTGTTCAGGTATTACAGTTTCTCCAATATCCAAACTATTTCCACTTAAACCTGCAAATTGTGGTTTAAAATCTATATCTCCCATTTCTAAAAACACGACATCGCCTGTTTCATCATTAAAAATTGGAACTTTAATATCATTAAAACTAGCATTAAATTGGTTAAACTCTGTTGGAACAAATTCAACATCTTCAATTCTTGCAGAAACCAACATTACTTTTTCTAATTCATTTTGAAGTTCGTTTGCAAAAAACTCATCTGCTTCAGGAGAGTTTATGTCAATACCTTCAGGCAATTGATCTTTCACGTCATCAGGAATTAATGTTCTTGGAATAATATTTCCACTATTTAAAAAAGATTTTCCTAAAAGTTGAGCGGTAATACCACCATCGTCTTTAGCAAGTGCTGTTACCAATGTATCTAAAACTAGGTCTCCAAGATCTTCATCTTCATTAAAAATTTCAGCTTTTATTAATTCTTTAATTTCCTCTTCATTTTGCGCTAACTGAGTTTCCTCTTCTTGCTGATTATTTTCTGTAACAGGAGCATCAGGCTCTATTTCTAATTCTTGAAATTTTTTTAGTTCTGTTTGTGGAACAATAACAGGTTGTCTTGGAGGAGTATTTTGATTTACCTCTGTAAACAAATAAGGTTTGTCTAGCAAGACTGTTCCAGCTGCGTTTGAAACTTCTACTGCACCAGGTCTTAATCCTAGTGAGTTTTTAGGGCCTGGTCCAATAAGTAAAATTTTACTTTTCGATGTTTCTGGATCAACCGCTGCTTTGAACTCTGTACCTCTAGTACCTATAGTTCCAGCAGGTGTTTCTACAATAAGGTTTTCAGGATTTTTTTCACTAATTTTTCCCGTTAAAATTTTTACACTTCCTGATTTTATTGTCGATAGAAGTTTACCATCGGTATTTTCCGCATCATAAACAAACTCATCAATCGTTAGCTCAGTATTAGAGCCAACAGTCATTACAGTTTGATCTACAAAAAGAATTTGAGATTTCCCTCCTTCTTTAGTTGAAATTGTATCTCCATAATAAATAGGGTCACCTACATTGAGTTTCTTACCATTTTGGTTAAAAGCATCACCAATAACAAAGCCAATAATACCAATTTCTTCAGCTATCGAAATATTAGAAAATATTAAAAATATGGCTAAAAATTTGTAAAGTAATTTCATTTGAGATCCTTATAGACTTTTTTCATTAATAATAAATCCTTTTTGTAAGACCAAAATTAATAGTGTCTTTGTGATAATTGTGTTGAAGTAAAGTTCCTTCATTGTTCGTTTCTGACCATGATAAATTATATGATAGAGAATTTAATTGATTATTGAGAAAATTATTTAATTTTATTGATGGCGCGGATGATCTAACAACTTGGCCTAAATTTCCATTCAAAGAAACTGTATATGTGTTTGATTTTTCTTCCCTTGTTATTGACGAGTTAACAAAGTTGTCTGCTTGATCATATTGCTTGTCTGTTTCAGATGCACTAATAGTAAAATTACCTATTGGTAAGTTTTCTGTATAAGAAACTGAAAAAGTATGATCATCAAAACCATTGTAGTTTGCTATTGCATGCGTATCATTAAAAGAATATTTAAAACTTAATTTATGTTGTGCACCTTCTCCCATTAATAAATCGTATCCAAGAGAATAACCTTGTTTCCATGTATTAGATGTTCTACGAGTTGCATTTGATGGATTTTGATTTCCTTTGTTTGTTGCAAAAGTCAAACCCCCATTTATTTTATGGTTATCATTAAAATTGAATGTATTATTTAAATTTAAACTATTTGCATATGTATCAGCTGCTCTCCTTGTATTGGTATCGGTAAAAGAATAAGAAGCACTGAAAGAATTTGATTTTGAAAATTTACTATAACTTGATGAAAATGTATTAGTGTCATTTTCTTCAGAAGTTCCTCTATTTTGTTCTGAAGAAGAAGTGCCCGCTGATAGTGAAATGTTGGAGCTATCATCAATTTGATAAATTGCTCCAGTTAAAGTATTTATAGTTTCGATATTATCACCTTCAATACCAGTCATATTGACGACACTTCCAGCAGAAAATTGAGTACCTGAGCTAGATATGTTTCCAACATTAGAGTGTATTGCTGTTTTCCATCCAAAATCTTGATAAAAAGTCCAGCTACTCTTATTGTCAGCTAACTGAGATCTTTTTCTTTCTTCTTCCTCAACAATTTCTCTCGCTTGTTGACGAGCAATATTTTTCTCTTCATCAATTCTTTTTTTATTAATATCATCAAATACCTGAGCTACTCTTTTTTTAATATCGTCATTAATTTCATCAGATTGTCTAATTTCATCAATTAATCTTAAAACTTTTTCCGTGCTATCTGTTTTAACTGCAACTGATAATAAGTATAATTTTAAATCTATATTAGTGGGGTAGAGAGCTGTTAGCCTCTCTAGGGTGGCAATCACACTTTTAAATTCACCTAATGTCTCTTGTTCTTTAGCATACTGAAGATTTAATCTTAAGTCTGTTGGATTTTTTAAAATTTCAAGATAAGTGACTTCAGCTTTAGCTTGAATAGTCAGAGATAAGATTAAAGTAATTAAGAATATTTTTTTCATTAATTATTGTGGCCCGAAACAACTATACACGTTACGTCATCTCTTAAAGGTGCATTTATTTTAGTTAAAATTTTACTTATGTGATCTATGATCTCAGTAGGTTTAATAAATTTATTCTTAATTAATTCCTGCTCAAGACCTTTTACTTGAAGCTCATCTCCATTTTCTAAATATCCTTCAGTAACTCCATCGGTATAAATCATTAAATTTTTGTCCTGAATGTTTACTTTATTAGTCTGAAAGAAGTTTTCATCATCCATGCTCATTATCCCAAGTGGTGGTAAGGTAGATTTTAAGTATTCAAATTTATATTCTTTATCGAAAATCATTATTGGCTCGTGTCCGAGGTTTATATATTCAATTTCTTTTTTCTCTATATTTAATTTCCCTATTACTGCAGTGATAAACATACCTTGATAGGAATTGTCGGCTACTTGGTTATTAACAAATTGAGCAATACTTGACACTGATTTTTCAAGTTTAGCCATTGATCTAAATACAGCGGCTGCATTAGCCATCAAAATACCAGCTTTTACACCTTTACCTGATACATCAGCTAGAGTGAAATAAACCTCATTTTCATTGATAGAAATGTAATCATAGTAATCGCCAGACACATCTTTTGCAGGAACATTTTTTGCAAAAATTAAATCTTTATTTGAAAAATCGCCTGGAAATAATTTTTTCTGCACTTCGCCTGCAATCTCTCTTTCTTGTTTTAATACAATTTGTTTCTTTTCATTTTCAAGAGCAATTTCATTTTCTCTTAAGTATCTAAAGTAAAGAGTGGTTAAGAATAATAATGAGGAGCTTGCAATTATATAAAGTACATCAACAAAGTAGTTAAACTGATAAACAATCATACTTGATACAATTAGAATTAAAACCAATCCACTAAAAAAAACTATGCTGAATTTAGGTAAAATTTTGTTTGGAACAATTAAAACAAGTATTAAAGATACAATAAGTAAAAGATTTTCTACAATAGTTGTGTATAAATTTTTTATTATAAAATCATTATTGACAATATTTTCAATCAAATGAGCATGAGTTTGAACACCAGGAATTACATCACCATTTGGAATTTTTACAAAATCAAATAAACCTTGTGCTGAACTACCTATAATAACCATTTTATTTTTGAGTTTATTTGCATTAACGCTCATGTTTAAAACATCAACTGCTGGGATATAATTTTCTTTGTTGAACTCTTTATAGTTTATGTAAACAATTGCATTAGGATCTGGCTCAATTTGATATTTTCTAGTTTTAATTAAATTAATTCCCGTTTCATCAGAATTAATTAAAATACTTTTATGTCCATGAAGAACTCTTAAACTTTCCAAGCTAAGAGCAGGCCAAATATCACCATCAATTTTTAATACAATCGGAACTGATCTTAAAACTGCATCTGGACTATCAAGATAAGAAATTGTTCCTATTCCTGCTGTTACATCGTTAAATTTTTCTAGTGAAGTGATTTTATTTTTAAAACTATAAACATATTCTGAAGCATCCATTCCACGAGAAATAATATTTGTTTTAGGTTTTGATTGATTATCTTTGTTATAAGCTGATACATCCCCAAGAACTGCAAGAACTACATTTGATCCTTTAATGCTTTCAAGAAGTGATTGATCACTATCAATCACTTCATTATTTTCTATATTAAATTCCTCTAAAATTCTTTTTGGATTTTGTTTATCTTCTTCACTAAAGAAAATATCAAATGCAATAACAGATGCTTGATATTGATTTAATCTATTAATTAGTTTTGCAAAAACATCTCTTCTCCATGGAAATTGCCCAATTTCCCCTATACTTTTTTCATCAATATCTACAATGACAACCTCATCGTAGTTACTTTTTTCCATAAATAGAGTTTGATAAATATCATAAGAAATATTTTCAACTTTCATTACAAAGTTGCTGTCTTGAATTTTTGCGAGAATTAAAAGGATTAATAAAACAATGCCAGAATATTTTTTTACATTGTTCATTTAAAGATTAGCTTTTCGATTTACTTAATTCCTTATAAGCGTTGTTAAATCCTTGTAATGAACTTTTGATTACAAGTGGCTCTTGTTGAAATGCATCAATACTAAGTTCAAAAAAAGCTGATTTGTTCATTGAAGCTTTAATTTGTTTAAACAAACTTACAACTGCATCATCTTTGCTATTATTTGTTAAACTTATTACACAACCAAATACTTCACATTTATTAAAAGTTAAATTTACCGCAGTACCTTCATGAAATTTTACTTCAACTTTTTTTTGTACATTTACACCTAGAGGAGTAATTATGTTAAATACTTCCTTAAGTTCATTTTCATCATTAATGAAATTTGAAAAAGCAAATGAGAATTGAATGTTTGTATTATTAATTGTTAACGTTTGAACAATTTCACACTGATTTTTTTTATTTACATTTACACATCTGTAAACCCAATCTCTATATTGTTTTGTTAGAGAGTTTGGTTGGTTTTTACTTTCATCACTATTTACAGTTTGAGTAAGAAATAATGAAAAAAGTAAAACAAGAATTTTTAAGTGAAGTTTTTTAAATATCATAAGGTTTATTTATAATATTTTATTTTCTAAAGTAAAAAGGTAATTTAATTATAGATCAAAAATTAAAGCCAAATAGCATTTCTTAATGTTGATTTTTTAGCATCTAATTCTTTTTTATTCTTAATATTTCGAATTAGACATATTTCTCTTGAAAGTGCGGGCTTTGAAATGGGTCTATAAAGAAGTTTTTGATCTATAGCTACACTTTCAGGAATGACAGCAATACCCATTCCAGCTCTAATACACGAAGCTGCTGTAGTATCACTGTTTGTATAAATTACATCTCTATTCTTACCAGCTTTTTTTCTATTTGAAATAATATCTCTTATCTCATCATATGATGGAGTTTTGTTAGTTCTCTTCATATGTTCGTAATAAAAAAATTCGCAAGTATTTCTAAAAATATAATTTGGAGTAGATCTAACTTTTTCAATATCAACTGTTTTTAAATTTTGAAATTCATGACCTTTGTAAAAAGCGACACAAAAATTATCATTGTATAAATTTATTTTGTTAATATTTTTTTTTGAAATTGGAATACAAGTAAATGCATAATCGATTTCATTCTCTAAGATTTTTTCATTTAGAGTAAAACTTTCTTCTTCTGAAATTTTAAATCTTTTGTCAAAATTATTTCTTTTTAGAACCCAAAGAATTCTTTCTTTGTGAGTTTGTGACAATGTATTTGCAAGGCCAATTTTAAATTCTATGTTTTCATCTTGAATTGAAACTTTATTTGACTGAATGCTTGCTATTGCTTTTTCACTATGACTTAAAATTGTTTTTACATTTAAATAAAATTCCTGACCATCTTCTGTAAGTTTGACACCTTTTTTATTTCTAACAAATAATTTTGTGTTTAAATTTTTTTCTATAATTTGAATAACTCTTGTTATGGATGGTTGGGAAACATTGATCTCTTCACTTGCTGCTAGGATACTTCCTGTTTCAACTACAGTTGAAAAGTATTGCAGAAATCTTGGGCTTAAAAAATCAAGGTTTTTGATCATAAATATAGAATTTTTTTATATATAAACAATTTATATATACAAATTTTATTATTAAATCAAGGGTTGAAAAACTATGATTCGAAGTATGCTCTAATTAAAAATAATATTAAAGAATCTGTAAAGATTTTAACTAATAATTGTTCTTGTTTAATTAGCATTACCCATTTTCAAAAATTAAAAAAAGTTTTCTTTTTAAGTTTAGTATTATCACTTATTAATACTAATTTTACATACGCTATTACTGTAAATACCAATACCACCCATAATGTTACACAATGGATTTTAACTGGTGCTTCTGGTTCAAACAATACAATTAATGCAACATATACTTTAAGTAATTTAGGAACTAGAACTTATAGCAGAAATTTTTCTGGAGGAGGAACTCTTGCTGTTACTGGGACTACAAACTTAACTCTTGCTGGAACTAACTCAATTACAGGAACATTAAATCTTAACGGTGGTGATATTACAATTACAGGTACTACCGCAGCTTTAACAGCAATTGAAATTAGAAATGCTAATTCAACACTGACTTTAAATAGACATGATATTTTTGGAAATCATCAGGCAAATTCACCTACAGTTACATTTACAGCTGGTGGGACTCTAGCAAATGGTTCAAATCGTTTTAATCACATTGGTGCTGTAACTTTGGTTAATGGTGCAACGATTACCACTAATGGTAATCATTCTTCAGGAGGAACAGCGATTGCTGGAATGAATTTGGATGGAGATATTACTCTAGGTATGAATGCTACAGCAAATTTCAATGCAACAAATAATGGAACTTATGGTCTTGGTACTGGTAGTGATACTCCAGCTAATAGAAATTTTACAATTGGTTCAAATTCTACTTTAAATGTAAATGCACCCTTGGTTAATGGACAAGGTGGAACATTGGGATGGCCAACAAACAAGCCTGCAGCAAGTATTACAAAATCTGGAGCTGGTACTTTAGTTTTAGCAGGTGCAAATACTTATACTGGTAATACAACAATTAGTGCAGGAACTTTAGAGATAACAGGAACGTTAGGTGCAAGTGCGTCCTATGCAGGTACAATTTCAAACAGTGGAACATTAACTTTTAATTCTTCGAGTAATCAAACATTAACTGGAAGCGTGACTGGTTCTGGTATTTGGAATAAATCAGGTTCTGGCCGGTTAACTATTACAGGTTCAAATCCATTTAATGGTACAATTAATATTAACGCTGGTACGTTCAGAATTGCAAGTACAGCCGGCACAAGTTCTCAGACAGTAAATGTTTTAAGTGGTGCTACTTTAGATTTAGATGATAAAAATTTTCAATCTAATACGAGAGTAATTACAATTGAAGGAACAGGAGTTGGAAATGTTGGGGCTTTATATCTTTCTGAAGGTGGATCAGATAATACAGCGTTTAATAATTCAACAATTCAATTAAATGCAGATGCAAGTATTGGTGTAGCTTCTGGTGATACTTTAAGATTGTATGATGGAGATTCTGATACAGTAATTACAAGTCAAGGCTCAGAAAATAACAGCTTAACTATTACAGGTTCAGGTAAAGTAGAGGTTGAGGACAAAATTAATATTGGGACTGGAAATATAACTGTTGGTTCTAATGCTACATTAGAAATTGAAGGTTCTCAAAATACTATAACTGCTGGAACAGTTACTGTTAATGGTACTTTGATTGCAGATACTCATGACATTTTTGGAACGAGCAATGCTTCTTCAAGGCCATCAATGGTTTTAAATGGAACATTTACAAATGAAAGTGGACATATTTCAATTTTAGGTAATACGACTTTAAATGGTGGAACAATAAATATATCAGATGGACATTCTTATAGTGGCGCTGAAATAGCTTTAGGTTTAGACGGTACTGTAACTGTTGGCGGATCTAGTGCATCTACCATTAATAGTACATCTGGTGATGGCACAATTTCATTAACTCATAACAACGCTGCTGGAAGTAGAGATGTTACATTTAACGTGGCTGATGCTACCTCAGACTCAAGTGTTGATTTAACAATTAATGCTAATATCCAAGATGGGGTTGGCAGTACTTACCCAACTACAGTTGCATCAGGAATAATAAAAACTGGTGCTGGAGAACTTCAATTACAAGGGGCCAATACTTACACGGGTTCCACAGTTATTAATGCTGGAACATTAAGAATTAAAGGTACTTCATCAGAGACAGCTTCTTTAGCGAACACAGATATAACTATTAATAGTGGTGGTAAATTTATTTTAGGTGCTTATTCGTCAATTAATAGTGGTGCTGATATAGATATTAATTCAGGCGGTGAAATGAGAGTTAAGCAAAGTCTCTCTAATGCAATTACAATTTCTGGAAATGGAACAGGTGATCTTTCTAACTCAGGTGCTTTAATTAATACTGGGGGCAGCAATACTTACTCAAGTACAATTACAGTTGATGGTGGCGCAACAGTTTCAGCAACAAGTGGTACAATGACTTTTTCTCCAAGCTCAGGTAATGCATTTAGTGGTACAGGAAATCTAACGTTCTTAGCTGCTAATGATATTACAGTTAATAATTCTGTTGTTGGTGTTGCAGATATCATTAAATCTGGAAATCAAAAATTAGATTTATACGGAACAAACACTTATACAGGTAATACAATTGTTTCTGGTGGTACTTTTAATATTAATGGAACTGTTCCAACAACAACAGAACTAGTTTTCCAATCACCTTCATCTACTCCAAATGTATATTTTAAAAATGACTCTAATATTACTATTGGTGGTATAGATGGTGATGTAGCTGGCGACGGTTTTACTCCAGAAGTTTTTTTTGATAGTGTTGGTACAAGAGATAGAGATTATACTTTAAACGTTGCAACAGGAAGAACACTTTCAACTAATGCAAATGTTGCAGGGCCTGGTTATGGGGATGGTCAATTATTTAAAACTGGAGCAGGATCTCAAACAATACTTGGTAACATAACTGGTTTTGGTTCAACAAGCGCTAAAGGATTAACAGTTCAAAATGGAACACTAACTTTGGGATCATCAAATCAAATTGTTGGAGGTGTTGCTATAACTGGTGGTACATTAGTTGTTCCAGCCGATGCTAGCTTTGGTGTAGACCCTGGTTCATTTGATGATGATAATATTCAAATTGGAAATGGAACATTACAATTTTCAAATTCTGGAACAATTACTTTAGATACTGACAGGGGTATAGATATAACTCATGATAGTGCGATAATTAATGTAAGTAATTCAAGTGGAAGAGTTAATTACAATGGAGATATTAAGGGAGATAATAATTTAACAAAAACTGGATCTGGTATATTTGCATTAGGAGCTGCCAATACCCACGATCTTACAGGAGATGTAACAATTAATGGAGGTCAATTCAGATTTTTAAGTGGTACATCAAATGCCTATAATTTTGATGTAACAGTAGGAAACACTGGAGTAGCATCAATAAATAGTAATTCATTTGCATCAGGAAAATCTGTTACAGTTCAAAGTGGTGGTTCTTTAAATTTATATCCAGGCACAGGAGGTGGAAGAACTTATGGAGTGGATATCAATTTAGCAGGTTCAGGTAACAATAACTTGAATGGGGGAACAGCAGCAACTTTAACAACAAGTTCAGGATCAAATGCAACACTTACAGGAACTGTTACTTTAAATTCTAATGCATCTGTTTTAATGAGACCAAACGGATCTAGCGTATCTGGAAAAATATTTTTTGGTAGTGCTGATGGAAACACTACAACTGCAGTTGCTTTAGGAAGTAATACTTTTACTTTGAAGGCAGAAGGTTCAAATACTAGAGAGTATGATTTTAGAGATCAAGTTACTGGAACTGGAACTTTAGATATTGATAGATATGCCACTGCTAATTTTATTTCAGGTGAAGGTAGTTTTACTGATACAGTAAATTTAGATGTTCAAGGAACTTTAAATATGAGTTCTAGTGATACTATTGCATCTCTAACGGGTACCTCTACTGGTTCAATAGATTTAAGAAATACCACACTAACAATCAATCAAAGTAGTAATACTACTTATGCAGGTGCTATAACAGATAGTACCGGAACAAGTTCTATTGTTAAATCAGGAACAGGTACTTTAACATTAAGTGGTACAAATTCTTATAGCGGAAACACAACAATTAGAGCTGGTAACTTAAGTATATCAGCAGAGAATAATTTGGGTTCTACTCCAGGAGCTGCAGATGCTGACAACATAATATTTAATGGTGGTGGTTTAACTATTACTTCGGGAGTTACTTTTAGTGCCAATAGAGGCGTTACGATGACAGGTGCTGGAACTATTAACACTGCATCATCAACAACTTCAACTTTACAAGGTATTATTACTGGTTCTGGAACTTTAACAAAAGCAGGGGATGGTGATTTAATATTGTCTGGAACAAACACGCATTCTGGAACTCTAGCAATTACGGATGGTAGTGTGGTATTATCTGGTTCATTAAATGATACGCAAGCTGTAACAGTTTCGTCTGGCGCAACATTTGATACTAGTGGAGATGAAACTATAGGATCAATTGCAGGAGCAGGTACACTAGACATTGAACACAAGTCCCAATTAACTGTTGGTGGTGATAATTCTTCTACAATTTTTTCTGGAGTAATTCAAAGCACAGGTTCTGGTACTGGAGGAATAACTAAACAAGGTACAGGAACTTTAACATTATCAGGTAACAATACTTTTTCTGGAGGAGTAACAGTTGTTGCGGGAACAATTGCTGTTACAGCCAATAATGCGTTAGGAGATACAACTAACACTACCATTGTTCAATCTGGAGCAACTATTGATTTTCAAAATGTAAATTACTCAACAACTGAAACATTAAGAAACTCTGGTAATATTGCAACTTCAACAGGAACAAGTTCTTTTGCTGGAGGAGTTCAATTGCTTGCTGATTCTGGTTTAGATGTTGATGGAACACAATTAACGTTAAGTGGCGTTGTAAGTGGGAGTAGTGCGCTGAATAAAACTGGTAACGGTATTGCAATATTGTCAGGAACTAATACTTATTCAGGTAACACTTCAATTACTGAAGGAACATTAAGAGTAACTGGATCTTTAAATAATTCAACTAATGTAACAGTTAGCTCAGGAGCAACTTATGATGTAGATGCAACTGATCAAGTTGGCTCTATAGCTGGCGCTGGTACAATCGATATTGCAAGTTCCGTAACCTTATCTGCAGGAAATTCGGGCAATACTAGCGTGTCGGGAGTAGTTTCAGGCTCAGGTAATTTAAGAAAATTAGGTTCTGGCACGTTAACATTAAGTGGAACAAATACTTATTCTGGAAACACAACAATTAGCAATGGAAGATTAACTGTTTCAGGAACTTTAAATGATAATACTATTGTATCAGTAGCTTCTGGTGCTGTTTATGATGTTGACGAAACTGATGAGATAGGAAGCGTTTTTGGTAATGGTAATATTGAAATTGCTAGCTCAAAAACATTAACAACTGGTGACGCAGATGGATCATCAACTACAAGAACTATTGGTGGTATTATTTCTGGTGCTGGTGGTTTTACAAAAAAAGGTGAGGGTAGATTAAATCTAACTGGAGATAGTACTTATACAGGAACTACTTCTATTACAAATGGTCAATTAAGACTTCAAAGTGGATCTTCAATTGACTCTACAACAATAAATGTCTCTGGAGATGGAAGATTATATTTAGAATCTGAAGATGCTTTATTAAGCACAGCTAATATTACTTTAAATGGAGCAGCTTCTAGACTTTATGTAGCTGAAGACAATACTGTAAACACAGTTTCTGGAGCTGGCGGAATTCACATTCAAAGTGATAATATTTTAACTGTTACAGATATTTCATCACATACAGGTAAAGTCAAAGGTCAAGGAGATATAGTTATAGCAGCATCACATACACTCGGTGCATTTATCGATACCACAGATAGTTCAAATGATAATATTAATACGAGAATATCCGGTGCTAGCACTACTGTAACAATGGCAGCATCTAATTTTTTACCTGATGATGAAGATCTTACTGTAGAAAACAGTGGTACTTTAAATTTAAATTCAAATACTGACACTGTTGCAAATGTAAATTTAACTTCAGGTACAATTAGTGGAGGAACTATTAATGCATCTAACCAGCATACTTTAAGCTCAGGAACAATTGCCTCATCAGCAACACTAGGTGGAGCTGGAGCATTATCTAAAACTTCATCAGGCACAACAACTTTTGCAGGTACAGGAAGTTATTCTGGAGCTACTACAATATCAGCTGGAACTTTAACAGTTACCGGTGCTCTTTCTAATACTACTGGAGTTACTTTAAGTGGTGGTACTATGAACTTAAACTCAACTTCAGCAGTTAATTCAAGTGCTGATATGACTGTAAGTTCAGGCTCACTTAATGTTAATGAAAATATTACTGTAGCAGATTTTGCTTCAAGTAGCGGAACTACAACAACAATTGCAAGCGGAAGAATGCTAACAGTAAACCCAGGTACAGCTAATAATGATATTTATGGCTTAGCAGGGTCTGGTGGGTTTAAAAAGATGGGATCTGTAAGGTCAATTTTAAGAGGATCGCATAATTATACTGGTGAGACTAGAGTTACAGAGGGAATTTTACAGTTAGCTTCAGGAGGAAGTATTAATTCATCAACTGAACTTATTATTGAGAGTGGTGCAGAATTTGATTTAGATGAAAGTGTTACAGCAGCATCGTTAGCTGATGCAGGTAATGTAGATGTTGCAAGTTCTAAAGTTCTAACAATTAATGGATCTGGAACAAAAACTTTTTCTGGAAGATTAAGAGGTAGCGGAGGATTTACATACTCAGGTTCAGGTACAATGACGTTTAGGGGTAACAATGATATCTCTGGACCGATTTCATTTAATAGTGGTACAATTTATGCTGGAACAGCAGATGATTCTTCTACTACAATATTTTCAAACAATATTACTTTAGCTGGAGCTACATTAGGTGGTGGTGGTAAAATAGGTGGTAATGTTACTTCAACTGGTGGATCTTTAGCGCCAGGAAATAGTATTGGAACTTTAACTATAGATGGAAATCTTGAGCTAGATAGTTCTTCAACAACAACAATTGAATTTAATACAACAAGTGCAGATAAAGTTGTTGTTGATGGAAATATAACTTTAGCTGGTTCTTTAGTTTTAGAACCTGCTAGTGGCACATATTCAGATATTACTTTTACAATATTTGATGGTTCGGATGGATCGGGAAATACTTTGTCAGGAACTTTTGCTTCTACGACTACAAATAATAGCAGTAATCTTGGTGATGCAACTACGTCAATTTCTTATGATACTGTAAACAGAAAAGTATTTTTAGAAATTGAAGATAATGCCGTGGCAGTATCTAATACAGTTGCAAGTTTAACAACTAATTCAGAATTTAAAGATGTAGCTGCAATATTTGATGCTGCTACAGCAGGAAAAATATTAGAAGTAGCGAATGTATTAAAATCTTCGAACACAAATTCAGTTAATACCGAGTTAGACAAATTAGAAGGGACAATTTTTGCTACAGCATACAATCAGCCTGTTTTGAACCATGGTCATTTTAATAGAGCCCTAAATAGTGTTACATCTTCAAATGTTAACACATCATTAGTCAGTAGTTTTGCTAACAATACAGATGAATTAACTTTTTCATCATTACAACAAGCAGGTTTATTTAAAGATAAGAAAAAATTTAATGAATATTATGATTACTCAGACACAAATATTCTAGGTTTTATAAAAAACAACAAAAATAAATCGATCTTTAATAATTTTAAATCTGATGATAGCTCTACTTTTATCAGAACTTATGGAACAACTGCAAAAAGAGACAATATAGGCTCAAGCTATACAGGATATGAGTCAGAAACTACAGGTGTTCTTTTTGGACAACAATTTAAAAATGAGGAAAATAAATTCACAGGATATTCTTATGGGTTTACTGGAACAGATACAGACTATAACAACAATTATGGTGAATCGAAAACCTACTCTTTGCATGCATCTCTATTTCGACAATATGACGAAGATAAATATGGTTTAAATTTAATTTCTGGAATGTATGTTTCGAAAACTGAAAGTGAAAGAAATGTTTCAGTATTTGGCACTTCTGTAAATGACAAATATGTCTCTGACTATTGGGATATTGGTTTTAATCAAGAAGCCCAATACATTAAAAAAATTGATATTGCTGGATTAAGTCTTGCTCCATCTGCTAAAATAAATTCAACTTATGTAATTAAAAGTGATACTGAGGAAACAGGGGGAGAATTAGCTCTCACAATTGATAATGAAAATATATTTGTTTTAAAACCTGAAATTGGTCTCTCAATCGCAAAGGATTTTAGTGAAAAAAATAATTTAAATAATGAATTTAGTGTTGCAATGTTTGCATCACAAGATCATTTTTTAGAAGGCACAACTTCAAATGCAAGGTTTACTTCAGGGTCATCTTTTAATGTTGATTTACCTAGAGATCAAGAAACATATTATTCAGTTGGTTTAGGTTATAATTTTTTAAACAAAGAAACTGATACTAGTTTTATGGCTAATGCTTTTATGATGCAAAATGAACATAGCGATATGGACTCAAATATATTTTCTTTAACTTTTAGAAAACTGTTTGGTGAATTTAGTGAGGGAAAAATTCCACCTGTTATAGCTAAAAAATCTGATGAAGAAGATATTACTGAAATATTTTTACCAGAGACACAAGATGAAAGAACCATTAAAGACGGAGAAAAATCTTTAGATGAATTAGAAAAAAATATAGAAATTGTTTTAAAAGATAATCCTACCCAATCAGAAGTTGGTCAAGTTTACAAAAGTATGAGTGACAGTTTAATAGTCAAGAAAAAGTTAACAGTAAATGATGTCTATAAAAATTTAGATGCTAATTGTTATATAGTTAAGAAAAAACTTAAAAAATTGATTAACTATTATGATAAATTACAACTATATAAGATTTTAGATAGATGTGAAAAATTATCTGAGCCACAAGTTCATTTAATTGCTGAAAGATTACACCAAATTCAAATTGATGAAACTACAGCTTTGCAAGAATTATATTTTGGTTACAAGAAATTTTTAAATTATATGCCATTATTAACTTTTATTGCGTTTATTATATTAACTTATGAAATCGCTAGAAGATTTGTGTTAAGATTTTTTATTTCGAGAAATGCTATTTAGGCAAAATTTTTTATTGAAGCTTCCACATCATCTTTTTTAATCATCATTAAATCCATTTTAGTTTTATTTTCTTTTTTGGATAATCTTAATGATTGATATTGGACACAACTTTCAAAAAATCTTCTAACATCTCTAGCATTTGAATATCTATCACCAGTAATTTCGATTACTTTTTTACAAGCAGTTTTAATTGGAGCACTTGCATCGTTGGCTATCATATAATTGTTATCACGACACATTTTGTAAAATATTTGATAAAGTTCTAGATCATTATAATTTTCAAAAATAATATTTCTTTTAAATCTAGATGCTAATCCAGCATTAGCTGCAATAAAATCTCTCATATTTATTTCATATCCTGCAACAATGACAATTAATCTATCTCTATAATCTTCCATATATTTTAGCAATTCATCTATTGCTTCTTGACCATTATCATTTGGATCTTTTTTATTAATTAGAGTGTAAGCCTCATCAATAAACAAAACATTATCTATAGCTTGATTAAACTTGTCTGCAGCTCTTTCGGCAGTTTTTCCTTTTTCCGCTACAACAAGATCACTTCTAGTTACTTCAATAAGTTTCCCTCCTTGAATTAAACCAAGATCTCTATAAATTGCAGCCAGTATTCTAGCTACTGTAGTTTTTCCAGTACCTGGGTTTCCTGAAAAAATTAGATGAAGTGTCAGAGCGGGACCATCACCCAAACCTTGATCTTTTCTCTCTTTGGAACTTTGTAAGAAAGCAACTAAACTTTTTACCTCATCTTTAACTCTTTTTAGACCTGGTAGCTTATTTATTTCATCGATATTTTTTTGAAGGTCATCACTCATTGATTTATAATAAATAATTGGTAATTATTAATATATAGTCTTTTAAATAAATGAAACTATTAATTCAAATATTTTTATTCATAATTTTTCTAAATTTCAATGCAATTTCAGGAGAGTCAGGAGATCTGCCAGGACAAGAAATTCAAGAAATTAAAGAGACAGAAGAAATCTTTGAGGAAAAACCTGAGGAAAAAGAAGGAATGAATGTTAGCGATGTAAATGAATTATTAGAACCCAAAAACACCAATGTAACACTTCCTAAAAATAGATTAGAAGAAATATTTGACCAGTATTTTTTAGCTGAACTTAATGACAAAAAATTAACAATTATAGGAGAATGTGAAAAAAATTTATTAGATGGAAAATGCTATGTAGTTAAACCATCTAAAATATCAGATCATTTTAATAACTATTATTTTTATACCAATTCTCAAAACCAGGTTTATTCCATTATAGTCTTTAATGATAAAAAACAGGGAGATTTAAATAAATGTAAAGAAAAAATTGAAATGTGGAAAGAGTATTTCAATAGTTTTGATTTAAATCAAAAAGAACCAATGGATAACTCTTTGAATTTTGTATTAACAGACGCACCACAATCAAATAGTTTAGAAATTTTTGCTTCGTGCTATTCAGAAAAATATAGAGATATATCTTCAAGTTTTAGCATTAAATTTTTCAAAAATATTTAATGAAATTAATTTTCATTGTTTTATTTTTTTTTCTTGAAATAAACATTGCTCATAGTTCTAAATCTCATACTTCAGATAACCGAGAATTTTATGAGGGTAGGGTTAAATTTTTAAAAGAATACATCGATGATTTAAAAGAAAAACAAAAAAAAAATAATAAAATTAAAGGTTCTGTAGTTGAAACTTTAGGAGGCAAACTTTACACTAGGTTAGGTATTGGTACACAAGAAGAAATAGATAAATTAGCTTTACAAGATTGTAATAATGACGGTGGATTAGAATGCTTAATAAGATTTAGATCTTTAAAAAAAAATCAAAAATATAATAGATTTGCTAATTACAATTCTTCTAAAAAAACTCTTAAAGTTCTTGACGAATTTATTTTTGCAAAAAAAGTTTCTTCCACCAAAGGAATTGATATTTTAATAGCTGAAAAAGATTTTAAAAATAAAGATGATTTTAATTGTACAAAAAGTAAATCAAATTTTAAAGATAGCTTAAATATTTTGACCAAAGAAATTAATCTTTATCCAAAGTCATTCTTAGATAATTCTGGTCTTAAATATGTTATGATTTGTGAAAAAATAATTGATAAAGGCATTGAGCCCGTTGGTATGGCGCCTGGACATTTCGATCAATCTCCTGGAGTTTTTTATATAAACATCAATAGAGTGAATTCTTATGGAAAAAATAAAACTGGAATTGTTAAACACGTGTTTCATCATGAATTTTTTCATGTAATAGATACTGCCCTTACAACAATCTATTTAGATGATAAGTGGAATAACTTAAATCAACAAAGTTATTCGGAAGAATTACTAATAGACAAAAATGTAATTGATAACTCTGTTAAAGGTTACATTTCTAAATATGCTAGAAATAATTTAGCAGAGGATAAGGCAGAACTTTTTGCATTTATGATCACTCAACATAATAATTTTAAACAAATCATTTCTAAAGATGAAATATTGCTTAAAAAATCAAAATTGATGATTTCTAGATTAAAAAAAATTTCTAATAAAATAGATAAGAATTTTTGGAAAAAATTGAATTAAGTGTTTCTTAAATCAGAAATATTTTTGATTAATTCAAAACAATCTTTTTCTACTCTTGAAAAGACTTCTGACCAGTCACCTTGAATTTTTTGTCTATAAATTCTAAAATTATCATACCAAACAGTTTCATCATTAGAATTTAACCACCTCCAATCAGAAACTTTTGGTAATAATAACCATGTTTGTGTACCTAAAGTCCCAGCTAAATGAGCTATAGAAGTGTCAGTTGTAATTACAAGATCAAGATATTTTATAATTGCAGCTGTATCTAAAAATTTTTTGCTACCTGTATCCATTAGCAAGTCATAGTTAATTATGCTCTCTCCCAAATTAAATTCTTCAATCTCGTTCACAGCAGATCCCTTTTGAAGACTTACAAAAGTTGCTGACTTATTATTAACAATATTTTTAAATCTATCTAAAGTTATTGAATTACTAGCAACTCTTGGATTTGCTTTACTACCTTGCCAATTTAGTCCTACCTTCACGTTATCATTTACCGCAATTAAAGTTTCCCATTCCATTAGTTTGTTATCATTAATTTTTAATACTGTTGGATAAGGACAATTACTATTTAAATCTGGTGTCAGGAGATAGATTAAGTTTTGAAGTGGTGCCCAATAATCATAGTCATCATAATCATTTTCTAAACTAATAAGTTCTTCAATAAATGCTAAGTCTTCAAATAAATGATGCAGTTCCTCCTGGCATTTAAAAATTATTTTACAATTTAACTGACTTAATGTTTCTAAATATCTTGAAAATTGCAAAGTATTTCCAAGTCCATCTTCAGCAATAATAAGAATTCTTTTATTTTCAATATTTTGACCATTCCAAATTAAATTTTTTTTATCTAAAATGTTTTTAAAATTTTTGTCCTCAAAAATCCTATTGCTATATTCTTTAAATCCATCATCAAAATTTGACATTGATAACAAAGTAGTGCCTAAATTAATTTTAGATCTATTGAAGTTTGGACTTAGTTCTGTGGTTTTTTTATACATTTCTATAGCATCAGAATATTTTCCAGCATTCAAAAGAGTATTAGCGTAATTAAAGTGAACAACATGTGAGTCTGGTTTAGCTTTTATTGCTCTTTGATGCATGACAATTGCATCATCATATTTATGTTGTAGATGAAATAAATTTCCCAAATTACTAAGTATAAAATGATTACTTGAATTGTTTATTAATCCCTGTTGATAGATTTTGATAGCTTCTTCATACTTAGAATTATCTTTGTATAGGTTTGCTAAACTAAGATAGGCTTTTATTTCTTTAGGATCAATTTTTATAGCAGCCTTATAACATTCAATTGCTTTTTCAGTTTTCTCGCTTTGCTCATAAACAAGACCTAAACTTAAATATCCAGGAATATATTTTGGGTCATGGGCTAAAAGATTTGTTAAAATTTTTTCAGCAGCTTGATTATTATTAAGTAAAAAAATATTTGTACCTAATCTGTTTAAAGCTTTTGTGTCAAAATTTCTATCTAATGAAGAAAAATAATACCAAATTGATTTATCAAAATTATTTTGTTTATAATGTATATCTCCAATTAGATTGTAAATCTCATGATTTTCTGGATCTTGTTTCAATAAGTTAAAAGCATTTTGTTCAGCAAGACCAAATTGTCTATTGTCTAGCAGTTGATAATTTTTTTTTATGTTATGTGTAACTAAAGATTTGTTCATATTTTAACGAATCAATTAGATTTATATTATATCTTTAAAGCAAATTATAAAAGAGTGAACCTAACTTGGGATATAAAGCTGATGCTAAAACGATAAAGCAACCATATGGTATTTGAAAATTTTTATCTTTTTTATAAATATAAATAAATATGGATCCTACAATTGCACCAGCAAGAGCAGAGCTTGCCAAAATAAGATAAATTGATTTTATACCTAACCAAATACCAATCATTAAAAATAATTTTGCATCTCCAAGACCCATCCCTTCGACTTTTCTTATTTTAAAAAATATATAACGGATTATATAAATTGTCAGATATCCAATTATTCCTCCAAGAATTGAGTCATAAAAATTTGTATTAAATGGATTGAGATCAATTATAACAAAAAACAATCCTATTAATGATATCGGTATAGTGATTTTATCTAATATTAAATAATATTTTAAGTCAGTAAAAAAAATAATAATTAGCGATGAATAAAATATAATATATCCAAAAAATTCAAAACTTAATCCAAATAGATTATAAGAGTAAACAAATAAAAACGCTGTAAGCAGTTCAACTATAAAATAACTCAAACTTATTTTTTCATTACAATTTTTGCATTTACCCAAATTTAGAATGTAAGAAATTATTGGAATATTGAGATAAAAAGGTATTTTATATTTACAATGGATGCAAAATGAGTTTTTAGAAACAATATCTAGTTCATTGGGTAATCTATAGATACAAACGTTATAAAAACTTCCAAATATTCCACCAATAATAAACAGGAGTAAGCTAAACACTTACCTTTTGAATTTTATTTTATCATCCTCACCACCTTCATCATCTCTCCTGATGCTAGGTTGAGTTTCTTCTTTGTCTTGACTTGTTTGTTCAGGTTGTTTTTCCTCTGATGGAGCAAGATCTACATTTTCACTCGCTTGAGGTTCAGGATCAGGTGTAGGAGCTGGGTCTGAGCTACCTTCCAACGCATCTTTACCTGTTTGGCTTTTAATTTTAAAAAATTTATCTAAATGAGCTAATTGTATAACTTTCATTACTTCATTACTTACATCAGTTAGAAAAAAATCTTTTGAATTACTCTTTGATAGCTGCATTCCTTCAACTAGTGCTGCAATACCTGATGAGTCGATATATTTTACTTTTGAAAGCTGAACTTCTATTGTTTTAACTTTATCTATAAGATCTTTTATGTTTTCTCTTACTTGTGGTGATTTATCTAGGTCTATTTCATCTGATAGAAATAGTATTCCTACGTTTCCGTTAATTTTTTGTTCGATAGACATAAGGCTTTTTTTATATTATTAATTTTAAATTACAACATATGATTATTGACTGTATTTGTGGAAAAAAGAAGTTTAGGCTAGCTGATGATCAAATGCCAGCTGAAGGTTCCAAGGTAAGATGTGGTTCTTGTGCAGAAGTATGGTTCTACCATCCAAATCAAGGAAACTATCCAACAACAGAAGAGACAAAATATAAAGAAAAATCTGAAATTCAAACTAATCCATCTACTACAGAACCAAGTTATGAGGAGCCAATATCTAATACAACAGAGGAACCTCCAGTTGATGATCCTGAAGAATTATTGTCTACTATTGATCCTGACGAAGTAGCTGCAGAAGCAGAAAAAGAAACTAATGATAACGTTTCTAATTTTAAAATTTTTACAGATGAAGATGATGATCTTCCATCTAAAGAAGAAATGGATAAAAATTTAGATAATTTAAAATTTGAGAGAGATAAAAATTTAAATTTTTTCCAAAAATTATTTAAAAAAGATAGAATGCGTGATGCAGCTGAAGCACTTAAAAAGAAAAAAGTTGCAGAAATTTCTGAGGAGGAACAACAAGCCAATCAATCAAGAAGAACAAGGCTATTGTTTTATTTGTTAATTGTTCTCTCAATTGTTGGATCAATTTTTATGGTCCCAATTAAGAGTGATCTTGTTTTAATGTTCCCGTTTCTTGAAGGTTATATAAACTTTCTAATTCCTGTCTTTGAATATATACGACCTTTTATTGAAGTTAGATAGATTAATTTTTTTCTTCAGATTTTGCTTCTGAAACTTTTTCATTTTCTTTATTTTTTTGTTTTTCGACTTGTTCGATAACTGATTTTTTTTCTTTTAATAATTTTTCTTTACCAGGAAATACATAAACTCCTATCCTTCCTTGGGCAATTATTTTATTTGAATTTGGATTTTCTCTTTTTACTGTTTCATTAACAATATTTATTTTAAATTCAGTTTCAGATAGCTTATTTTTTAAAAATGTGAGATTTTCAAAAGTGCTTAAAAATTGATACTCAATATAATTAATTGCATACAATTTTCCTAGCTTTAAAGATTCACTCTCGTTAAGACTATTAATTTGAACATTAAATTGATTTGCCATTCCCGAAATAGAATTCTTATAATTTTGGAATTCAGTAGGTGACATAAATTTCATTATTTCTTGAATATAAGAATATTCAGCATTATTTACATCTTTTCCAAGTTTTGCAATTTCAATCACAATATCATCAGTTTGTTGTTGAATATTTCCTGAAGAAGAAAGCAATTTGTTTTGTTCAGATAATTTTAAGCTTGTGTAAATTTCACCTACTATAAATCCAATTAAGGCAATCACCATTACCACAAATCCAACTACAACAAATTTAGACTTATCTCTTATTGATTCGTCTTCAACAGTTTTAGATTTATTTTTAGATCCACTTAACATTATAAATTTTTACTATCATATTTACATTTGATATTATGTAAATGATTCGTACTTGATATTAATTATATGAAAAAAACTCCAAATTACATCAAAAAAACCCTTGATGATGCTAAGATCGAGTTATTAAAAGATAAGCAACTTCAACTATCTAGACAGCTATATATTCAAAAATTAAAAGAAATTTTTTCTAAAAAAACTTTAGATTTAAATGAAAATTTGCAGACAAAAATGTCTTATGCTGGTTCTGGACAATCATCCATTACTACCACAGTCAATATAGATAATAACAACGACCTAAATAAAAAATCTAAAGAAATAAATAATAAAATAATTTTTTTAAATAATGAGATAATTGAAAATCAATTTTCTGATGTCGAGGAAGCTAATAATGAGCTTCAAAATCTTAATGATAATATTATAGAACTTAAGGATGAGATAGAGGTATCTAAAAATCAGAAAATTATAGAATTAATTGAGGAAGTGGATGATGTTATTAATTTAACAGATGAAGTTGTCAATGAAGTAGCTTCAAGCAGCGATAATTATGATGATGAAATTTTACTAAATGAAGAAGTTTATAAAGAGATTGAGAGAAAACCTTCTCAATATTCAAATGATCAACTTGAAATTTTAAATGCTAAGATTAACGACTTAGATTTAAATAGCAGTGAACTTACCGAAAAATTAGATGAACTTTTAAACCAAAAAAATATTTTTTCAGATAAATTTAACGATGAATTAGACATCAAATTAAGTGAAGCTTTAAATAGATCTGAAGATAACCTGGAGTCAAAATTATCAGGTATAAATGACAGCTATCATCAAGAATTTAGTAAATACGAAGAAGAAACAAATAAAAATTTTGCTAATCTTGAAGATCAAATTGGTCAACTAAATATCCAATTTTCAAATATTCAAAATAATTTAACTAATATATCAACTAAAATTGAAGATAGTATTCAAAAAATAAATGAAACAAAATCTTTAGATGAAACCTCTAGTATAGAACAACGTTTTGATAATAAAATTAGTGAGCTACAAGATTATAATCTTAAAATTGAAAATTCCTTAAATAATTTAAATAATAAAATCGATGAAACTCTTGATAAAATTTCAGTTTATAAAAATGATGTAAACCAAAGACTAACAGAAATGGAACCAGAATTAATTAATAAAATTGAAGAGAAACAAAGAAACAAGACAGAGTCTGAAAAGTTACAAGATAAATTCGATCAAATGTCAAAAATTATGGATATGCAAAATATGAGAATGTTACAAATGTATCATTCATCAGAATTACAACAAAGCCATTCGATATTGCAAAAAAATATTGAAAAGAAATCATCTTCATCAAAAAAAGATGTTGATCCGGAATTAATTGCAGATGAATTTAAAAAAGAAGTTTTTCCAAAAATTCAAAAAGAAATGGATAAACAATTTGACCTACTAAGAGAACAACTATCAGAATATGAGATAAAAAGTGTTTTAGATAAAATTAATAGCACAGATCTTAATAAAGAGTTTAAAAAACCAACAAAAAAATTTAGCAATTTATTTGATGCTAAAAAATATGTTAAAAATTCAATCTCAAAAAAATCAAGAGATTGGATTAAAAATAATGATTTAGCTATTGATGAAATAGCAAAAAAACTTTTAGATAAATAATTTTTTAAATAAAGAAATCAAATAAAATTGAATTAGTATTAAAAGTATTTTTAAATTCATTTTGCTACTACTTTCAAATCTACGATTAAAAGCAATATAATAATCTGCTGATTTTAGCTTAGGTTTTGAATTGATAAGAATGTCTGCTAAAATCTTAAATCCTTTTCCAAAATATTTATCTTCATTTTTTTTAAATAATTTTTTCTTCATAATAAAAAATCCACTCATTGGATCAGTTGTATCTATTTTAAATATTTTAAATAAAATAATTAATATATTTGAAGCAAAACGTCTAAATTCCGATAAACCTTTATTCTTAATAGATAATTTTCGAGCTCCAATAACAATATCTAATTTTTTTTTTGAAAAAAGATTATACATTTTTTTTATATATTTAGGATTGTGTTGCAAATCTCCATCCATTATTAAAATATTTTCAAAATTTGATTTTTTGATTCCTTCAAAACATGATTTGCTAAGATCTCTTTTTGTTTTTTTTCTTAAAATTGGATTAAAAAAATTATATTTATTTTTTAAATTTATTAATTCATCTTTACTATTATCAGCTGAATTATCGTCTACGAAAATAATTTCAAATTGATTATTTTTAAGTTCATTTTTAATCTTATTTGTCAGAGGTAAAATATTTTTCTCTTCGTTTAAAATTGGAATAATTATACTTAATTTCATAAAAAACTTTTAATTATTAAAACTTTTTTACCAAAATTATTCGATATTATTAATAAGTTTGTTTTTTGTATGTTCTCTTAAAAAAGGATTAATCTTAATTGAATCTTCAAATGCTTTTGTGGCCTCTTTAAAAAGGCCTAATTTTTTAAGTGTAATAGCTGAATTGTATAATGCGGTAGCATGATAAGGATTATACAAGTAAGCTTCTTTGAAATTATCTAATGCTTGTGGATAATTTTCTAAGCTAAATTTAATTTTACCAAGTTCAAAATAAAGATCATCAATTGATGGGTTTTGTAGAATTATTTCTATATTATCTCTAGATTTTTCTTCAATCAATTTATTAAATTTTTCAAAAATATCTTCTATTGTATTTTGAGATTTTTCATACTCCTCAAAAAAATAATAAAATTTTGCAAGTTTAAAATTTTTTTGCGCAGAATCTTTAAAATTATCTTTATATTTATTTTCAAAATAATTTATTCCATTTTTGTTTTTTAATAATATTTGATATCTTAAAAATTCTAAAATACTATCATCATGATAAGGTTCCAAGCTGTATAGTTGATATAAATTAAATAAGTATTTTTTTTCATCATTTGAAATGATTGATTGTTTTATATTATTTGTGAAAGCATACCTATGAACATTACGGGGACTTTTTTCATCAATTTCACTCATAAAAACATTATTATCTAAATAAACATAGGATCTATCTTTTAGAATAAATATTGAAAAAAATATTATTCCAATAAATAAAGTTACACAAAAAACACTTCTGTAGATCTTTTTTAAACTTAAATTATTTAAAAAAATCCAAGAAATAATTATAGCTAAACTCACGACTGACGAGTATTGATATCTTTCAGCCAAGTTAGAAATTAAAGGAAATCCTTTTTCAATTAAACCAAATAAAACTGGTAAACTCAAACTTGCACAAATCCAGATAAATGCAATTAAAATATAAGGATCTTTATTTTTATAAAATAAATGTATTGAATACATAAATATCATAAAAAATAAAAT